>JBOEFW010000168.1:0-663 GCA_050633105.1 Aureispira sp. | reverse complement strand
ATACTGGTGCATCATTGATTGGATTTACTGTAATGTCTAATGTAGAATTCGCTGTGTTTGTACCATCACTTACTGTATACGTTACTTGTGGTACTGATCCGTTGAAATCTGCTACTGGTAAAAAGGTATAACTACCATCACTGTTTACCGTTAACGTTCCTTTGCCTGCTATTAATGTGCTGCCTGCTGTTGATGGTGTTACTGCTACTGTTACTCCATCTACTACAAACTTTGTGATTGTTAACGTTGTTCCTGTATCAATATCTGTATCGTTTGCATCTATTAATCCATTGGCTTTGGTTACTGTTAATGTAGTATCCTCATCTGTTGCTCCTGTATCTGGATTTGCTACTGGTGCATCATTGACTGCATTTACCGTAATTACTTGATTCGCTGTCGCTGTTACTGTACCATCACTTATTACATATGGGAATGTTGAACTTCCATTGAAATTCGCTGTTGGGGTAAACGTAATTGCCCCTGCTGTAGTAGTAGTTACGGTTCCGTTTGGAACTGTAATGGTCTGTGCTGTTCCTGGTGTTAACGTTGTTCCATTAATACTTTGAATTGTTAACGTATCTCCTGTATCTACATCACTATCGCCTGTTAATGGTAATAAAGTTACTGCTGTATCTTCATTAGTAGTATAGGTATCATCTACTG
>JBOEFW010000167.1:0-629 GCA_050633105.1 Aureispira sp. | reverse complement strand
GTTATGTCTTTAAGTTAGACAGCAATAGAAATAGACTCGGGGAAACACAATTAAGGGCACATTCTTACTCTCCTTCTGGAAGAACTATAAAACTAATAGAGCTAGAAGACAGTAGTATCATGACTTTTGGAATGACAGCAGATACTTTCAGAGATGCAACGAATACTTTACGAGGACAGTACAGTGCCTTAGTTGCGAAACTATCTCCTAATGGTGATAGCTTATGGGGAAGGAAATACCATTATTTTCAACAATCTCTATCCCGTCACGAAATCTTTGATGCCGAACAAACCAAAGATGGCGGCTTCTTAATCTGTGGACAAGCTCAAGGCTCAGGTCAAGGAGCATACCAACAAGGCTGGCTACTGAAGTTGGATGAACACGGCTGCTTGGTACCAGGCTGTCATTTGCCAGATACGACTACTAGTATTATCTCTTTAGCGAAGGCTCCCACCGCTCAATTAAAACTTTATCCCAATCCAGTAGTAGACTATTTGAATGTGTTTTACAGGAACAAGCAGGTGGGGGAACAACTAACCTTTAGGATATTAGACCAGCAGGGTAAAGTATTAAAGAGTTCTAGTACTAGAGATATTTCAGAGAAGACCTATGTATTTCCTGTTTGGGAG
>JBOEFW010000166.1:0-1699 GCA_050633105.1 Aureispira sp. | reverse complement strand
TAAATCTACCTTAAGAGGGGCCTTGAGTTGCTTAAGTTTTCTATTTTTTTCATTGGCTACGATAACGGCTCAAACCTATACCACGGTTACGGTTACGGTACAAGAAGCCAGTTGCCCTAACGATTTAGGTTCAATTGAATTAAGCCCTGAGTTGCCTGGAACTTATACTTATCTGTGGAACACAGGAGCGACTACTGCTTTGATTGATAATTTACCTATGGGAAAATATCAATGTACCGTTACCGTAGATAATGGGACACCAGAAGTGATAACCGCTTCTACTTATCGCAGTTGGGACCTAGGGCGATTGGTTCCTACTGATAATACCTTGTCTATTGTAGGAAATGCCGTCACGGTTGATCCTAATTTACCTTCTCAGAACCATGCTGATCAACGGTTACATGTTTATGATAAGACCCCTGTTGATATTGAAAATACCACAGGAAGTATTTTTGCTCAATTCACCAACAATCATCCTAATTTTCCTACTCAAACGTATAACCCTAATAAACCTGGTGTGTTTTATATAGAGTTGTTCGAAAAAAGCACCCTAGATGCTCGAGAATTACACCATGCTTTTTTCTTTCACAATGCTTTTGGGATTTTGACCAAAGGAACTAATGGAGAAATATTAGTCACTCAGGAACGACAAACACATGTTTCCTCTGCTGCTACTGCTACAGGATATACTTATACAGCAGGAGAGGAATTAGAAGTGCGTTTCTTAGGAAACCATCAGTTAGAGGTTTACTTAGAAGGGGTATTGATTCACACAACAACTTTGCCTCAAAAAGCTTCTAATGAGTATATTATTGCGGTTGGTTTTAATGATAAATCAACACTTGATAGACGAGTTGCTTATAATTTAAAATCCTCTTTTTGTACAGATATGCCTTTGGTGAAAAAAGTAGTGAATCATAGTCAGAAATACAGTGCGAATGGTAGCATTGCCTTAGAACTAATTGAACCTAATTATTTATCAGGTTCTTATACTTATCTGTGGAATAATGGAGCAACAACCCATCAATTATCTTCTCTATCTAAAGGAGATTATGTCGTAACACTCACGAATAATACAGGAATAACAGAAGTAGTTTCTACTACGATCGATGAAAAATTGCGTCTACAAGCGAATGACCCACAAAATACAATTCTAACCTTCTTAGAAAATAGTATGACGGTAGAGCCGTTGTATACCCGTGAGGCATCCTATGATTATAAAAGTTTTGGATATGATCCAGAATTAATAATAGAAGCAGACCCTGCTCAGCCTCAAAGTATCAAATGGTGGGTGTCGGACGATCATTCCAATTTTCCTACGCAGCAATATAATACGGACCTACTCAATGCTGTTTTTTATATAGGACTTCATCCTGTTCAAGAACCAATGGCCTCCACTACAGATTTTAGAGATCTTCCCTTCAAAGTAGTAGTAACAGGAGGAGGTAAATTCTATTTCATAGATAACGTTGGAACGACGCCAAGTAGTAATTTTATAACTCCAATAATTAGACACCACCAAGAAGGGATGGCGATGGAATGGCGATTTGTTGGGAATAGAGTAGTAGAGTTTTACATCAATGATCTTTTAGTGGCTACGAAGAGCTTACCTGGAACAGATACCGAGTATTATTGGACGGCAGGTTTTAATGAACAAAGTCACTTGCAACGTCGAATTGTTCATGATGTACGCACTAGT
>JBOEFW010000165.1:0-654 GCA_050633105.1 Aureispira sp. | reverse complement strand
TGTTCCAACTGTAGCTGGATTTCCATTTATTTGTAATCCAGTTACTGTTAATGCATCATTCTCGGTATCTGAATCATTCGTTAAAATACCATTTGCTGCTGATACTGTTAATGGTGTATCTTCTGCTGTTGTATTTGTGTCTGCAACTGCTACTGGTGCATCATTGACTGCTGTTACTGTTAAATCTAATGTTGCATTCGCTGTATTTGTTCCATCACTTACTGTATAAGTTACCTGTGGTACTGGTCCATTATAATTCGATGCTGGTGTAAATGTATAACTACCATCTGAATTAATAACTAACGTTCCTTCTGTTAAGGTTACTGTACTTCCTGCTGGATATGTTGTGCCTCCTACTGTAAACTCGGTTACCGTTAATGGATTGTTCTCTGTATCTGTATCATTATTCAATAATCCATTGGCTGCATTGACAACTAATGGTGTATCCTCTGATAACGTATTTGTGTCTGCTTGCGCTACTGGTGCATCATTAACTGGACTTACTGTAATATCTAACGTGCTTGTAGCTGTATCTGTTCCATCACTTACTGTGTAAGTAACTTGTGGTACAGAACCATTAAAGTTTAGTGCTGGTGTAAATGAATAGCTACCATCTGAATTAATCTGTAACGTTCCTTCTGTTAAGGTGATTGG
>JBOEFW010000164.1:0-2069 GCA_050633105.1 Aureispira sp. | reverse complement strand
TAAGACGCTATTTTGGGCTTTGTCCAAAATAAAATCTCTCTTGTTTGAACCGAGCAACGCGAACTCACAAATGAAGCTGCCTTAAAGGACAAAGAAGTAAGTGAGTCGGTTAAAAAAACTAAAAAAGGCAAAGAAAAATGATGTTGCTAAGCTAGCAGAATACGAACAAAAAGAAGCCCTACTAGCAGATCGTAACAACTACAACAAGACAGATACAGACGCCACGTTTATACGGACGAAAGATGACCACATAAAAAATGGCCAACTCAAACCCTGTTACAATGTTCAATTTAGCACTTCCAATCAAGTGGTGGTGAGTTATACGATTGGCCAAACGAGAACAGACACAACCTTATACCAAGCGCATTTAGAGGGCCTTACGACTCAATATGGCGACTTCCCCGCCACAGTAGTAGCGGATGCAGGATACGGAAGTGAAGAAAACTACACGCTTTTAGAACAAGAAGGGATAGAAAGCTATGTCAAATACAGTTACTTCCACCAAGAGCAAAAAAAGAAATATCGGCTCAATCCTTCCAAAACAAACAATCTATATTAAAGGTTATTACGAATTAGAACAGTAAAGTTTTCTAAAGGAGACTCTGAGGTTATGAAGTGCGAAAGCAACTCTAACAATAGTGTTTCTTTTCTGATAATTTCTAATTTTTTGTTGACTAATTTTGAGCTGTTTTACACCAGCAAAAGCGTGTTCAATGACTACTCTAAGCTTGGCCATCGCTCTATTGAACTGTTTTTTTGACCTTGCCTAACTCTTTGTTAGGAGTTCTTTTAAATGATAACAGAATGTTATTTTGCGCCTGTTCTGCCCCTAAAAATCCTAAGTCCATCAACAAACTGGCTCCATTGCTCTGGATTGATCCGTCATCCCAGAGTGTTTTATCGTGGGTACTTCCTACGTAAGAAGCACTCAAAAAATGAATGTATCCATACTCATCACATAAGGCTATTTTTTTCTCTGTATGTTGATGCTGTTTGCCACTATAGTCCTCTTTTTGAGCCGTATAGCATGTCTTTCTAGGAATAATTTGTTCTGTCACATCCGCCGCTAAATAGGAAGATTGGTCCTTCTCATGATTATATTGTTCTTGATAACAGGGCATTATGCCTAGCTGCTCCAAGCTCTCTTCCAAAATAGGCAGCAAATAACTAATCGATTGAGATACTTTAGCTCCCGTTGGCTGTCTAGAAAGAAACTTTCTAGATAGCCTCTTTTTTTATCGTTACAAGAAATGTTTTAATCAGCAACAATCAAACAGATGTGATAGCATTTTTTAAGGCTTTCTTCCCCTTTATTAAAACAATAACAAGTAGTGCTCAAGCTATTTTTTAAGGGGCTTTGATCGCTGCTAAAATTANNATTAGAAAAAATGGAACTATACATACGCTAAAACATAGTTGTGTCTACCCATTCGTTGGAAAAGGGCATCTGGAAGTACTAAGTAGGTGAAAAGAAGGAATACTTAACTCCTGGTGCTTTGATTAGATTTCTAAAAGGCGAATTATTACCGAATATGCCTTGATCTAAAACGAATATGCCCTGTTCTTAGTCGAATATAGAATACCTATTAAAGCCATACTTACATGGCTTATATTTGTAACACAGTTTTAGCTTTTAGGCTGAAAAATTCTATTTCTAAAGAATGATTTTGACTTTTTTTCTTGAAAAAAAATTAAAACAAAATCTGTTTTTTTATTGATATGTTTAGGGCTTTTAATAATAAGTTGTAAAAAAGCCTCCTCCACTAATATTGCTAATAAGTCAATAGTGATAAATGGAGTAGAGTACGACAAGGATATAGGTCTTAACAGAGGAATCGCATTTCATAGATCTTAGAGATAGTACTGTTTATCCTGTCGTGATGACAGGAAATCAGGTGTGGATGGCGGAAAACTTACAGTATAATGCTTAGGAAATTTTCAAGTACTTATATCCTAACTTTATTAAGTTTTAGAGATGTCCTTATTTCAGTAAAAATTAATCCCATTATGACCAACACATTACTTAATCATTTTTGTAAAAAAATAGCTTGAAAAGCACTTGAATAATC
>JBOEFW010000163.1:0-4396 GCA_050633105.1 Aureispira sp. | reverse complement strand
AAATTCTAAAAAAGCCTTTCCCATAGGGAAAGGCTTTTTTAGAATTTAATAAGGAGAAGTGGTTCAGCTCAGAGCGAGTTGCTGTCTAATAATTTGTGTTAAGTAGAAAATTAAAACTCCATCAAAACAACTGCTTGTTCCTCTCCTATTCCTCCAAAAGGAATTTTTGCTTAAAATTCTTTTAATATTATTAATTATAATTTTATTTAATCATATTTTTTAGTAATTCTAAATTGGTTAGATATAAGTTCCAATAAGCACCAATATAATTACGGTTTCTTCGTTGGTAATTTTTTAACATTATTTTGGATAGGATTATTAAATAAAAGAAACTAATTTTGTCGTATTCAAGTTGTTTATTCTACCAACCAAAGTTTTAGTACATTGGTTCTTTAATATAGTACACCCTAAAATAGTCCCTAGATGAAAATTACACAGCTCCTTGCGGTGTTGCTGCTAGTCGCTCAATGCGCCCTAGCACAACACCCTTATGAAAGTGCCCTCAATCCAATTAAAGATGTTTTACCTCCCTCTCCTACAGCTGCTGGCTTAGGGGTTTATGGAGAAATACCTGTTAGTTTACACACAGGTATACCCCATGTCTCTATTCCCCTTTGTGCCCTACAAGGAAGAAGTTTATCGGTTCCTATTTCTTTGAGTTATCATGGAGGCGGTAATCAAGTAGATGCTATTTCCTCTTGGGTCGGATTAGGTTGGAGTTTAAATGCAGGAGGGGTCATTAGCCGAACGGTTAATGGAATTGCAGACGACGATTCCCAATTTGGATACTGGACACATCAAGTCCCAGATGACTTTTTGGCGCAAGGTGTACTTAATCCTGCCACTCAACAACAGGCTACGGAGGCCAATGCTTATTACAATTACTTGAAAGAAGCGGCTAATGGCAATAGAGATGGGCAGCCAGATCAATTTAACTTCAATATCAATGGTTATTCAGGACGTTTTTATATTGAAAATACAGGAGATCCTACCCAGCCACTCGTTCCTAGATTAGTCCCTCATCAGGACATTAAGATTGAATTAGACCTGATTAATGGAAGGCTAAAAGGCTTTACCCTAACGCCACCAGATGGCATTCAATATACATTTGGAGGAGAGGATATTACAGGAGTAGAATGTGTAGAAAAGAGTAAAAGCAATACCACTATTAGTTGTGGTAGAACTTATAACCTGCCCATTATTACGAGTTGGTATTTAAGAGCAATAACGGCTGCTAATGGAACGGATGTAATTCATTTTGTCTACGAACCACATACCATAAGCTATCAAGCAAGCATTTCAGAAACAGCCAGCCAAACGACCAATCAATTTCAAGTAGCTCCTACTACCTGTCCCCCCAGCACACAATCTCAAACCTGTATTAGTAATTTGCGCGTAGAAGGGATTCATTTAAAGCGCATTGAGGCCTTAGGAGGTCGAGTAGAATTCATCAGCAATAGCCAACGCGATGACATCAGCACAGGAGGAGTGCGCCTCACAGAAGTGAGGCAATATGGGGTAAAAACTGGGGCGAATTATTTAAAAAAATTCGTACTCCAACAAGATTACTCCTTGAGTAATAATGCCACCGTGTCAGCAGCCCGCCACAAGCGCCTCCGACTATTGAGTGTACAAGAGTATGGTCAAAACAACGCCACGACCAAACCTCCTCATGTATTTGAATACGAAACAACACCCCTCCCTCCAAGATTATCCAAAGCCAAGGATTTTTGGGGTTATTACAATGGTCAAAATCAAAATACAAGCTTAATTCCAGCCAATCTTCCAACTTTTGCGAACTTCCATGCAGGAGGCGGGAATCGTTATCCTAACTTCCTTTTTGGAAAAGCAGGAGTTTTACAAAAAATAACCTATCCTACAGGAGGGCATACCTTGTTAGAATATGAAGGCCATGAATTGAGACATGATGTCCCTTTACCTGAATTCACTGTTGGTAATGCAGGGATGAGCGCCTTACATAACGCACAAACAAACGCAACGAATACCTACCAATCTACTTTTACCTTAACAGAAGAACAAGAGGTAGAAATCACTGCCAATGTCACGCATAAATGTGGTGTGCCAGCACCCAATGTTTCTTATCTAAAAATAGAAGAAAAGATCAACGGCAATTGGCAACCACTGAGTGTTTCTAATCCCAATATTGTCCCTCACACGTCTCTTTTAACAGGTAATACTGGGGCAGGAACCATAGATTTGGGGGTACACCCTACCGTAGAAATTACAGCTGCTGCGCCTTATAATAAAACCTTTGATCTGACGCTTCCAGCAGGGGAATATAGATTAACAGCTGCTGCTCTAAATAGATGTTTAGATCCAACGGCTGGTTACAATTACGATGAGTTAAGTATTTTTTTACGTTATGAGAAAGAAACAGGAAATTTCATTTACAATGAAGCCGTTGGAGGTGTAAGAATCAAACGAGTAACTACACATGATGGGTTGGATACGGCTAAGAATATGGTGAAAGAATACACCTATAATAAAACAGCCAATAGCAATCAATCGAGCGGTCAAGGGATTCGGCCGACCCAATTTAAACGAGAACAAAAGACGTATTCTATAGAAGTTGCTGATCCCAATAGTGTGGGGCAACAACCCTTTATTTGTAAACAAAAGACGGTGATCAAAGTCTCTGAAAGTCAGTTACCCTTACATGGGGTATCAGGAGGACATATTGCTTATAGAGAGGTGAATGTATTGGATGGCCTCCATGGTGCGAATGGAAAAACATGGAATAAATTTTCCGTGGTCAAAAATACAGCCGCTCTTGTCAATGAGGAACTCAATGCGCCGATGACCATTATGGATTGGCGAGGTGGTCTTTTGTTAGAACAGATTGTTTATAAAAACGAAAATGGAAACTTTATTAAGGTGCAAGAATCCATTAATGATTATGAGGTGGCATCTATTAATGGAGATAATAGTCTACATACTTTTTATGGTACTAAGGTCGGTAAAATAACGAATGCCTACAACACGATTAACAATGCATCATCTATAGCCTGCAATAATTATAACACCAATTCTAATAGTAATCCTAAACCAGGCACCTATGCCAATTATACGGTGAATCAAAATGCCTTAACTTTTTTATACATTTCACTTTTTACAGGAAATTATCCAGCTTTTGTAGCCGTATTAGGAGTTGATAATCTTTTATATACCCCTGGGACTTATATACCTCATCCCTGTGAAGGATATCAAACAGGTGATTATCTAATTAATTACACGGCCTTTTCAGGATACAGTTATGTGCGTTATCCTATTTTCTCAGGCTGGAATAAATTAACACAATCGACCAACCGCCAATACAGTGAGAATGGGATTGATTATGTAGAAACCATCACAGAATATGCTTATGACAATGTCTATACCCATTTAACCAGCACAAAAGTCACCAACAGTGATGGGACAATTTATAGCACAGCAACAAAATATCCCACCGATTATAGTATTGAAAATACACCAATACCTGTTGATACAAGAGTATTAGCCCTACAAAAACTACAGGAGCAGCATCAACATACTGTTCCAATAGAACAAACCAAATACCTTCAAAAAGTAGGTGCCCCTAAACAGCTAGTTGGAGGCATGTTTACCACTTTTGCGATTGATCCTAATAATCCAAAAACAGTAAATCCTACCCATATTTATCGTTCAGAACTAGCCAGCCCTGTTGCTCCTAATACGAGTACCCGAGTAGATGGAAACAATAACTTTACTTATGGTAGTTTCTACAGCCAATATGGCGCCTACACAGGCCATAACGACAAAGGCTTGCCCTTAGGCTTTCAGCGCGAAGGCGACTTAAACAACAGTTTTGTATGGGGCTATGACGACCGTGCGCCGATTCTAAAAGCCACCAATGCCCACCATACCGAATTGGGGTATACGAGCTTTGAAGGCGGGGATGAAGCGAGTTGGAACATCCATACAACAGCTTATACCACAGGTAAAATAGGCAATAATGCCCTGCAAACGACCCAAGAGTTTCCAGTAGGACAAGTCTTTACGATTGATGGCCAAGAGAAGAAATATAAGTTCTCTGCTTGGGTCAAAACGGCAGGGAGTAATTCCGGAAACTTGGTCTTGCGCACTTGCTCTCGTACTGCTCATGCGAATTATCCCAATGTACCTAGTGCCTACGCTCAAACCAGCTTTAGTAATACGAATGGAGCGTGGCAGTTGGTAGAAGTAGAATTAGATGTGGCACAAATTAGAGCCGATGCAGGTTTAGCAGCCAATGACTTATTGGATGTTCATGCCTATGTATGGAACCCCACCCAGCAAAGCATCGACATCGATGCCCTGCGTTTTCATCCCTCCGATGCCTTTGTAGAAACCTACGATTATGAAGAAGAAACGCTCTTGC
>JBOEFW010000162.1:0-704 GCA_050633105.1 Aureispira sp. | reverse complement strand
AGAATCACAACCGCTAACATTCGTTAAAGTGTGAGTCGCTGTAGTGTTGCTACTTGTATACACATTGCCATCAATCCAAGTATAACTATTACACGCCGTTTGGACATCCGTACCCGTTGTACTATTATTCAGCGTTAGATTTAGTGTTACTATAGAATCACAACCGCTAACATTTGTTAAAGTGTGAGTTGCTGTAGTGTTGCTACTTGTATAAACATTCCCGTCAATCCAAGTATAGCTATTACATGCCGTTTGGACATCCGTACCCGTTGTACTATTATTCAGCGTTAGATTTAGTGTTACTACAGAATCACAACCTACAGCATTCGTTAAAGTGTGAGTCGCGGTAGTGTTGCTACTCGTATACACATTGCCATCAATCCAAGTATAACTATTACATGCCGTTTGGACGTCCGTACCAGTTGTACTATTATTCAGCGTTAGATTTAGTGTTACTATAGAATCACAACCGCTAACATTTGTTAAAGTGTGAGTCGCGGTAGTGTTGCTACTCGTATACACATTCCCGTCAATCCAAGTATAACTATTACACGCCGTTTGGACGTCCGTACCCGTTGTACTGGTATTAATTGTTAGATTTAGTGTTACTATAGAATCACAACCGCTAACATTTGTTAAAGTGTGAGTTGCTGTAGTGTTGCTACTTGTATACACATTCCCGTCAATCCAAGTATAACTATTAC
>JBOEFW010000161.1:0-5611 GCA_050633105.1 Aureispira sp. | reverse complement strand
ATAAATAAACTTCTGTTACACTAGAGGTTTTTATTTGGGGGGAGCAGGGGAACAGTGTTGTTTTTATGAAGTACCTAAGAAGGGCCTCCTTGTTTCTTTAGGGTTTGATACCAATAGATAATGTATAGGGTTCCTATAGTAGCAGGGGCAAACCAATTCCACATAGGGACAGATAGTATATTATTAACAACAAAAAAAGCTGTAACAGAAGCTATGTAAGCACCAATTGTTTTGCTCAAATGTATCCGTAACCAGCGTTCTTGTAATACCTTAGGACGCCTTAGTAAGCGCAAATCGCTGAGTCCAAAGTACAACGAAAATACTCCAAAAACAGTGGTGATAATATTGGATTTTTGATAGAGCACAATAGGGAACGCTAGCATAATTAAGGCAACAATACCTAAGCCTAAAGCCAGAAGTCTATCCCATTTTAAATCAGGATTTTTTTGGCGAAAGCGCAAGCCTCTATACCCTGCTAGGAGTAAATAAATAGTAAACAAACCAAGGCAGAATAAGAAAATATTTTCATGTTTGGGCAAGACCGCTACCACACAAGAAACAATAGCAGAGAGTAATAGGCTACCATAAAAGATCTTTCCAATCTTTTTGTGTCGAGCATCACCTTTGCGTAGTACCAATACCAAACTGCCTACTAATAAAGCAGTTCCTCCAAAAAAAACATGAAGAAAAATTAAGCCTTGAATGAAAGTAGCAAGCGTCATAAGAAGCGCAATTTAAGTGATGGGTGTTTGTTGTTGTTGGATGAAATCAATCAAGGCATTGTACCGTTTGTCAAGACGCATGAGTTGTTCATTACCCAATAGAACTAAGTGTTTGCGGGCACGCGTTAATGCCACGTTTAATTTGCGATCAACAACCTGGTCATCAGAGAGCGAAATAATACTTTCTAGTTGATAAATATCATTGAGGCAAAGGGAGATGATAATGATATCTCTTGCACCACCTTGGTACCGTTCTACGGTATCAATAGTACAATTTTCATAACCTTTTTTGTAGCGCGCAAGCTCACTGCGCACTTGAGCAATTTGGGCACGGAAAGGAGTGATGACGCCTACATCCGACGGATCTAAATGTTGGCCATTGGCTTCATAAAGTGCTTCAAAGCCTTGGATTATTTTACCCACCCATTGGGCTTCATCAAGGTTGGTTTTGAGATTGGTGACACGATTAATGCTGCTGCCAAAATAAAGCATTCTATACTGTGCTAATTGACGTTCTAAATCGCTAGGATTACTAGGGGGGTGATAACCAAGTGGCGCTTTTTGCCAGACAGAAATCGGTAGCTCGTCTGGGAGCAATTGGAGTTTGTTATCATAAAAGTAAGTACTGGGAAAGGCACAAATATCTTGGTGCATTCTTCCCTGATGGGATAAGCTGTCATAAGCCCAATCCCATCCTTCTTCTTCGGCACGGCGATAGAGGCGTTCAAACAAGGAATTTCTTCGATTGCGCAAACCTATAGCATACAAATCCATGTCCTGTACTTCAGAACGTTTTGAATCCTGTAAAACAACCGCAGGCAATTGCTTGTGGTCACCAATCAGCACAAAACGCTTGAAATTAGGCAGTAGCCCAACCAATAATGGCTCTAAAATTTGAGAGGCCTCATCAATAATAACGGTATCAAAGCTTTTGAGTTGGAATAAGCTCGCTTTGCTCGCAATAGACGCGACGGTAGAAACAAAAATCCGATGACTGTTAATAATGTCTACCAATTGCTTTCGTTTGGTCGCGATTTTAGTCCGTTCTGAAAATAGCCGTCCATGAAAGCGGGGATCGGTTGCATGCAGATTGCCAATGCGTAAATAATCTTCTTCGGCAAAGCTATGAATGGCTTCACAAATCTCATCAACGGCCCGATTGGTATAGGCTAAGAGTAGAATTTGTTCTTGGGTATTGGTCAATAAATACCGCACCATTTCCGCCAACATGAATTTTGTTTTTCCTGTTCCTGGAGGGCCAACCAACAGGAAATAATCTTTGGTTGCTAAGGCTTTGTATAATACTTGGCGTTGCTCTACACTCAAATTTGGATTGCCTAAATGGAGGGGTTTAATGGGACGCTTTTCAGGGGCATCTAAGGTCAATAAAAGACGGCGTTGGCGCGTGTCTGTTTGTAAGAAACTAAACAAAGCGCGGTATTGCACCTTAAAACTGCTGTCCATCATATCAGGCTCTACATTCCATTGTAAATTGGATTCAAAGAGCGATTCATTAAATTGACGATAACGCAGTTGCACTTGTACTTTTTCCGCATCAATAGCTGTGACAGAACCTTTAAACACTTGATCGTCTAGGACATTGTCTCCTTCTTCTCGAATGGGATATAAAACAATGATATCTCCTTGTCGGAAATTAGCTAATTCGTTGGTTGCTGCGGTTCGTTTAAAATCTAAAAGCGGGGTTTCTTCCCCTGAACGGTTTTGAGTAATAGAGAGGTAGCCTAAAATATCAAAGGCTTCATTTTTTTGTTGATAACTGTGCAACCAAAGCCCTGCTAAGCCATTGCGGTTGTCTCGTCCTGCTTCTCCTGTTTTGGCGAGTTGGTGTTCCCTTGCGGTAAAGCTGACAAAGTTCAAGAAATAAAGGCGTTCTATAGGTGTTGCTTGTTGCATCACTTTGGCAAAAGCCATCAAATCTCTGGCAATGAACCCACGTGCTTTTTCTAGGCGTTGCGGACTCAGCACATCCAACATCGTGGTTTGTTTGCTCAAAGGGGTGCGATCCATCTCTGCTAAGCCGCGTTCAATGGCAATAATATCGTTGCGGAGCTTGATGGCATCGTATTGTTGTGTTTTGCTGGGTGGCGCAGGTTTGAGTTGATCTTGGTCAATGCCTGAGTAGAGCATGTAGGTATTGGAACGCAGTTCACTCCCAAAAGCAGACCGCACCAATAAATCATAGAGATTGGTTTGTTGGTAATGGTTTTGGCTGAGGCCTAAGTAGTTGGGGGCAAAAGGTTTTCCACTTTTTAACTCTATGATGGCAATTCTGTTCTGTTCATCATCTTTGTACAAGACATCCAAACGTCCTTGAATGCCATAAATGTTAGAATAGAAAGAAGGCTCCAAAAAACATTGTTGTGGTTGAATATCATTCTCTCCCAACCGTACTTTAACAGTTGTTTTGAGGTTGGTAAAATGCTTTTGACTTTTTTGATAAATCTCTTTGATTTCTTTATCATTGAACGTAGCAAAGCCTAAGGGGTTGAGAGAGAATGCTTTTGGGAAAGTCTCTGTAAAAACGGCTTCTTCATTGGTCATTAATTCATCCAAAAAGAAGTTGGCTACATTTCCTAGCATCAGCGGTACAGAGGAGGTAAAAGGGGTAAATTTTTTAAGTAAGTACAAAGCAGCAGAGGCTCCAAAATTCTGAAAACACTCCGAGATGCTACTAACATCCACCATATAATCGGGCTCCAAAACAAAAGCTCTAGGAATGTATTCTCCTTCTTCCGTCACACTAACATCTAATAAATTAACCGTTGCAAAACCATTAAAAAAACGTTTCAGATCGCGGATATTGTTATTAAAACTCTCATTGTAGCCCGTCTCGTTATACCGAACAATGATCTGCTCTTCTGGGTTATCAAAAGGCTGACAAAGTAATTGTTCTTTCTTTTCTTGAATGGCTAAGACAACTACTCTTAAAACCGCATAACGTTTTTTGACACGTAGTTGGCGTTGTGGACCCTCTGGTTCTTGAATTTGATCCAGTGTTTCTTTGAGGGTAGGAGGGACTGCTGTTTTGCAAAACGCAGCAATCGTATAAGAGGCTGTTTTGAGCGTGCTGAGATAATCGTTCTCACTGATTTGATCGGGATGCGTTTGGCGCTTGCGTCTGATTTGATGGATGCGCCATTGTAACGCGCCACTAATTTTATGCTCTTGAGCAGCAAAAGCCACGCGCGAAAACATGGTGGTAAATACAATGTTTTTACTGCGCGTTAAGTCCACAAAAAAAGCTGTCAGCAAATGATCCAATTGCCTCAATTTATCATTGGGAGAAGCTTGCAAGGCTTGCACCTTCTCAAATTGCTTGAAAAATAAATCAGCTAATTCTGGGTTTTTCATAAAAACGTACTAAAAATTGGAAGGAATAAGGAGGTTTGAGGGATAGTTAATGCAAGATACACGATTATTAGTCAATTAAGAAACTACCCCTTCCTCGAAAATAACCCTTGCATTTGTAAGAGCAAAATTGTATCTTAGATTTCTTTGGCTTTATGATCTCAACTACTGTACTTACTATGCGTTTTTTAACCTTTTATTTACTCCTTTTGTCTGGGGGAGTGCTGGCTCAGCATAACTTAGAACAACCCTTAATTTCTTATGAATTGGTGGATACTTATACCCAAGAAACCCTAATCAATAAATGGAAGTCAGCTAGTATTCCACAGGCCTTGGCGCCCATCAACTATGATGTGGCAGTATATGAGGTCATTTATAGTATGCCTTGGCATGATGGAACGCCCATTAAAGCTTCAGGACTTTATTATGTTCCTCAAAAAAATCCAGTAGCTACTTCTAATAAAAAGAAAAGAGAAGAAACAGAAGGACATCCTATGGTTTGTTATCATCATGGAACACAGATTTATAAAGATAGAAAAGTACGTTTGGGAGGAGAACAGGCTATTTGTGTAGGGTTTGCTACTGATGGCTATTTAGTAGCGCGTCCTGATTATTTAGGTTTAGGAAAAGGAGAGCGCCGACATTTGTACCACCATATTGAAACCCAAGCAGGCGCCTCTATTTATTTACTACGGGCAGTCAAAGCGATTAATGAAGAATTGAAGATCCAGCAGAATGAGCAATTGTTTGTGACAGGTTATTCTCAGGGAGGGCATGCTTCTTTGAGTTTTCATAAGACGGTACAGGAATCTTATAAAGAAGAATTTAAAGTAACCGCTTCTGTACCAATGTCAGGGGCTTATGATTTGGGAGGAGTACAAGAAGGAACGATGTTTAAACCGTATTCTCATCCAGGTTATTTGCCTTATTTGATCTTTTCTTACAATGAAATTTATGGTTTATACAAGGACCCTAAAGAATTGTTGGTGGCTCCTTACGATAGTATTTTGCCAACATTGTATACAGGGGAATATACGATGAATTATATCAATCGCTTATTGCCTAACATTCCTAAGGATGTGCTCCAACCTAGTATGATTACTCGTTATAAAACGGAGCCTGATTTTGCTTTCAAACAGGCGCTTAAAGAAAACAGTGTGCACGATTGGAAACCAGAACGACCAGTGTTATTTTGTTATTGTGAAGCAGATGAGCAGGTGAATTACCAGAACTCTATTGTAGCTTATGATAGAATGCAAGAATTGGGGGCGCAAAACTTGCGCTTGAAACGAGTGAACAAACACTTAGGACATGTAGATTGTGCTGCTTTTGCTGTCATGCACAGCAAGTTGTTTTTTGATAGCTTTAGAAAAGGGAGCAAGACAGGAAGAGCTGGGCCTTTAGGAAAACGCTTTTTATTAGGTTTGGGGAAAGGTGTCGTTGCTGGTCAACGCAAAAAAGCACGGCGTGCCCAGCAATAGTAGATAAATCAAAAGCCTTATACGGAATAAAAATTAAAG
>JBOEFW010000160.1:0-5548 GCA_050633105.1 Aureispira sp. | reverse complement strand
TTCTAATTATACCTTGGGAACTTCATTACCAAAAGAAATAGAAGACAGTCTTCCAACTATTGAAGAGTTAGAAACGAGAATCAAAAATATTTCACCCAACCAATAGAATTTTTATTTCTGCTTTTGCCAAAGCAAGTAGATACTAAGTTTATTTCCCAACCTTCACCCCTCGGCTTCTTAAATACCTATACAATGTAGGCTTAGAAATATGTAAGTGGCTACAAATTTCAGTAATAGAGCGCTCTTTCTCTTTGTATAAACTTTCTGCTAAACGTGCTTTATCTTGTGCTTTTTTAGAAAGACCCTTGGGGCGGCCACCTTTCCGTCCTCTTGCTCTAGCAGCTTCCAAACCAGCCTTGGTTCTAGAGCTAATAATATCTCGTTCAAACTCTGCCAAAGCAGCAAACATATGAAAGGCCAATTTACCTGCGGGTGTCGTGGTATCAATATTATCCTGGAGGGATTGAAATTCGACTCCAGCATCTTGAAACTTGGAAATTAGATTCACCAAGTCTCTCAAGCTCCTACCTAGACGATCCAATTTCCAGACAACAACGACATCTCCTTTGCGAAGGTGTTTTATCATTTCTTGTAATTGTGGGCGATCCGATTTGGCTCCACTAATGTGTTCACTAAATATTGTCTCGCATCCAACTTTTTCCAAAGCATCTTTTTGAAGGTTCAAAGATTGTTCTTTGGTCGAAACACGTGCATATCCTATTTTCATACTTAAAAGTTACATTAAAAGGTATTCCAAAGGTATAAATATTCCCTTGATTCGCGTAACCATTTTATGTAACTCTCAATAAAGCCCAAGGCAAAAAAATGAAAATTTTGAGATGGGAGCTAATGAGTAATACAAAACGTTCCTTTTTTGTTATTCTAAATATAGCATTTGTTCTAGTGCAAATTGTATAGTACCTTTGAGTTTTGCAACTGTATCAAAACACACCTCTATCAAAAATGTTCTGGGCAGAAAAATACATTGATGCGGCTTACCTGTGGGTATGCCAAAAACGCAAAGACTATCATTTTAACAATGAAGTGTGGCATTTGCGTGTCCATTGGCAAGAAGAAAGAGCTCAATTATTGCACGATTTAAAAGCGCAGCGCTTTTCTTTTGATTTGGTCAAGAAAATCAGCACGGCTGATCGAACTACGTTTTTATGGACGGCAAAAGATGCCTTAGTCCTGAAAATAATGGCCTTGCATTTAGAAAAGAAGATAAAGCCAACCCTTAGCGGCCAAATCTATCATTTGAAAGCGGAAGCAGGACAAGAAAAAAGAGGGAGCAAAAAAGCCGTAAAGAAAGTCTTTGAACAGCTCCCAAACCATACCTTTGTTTGTCGAACGGATGTAAAAGGCTACTATGCCAATATACAGCATGACTTACTGCTCCAACAGCTTCGCCCTTATGTAGTTTGTCCCTATTTAATGAACTTGCTTAAGAAGTTCTTAGCCCATGCCATCAATGACAAAGGATATATTCTTACTTGTAAACAAGGGATTCCGTTAGGTTCTCCTTTGTCGCCTTTATTGGGTGCCTTATTCTTAAAACCATTAGATGAAAACATAGCCGCCCTTAAAGAGGTCTATTATCTCCGATTCATGGATGATTGGGTCCTCTTAGCCCCCACCCGCTGGAAGCTAAAAAAGGCCATTGCGGTCATGAATAAAACGCTGAATGGTTTGCAACTCCAAAAGCATCCTGATAAAACTTCAATTGGTAGGATTACAGCAGGCTTTGATTTCTTAGGTCACCACCTGAGTATAGAAGAAGAGGCAGTTGCTCCGAGTTGTCCCTTAGAAGAAAGGCTGGAAGAATTCCCAGCTCTTCTTCAAAAGGTCATCAAAAAACAGATTTTTAAACCACTTATCCTAATAAGGTCTATTACTGCGGTTCAACATTCTAAAAGGTGCTGCCACCTTACTTTGGCAGCAAAAACGATTCAGAATTTTCTGGATAAATGTACTCGGCTTTATGAGCAATATGCGTGCCTTGTGCGTATGAGTACTTATGTACGGTGNNCGGTGTTGGTTTGCTTGGGGAGTCCTATTTTCGTCCAATTGACTTTTTCTTGTAGGTCTTTGTGTCTTTTCCCTCGTTCCCCCTGTTCGGCTTGCGTTTACTTAAATTTGTGGTGGTTTCTCCTCGGGTTTTCTGCGGTTTGCGTGCTTTCAATTTAATCCCTTGTATATATCGAAATGTATGCCCTGCAACTACGTCGTACGGCTCGCCTGCCATGAGCGCTTTATTTATTGTGTTCTTTACTTTCTGGGTGTATTCTTTTATTGTGGCGTCCATGTTCCTCCGGATTGCTTTATCAGTACCTAATTGCTGACTTCGCGCTCTAGCGGCCTGGGCGCTTATGCGCGATATAATTAATGCTTCTGCCTCGCCTCCTAATTTTCCGCAGGCGGTTAGGCCTCGGGCGGGAGCGTAATTGCGATACACTGCATTATACCGTTTCAAAAGCCGGTTACGGATCGCCCGTTTATAGGTTTTTCGCGTACTGTACTTTTTCGCCAACTCTAATAGTTTTCCCCGGGCGCTTAATGCTCGGACTTCTACCTGGACTCCTTCTTCCAGCGCTCTTGCTTCTAGGCCCCGTTCAGTTAACCAGGCTGGCCCTCCTGGGGTGCCCTCATCGCCCCTTTCAGCGGCCTTCTCCTTCAGCAGGTCAGCCGCCATCTGCTTCACCGCTAGCAATAGGTTGGCCTCACCCGCACCTTCCTGCTTGTCTGCTGGGGTGGGGGCGCCTTGTACGTTGGTGGTTGGGCCGGGTACTTCAAAGTGGGCTTTCTCCATTTCTGTAAATTCCCTGTCTGGCTCCGCTCTGCCTCGCCCCCCTGTTCCGTTCCACTGTGGGTTATCTCCTGTTGCTGGTATATATGTGTGTTGCTGCATCTTCGGTGTACCTTCCACTGCCTCGCCTGCCTGCTCGGGTATACTGCTTTTGATGCGCTTCTTTATCCTTTCTGGTTTCAAAAAAAGCGGACCCACTGCCTGGGCCTTGCAGGTGATTTCCGCTTTGCTCGGTGGGCCCTCGATCTCAACTTTATACGCCACTTTGCACGCCTCTATCTCCTTCTTCTGCCGTGTTTGCGCTTGCTCCTCTATTTCCCGCCCGCGACCTGCCCCGATTTTCTCATCTTTGCCTTTCTCCCCTTCTCCTCGCAAGGCATTCGTAAGGGCATAGATCCTGTGCTTAACCCATCGTTCAACCTCACGTTCGTGCATGCCATTTGCTCTTTTTGATATTGGATATAAATTCTCCTCGGTCCCCAGTCCTCCTAATTTTGCGCTCAGTAAATGGCCCTTTTCGTACCCCTTCGCTGTGATGTTAAAGTGTGTGTACAATGCAGTGTCTTTGGTTGGGGTCGGCGTCCCCTCTAACGGGTTGGCGGGATCTAGTAGGCACTCCATCTTACGTCCGACCTTCCCCTCTGTTGCGGTCCCTGGTACCTTATAAATCTCTCCTACGTGTGATATCTTTGTTTTTAGTTGTTTTACTGTGCCTCTTTTAGGCAGCCTTCGGAGTGGGCGGAGGGGGGATCGTGCCCCTAGCGCTTTTCCCCGCTCTTCCGCTGCTTTACCTTCCGCCTCCGCTTCCGCCTCTAATGCCCCCTCTGTATTCACGCCTTCTCCGCTTATCTTGCACGTTGGGCTGACACCTCCTTTAGCTTGTTGGACGACATGCCATGCCTCGTGGGGAATGTGTTGCTCCTCGCCTTGCCCTACGTATATATCTTTGCCTTCCGCATATGCTAACGCTCCCATTTCCGCGGGGAGCTTTGAATTCTTGTGCACGCGGACCTCGTCCATATTGTAACCAGTCTCCGCTTCTATACCAGTTTTCAGGGCTAGCGGTAATCCATCCTTTCTGCTTTGCTTCCTCAACGCTTTTCTCTTCCCGTTTTCTAGTTCATCTTTGGGGGGTGATGCTTGGAGCCGCTTCGCTATCTGAGTTAGGGCTTTGGGTAGCTGTCCTGCACTGCCTTGTGCTAAGTATATGTTTGTGTCTTCTGTGTATACCTTGGCGCCTTCTCCCAGAACCGATTCTGGTACTTTAGAATTATAATGTACTTGGACAGAATTTAGGGATATACCCCAACTGTATTCGAAGCCTGCCTTCATTGTCGGTGGAATTCCTGTTTGGTTCCCTTTCCCGGTTTTGTGTGGTGGGTGAGTAGAGCTTGTTTCTTCGCCTGCCGCAGTTTGGCTTATCGCTCCCGGAGTTTTTGTTTGCTCCGCTTCTTCCCCTTTGCTATATATCATTCTTTTGTTTTTTTTAGAATAATACAAAATAAATTACCAATAAAAGAATAAAATCACTACACTTCTTGTTGTTTCCGTCTGGTAAGCCCTAAGAATCGATAGTAATGCCATTACATGACTTGCTTTTGGTGTGTAACAAAGGTAGATTTTTAACTGTAGGAATGGATTAGAATTTCCCCTAATTTTCTTATAGAATTTGTTTAAATTTTGTCTTTAAGTAAAATAAGGCAGAACGCTAAGTTATCTAGAATATCCCAAGTTTCAGATTTAGTCTCAAAACGGACTAAAAGCGACTTAAATGCATCAATCCAAGCATTTGTGCGTGCAACAGAAAAACGTTCTTTATAAAGTTTATCATCTAAAAGGTATTCATACTCAGCGGTTTTGGAATTGCGTTTAGTGAAATCAATGTTGGCAATAATACCATGCCCTTCGCACATTTTTCTAAGACTATGGCTATCAAAACCAGCGTCAGCGTTCATAAATAATCCATTTGGATTAATGCCAACCGAGTGCATATCTTCAACCATTTTTTGGAAGACATTTTCGATGTCAAACAAATCGTTATGATTTCCAGCTATTGGCTCAGACATGGCAATTGGCAAGCCATTTTTATCAGTGAGAAACAAGGCATTTGTCGTGTTTGATTTTTTGCGTCCTTGATAACCGACTTGTTGGCCTCCTCGTTTAGTTGGGGTATGACTGCCGTCCAATTCTATACTGGACAAATCCAAGCAAGATTTATTACTAGCTAATAATTTGTGCCAGTTTTGTTTCCATAAGCCAGCTTTAGACCATTTGTTAAATTAATTATAAACCGTCTGCCTGCTAATTATTACTTTGCTGCAAAACATTGCAATGGGAAGTTCACGCCACTGACAGCTTGTTTTTAAACGATATATAATCGCTTTAACAATCCTCCAAAGGGGCACCTTCGTCTTTAGTTCCCTTCGGTCATGAGCCAGCAAGCTGGGTTCTTTTTTAGAGCGTAGTATTAAAGAAACTAGTAAATGATTTGTTATGAACTTTTTTGATAAATCTATATATATGTTGCAGTTCTTTTGTTTGTGTAGGTACCAACAATTTAAACTTTTTGCAACATATTTTTTTATCCCTAATTTCCTAATCTCTAATTTTTAAACAACTTCTTTAAGTAATTAGGTTAGCTAAAAGCAACCACATTATTAATAGTAGTGCATAAATGGAGGTAATTAATACGAGTCCTGTAAGTAATATAGCAGCAACGCAAAAAACATGAGTCATCCCGAA
>JBOEFW010000159.1:0-2391 GCA_050633105.1 Aureispira sp. | reverse complement strand
CAGAAGGATAAGGAAACATGTCCAGCACATAGTATTTAGGCTTGGAGAGATCTGTTTCCGTTTTATAAACTTGTTGCTCTGCCCAATATTTTTTCCATTGAGCTTCGATTTTACTGGGTTGATAATCCATTGGCTGTTCTTACTGCACTAGTTGATGAAACTGTTCAAAACAGTTTCTGTTCGGTATAAAATTGATTGTTATTTTTTAGGTGCTTCAATCCCTTGTTATAGAAGGCATTTTCAGGGGTCACCTACTTTCTTCTAAACACCCCTACTTTGTAGGGGGCTTGTAAAGAACGAATTTATACAAAGTTTCCCAAAGGAATCCTTAACAATTCTTGTTTTTTGAAAATAGTTTCCTTTTTCTAAAAAAAAGAGCGATTTTATTCTATTTCCCTTCTTTCCAATCTTCTTATTTTTCTTCCAAGCAGCAACGATAACTTNNACGTTCTTATTAATAGAAGGTTATTTGGAAGTGCTCTTGCCCCCCAGTCGTTTCTTCAAGTTTTTCTTAAAAAAAGGCAATTTTATACCCTCTTATTCTTTTTTATAAAGAAATCACCTCAAAAATATTGCTACACCTCTATTAATACAACTGTAAATCTGGCTCTTAAATAGTGCTTTTTTTCAATAAGTGTAGTTTCTTTTGTAAACAACAACGCTCCACATGAAAAAAAAACAAGGATATTACCCCTTGTTTCCCAACCTTTAAGATTTTCACTTCGTTTATTAGGATACAAGGTAAACCTTGTCGAAAGTACAGCTTTTCATTGCACAACCCATCAATTATCTATGTCGTACTTCCCAATTATTCGATCATTAGTTGGCTGATTCCCAAATTTAGCAATTGGCCAGCTACAAAAATCAAGAACTATGAAACAGCTTATATTAGCTACTATCTTTTTTCTGTTTTGCGCTGTAGCTGCGCAGGCTCAAGTCCAAAAAAACATTGTAAAATCTTACCAACATGAAGGTGCTCAACTCGTTACTCTTGCTGTAGAAGGTGAAGTAGAAATCGAGGAATGGGACGAAGAAATTGTTCGCTTAGTCACTAGCATTGATGCGGTCAACTTCAATGAAGCAACGCTAAAAGCATTAGCGGAAGCGGGTCGTTATACGGCTAGTTCTAAGAATGTAGAAGGTAATTTCATTTTAACCATGCTTAAAGCACAAAAAGAAGTGACTTTGAGAGGAACTAAAATTGAAGAAAAATATCGCTTCAAAATCTTTGTTCCACGCGGCACAACGGTTGAGCAAGTAACCCACGCTGATGTAGCAGCACTTTTTTAAAAGTTATGTTCTTATTTCCCTTGTTGTAAAAGAAAACTATGAGACGACTACTAATTTTAGATTAGTAGTCGTTTTTTTTATGTTTTTTCCTTCCCTAAAAACTAGGTAATTATAGCGTTCCTAAAGCATTTAATAAAAGTTAGTTTGATGGGTCTTTTCAAAAACCTATCTTTGAACATTCCTTTACGTTCATCAAATCTTATTATCATGAACAAATTTTTGTTATTTTATCTTTTTAGCCTTCTCCTTCTGACAATAAGTTTTCAATCTTGTACCAAAGAAGAACCAACCCCTGATCCTGTCCCTACGTCTTTTGAGATTAGTAGAATTATTTTATTTGAGTATCCTCCGTTGAATGCTAATGGCAATGATTGGGATACAGGGAATTTTACAGAATCTAAACCAGATTGCTACTTTACCTTGTACGATAAGGCATCTATCCCTCCAACATTACCACGTATCACAGATACTAGGGATAATGTTACTAACATCATCACACAAACACACTTTGATTTATCTAGCCCCTATAAAATCAACGCTCTAGATAATACTTGGGTCCTACGTTTGTATGATGAAGATTTTAATGGAGAAGAATTTATGACAGAGATTGAGTTCGTACCCAATAATTATACCCCTAATCTCCCCATTCAGATAGATCAAGGACAATTACGATTAACAATACAAGGTATTTGGTCATTTATCTAGATACATTGATATTATCTACAATGAACAGAGGCAAGCTTTTCTTAAGAAAAGCTTGCCTCTACTACTATTAATTGCTGTTGTCAGAAAAACTACAAGGTCCCTCTACGCTCCTGCTCTGCCTCTATTGATTCAAACAAAGCCTTGAAGTTTCCTTTACCAAAAGACTGGGCGCCTTTGCGCTGAATAATCTCAAAAAACATCGTTGGGCGATCCACCACAGGTTTAGTAAAGATTTGTAACAAATAACCTTCTTCATCTCTATCTACCAAGATACCTAGCTCTTTGAGTGCTAAGATCTCTTCGTCAATTTCTCCGACTCTATCCAAAACCGTATCGTAATAACTTCCTGGTACATATAAGAAATCAATACCACGAGCGGTCATTTCTTTGACAGTT
>JBOEFW010000158.1:0-920 GCA_050633105.1 Aureispira sp. | reverse complement strand
TTACAAGGATTATTATCGAAAGGTAATTTAAATGTACGGGTACAGAAACGGATATTAGGGCTATTAGAATTAGATAAAGGGAAGAGTAGACAAGCAGTGGCAACACTATTTGGGATGAGCTACCAAGCGATATATAGTTGGGGAAAGAAATACAAAAAAGAAGGTTTAAATTTCATAGAAGATAAACCTCGCACAGGTCGTCCTGTAGGGTTGAGTGGAGTACAAAAAGCAAAAATCACAGCAATGGCTTGTAGCGCGCCCCCCGAAGGCTATGCAAAATGGTCATTAAGATTACTAGCAGATCAGTTAGTAGAATTATCAATTATAGAGCAAATATCGCATACAGAAGTTGGCCGTATTTTAAAAAAAATGAACTGCAGCCTCACCGAAAAAAACAATGGTGCATAAGTCGAATTACTTCCGATTTTTTAGCCCGCATGGAATGTATTTTACAGCTCTACGAACGAGCCTATACGCCTGATTTCCCTGTAGTTTGCTTTGACGAACGCCCCTGTTTTTTAATAGGAAATACAATGGAAGGCATTCAGATGCAAACAGGTAAAGTAGCTAAAGAAAATTATGCTTATTCTAAACATGGTTCTTGTTGCGTATTAGCGGCAATAGAGCCTTTGACAGGAAAAAGATTGGCGCATATTCGCAAAAGAAGAACGAAGAAGGAGTTCACGATATTTATGCAAAACTTAGCAAGACTCTATCCAGAAGCTCAAAAAATAATTGTGGTCTTAGATAATTTGAATACCCATAATTTTGGTTCTTTTTATGAACATATGACTGCAGAGCAAGCAAGTGCATTGGCTCAAAGATTTGAATTTGTCTTCACTCCTAAAAGTGCTTCTTGGCTGAATATGATTGAAATTGAATTCTCTGCTCTATCTAGACAATGTTTAAATCGAAGGATT
>JBOEFW010000157.1:0-3100 GCA_050633105.1 Aureispira sp. | reverse complement strand
AACGGCTGTATTGGTGAAAGTCGGTTGTGGTTACGCCTGTATGACTCTTTACACTGTGGCGAAAATCATCCTTGAATTGTACCGTTGGATACGCCATGTTCTGAAAGCGATAAGGCGCTAAGGTAGAAATAACTTGGCGCATTTTACGAAAACCTTCCTCTCCATATACCGAAGCATAACGCACGGTCCACTTAATGGGTTCATTGGGCGCTTGTTGCCATCGGTAAATTTGATCTTGTAGGATTCTACTGGTGATGTTCTCTTCCGCAACATACAAACTGTAGTTGGTCAAAGACACGCCTGTGGCTTGAATAACTTGTGTCATGGTCTCTAACTTTTGAAAATATTCGTCGTAACGGCGTAGGATTAAGACGGTGTCCTTTTTTACTAAACGACTTTGGGTCCACTGATAGACCACATCATTGGGGTTGTCTTCATTCACATACTGATAGATCTTGGCTTCCAATAAATCCGCGTAGGGAAAAAAGTAAGCTTTTAATTCTAGTTGCTGTGCTCGACTAGTGAGGGGACTACAGAACAATAAAAGGATAGAAAAGAAGGAGGTTTGCATAAGAAAGGAGCTAGAAGGACGAAGAAAAAGCATAGACTCATAGATTACTTATAACGTCTACTACTACAAAAAAAGTGCCTTTGGGTTGCTTTCCAAAGACACTTTGAATGTTTTTTCTTACAAATAATTTATAGATTCATAGGGACTTCCATGACTAGAACTTGGGCATCGGAGGCCGCTTCTAAATCAAAACTTTTAGTGTCCCATAGGCCATAACCATCTCTGCGTTCTAAGGTTTGTCCATTGACAATTACCTGGCCTTCTAAGACAAAAAGATAGACGCCATTTTTCTCTTTTTGAAAGGTATAATGAGTGTTGATACCTTTGTTAAAATCGCCTAAATGAAACCAAGCATCTTGGTTGATCCATACGCCTTGATCCTCCTTATAGGGAGATAAAATTTGATAAAAGGTATTTTGTTGAGCGACTTCTTTTAAGGAAATTTGATCGTAACGTGGGGAAACATTTTGTTTGTTTGGTAAGACCCATATTTGTAAGAACTTAACAAGTTGATCTTTGTTCTTATTCCTTTCGCTATGGGTCACGCCTGTACCTGCGCTCATCACTTGTATGTCGCCTTTTTTGATGAGAGAAACAGTTCCCATGCTATCTTGGTGCTCTAATACACCTTCCAAAGGGATAGAGATAATCTCCATGTTGTTGTGTGGGTGCTTGCCAAAACCACGATTGGGGGCCACTTCATCGTCATTTAAAACCCGTAAAGCACCAAAATTTAGGCGATCTGGGTGATAATAATTAGCAAAACTGAAGGTGTGATAACTCTTGAGCCAACCGTGGTCAGCCTGTCCTCTAGTGCTAGCTTTATGCAATATTGTCTTCATTGTTGTTTCTTTTTTTTGTTGCTATACCCTTAAAGGGTTGATGTAAACAAAGGTAAGAGACGATGCAAGCATTTGGAATATCAAAAAGCGGGAAAAACTTATGAAAATAAGGGAAAGAAGGATTTAATTTTTAATAAAACAATGTGGGAGTAATGTTTTGATGTGATCTATTTGCGCTTGATGCAAATGATTACCCGTAATATTTAAATAGTTTAAATTATATAACTGATCAATTTCTTGTGGGATTTTTTTGAGCTGGCAATTCGATAAATCAAGTAATTTGAGTTGGCTCAAGGGGAGAATTTCTATAGGGAAATTAGCTATAGGGTTCCCACTAAGGTTCAAGTTTTCTAATTGTGTAAGCTGGGCGATTTCTTGTGGGAGCTTTTGTAGATGGTTGTCATTGATAACTAGAGTATTTAAGGCCGTTAGAGAGGCAATCGAAGCGGGCAGCTCTTGGAGTTGGTTTTTACCAATGTAAAGTTGCTTTAAGTGGGTTAAGGCAATTAGAGCGGTGGGAAATTCTAGGAATTTATTTTCATTTAATCTTAATTTCTTTAATGCTTTAAGCTGTTCAAAACCATTGGGTAAACGTGTTAAATTTGTATTGGTAAGATAGAGGTGTTTTAATTGTTGTAATTGTCCAATCGAAGCGGGAATGGATGTTAAAGGACAATTTTGCAAATCTAAGTCTTGTAAATGGACTAGTGCTGTAATCGCTAAAGGAAAGTGATCAAACGGATTATCCTTTAAATTAAGATATTCTAAGTGTTGAAGTTGTTGGAAACTAACAGGTAGTTCGTGTAAGTTTTGTTGTGAAGCATGGAAAGAATGTAGTTGTTGGAGTTTTCCTATAGTTGTCGGTAAATACTGCAATGGCCCTTTTGCATCTATGTGTAGTCGTTCTAAATGGATTAATTGTCCTAACTCTTCTGAGAGTTCAGAAAAATCTCCATTCAAATGCAACTCTTTTAAAGAGGATATAGAATAAATAGCGTTAGGGATGGGCGATGTTATAAATGACAAAGAAAGCGTTCTAAGTTGTTTGAACTTACGAAATGGCTCTGTTGGTAGAACTAATGGATAGAATATAAGCTGCAACTCTTCTAACTGAGAAAGTTGATCAATAGAAGCTAAAATACTTTTACTCTTAGGCGTATTGGTGTAAATGTTGACAGCGAGTTTTTTGAGTAGAGAGAGCTTAGGCAGTTTAGAAGGGATGTGATCATCTGGCATCAAACTAATGCGTAACTCTTGAAGTTGAGGCAAGGCTATCAAGCTGTCAATTTTTGTATCCTGATCGAGCTCTAAGATTTTAACGTTCTTTCTTTCATTAAGAGCATGGCCTATATTGGTGTAAGTGTATACTGCTCTAGGAGTGCTCGAAGTATTTTGTATTTCTTTAATTTCTACCTTATTAACTACTGGTTCACACGCCCAGAAAGTTGTTAATAAAATGATAACTGAAATAAGAGGTAGTGAGCGCATTATTAAGAGAGTGCTAGTTTATACTTTACTCAAAGTACCTTGTAGTACGTTTGTATTAGGAGGAAACTTAGTACACTGTAACGGAAGTTAATTTATATTTTAAGTGGACTGGGTTTTACTTTTTGTCATCGCCACAAAAAGTAAACAACTAAAAGCGATAGCGCTCATGAGCCAAAGGCGAACTAAAAAGGTCTAGGGC
>JBOEFW010000156.1:0-3808 GCA_050633105.1 Aureispira sp. | reverse complement strand
TTATGCTTATTCCGAGTATGAAATATCCAACCAACAAAACATAGTGAAGGTAGTTAACCTACCTGCAGCTTGTCAGGTTAGAATCTACTCTTTAGATGGTCGTTTTGTAAGAGAATACAAAGTCGCTCAATCTTACAGCGATGTAGCAGGAGAAGGTGGTTCACGAAATGGCATTGGCCGAGTAGGTTTAGGGACTAATGGTCCAGATAGTGAAGAGCAAATCAATACCTCTTTAGATTGGGATTTGAAGAACTATGCTGCGGTACCTGTAGCAAGTGGGGTTTACTTAATTCATGTGAAAGTGGAAGGAGTAGGTACCCGAGTTCTGAAGAGCTTTATTATCAATAGAGCCTTTGATGCTCAAAACTTATAATTGTATTATAGACAACAAAAGAGGGTGTGCTGTCTCGTTATCCGAACGGGTCATAAGGGAGGCACACCCACTTATTAAAAATAATAAACCATGAATAGACTTAAATCTATTGTCGTTGTATGTTTACTGGGGGCATTTTTGCTGCCAGAAAGCGCATGGGCAGGAAATCCAGACCGACAAGGAGAAGCTGGTGCTTATGAGCTGTTGCTCAACCCTTGGGCACGTTCTGCTGGCCTTAATGGCTTGGTGGTATCTAGTGTTACTGGAGTAGAGGCAATGCGTTTTAATCCTGCTGGAATTGGACGTATGTCAGGCACAACAGAAGTTGCGGTCTCACATACACAATATATGGTAGGTACTGGCATGAGCATGACTGCTGGTGGCTTAGCTCAAAAAATTGGAAAAAACGGAGCAGTAGGCCTAACATTAATGGCTTTTAACTTTGGAGATATTCCATTGACAACAACCAATCAACCACAAGGAATTACTACTTTCAGTCCTTCTTTTTTCAATATTGGAATCGGCTATAGCCATATCTTTAGAGATGAAAAAGGAGAAGAGAAAATTTCTGTCGGATTTGGTGTACGTATAGTCTCTGAATCTATTGCTAATGCCGCTGCTATGGGAGTTGCATTTGATGCTGGTGTGCAATACGTAACTGGTGCAAGCAAACAAATCAAGTTTGGTTTAGCTTTGCGTAACATTGGTACAAAAATGAAATTCCAAGGAGATGGTTTGTCTTTTGTAGGAACAAATCCTAATGGAAGTAATACCTTAACTGTAGAGCAACGTGTTGCTGGGTTTGAATTACCTTCTTTGTTACACATTGGTGCTTCTTATGATTTCTGGTTTCCAGGAGAAACGGAAGAACGTCAAGGTAAAACGAATCGTTTGTCTGTTAATGCAATGTTTACCGCCAACTCTTTTGCAAGAGACCAATATGGTTTAGGCTTAGAGTATGGATTCAAAGAAATGTTGATGTTGCGCGCAGCTTTCCGTTATGAAGGGCTAATGTTTGACATTGATAATGCAAGTACAATCAGCAATGGTTTTACTGCAGGTCTTTCTATTCAAGTACCTTTCAAGAAAGGTTCTGATAAGAAAATTGCTTTTGATTATGCCTTTGAATTGCAAAAGAACTTTGCAGGTTCTCACGCCTTCAGTTTGCGTATGAATATCTAATAGATCTTCTAGAGGAGTAAAGCTTTGTTTTGCCCCTTTATGTAAGAATAATAATACTGAAGCGCTTTTTCCATATTCATTGGAAAAAGCGCTTTTTGGTAGGGTAGGAAGAGTAGAGAATTTTGCCAATTATGCAAAAAAGGTTACTTTAGTAATGTGTCGATCAGGATAAAGTGCTAGCCCCCAGCATTCTCGATGAATTGTTGATACTTATGATCCAAGAATGCTCTTAGACAACCTAAGAAATTGGAAACTAAGTTATCGTTCTATTTCAACCACCATTTCCTTTCATTACTCCCAAACTAATCACAATGGCAGTTTTTTTTACTTGGATAACTTGTTTTGCGCTCTTATTGCTGAGCACAAATCTACAAGCACAAGAGTTGGTGCTTCCAGCAGGACAGCAACCATCTCCGCCCCCAAAAGGTAATTTTAGAACAGATTGTGTAGGATCTATTGCACAAACTGACATCAATATTAATAATGTACGAGCTAGATTACGTGCAGGAGGAGATATTTGGTGGGATGGAGTCGAATCTCATTACGTTGTCCCAAATGTAGATCCTAATTCTGGAGAACCTGAAGTGTCTGCCCTATTTGCTGGTGCGATCTGGTTGGGGGCTTATGATGATGGAGGTAACCTTATTTTGGCAGCACAGACTTATCGTAGTCGAGGAAATGATTACTGGACCGGCCCATTAGATCCAGATTTGGGGACGATTGAGAAAATTGAATGTGAACGTTGGGATAGACATTTTACAGTATTTGGAAAGGATATAGACGCATTGAGAGCAGATAATTTAGATCCTTTAAATCCAGGTATACAAGAGCCTATTTCTAGAGGCCTGAAAGGATGGCCAGGCAAAGGCAATCCCTTCTTTTCTGAGATTCATGGGTTTGATATTCGAGATTACAACCAAGACTTAGCTCCCTTTATTGATTATGATAAAGATGGCATTTATAATCCCGCAAATGGCGATCATCCAATCATTGAGGTCTCTGGTAATTGTTCAGAGAAAGTATCGGATTACAACAATCCTATTTATGCTGACCAAATGACTTGGTGGGTCTATAATGATAATGGTAATTTGCATGGACATACCTCTGGGCAACCCATGCAGATGGAAATTCAAGCAATGGCCTTTGCCTACAGCTCAACAGATGCCATTAATAACATGAGCTTTTACCGCTATAAATTGCTCAATAGAAATAAACTGGCACTTAATAGTACCTATTTCTCGCTGTGGACAGATCCTGCATTAGGATGTCCCACGGATGATTATATTGGTTGTGATACGGCAACAGGTATGGGATATGTGTATAATCAAGATTCAGAAGATGAAAGTACCTGTTTGGCAGGGGCATTTCCAGGGTATGGAACGAACATTCCTGCATTAGGAGTTGATTATTTTAGAGGGCCATTGGATTCTGCAGGCGCCGAAATAGGTTTATCTTCCTTCCAATACCACATCAACAGCGCTTCTGACCCAAGAGGCGATCCAACAGCTGCCTTAGGGTTCTACCGTTTGATCTCTGGATTTTGGCCTAATGGAACGCCAATTACAGCAGAAGGAGATGGTTATAATCCAAATATTACAACAACGACTTCTACCCCTTATGTCTTTCCTTCTTTTCCAGATGAAACAGGACCTGGAGCTTGGTCAATGTGTAGTGAAAGCCTTTCTGGATTAGATCAACGGTTCTTGCATACTTCAGGGCCTTTTGTATTAAAGCCAGGAGCTACCAATGAAATGATTTCAGGAGTGGTTTGGGTGCCCAATATTCCAGATTATCCTTGTCCAAGTTTAAAACCATTGGTACAAGCGGATTTATTGGCACAAAGCCTTTTTGATAACTGTTTTAAGATTACAGATGGTCCTGATGCACCCTTTATAGATGTGGTAGAATTAAATGAAGAGTTGATTTTAAACCTATACAATCCTGTTGTTTCTAATAATTATGAACTAGGCTATGAAGAGTCGCCAGGAGTGTTGCGTTCTTTAAGTGTGTTGAATACAGGAGGGGTAGCTCTAGATACTACCTACAATTTCCAAGGATATAAGATTTATCAAGTGAAGGGCCCAAACCTTTCTGTAACAGAATTGGACGATGAAACAAAAGCTCGTTTGATTTTCCAGACAGATTTGAATGATGATGTTGCTAAGATTGCCAACTGGGATTTATTTACAGACGATGATTTGAATATTTCTATTCCTGTACCTACGATTCAAGTGGAAGGAATGAATGAAGGAA
>JBOEFW010000155.1:0-1363 GCA_050633105.1 Aureispira sp. | reverse complement strand
TTACTCCCACCATAACGCCATTAGGGGCTACAATTTTGTGTTCAGGAGACAGTGTTGATTTAGATGCGGGCGCGTTTGCGGGTTATATCTGGTCAACAGGTGAGTTGAGCCGAACGATCCGAGTAGGCGCAACAGATGCTTATAGTGTAACGGTTAATGATGCAGGCGGATGTGTTGGATCGGATACAATTACAGTAACAGTAGGAACACCTTTAACAGTTAATTTAGCGATACAAGATTTATCGTGTAATAATATGGTAACGCCTGATGGGCGTTTAGTGGCGACCGCTTTAGGCAGTTTTGGAAGCTATGCTTATACTTGGTCAACTTTAGGCAGCACTACAGATACCTTGCGTGGTTTATCGCCTGGTAGTTATTGTGTGACCGTAACGGATGCCCAAGGGTGTACAGCCGATACTTGTGCCACGATTAGTGAACCCACGGCAATTACCTTTACAACGGCTCAAACCGATGTCACTTGTTTTGGAGGCAGTGATGGAACAGCAACGATTACAGCTGTTGGTGGAACAGGGATCTTGAGTTACTTGTGGTCCAATACCCAAACAACGGCTACTGCTACAGGCTTACCAGCAGGTAATGTTTGTGTAACGGTGACGGATGTTAATGGTTGTAGTGTGGATACTTGTTTAACCATTATTCAACCAACAATGACGGTGACCGCAGCAGCCAGTATTGCCACCACTTATACTGGCGGAACAAATGTAAGTTGTAATGGTGCTTGTGATGGAATAGCTAGCGTAGTAGCAATGGGTGGAAGCCCTGCAGTAAGTGGCTATGTTTATTCTTGGTCGACGAGCCCTGTTCAAACAAGAGATAGTGCCTTTGCCTTGTGTGCAGGAACCGTGATAGTGACGGTAACAGATAGTTTAGGCTGTAGTGCGATTGATAGTGTGCGCCTCAGCGAGCCTTCCGCGATTACAGTAACAGCAGTGAGCGTCTCAACACGTTGTAATACCAGTAGTGATGGTAGTGCCAGCGCAATGGCGACAGGTGGAGCCGGAGGTTATAGCTATGCTTGGTCAACGACACCTGTACAAATAACAGATACGGCACGCGGTTTAGCGGCAGGTAATTATATTATAACGGTAACGGATGCGAATGGCTGTACAGGAAGTACAAGCGTTAGTGTGAGTGAGCCAAGTGCGGTAAGTGTAACCACTAGTTTAGCCGCAGCGATTAGTTGTAATGGGACCTGTGATGGTGCAGCGGCAGCAATTGGAGCAGGCGGGACAGGACCTTATACCTACCTTTGGTCCAATGGCCAAGGAACAGATACGGCAACAACGCTTTGTGTTGGCGTCTTTGGAGTTACGGTAAGTGATGCCAATGGATGTACCAACAC
>JBOEFW010000154.1:0-1312 GCA_050633105.1 Aureispira sp. | reverse complement strand
TAATAGTTCGTTGAAAAATCAGGTATAAATAAAAAGGGTGAAAATTATTAAGTTTGAGTTTACCACAACACAACCAAAAAATTTTCACCCAATGAATATCGAAATACTCATCGATCAAATATTAAATAAAATACCGAGAATTACTAAAAGTAGAAAGAAGTTTTTTGTACATATAATGATGTTGTTTATGAGTATTCGAGGTCGTATTAACTTTTTACAAATGGCAAGATATGGTCAGATGCAAGAAAGTAGTTACCGAGAAAACTTCAAAAAAGAATTCGATTTCAAAGCGTTCAACAAAGAATTAATCCTGCAAACTATGTCTGGTGAAAAGATACTAGCCTTTGATCCGACATTTATCTCTAAGAGCGGTAAAAGCACTTCTGGAGTAGGATATTTTTGGTCAGGTTGTGCTGGTAGAGCGGAGCGGGGGCTAGAATTTTGTGCTATAGCAGCCGTTGATCTACTCGCAAATACAGCTATGCACTTTATAGGCAACCAAACACTCTTTTGGGAAGAACAAGGCAGTTTATTAGATTATTATGGAGCATTAATTCAAGCTCATGCACTAGAAATGCAATCTATTTCCCAGTACCTTGTAGCAGATGCTTATTTTGCAAAACGACCTTTTGTTGAAGCGGTGACCAAAGCTAATATGTTTCTAGTCACTCGTTTGAGAAAAGACGCAAAAATGAAATATCCATACATCCATCCCAAAGTAAAGCGTAGAGGTAGACCAACAAAATTCAGTGGTAATGTTGATGTTAATCATCTAGACATGCAATATTTCTCCCCTTGTATAATGGAGGATAATTTTATCGTTTATGAAGCTACAATTTGGGTAACTGCTTTTAAAAGATGGTGTCGAGTTGTTATTGTTCATTATTTGAATGAAGAAGGAACTGTTCAAAACATCAAAACTTTTTGTAGTACCAATACGACTATGTCGGGAATTGATTTATTCTTAGCTTATAAAGCAAGATTCCAAATTGAGTTCTTGTATCGAGATGGAAAACAACACGTAGGATTAGCAGATTGTCAAGCCAGAAGTGCACCTAAGATTCATTTTCATCTCAATGCATCCTTGACAGCAGTTTCTTTAGCCAAAGCATTCCACTGGTTCCCGAATAAAAATAAGGATACAATCCCTTTTTCTATGGCCAATATTAAAACTCTGTATTTCAATGAACTTATGCTTGATTTATTTTTTCACGAGTTTGGCATTTGTCCAGACAATGATTTTAATAAACAAGCCAAACTTAAATTATTACAACTAGGCACAATCGCTGCCTAAATTTTTAACGAACTATTG
>JBOEFW010000153.1:0-6982 GCA_050633105.1 Aureispira sp. | reverse complement strand
ACGGAGACGGTATATTAGATCAGTTAGATTTAGATGCGGACAATGATGGTATACCAGATGTAGTAGAAGCAGGCGGAACGGATGTAAACGGAGATGGTCGTGCGGACGATTATGTTGATGCGGATAACGATGGCTTCAACGATGTAATAGATGGCGATCCAACGAATGCATTATCAGTAGGCACGGATACGAATGGAGCAAACAGTACAGATGCTTTACAATTAACAGGAGCAGATGCAAATGGAGATGGCGCCCCAGATACTTATCCAAACGATGACTTTGACAACGACGGAATCCGCAACCAGTTAGATTTGGATGCAGACAACGACGGTATTTTAGACATAGAAGAGGCTGGCGGAACAGATGCCAACCGTGATGGTCAGGAAGATGCCTTTGTAGATGTAGACGGAGATGGTTTCAATGATGTAGTAGATGGCGATCCAACGAATGCATTAGCAGTAGGCACGGATACGAATGGTGCGAACAGTGCCAATGCCACAACTATAACAGGAGCAGATGGCAACGGAGATGGCGCCCCAGATACTTATCCAAACGATAATTTGGATGGAGATGGAAATCCAAACTTCTTAGACATTGATGCAGACAATGATGGTATCGTAGACAATACAGAAGGCCAACCAACCGCTTCTTATGTAGCGCCATTAGGCACGGATGCGGATGGAGATGGAATTGATGATGCATATGACGCGAATACCGCTATTTTTGGTGGTGCAGGTTCTGGAATTGTACCGAATAACCAAGATGGAGTAGACAATCCAGATTACTTAGATTTAGATACGGATAACGATGGTGAGCCAGATTTGATAGAAGGCCACGATACAAATGGAGATGGTGTGATCAATGGATCAGATAGTCCAACTTCAAATACAGGAATAGGAGGCGCAGTTGATGCCGATGGTGATGGATTATTAGATGGATTTGATAACAATACCGCTAGTACAGATGCCACCAATACGAACTTGAATCCAAACAGCCACCCCGATGCAGACGGTCAATCTTCTGAAAGAGATTGGAGGGAAGCCCCAACGAATATCGATCAAGATAAGGATGGCATTCCAGATGTAGTGGAGAACTATGGAGGAGATAGTGATGGAGATGGGATACCAGATTATGAAGATGCAGATTTCTGTGCCAATAACTTCCAAGGAATAAATGGTTGGAATTGTGCAACGGATGGATTACCTGATCCAGACGATGATTTGGATGGAGACGGAATACCAAATTACCAAGATGCTGACTTCTTTAACTGTGGTGGATTAGTAAACGGCGTATGTCGTAACTATGATACGGATGGAGATGGTGTACCCAATCACTTAGATTTAGATAGTGATAACGATGGTATTCCAGATGTAGTAGAGGCAGGTGGTACAGACACAGATGGTGATGGCATAGTAGATGACTATGTAGATGCAGATGGAGACGGATTTAATGATATTATAGATGGAGATGTAGGCAATGACGGTACTGCTGAAAATGCAGCCAATGCATTACAAGCTACAGGCACAGACACAGATGGAGATGGTCAACCAAACTCTTATCCTACAGGAGATACAGATGGAGATGGTATTTTAGATCAGTTAGATTTAGATTCTGATAATGATGGTATTCCAGATGTAGTAGAAGCAGGTGGAACGGATACCGACGGAGATGGTCTAGTAGATGATCTAACAGACACCGATGGAGATGGTTTGCCAGATGCCGTAGATAACAATGATACAGATGGCCCAGAAGGAAGCGCCCCTTGTGCTCCCCAATCAGGTTGCTTATTGGCAAGTTCTACTTCTAATATCTTAGATACCAATAACGATGGGACAACCGATCGTACGGTAGATACCGATGGAGATGGGCGACCAGACTATCAAGATTTGGACGCAGACAATGACGGCATTCCAGATGTAGTAGAAGCAGGCGGAGTAGATGTAGATGGTGATGGAATCGCTGATGACTTTACCGATGCAGACAGCGACGGATTCAACGACAACAATGATGGCGATGTTGGAAACGATGGTGTAGCAGAAAATACAACTGCTGCCTTACAATTAACAGGAGCCGATACGAATGGAGACGGTTTACCAGACAGCTACCCAACAGGAGATACAGACGGAGATGGTGTATTGGATCAATTAGATCTAGACGCTGACAACGATGGCATTCCAGATGTAGTAGAAGCAGGTGGAACGGATGTCAATGGAGATGGTCGTGCAGACGATTATGTTGATGCAGACGGAGATGGCTTCAATGATGTAGTAGATGGAGATACCAATAATGATGGTACGATCGATAATACAAATGGACTACAATTAACAGGCTCAGATACAAACGGAGATGGTAAAGCAGACAGCTACCCAGCAGGAGATACCGATGGAGATGGTGTATTAGATCAGTTAGATCTAGATGCTGACAACGATGGTATACCAGATGTAGTAGAAGCAGGCGGAACCGATGCGGATGGTGATGGAATTGCTGATAATTATGTAGATGCAGATAATGATGGCTTCAACGATGTAGTAGATGGTGATCCAACAAATACCTTAACTACAGGAGACGATTCAGCAGGAGCCAATACGACAGATGCCTTAATCACAACTGGCCCAGATGCGAATAACGATGGCGCCCCAGATACTTATCCAACTGGAGATTTAGATGGAGACGGCGTGTTGAACCACAAAGATCTAGATGCTGACAACGATGGTATCTTGGATGTAGAGGAAGCAGGTGGAACAGATGTGAACCGCGATGGACAAGAAGATGGTTTTGTAGATACCGACAATGATGGTTTTAATGACAATGTAGATGGGGATGTTGGAAACGACGGCGTACCAGAAAACAGTGCGAATGCCACTACTTTGACGGGCCCAGATGCTAATGGAGATGGAACACCAGACAGTTATCCAAATGATAACTTAGATGGAGATGGCAATCCAAACTTCTTAGACATTGATGCTGATAATGACGGTATCGTTGATAATACAGAAGGTCAAGGAACCAACAACTACCTAGCCCCAACAGGGACTGATGCAGATGGAGACGGAATCGATGATGCTTATGACAACGATGATGCCCTCTTTGGTGGTGTAGGCTCTGGAATTGTACCCAATAACCAAGATGGCGTAGATAATCCAGATTACTTGGATTTAGATACCGATAATGATGGTATTAGCGATCTGATTGAAGGGCATGATACGAATGGCGATGGTTTAGTAGATGGGACAGATTCTCCAAATGCTAGTACAGGGATTGGAGGATTAGTGGATACTGATAACGATGGATTATTGGATGGATTTGATAACAACACGGCTAGCACCGATGCGACGAATACCAACTTAAATCCAAACAGCCATGCCAACCAATCAAATCCTGTTAGTGTAGAGCTAGATTGGAGAGAGTTGAACAGTACGTATGCCATGAATGATGTGAATACTACCGTAATAGGAGTACCAGTATCAGGGGCAGTAGTAACAAATGACAACGACTACGAAGGCAATACACAAACAATTACTTCAATATTGATTGATACAGATGGAGACGGCATTCCAGAAACACCAATAGTTGTTGGAAATACAGTAACAACAGGTGGGGTAAATGAAAACCAAAGTCCAAATGTAAATGCAGGACAGTTTGTACTCAATGGGAATGGCAGGTATACGTACACGCCAGCACCAACATTTGAAGGAGAAATTGTAGTACAATATGTAGTCTGTGATAATGGAACCCCACAAGCGTGTGATAGTGCGACCTTAATCATTGATACAGAACCAGTACCATCTTCAGAGAACGGTAATGTGGCTGCTACACCAGATGTAAACGTAACTTATGACGATGTACCTGTAAGTGGACAAGTCTTAGCGAATGACAATGATGCAGAAGGCGATCTACTAACAGTAACAGGAACGATCGAAATTGATACCGATGGAGATGGTATTTTAGATGCCAATCGCCCTGTAGGAGGGGTAACAGCGATTGCTGGTATCAATACCGATGGAGGTGCTGTAGTCAATGCGGGTACTCTGCTCCAGAATGCGAATGGTACGTATACGTTTGATCCTGCTCCAGGCTTTATAGGGACAGTAGAGTACAACTATACCGTTTGTGATAATGGAGTACCAATCAGTTGTGAAGAAACGACAGTAACGATCCGAGTACTACCTCGTTTGATCAACAGCACGACTAGTAACGATGACGAAGAGTTCTTAGACCAAGGCACTACTTTAACAGAAAATGTATTGACCAACGACAGCGATGTAGAAGGAGATATACAAGTTGGAGGAGTAACCTTAGTAACAGGCCCAGCGAATGGCGTACTAGTGTTGAATCCAGACGGAACCTACACCTACACGCCAAATGATCCTCTTTTTGTAGGAAATGATGCGTTTGTGTACAGTGTCTGTGATAATGGAACACCGCAAGTATGTGATACCGCAACGGTTTACTTGACGATATTAGATGTCAACAAAGACTACGGTGATGCGCCACTAGTATACGGTACACCTTACCATAGAACAAGCCCAGATGCCAACGGAGATAATATCCCAGATGGTTCAACGGCAATTTGGTTAGGAAGCAATGTAGATTATGAAGAAGCCTCTTTACCAGTAGGAACGGATAACTTCGACGATGCGATTGCCTTTGGTACCAGCACATCAGGAGCATTCCCTCGTACCGTTACTCCGAATACCAACTATCCAGTAGAGGTAGCGATTTCTAGCGCGGATGCAGACAATGTATTCTATGGTATGTGGGTGGATTGGAATGACGATGGTGTATACGATGATTTCTATGATGGAAATTTAGTGACCACACCAGGATCGAATACCGCAACGATTAACATTACTACACCAGGCGTTGTAGGTACAAACAATGTTCATGTACGAATGCGTGTAGATGATGCTCCGTTCTCTGTGGCAGAATTTGCTGCGGTAAGAACAAATGGAGAAGTAGAGGACTACAGATTCTTTATGAATAATCCATTACCCGTAGAATTATTGAACTTTACAGCAACCCTACAAGGACAGCATACAGGTATCTTGGATTGGGCAACGGCAACAGAGTTAAATAACGCTGGGTTTGAGATCGAGCATGCTTTACCAAGTACAGGAGCTCCTGTGTTCCAAAACATTGGTTTTGTAACAGGTAACGGAACAACCGTACAAGCACACGATTATCAACACATCGTAGAGAACTTGATACCAGGCGTGCATTACTTCCGCTTGAAACAAGTGGACTTTGATGGAACGTTTACTTACACACCAGTTAGAGCATTGACAGTCAAAGCTCCAACGGTAAAAAGTTTGTTCCCAACAGTGGTACATGAAGGTAGCCCAACGGTTTACTTACAAGTAGGACAAGATGGTGCTTACAAAGTAGAGATTATGACCGTATTGGGTCAAACCATAGAAGCTTATGAAGCGAAAATGACAACAACAAGCTATCATGAAATTAACTTTGATATTAGCCGTTATCCTTCTGCGGTGTATTTAGTACGCATTAGTAATGGATTGAGAAGTTATACCGAGAAAATCCGCGTAGAATAAACGCATTTTTCTATCAGCTATATAGTAAGAAGCATCTTGACCTTTTGGTTGGGATGCTTTTTTTGTATAACCAATAATTTTCCTAAAACACTTATTAGAAGAAACTCAACGTTTATTCATGGAGTGGCTACGTTTATTCATTCTACTAGAATAGTTGTTGAGAGAGAAGGTACTTTTGTGAAAAATAATTTCTTCAACCTCTTTCTTTTATCAATTATCTTTCAAAAAATGAAAAAACTTCTTCTACTCTTATTCCCTATGGTTTTTATTAGCTCAATAACCTTTGCACAAGTTTTTACACTTTATAATACCAGCAATTCAGGACTTGGTAATGATTACATTGGTGATATAGAGCTGGATAATGGAATTTTATGGTTAGGAACCTCAGGGGGTGTTTCTAAGTTTAATGGGACAACTTGGACGAATTATACCGCTGCTAATTCTGGATTAGTCAATGATATTATTACAGACATGGCTGTTTCTTCTACTGGAGAACTTTGGATAGCAAACTACAATAGAGGCGTCGTGCAATTTGATGGGGCGAATTGGACCAATTATACTATGGCAAACTCTGGTTTATCTAGTAACAATATGGTCTCCATGAATATTGATAGCAATGATGTAAAATGGATTGGAACTTCTGGTGGACTTAATACCTATACGGGGACAACTTGGACAAACTATAGCACATCCAACGCTGGGCTTCCCAATAATGATGTAAGAAAGTTGGATTTTGATGACAATGGAAATACTTGGATTCCAACTTGGGGAGGAGGCGTCGCAAAGTTTGATAATACCAATTGGACCGTTTATAATACGGCTAATTCTTCCTTGCCCTCTAACTCTATTCCTATCGTAAGAGTAGATGCTTCTCAAAATGTATGGATGGGAACAATTAATGGTCTCGCAAAGTTTGATGGAACAACTTGGACATTATTTGATAATGGTAATTCACCCTTACCTGCCAATGATATCAGAGCATTAGAGTTTAATGATAATGGAGATGTTATTATAGGAACACGCTTAGGAGGGCTAGCGATTTATGATGGAACAACTTGGACCATTTATAACAGGGGCAACTCTCTATTACCAAGTGATGAAATAAGGAGTTTAAGATTTGACCCTACAACAGGTATATTATGGATTGGAACAAACTTAGGACTACTAAAAATGGAAAATGCTTTATCTACTGTTCAAGAACCTTTATGGACAGAAAAAGACATAAGAGTATACCCCAATCCTTCAACAGGACAATTTAAGATAACGCTACCAGAAGAAGCGGCAGAAATAACAATTTTTGACGCGTTAGGTAAACAAGTTCACCCGATAGCAATGATAGGAAAAGAAGAAACAACTGTTGATTTGAGCAAGGTACCACAAGGCCTTTATTTTTTACATCTTACAATAATAATAGTTCGTTGAAAAATCAG
>JBOEFW010000152.1:403-5050 GCA_050633105.1 Aureispira sp. | reverse complement strand
GTAGTAAGAAGCTGATTAAGCAATAAAATAATAAGGAATGCTGCATTTTTCCTTTTTTAAATGGTCAACATAAGATTTTATGTTGGCCATTTTTGGAATAAAGGAAAAGGCTAGTGTAAGTTTTTATATTTGCTTTAGATTGTAAGCTTTTGATTGAATGAAATTTAAATATTGTATTTAATACGAAATGAAAGAGAATTAAACGTTTTTGTCTAAGGAAAGTAAATAAGAATGATCTATTATTGTAACCTAGATAATTATCAACCTTATTAAATCGGATATTATGAAAATTGCTAAACGACTAATATGCTTAACTGTCTTGCTCTGTTGCTGGAGCGCGACCACTCTATTGGGCCAATGCCCAAATGGGTATCAAATTTTTACCAGTCAACAACCAAGTTGTGCCACTGCGACGGATGGTGTTATACGAGCGCAAGGAACAACTTATTACAGTGCTGCTACTTTTCTATGGAATACTGGCGCAACAAGCCGTTACTTGTACAATGTTGCACCAGGCTATTATTCTGTAACAGTAACAGATCCTACTACCTGTGTCTATAATGTACAATCGTATTATTTGGCACCCAATCCTAGAGGGCCTCGTATAAATATTAATTATAATGCTTGTACAAGACAAATTTCGGCTTATGGCCAAAGCTCTCTGAGTCTTTCATGGAATACGGGCTCTACAGCAAATATATTGACCAACGTCACACCAGGCGTATATACGGTAACGGGTACGACGACGAGTGGATGTGTTGGTCAATCGTCTATTACTATAGGTCCTAACCAAACACCGTTATTGGCTGCTAGTCATACCGTTACTGCTGCTACTTGCAATGGCAATAATGGTAGTGTGGATTTGACCGTTACAGGAGGCGTTGCACCTTATACCTATAGTTGGCGCCAAAGTGGTTGGACAACAGTTTCTAATCTACAAGATCCTAGTAACTTACAAGCAGGAGCTGCCAGAGTGTATATCAGAGATGCTAATAACTGTGGTATATGGTATGATGTAGTCATTCCAGGGCCAACTGCTTCTGTAGATTTTAGTAACACCAGTTGTGGAATGAACAATGCCTTTGCTACTGTAAATACAGCAGGATTTACGAATCCCTCTATTACTTGGAGCAATGGAGCAACAACACCTACTATTAATAACCTGTCAGCTGGAACCTATACCGTTTCTGTTGCTGGAGGCGGATGTACCTTAAGTGAAACCATTACAGTGGGTACAGGAGGCGCATTGACAGCAGTCATTTATGACTCTACTAATAACTGTCAAGACATCCGAATTTCGGCTTATGGTAATGGCGGTGCTGGTTGGAATGCTGGCTATACATTCCTTTGGAATACAGGAGCAACAACCGATGTCATCTCTGTACAGCAAGGAGGAACCTATTCCGTAATCGTAACCGATGCCAATGGATGTACTGCCTTTGATACCATTCATAATGTGAATTCTATGCCTTATGTAACAACAAGTGCTGCTATTACCGATGCAACTTGTGGTAACAGTGATGGAGCGATTGATCTTACTGTTAATGGAGGGTATCAGGGTTTAATATGGAGTCCTACTGGCGCGACAACAGAAGACATTACCAACATTGCTGCAGGGTTTCATGTGGTGACCTTATACGGTTATAATAATTGTTCTAGAAACGATACGTTTGCAGTTGGTGAATTCATTACCTATTCTACTACCGATGCAAGTTGTGGTTTGAGTAATGGTAGTGCCAGTGTAACAACGCATAATATGGCGAACCCTGTTTATAGTTGGAGTAATGGAGCAACAACAGCTAGTATTAATAATGTTGCCGCAGGAACGTATACTGTTACCGTAACGAATAATGGTTGTACCGTAGTGGAAACAATTGTTATTAATGATGCAGGAACACTAGTGGCGAATATTCAACCTACTTCTGCTTGTCAACCTGACTTTTTAGATGCAGCTCCTATGGATGGCGCAAGCCCTTATACCTTCTTATGGAGTGATGGATCAACCAACCAGAGTTTGGCAAACCCTGTTGTAGGAAATACGTATAGTGTCGTGATTACAGATGCGAATGGTTGTACTGACAATGCGAGTTATATGGTACCCAATTTCCCTACCTTGAATGCTACACATACTACCGTAGATGCTACCTGTGGGAATAAAAATGGTATTGCCAGTCTACAAGTAACTGGTGGTGCCGCGCCTTATTCTTACCAATGGTCAACAGGAACTGGAAATGTAGCGACTCAAAATTCTTTATATGCGGGGCAATATGCGGCTGTAGTGACCGATAATAATGGTTGTGAAGTAGAAGTAAGCCCTATTATTGTAGGAGGACAGATTGCAGTCATCGTTCAAGCAGCTGTTACACCAATTACAACAGGAAATACAGGATCTATTAATATTACAGTGACAGGAGCAACCAATCCTACTTATCTTTGGAGTAATGGAGCAACAACAGAAGATATTGCCAACTTAGGTGCTGGGCATTATAGAGTTTATATTACAGATGCAGCAACAGGTTGTACATTAGAGCGTACTTATTACCTTGCGAATGGAGGAACATTAGGAGCTAATGTAAGCTTGATCTCAGGTTATGTGCGCGATGTATCTGCTACCAATGCTTGTAATAACAATGGATTGCGTTTAGCGAATAGAATGGTACGCCTACAACCAAGTGGACAAATTGCATTTACGGACTACCGTGGTCGCTACCGATTCTATGTTGCCACAGCAGGGAACTATACGGTAGAGTATGTTAACAATAACCCTACTACCAGTATCTTGTGCCCAACAGGTGGAACAATTGCTGTCAATGGCGTAACATTGGGGCTTAGCTACTCTAATCAAAACTTCTACTTGACTCGTCCACCCCTACAAGATCTAAACATTAAGCTGTTGGATTATAGCAATGCTACACCAGGATTTCCTTATGTGACAAGAGTACGTTATTGTAACAATGGTAATACCATCCAGAATGGTAATGTAGAATATAACTACGAAAGTTTCTTAGGCTTTAATAATATTTCATCTGGTCTTGGAAGCACATTAACATTACACGATATTCCAAACAACCGTTTCTTATGGTCATTTAATAATTTGTTGCCAGGAGAGTGCCGTTTCTTAAATGTTGCCTTTAATGTTCCTGTAGGAACAGCTTTGGGAACAAATATTCTAGGAACAGCTTCTGTAGATCCTGTTACAGGAGATGTTACACCAGGAGATAATGTAGATACAGAGCAAACAGTAGTTGTAGGTTCTTATGATCCAAATGACAAGCAAGTAAGCTTGTATCGTACAGGAAATGCTTGGGATGGTGGTTCTATTTATGAAACAGATAATACCTTAGAATATACGGTTCGTTTCCAGAATACAGGAACAGCACCAGCACAGTTTGTTATCATCCGTGACACTCTAGATACTAACCTGTTGCCTCATACCGTTCGCGAATTGGACAGCAAGCATAATATGGACGTTACCTTAGAAGGCGGGAATGTTTTAGTGTTTACATTTAATAACATCAACTTACCTGATTCTTCTGTAAGCCAAGAACAAAGCATGGGTTTTGTACATTTCAAAATTGATCGAGTAGCAGGATTGCCTGTTGGAACTCAAATCTCTAACCAAGCGGCTATTTACTTTGATTACAATGCTCCAATTTATACCAATACTCCAATTAGCATTATTGATCAGTATACAACAGTAGTAGAATTGGAACAAGAAGCGTTTGATGTGAATGTACAACCGAATCCATTTGAGCGTGATTTATTGGTACGTTACGAATTGAAAAACAACTCTGATGTACAAGTGAAATTATACAACCAATTAGGACAATGTGTTTATCAAGAAGCTTACAACCAACAAACAAGTGGTCAACAACAAGTATTCTTGCATACGACTAAATTAACGAGTGGTTTATACATCTTACAAGTAGAAACAGAAGAAGGAAGTATTAGCAAGAAGCTAATCAAAAAGTAACTTTTTAGCTATTTATTGCTCCTGCTAGGGCAGTATATTATACCAGCCTCCCGACAACTTGTCGGGGGGCTTTTTTTATGAAATGCACTTTTAAAAGTGCATAACTTTATTTTTTTCAACTTTTTGGTTAATTCAAAAAAAAATAACGCTTCTTCCTCCAACAACCATTTCTTATTTGGTTATAGTGTTAAATTGACGTTAATAATTTATTGCGGAAGTTGTTGATTGTTAATAGTTTATTAGCATTTAATAGGAGCCAATTAAAAATGTTAGAAAGCCTATAAAGGCATTTAAAATTTTAAAAAAAGAGACTAAGGAAGCGTTTTTCTTTTGTCAGAAAAACGAAAGACAGTATTTTTTTTGGAAAAAGGGTTTTGTTTTCAAAAAAAAATGCCGTTTCTTGCGACAGCTAAAAACGAATATACTAACAAAAAATAACACGTTTCAAAAAGAAGAATTATGAAGAACAGTTTAAAACTCACTTTCTTATTATTAAGTACGTTTAGCCTCTTCACTTGGAATGCTCAAGCCCAAAGCAACGCTATTCATGTAACTAGTGTAGACAATGCACATGAACATATTCCAGGTAGAACTTGTCACGCCCACACTAACCTACAAGATCGCATCCAAGCTAGCCCTATGCTAGAAGAACGTATGCGTGGAATGGAAGAAAA
>JBOEFW010000152.1:0-357 GCA_050633105.1 Aureispira sp. | reverse complement strand
GTATGCGTGGAATGGAAGAAAAAACACAACGTTACATGCAACAACACAGAGGTAGTTATGGACGTAATGGTCGTTCGATTCCTGTGTATGTACATGTTATCTACAGTAACAGCCAAGAGAATATTAGTGATGCACAAATTCAATCTCAGTTGGATCAATTAAATGCTGATTTTGCAGCGTCTAATGCGGATTACAATCCACCATCAGATTTTGCTAGCGTAGCAGCAGGCAATACAGGTATCCAATTTACATTGGAACAAGTTACGCGTAAATCAAGCAGCAGAACGTCTTGGGGGACAAATGATGATATGAAAAAGACCTCTCAAGGTGGAGTAGCAGCTGTTACGCCTTCTACCC
>JBOEFW010000151.1:0-14279 GCA_050633105.1 Aureispira sp. | reverse complement strand
GGTCTGTCTATAGTGATTGCTATTAGAGGGCCATTATTCGATTGTTTAAGCCACTACACCATAAAATTAGGAGCAGCAAGTAAGGGAGTGTATAAAGATGTGTATCTTTATCGTTCACTAAAAAAAGGATTTTGGCACATCAACTACTGCTTCTAACACCACCATTTACACAACTCAATACTCCTTATCCTGCCACAGCTTACCTGAAAGGTTTTCTTAATACCCAAGGGATTGCTGCCCAACAAGCTGATTTAGGAATTGAAGTTATTTTGGCGCTCTTCAATGAAGCAGGTTTAATCGCTATTTTTGAAGAAGTGGAAGCTTTTGCAGAACAGGACGCTTTATCGGAAAATGGAGCACGGATTTTAGAATTACAAGACAGCTATATTAGTACGATTGATCCTGTGGTTGCCTTCTTACAACATCAGAACCCTACCTTGGCGCATCAAATTTGTAGCCGTTACTATTTACCAGAAGCAAGTCGTTTTGACAATTTACAAGACTTGGATTGGGCCTTTGGTACAATGGGTAGTCAAGATAGAGCGCGCCATTTGGCGACCTTATATTTAGAAGATTTAGGAGACTTGATCCAAGAGGCAATTGATCCACATTTTGGTTTTAGTCGATATGCAGAGCGATTGGGACGCGCAGCTTCTCACTTTGATGAACTAGAAGGAGCATTAGAGGAAGAGGATAGTTTGGTTTCAACGGTTCTGGTACAGTTGGTGGAGCAATTGATGGAAGAAGTACAACCTACAGCCGTTTGTTTATCTGTGCCTTTTCCAGGCAACCTTTTTGGTGCGCTCAAATGTGGTCAATTTATCAAAAACAATTATCCAGAAGTGGCCGTCATTATGGGCGGAGGCTATCCCAATACAGAGTTGCGTCGCTTGTCAGAAGAACGACTCTTTGATTATGTCGATTATGTTTGTTTGGATGATGGCGAATTGCCGTTGTTATTATTATTAGAATACTTAGAAGGAAAACGAACCGCCCAGCAACTTAAGCGTGTGTTTTTGCGGCAAGGAGGAGTGGTGCTATATAGTAATTTAGCGGTAGAAAAAGACATTCCTCAGCGCGAAGTAGGTACCCCTGATTACAGCGATTTACTGTTAAAAGAGTATTTATCAGTGATCGAAATTGTAAACCCGATGCATCGTTTGTGGAGTGATGGACGTTGGAATAAATTGACCTTAGCACATGGTTGTTATTGGGGCAAGTGCTCGTTCTGTGATGTCTCTTTGGATTATATCCAGCGGTATGAGCCTGTTACGGCTAGTTTGTTGTGTGATCGAATTGAAACAATCATTGAGCAAACTGGACAAAACGGCTTTCACTTTGTTGATGAGGCTGCTCCCCCTGCATTAATGCGTGATTTGGCCATTGAAATTATCAAAAGAAACCTAACAGTTGTCTGGTGGACCAACATTCGCTTTGAAAAAAGTTTTACCCCTGATTTGTGTCGCTTGCTCAAAGCTTCTGGCTGCATTGCAGTATCAGGTGGCCTCGAAGTAGCCTCTGATCGCCTTTTAGCCTTAATGAAAAAAGGGGTAACGGTCGCCCAAGTTGCCCGAGTGGCGGCGGCTTTTACAGCGGCAGATATTATGGTGCATGCCTACCTTATGTACGGTTTTCCCACAGAAACAGCCCAAGAGACCATAGATGCTTTAGAAATGGTGCGCCAATTATTGGAAGCAGGTGTGGTTCAATCTGGTTTTTGGCATCAATTTGCGATGACCGCGCATAGCCCTGTTGGCTTAGCGCCAGAGGAATACCAAGTGCAGGCTGTAGGTCCTGATTTTGGTGGTTTTGCGGAGAATGATTTGTTTCATGAAGATCCAACAGGAGCAGAGCACGAGCAATTTTCGGATGGCTTGAAGCAAGCCTTGTTTAATTACATGCATGGGGCAGGCCTTGATTGGTCACTTCAAGAATGGTTTGATCATCCAGTCCCAAGGACTAGTGTTGCGCCGAACTTTATTGCCAATGCACTGGCGGATGCTTCTACTTCTTGGCGTAAGAATGCGCGGGTGTTGTGGCTCAATGCTCCTCCTGAATGTTATGAAATAGAGGAGGGTGCTTTTTTGCAAGCCCAAGGAAAACAACGACGCTGGCGCTTAGAAATGCCCTTGCGCTTGGCAGAGGTCTTACAAGAACACTTAACAAAAGCACAGCCGCAGCAAGGCCAAATTTATACAGTTGCCGACTGGAATCGCGATTTGCAAGCCAGTGGAGTAGGGGACTTAGACGAACTAAAAAAATCCTATCTTTGGGAACATTTAATAGGCGGCGGCTTATTGATTGTTTAATGAGAAAAGGTTTTAATTATAAATTATAAAAAATCACTATAATAATGGAGATCAAAGATTTGCAACCTCAGTCTTTATGGAAGAATTTTGCGGACCTCAATGCCGTGCCCCGCGCTTCTAAAAAGGAAGAAGAAGTCATTGCTTTTGCTAAAGCCTTTGGAGAAAATTTAGGCTTGGAAACAAAGGTTGATGCTGTTGGTAATGTGATTATTAAAAAGCCTGCTACGGCTGGCTTAGAAGGTCGCTGTACTGTTGCTCTTCAGAGCCACTTGGATATGGTGCACCAAAAAAATGCTGATACGAATTTTGACTTTGCAACGCAGGGCATTGATATGTATATTGATGGCGATTGGGTCAAAGCAAAAGGAACCACATTGGGCGCAGACAATGGAATTGGTGTAGCAGCAATTATGGCCTTGTTAGAATCAACCGATATTCCTCACCCGCCATTAGAGGCCTTATTCACTATTGATGAAGAAACAGGGATGACAGGTGCTATGGGGTTAGTTGGTGGTTTGTTGGACGCTGATATTTTGCTCAATTTAGATACAGAAGACGACGATGAATTAACCGTTGGCTGTGCAGGAGGAGTTGATGTAACGGCTAAAGGAACCTATGAAGTAGAAGCGTTGCCAACAGGATACACCACTTATAAATTGACGGTAAAAGGTCTTATGGGAGGACACTCTGGTATGGATATTCACATTGGTCGTGGTAATGCTAATAAATTAATTACGCGTGTTTTATATGAATTGGCTAAAACGTTAGAAGTCCGTCTAGCTGCTTTTGATGGCGGTAGCTTACGCAATGCGATTCCTAGAGAAGCACAAGCTACAATAGCCGTTTCGACAGAACAAGTTGCTGTTTTTCAGGCAGCGGTAGAAGGATGGAGAACAACCTTAACCAAAGAACATAAAAGAACGGACCCCAATTTTGAATTGTTATTAGAAGAAGTTGCAAATGCTGCAACAGTTACTTCGGTTGTCTTCCAACAAAAGTTGGTGGCTAGTCTCTATGCCGCACCAAATGGTATTTATAGAATGAGTGCGGATATGGATGACTTGGTACAAACGTCTAATAATTTAGCTCGTGTGTCTCTAAAAGAAGGACAATATGAAATCTTATGCTTGACTCGTTCGGCGGTAGATAGCGAGAAGCAAGATCATGCAAACATGCTTAGAATTGTCTTTGAAATGATGGGAGCAGAGGTTTCTTTAGGAGGGGCTTATCCTGGTTGGACGCCTAATTTAGAGGCTAAAATTATTACGGTGATGCAAGATATTTACCGCGACTTATTTAAGGAAGAGCCTAATGTTTATGCGGGACATGGTGGTCTAGAATGTGGATTGCTAGGCAAACACTATCCTGATATGGAGATGATTTCTTTTGGGCCGAATATTCGTGGCGCCCACTCTCCTGATGAGCGCGTACAGATTAGCTCTGTCAAAAAGTTCTGGCACTACTTATTGACAACCTTAGAACGCATCCCTGCTTCTATTTAAGTTCGTCTATTTCATTTTATCTATTTTTGTCGGGTGCTTTGGTGCCCGACAGAAATAGCATTTAAACGATGTTTAATAGGTTAATCCAACCGTTAAAGTTTTGGCTTCCTCTATCCAACAACGAACTTGGACTAATGCAGGGACTGTCCTCGCCAAATTGTGCTCTTCATTAATAGTAAGTAAAGCCTCCGTTAGATTATTGGCATTGCGTTGACGCAATTCACGAACCGTATCTACTCCTGAGGCTTTAAGCAGTTCTGCAAATTGTGCTCCTACACCTGTAATTCTATACAAGTCTGCCATCCCCAACCATTTAAGAAGCAGTTGCCTGCTAATTCCAGTGGCTTTGGCTAAGTTCGCTCGATTGCTAGGAGTAGTTCCTTGCTCTAAGAAATTACCAATGGTTTTAATTCCAACCGCTTGTAATTTTTGGGCATTAACAGAGCCAATACCTTCTAGGTCTATTATTTGTTTGGTCATTGTTTTTGTAGTTCTCTTTTTAACAACTTCTAAGAATGGATTGAAAATCTCAATACTGTTTTGAGTTTCTCAGGCGCAACTCTTCGGAAATCGGATAAGTAAATCTCTCGATGAATCTTGGATACTCTGGTTCGTTGTTGGTCTTTTGCAAAGGCTTCCATGACAGCAAAGCTTTTATCTTCCTCTTCATAAGGGCCAATATGCAACATTTGTATACAAGGACCTTCCGTGATTTCCTCTAATTGTACTTGCTCTAATAAAGGGTGCGGCTTCTTCTTTTTGGTTAACGCTAACATTTCTTCAAAGAAGGATTGTTCTAAAAAATCGGGCTGTCGAATCATCAATTGAAATACTAGATCTTCTTTATTGATGCGCCCATCAAATGTTTTTTTAGCTTCTTCTGTGATGTCCCAAACACCCTCTAGAGGATACACGGTATAATCATAATATCCAATAGGAGGAAGGTCCATTTTTTTAGGACTCATTTTGATTGCATAAGAGAGCGAATATAAAACACCAATATAGTCGGCAAAATGAGGGCTATTGGGATTGCCAGCTCCTGTTATTGTTAAAAAAGTATAACTAGGTACCTCAATAAGCATGGGTTTATTCTTAGGCAGGTAAATGCCTTTTTCTTTTTTTCTCCATTCGTGTTTCATCTGTCTTCTTGAAATTGGATCCGTAAATTGGTTGATAGTGGTCTTAAACAACAAGATAAGTAATAATTAGGGGTTGGAACAAGAAGATTATTCAAAAGTCAAAGGAACTAGTTGATCAGGTAAAATGGTTTTACCAATTGAAGTATACTATAAGATGTTTTTTTTTAATGGTTGATAGGAAAAGCAAGACTTTGGAGAGCTTTTCTAAACTGCTGCAACAAAGAGTCGTAAAAGCATAGGACTTTCTCCATTTAAACCATTAACTTAGTTGTTGGATAACCTTAATCCAAAAAAGAAGACTATAAAATCCATTATTTTTCCACAGTAAACACACTTGCCACACTATGTTTGATTGGTTTTTTAATTTGTTTGGAAAGAAGAAACAACAAGAAGAGGAAGAGATTAAAATTGATAGAGATGTACATGATTTAGAAGTCGGCTATATCTTAGATTATAACTTAGAAAGTTGGGAAGTGCTCGCTTCCTATACGTATCGTTATAAAGGCCATATGGCCAAAGAATATAAGATTCGCTCTAGTGGTGAAACACGATTTTTGAATGTTTCAGACAGCAACAGCTTGTTGTTGAGTATAAGTAAAGAAGCCAATATGAATAATATCGACCCTTCTTTGCGTTCTAGTGTGTTAGGGCAGAACCCTTTAGCGCGCATCAATTGGCAAGGAGTCGCCTACAGTCTCAAAGAATCTTCTAAAGGACAGTTTACCGACGATCGTCTACAGGACTGGGCTAGTTTCTCTAGTTGGGAATATGTAGATGCCGCAAATGAGAAATTCATTTACGTTTCTCGTTGGGAAGATGGCTCAGTAGAGTGTTTTGTAGGGGATTATATTAAGGAATTTCAAATTTCCAATATTTTGGCAAGTACTTGAAGATCACGACGCGGTGATAAAAAAGGTTGGGGCTGTATAATGGCCTTAGTTAGTGCTATGGTAGCGCTGTTCGTTTTGCCTAGTACTTGTACGGGTGAAGCGGTTAACCCTGACCCGATTAAACAATTGATAACGCAAAACAAAGCTGCTTCTCAGTTTACCATTCTACTCTATGACATGGAGAAGACGGGAGTGTTTAGCAAAGAATACAAACACCGTTATCGAGTATTAACCCAAACCAATGGTCGAGTGGTCGCCAAAGATTCCAAATGGTTTCCGATCAGCCGTGCTTATTACAATCAACATGAGAGTAATGTAGGAATGGAACTCGCTGCAAAAGATCGTATGGGCTCTATTAAACGCGTAGTAGGCCCTCCTGGTTATACCAATTATATTGGTGATTTAGACTATGGTTATTGGACAGAAGGCATCAATGATACTGTTGTTATTCAAGAAAAAATTGTAGATACTACTTCTAGAATAACACGGCTTTCTTATTATGATTATCCAACCAAAAGTACAGTTAAATTAACCATAAGTGACCAGACCGATTGGAGGAGACAAACCAATAAATTTTCGAGTAAATTTGTGGCTGATACCGCTTATGTAAAAGCGAGTTTGTATCGAAAGCTATTATCAGGTGCTGTCGATGAGAAGGGGAATTTGGAGAAAAAAGCCTTGGCTGGTCTGTATTATTGGAAATTTTATCCTCATCAAGCTTACATTAGCACGCTTCTACAATTGCCTAAAGGTAAAATCAAGTTTGCAGAACATCAAAAAGCTAGAGAGCAGTATCGACGAGGATATTCCTATTATGGTATTTGGATCGTTGGAGGAACGCGCCGTTATGGAACGTATAGCAGCCATACCCGAAGTTATAGCTCTGGTCGTCGCTTCAGTCGAGGTGGTGGTGGTAATGGGAAGTAACCTTTTAGATAGAGCGCTGATTATCGAGCATAGAAATTAAAACAAATGAAATACTATTTAGAGATTAGCTATTGGGGGGAGCCCTTTATTTATATGCTGCTTTGCTTTGTGCTGTTTTTGGTGGGTAAGTTTTTATATCAATTGTTGCATCGAGGCGTGGACGTGGATGCTGAAATGGTAGACAGAGATAACTTGGCCTTTGCCATTACACAGGTAGGGTATTTTGTTGGTCTGCTCTTAGCTATTACAGGCACAATGGCAGGGTCTTCTCACGAGTCGTTGACACAAGATTTGTTGTTAACTTTTGCTTATGGCGCTGTTGCCATCGTCTTATTGAATATCGCGATTATTGTCAATGATCGAGTGGTCTTCTCTGCCTTAGAATTGAAGAAAAATATTGTAGAGCGAGGCAATGTTGCTGTAGGTATTGTGGAAGCAGGGAATTCAATTGCTAATGGTCTATTGATTTATGGCGTATTATCTATTGAGGCGACTTATGCTTGGTTGGCACTGGCTTTTTGGATTGCTGCACAGTTGATTCTAATAGCAGTAGCCTTGGTGTATAATAAAATTACTCCTTATGATGTCTTTAAGAAAGTATATACAGGTAATGCAGCAGTCGCGGTTGCTTTTGCTGGTTTTTTAATAGCAATGGGTAATATCATCCGTTATGTGATTGAAACCGAGCATGACAACTTAGCGGATTCTGCGGCAGCGATTGCTGTTCAATTAGGGGTTGCTTTGTTGGCCTTGCCTATTTTTAGATGGCTGACAGATAAGTTATTGTTGCCAAAACGCAGCATTACAGATGAATTAGTTAATCAAGAGGTACCCAATGTAGGTGTTGGATTGGTGGAGGCATTTGCTTATATCAGTGCTTCTACGCTCATTACTATTTCGCTATAGCGCGATTTATGAAAGATAAAAAAAAGGCTTCCTTGATCCTGATGGCCGCTTTATTTGCCACAGGCTTATCAGGCATTGTAGCAGAGTATGTTTTGGCGACTCTAGCGACGTATTTTCTAGGCGATTCCGTTTTCCAATGGACGATTGTATTGTCCTTAATGCTCTTCTCTATGGGGCTAGGAAGTCGCTTTAGTAAACGTTTTGAAGGGCATTTATTGGAGACATTTGTAGGCATAGAACTACTGCTGTCTATTTTGATTTCGCTGTGTGCGTTGTTTACCTATCTCATCATGCCTTATCTCACCAGTTTATGGGTGATTCTATATTTGATGGCAATTGTTATTGGTTTACTGATTGGAATGGAAATTCCTTTAGTAACACGGATTAACAAGGATTATGAGTCGTTGAGAACGAACATATCGGGGGTCATGGAGAAAGACTATTACGGCAGTTTATTTGGCGGTTTGTTTTTTGCCTTTGTAGGGATTCGTTATTTAGGCTTGACCTATACGCCGTTTGTGGTAGGAGGGGTGAATTTCTTTGTCGCGCTTTTGTTGTTTTATGCGTTGCGCGAATCTATTGCTAGAGAGCGAAAACGTTGGTTGCAATTAGGTTTTGTAGGAACGGCTGTGCTCATTGGTATTGGTTTATTTCTAGCCAAGCCTATTGTTTTATATGGAGAACAAAGCCGTTACCGCGAAAAGGTGGTTTTTACCAAACAAACACCGTATCAAAAAATAACGGTCACACAATGGCAAGGTGATTACTGGCTATACCTCAATACAGGAAAACAATTGAGTACTTTTGACGAATGGCTGTACCATGAACCTTTAGTGCATCCTGCGATGCAATTGGCGCGTGCCCCTCGCTCTGTTTTGATTATGGGAGCAGGGGATGGTTGTGCCATCCGAGAAGTCTTAAAATATGAAGCGGTAGATAAAATTACCTTAGTGGACTTAGATCCAGAAATGACGGAAGTGGGTAAGAATCACCCTATTTTTCAGCAACTGAATCAACGCGCTTATTTTTCTCCTAAACTAACCGTTGTGAATGCGGATGCTTTCACTTACTTGGAACAAAATAAAGAATTTTACGATGTAATTATTGCTGATTTTCCTGATCCCAAAAGTGTGGAAGTTAATCGCTTGTATACGCGTTCGTTTTATGAATTGTGTTCACATCGCTTGCATCCTCATGGGGTATTTGTGACACAAGCAGCAAGCCCTTATTATACCACTAAGGCTTTTAGAACAATTGAAAAAACAGTAAAATCAGCTGGCTTTCATACCGTACCATTGCACAACCACATTTATACATTTGGAGAATGGGGATGGGTCTTGGGCATGAAAGAACCACCAGCAGAAGCGATGAAAAAAGCCTTACAGCAGTTTGATTTTAAAGGCATTCCTGTACGCTGGATCAATAAAGAAAGTATGTTGATGATGACTTCTTTTGGAGGAGATTTGGTGCCTGTTAATAAAGAAGAATTAGAAATTAATACCTTGCACAATCCTGTTCTGTATCGTTATTATGCGGAGGGGAACTGGTCGTATTATTTTTAGGATTAGAAAAATACGTAGGGGTATGAGATTTAAAGCCATTATAGAATTAGAAGAAACAGATTTAATCAGCGTATTTTGTTCCTATGCCTATGGTGACCCTGACGAACCGAATGCGTTTTATGACTATACCGCTCTATCTGATTATACTAATGATTGTATAGTCGTTGATTTTATAGAGGACGTTTTAGGAGGAGATGAATACAAAGAGTTGGGAACTATTTCTGCTTTCAAAGCAGAGCAATTACTACGACAAATGGCCATGTTTAGAAAAGATGGTAAGAAAAAAGAAAAAGAAAACTCCTCCACAGAAGCCAAATATTACACCAAACAATTAACAGATTTCTTGGGTCTTAAAACCGAATACTATACCAATGCAGGTGCTGTTCATGCCCCTCACGATGATCCTGGGTTTGTCGTACATAATGAATCCATGTACAGCCATCATGATTCCATTTGTTTGATTGCGATCAATAAAAAATATCTCTTATTTATGGAGCAAACATGGAATTACGGAGGAGAATAGTGTTTGGATAAACGAAAGACAATAATATGTGGTTATTCTCTAAATCCATTGATTTACTGGTCTTATACTTACCCGTCTGGTTGTGCTGGTTGGTTTTGTGTTGTTTGCCTAATACTTTCCTACAGGCGGATATTCCTTTGTGGGCTTGGGTGGTCTTTGTGCTTTGTATTGATGTGGGACATGTATGGAGTACTATTTTTAGAACTTACTTAGATAAAGAAGAATTCCAGAACCATCGTACTTTATTGCTGGCTGCTCCTGTAGCTTGTTTTTTGGCCGTATTTGGCTTGGTATGGTATTCTGAATTTGGTTTTTGGCGGGTGCTGGCTTATTTGGCCTTGTTTCATTTTGTGAAGCAACAATATGGCTTTTTGGCCTTGTACAAAGCTAAAGCTAAGGATTTTGGGGTGTCCAAATTTTTTGCTGATAAATGGATTTTGTATTGGATAACGTTGTATCCTGTGTTGTATTGGCACTTGGCGGAAGGCTTGGTGTTTAATTGGTTTGTAGTGGATGATTTTGTGGGTTTGAGGGCTTATTTGCCTGGAAGTTCTGCTTTTTGGATCAACTTTTTTGAAGTGGGAGACGTGCTGTATGGAGGGATTCTATTGGCTTGGCTAATAGAAGAACGCTGGCGCGCTACGTGTTGGCAATGGGGGAAAATTTGTTGGATGTTGACCACGGCGTTCAATTGGTACGGCGGCATTGTTTATTTCAATTCGGATGTAGTTTTTACCATTACAAATGTAGTTGCACATGGAGTACCTTATCTAGCGTTGATTGTTTATTATCAATACCAAAAACAGCAATTACAACAAGCAAAAGCAAAACCTTGGTGGCGCTTAGCGGTGTTGATTATCCCTGTTGTAATTGTATTAGGTTTGGTAGAAGAATATTTCTGGGACATGTGGTTGTATGGCGAACGATCCGAATTTTTTGCTACATTCATCCCCTATCCAATGGCTCTGTTAGAAAGCCCTTGGTCCAAAGCGCTAGCATTTGCCTTATTGGCCTTGCCACAATTGACGCATTACATCATTGATGGTTTTATCTGGAAATCCAATGATAAGAACCCTTATGTGCGTCAAGTTTTTCAACCAAGGCAAAAATAAAGAAGAAGGTACGTTTTGATGGGGAGAATGCAATGGTATAGCTAATATTCTAACTATAAGCAATCACATAAATAAAGAGTAGAGTAAGAAAGAAAAGTGCTAAGATAGATAAGATAACAGTCACGGAAATCCACAGCCAAGGAAAACCAAAAACAACGCCTATAATAATAAGTTGCGCTCCAGCAGATACAATGGAATTAATAATAGGAAGAATTGGTCCAAAAAAATGAAAAAAGCCAAGACTAGTAATCACTAAACTTAAGGCGTTCATCACTATTAAAACAATAGAAATAACAGGAACAGCCAAAAAGTATAAACCCCAGATAGACGCCAGTAAAGCGGCTAGAAAACAGATACTTGCGATAATAGCAAACTCATATAGATAAGGTAAGTCTTGCTGCTGCGTTGAAGTAGCAATTTTCTTTTTTTTATGAAAAGGACGAAAGAAATAACGTTGTTTTTTTACCCTTTTTTTTATCTTTTTCTTTTTGGCAGGTGGTGGATAATCATAAATGATGGCAGCCTGAGTGGGAGCAAGCGTAAAAAAGAGTAAGCCTATTACGAATAGAAACCAAGGTCTAGAGTAGGGCATGGATAAAAGGATAGATGAATAAATATAGATTCATTAAATAGGGGGGCTAATGTCTGCTTATTAAACGAAGAGAAGATCGAATAGGTGAGGTCCTTGGAATATTTTTGATAGAAAGTTAGAATTAAGACTTCGATTGCTCTCCAAAAAGTCGTATTTTTTGCCATGAATAGACGTGATTTTCTAAAGTATGGGGCACTTACTCTAAGCCCTATTGTATTAAAAGTAGCACATGACGCTAGCCAAGCAACACCGACTAGTTCTTTTGAGATAGAGATTTTATCGGATGCTGCGGTGGGGCATATTCTTAGAGAGAGCCAACAGTATCCTAAAGGCGTAACAAAGCAAACCGATTACCTTATTGTTGGAGGTGGAATTGCTGGGCTTAGTGCGGCTTATGAATTGAGGGATCAAGATTTTTTGTTGTGTGAATTATCAGAACGTTTGGGCGGAAGTTCTTCCGCCAATACCCATCGGGACCAATATTTTGCACAAGGCGCGCATTACGATTTGGCTTACCCCGCTTATTATGGGAAAGATTTGTTGAAGGTGTTGTTTGATTTGGATATTATAGATTATAATAGAACACTAGAAACTTGGCAATTTGTCGATCGTCAATACTTGATTCCTGCTGCGCAGGAGAGTATCACTTTTGATGCAGGAGTTTTTCGAAAAGACGTCTTGCCTGAAGGAGAAAGTCGGGCAGAATTGAAAGCTTTACTATTGCCTTTTGTTGGAAAAATGCTGATGCCAACGCCTGAAATTGCAGCAGAATTTCATTACCTCAATAACATAACCTTTGCTGCTTACTTGGCAGAGAACAACATCACAGATCCCGCTTTATTAAAAGCCATTGATTATGCCATGCGCGATGATTGGGGAGCGCCAAGCACCGTAGTATCGGCCCTTGCAGGCGTACATTATTATACCTGTCGTCCTTATTTTGAGCAAGAACCAGAGCTGTTGTCACCGCCACAAGGCAATGCCTATTTTGCCCAGCGGTTTATTAGTCGGATGCCTCAGGAACGGCTCTTGACCCAGCAATTAGTACAAAAAATCGTAAAAAATGAAGAAGGGTTTGAAGTGACGATTGTCAATGTAAAAGCCAAAGAACAATGGACGGTTCAAACAAAAAAAATTGTCTACGCTGCCCATAAACATGCCCTCAAATTTATCTACCCAACAGCATACACTCTATTTCAAGAGAATAAATACAGTCCTTGGGTGACGATTAATGTCGTGCTAAAAACACCACCACCAACCAAGAAAATGTACTGGCAAAATGAATATCTATCAGGGGCTACTTCTTTTATGGGGTTTGTTGATTCTGCGGCACAGTTTCAGCCGCGAACGACACGTCGTACTTTGACAGCCTATTATTGCCTAACTCCTGAAGAACGCAATACTTTGCTGGCTATATCCGAGCAGGCTCCTGCCTTGGTGGAGCAGACGATTGGTTACTTAGAAGAAGTACTAAAAGAGGCTTTGCGTCCTCAAATTGAAAAGGTTTACATCAAAGTAATGGGGCATGCGATGCCTATTCCTACGCCTCATTTTTTATTAAAAGACCCTAATATAAATGCTTTAGAAACAGGGATTGCCTATGCTGGGGTAGATGTAGGTCGTTTGCCTTTGTTTTTTGAAGCGGCCGATTCTGGTTTGCAAGCTGCTCGTGCGTTGCAAGAAGGCCATTTATAAGAAGAACAAAAAAACTAATAAAGGCATAAAAAATTAGATAACAGTAGTTTCTACTGAATAGAGTTTCTGAAAAGAAATAATGGGATTTAAAACTAAATTGAATGAAAAAGGTTGTTTTATTATTCTTTGGTGTCTATAGACCTAAGATAGGAACAACACAACTATAATATTCAATCTCATTTCTTTATTTAAAGTTTGACTACATGATGAATCATTTTAAGTACCTATTATTTGTCTTACTATTACCTACAAGTGTCTGCTTTTCGCAGTCTGAGAATACCTCTGATACGGAAGAACGAAAATACAAAGTTAGAGCAGTGGCAGAGCTGGGATTTTTGGGGGTATTTGATCATAAAATACAATTTGGACAGAATACAACCTATTTTGATTATCAAAAAGATGGTGGACAAGATCTTCTATTTCCAGTTACTCGCCTCTCTTTGGAGTTGAATTTCAGCGAGAAGAATACGCTAATTCTTCTTTATCAACCCTTGAAAATAGAAACGCAGGTGGTTTTGAGAGAGGATATTCAAATAGATGATGTCTTGTTTCCAGCAGGGAGCAATTTGAATTTAACGTATGGCTTCCCTTATTATCGAGTCAGTTATTTGAGAAAGGTTAAGTTTAAAGGAAACAAATTTAGCTTAGGCTTAGGAGCTTCTATCCAAATCAGAAATGCTAATATTAAGTTTGAATCTAGCGATGGAAACTTGCTCCAAAAAAGTAGTAATGTTGGTATTGTTCCCTTGCTGAAATTTCGCGCTCAATATCGTTGGAATAAGAATATGTCTTCAGAAGTGGAAGCCGACGGTTTGTATGCACCAATTAGTTATCTAAATGGAAGCGACAATGAGGTGATTGGTTCTTTGTTGGACATTAGTCTAAGACAGAATTTTCAATTAATGGATGCCGCTAAAATTTTCTTAAACCTACGTTATATAGGGGGAGGCGCACAAGGAGAATCGGATGATACGACGCAAGTGAGTGACGGTTTTAGTAAGAATTGGCTTCATTTCTTTACAGTTTCCGCAGGCTTTGTTTATGAATTCTAGTAGAACATCTACTTATTGTCTTACACAAAAAAACTCTTCCTATTTCTTAATAGGAAGAGTTTTTTTGTGT
>JBOEFW010000150.1:0-995 GCA_050633105.1 Aureispira sp. | reverse complement strand
TCATGAAGTTGATTAGTTGGGTTATAAAGATAACCAGAAAAAGATATTTGAAACGGCAGAATAATTAGAATAGGTAAGCTACTAGATAGTTAAATATTTAGTAGAACAGCAAGCGTAGCAGAGAAGAGAGAAAAGAGGAAGCAAGAGCGACAAAGAGAGTGAGTTTAGTATTACTACTAAACGAACCGTCAAGATAGATTACGGTCTATCAAATAAATACAAATAGTATGGAGAGTTTGATCCTGGCTCAGGATGAACGCTAGCGGCAGGCTTAATACATGCAAGTCGAACGGCAGCATGCACTTCGGTGTGATGGCGAGTGGCGCACGGGTGAGTAACGCGTACAAAACCTACCTTTGACTGGGGGAAAGTCGCTGGAAACGGCGAATAATCCCGCATAAGACTACAGTATCACATGATACAGGAGTAAAAGGCCTTCGGGTTGGTAGAAGATGGTTGTGCGTCCCATTAGCTAGATGGTAAGGTAACGGCTTACCATGGCGACGATGGGTAGGGGGCGTGAGAGCGTGGACCCCCACACGGGTACTGAGACACGGACCCGACTCCTACGGGAGGCAGCAGTAAGGAATATTGGTCAATGGAGGAAACTCTGAACCAGCCATGCCGCGTGTGTGATGAATGCCCTTTGGGTTGTAAAGCACTTTTATCTGGGAAGAATGACTAAGATTTATCTTAGGAGAGACGGTACCAGAAGAATAAGCACCGGCTAACTCCGTGCCAGCAGCCGCGGTAATACGGAGGGTGCAAGCGTTATCCGGAATCACTGGGTTTAAAGGGTACGTAGGCGGCGATATAAGTCAGACGTCAAAGGCCAAGGCTAAACCTTGGTACGCGTTTGAAACTGTATGGCTTGAATATGTTCGAGGTGCATGGAATGCTTCATGTAGCGGTGAAATGCATAGATATGAAGTAGAACACCAATTGCGAAGGCAGTGCACTAGGGCATCATTGACGCTGAGGTACGAAAGCGTGGG
>JBOEFW010000149.1:0-1408 GCA_050633105.1 Aureispira sp. | reverse complement strand
TATGTATTTCCTGTTTGGGAGCTATTGAGTGGCTGGTATGTATTGGAGCTGCGACAGGATGGGAAGTTGATAGGTAGTGAGGTATTTGTAAAGAAATAATTACAGTACGATTTGGTAAAGGATTACCAGTATACGCCTACCTTACCTACCGTTTTAGAGGTAGAGAAGAGTAGGAAGGTAGAAGAGGTAAGCACAAGCAATTTAGTTATTTATCCCAATCCAAGCCATACATGGGCAGCCGTACAGTACCAGTTGCCTAAGGAGCAAACACAAGGATTATTAAAGATTACTAGTACAAACGGGCAAGTGATGCAAGAGGTGTTGTTGAATCAGTCTAGTGGTGCTACTAACTTAAGAACCAATAATTGGACAACAGGCATTTATTTTGTGGCATTATACAGTAAGGAAGAATTAGTGGAACAAACGACTTTAGTAGTGAAGAATTAAATCATTAGAGAGGGCTATGGAATAGTAGCCCTCTCTTTATAATATAAAGTAGGATGAAATGGACAGTATTAATTATCTTGTTTCTATGTTCAGCAGCTATACAAGCTCAAACGATAACGTTTAACAAGAGGTTCAAAGTAAGTTGCTCTAACACAATTCTAACAGGCTTAGAAGTGACGGATTCCTGTCATTATATTACAGGAATAGCAAGAGACACAGCAGCTTGCCAAGTAGGCGGATTGTTTATGAGAATAGATTCTTTAGGAGAGGTAATAGATTTTAAGGTGCATTTGGATAGTGCAGAAAGTTACCAAATGTGGGAACCCTGCTTGAGAAAAGATGTGGATGGAAATTTTATAATAGCAGGAGATGTATTGGATACAACAAGGATCGCGCAAGTAGCAGTAATGAAATACAATCAACAGGGAGATATATTATGGAAAAAAAAACATAGGAGCTTATTCCCTAACACACCTTATGGTTTTATAGCAGATGATTTGATCGTAGCTAAGGATAGTACTTATATTTTAGCAGGACAGACAGGAGAAGGTTTTCAATTACTAAAATTGGATAGAAACGGAGACACACTATGGACAAGAATAGTAGACTGTAATTACAATTACTGTACAAATCATAGTATAGTTCCTCTAACAGATGGATTTGTAGTAGGGTATGTCAATTCAGATGCTAACTATGATCCTAATCATAGAACACAGCTCTGTGTATTAACGAAGTATGATTACCAAGGGAATGAACTATGGAGTTGGCAAAACGATAGTAGTAGATTGCTCATAGGAGCAGAGGATTTAATACAAAGTAAAAATAAAGGCTGGGTAGTAGCAACGGGTATAGGAAAAGAGACCTTTAATAGTGACGGAATAACGACTAGAGCAGCTTATGATGGTTATGTCTTTAAGTTAGACAGCAATAGAAATAGAGTTTGGGAAACACAATTAAGGGC
>JBOEFW010000148.1:0-846 GCA_050633105.1 Aureispira sp. | reverse complement strand
CTTATTGCATTATATTGGTCTATTGGGAACGAAATACTTATTCGTCAAAAAGCTCAAAAATGGGGTTCAAAGGTTGTAGAACAACTTTCAAAAGACTTAAAGAGTGCGTTTCCTGACTTGAAGGGTTTCTCTCGAAGAAACCTCATGTATATGAGACAGTTTGCTGAAAACTATCCTGACTTTGAATTTGTGCAAGCACCACTTGCACAAATGAGTTGGTATCATAATATTGCATTACTAGAAAAATGTAATAATGACAAAGAACGCCTTTGGTATGCTCAAAAGGCATTGGAGAATGGATGGTCAAGGAATATTATGGTAATGCAAATGGAGTCTGGTTTGTATGCAAGACAAGGGAAATCTATAAGTAACTTTGAAGAGACTTTACCAAAGCATAATTCAGAACTTGTTCAACAGGCGCTCAAAGATCCTTATGTCTTTGATTTCTTACAGCTTGCAGATGACATAGAAGAAAGAGTAATAGAAAAGGCACTCATTGATAATATCAGCAAGTTCTTGTTAGAGCTTGGCCGTGGCTTCGCCTTTATGGGGCAACAATATCATCTTGAAGTTGGCAATGAAGATTTCTATGTAGACCTGCTCTTCTATCATACTCAATTGCATTGTTATGTTGTTGTGGAGCTCAAAGCAGGGAAGTTTAAACCCGAGTATGCAGGAAAATTAAATTTCTATCTCTCCGCAGTTGATAATATATTAAGAGATACCTCTCGTGATGCGCCAACAATAGGGATCCTCTTATGCAGAGAAAAAAATGAAGTAATTGTAGAGTATGCCTTGAAAGATGTAGAAAAACCTATTGGCGTTTCTAATTATACCTTGGGAACT
>JBOEFW010000147.1:0-8701 GCA_050633105.1 Aureispira sp. | reverse complement strand
CTTCCGTAGGACGAGAGTCGTAAATATTGCGACGGAATAAAATCACCTCAATGGAGCGGTCGAAGCGCAGGTCTCCAACGACTTTTAGTAGTTCCAAAGCTGCTTTTTCTTCTTCCCTCCAAGTGCTTAGATGGGATTCAAATTGTGTCTCTAACGTGGTTACGTCCATGATTAAAAGTGGTCTTTGAGTAGCAAAGAAGGGTATTTCCATTTGGGTTATACTCCTCATCCTACTACTGCGATGGAATAAAATTCGCACAAATTTCGGCTTTTTTACTAAGCTATGCAAGGAACCCTAAGCGTTTTTGAAATTGTTAACGGATTGCCCCTTTCATTTATCCTTGTACTTCAAGTAAGAACCAATTACAGAAGGAGCTAAAAATAGAACTAGAGTCTATTAGAAATAATGTACTTTTGGGCTTCCCCTTTAGAAACCCTATCAAATAAGAATTGTAGAAGAATGATGAGCCTTAGAAGGAATAAAACATTGATTGCTATCGTTTGTTGGTGTAGTTTATTAACCCTAGAAGGAGTTTTTGCCCAGCGTGGTGGTTTTGCCGAATTTGAAATGGATCAATTGGGCTTGCGAAGAACCGCCCCTGTTCCTAATGCCAGAGCAACAGACTCTTTGTATGTAGAAGTGTGGAGCGGGCAAAAGTACCTATCCCACGAAATACAACCAGGACAAACGTTGTATTCTATTAAGAAATTTTATGCGGTTGATTTATCAGACTTGTATTATTGTAATCCTAACTTGGAAGCCAATGGTTTATCGGTAGGGCAGCGGTTGCGCATTCCTTTAGTGAGTCGCGCGTTGAGGCGATACAGAGGCGCTAACTTTGTAGAGAGCGATTATATGCCAGTTTATTATAAAGTGCGCCCTTCAGAAACCTTGTACCGAATTGCCCGCATTCACTTCCGTTTGCCAGTAGAGGTCGTTCGCGATCGCAATCAACTTTATTCTGACCAAGTACATAAAAATGAAACCTTGTTGATTGGCTGGATTAGTCGCAGGGGAATTCCTGATTCTCTCAAAACAATTTCTGGTTTGCCAGGCATTCTAGGGGAGGAGAGCCAAAAAAACAAATACCGCTATGAGGTATATTTTGATGGTAAGAATGAGCAAATGTTACAAGGGACAGCTTGTTGGGATAAGGCAATGGATTTATCAGACAAAAATAAGCTGTATGTTTTGTGTTCTTATGTGCCTAAAGGACGGATTGTTCGCCTAGAAAATCCGATGACCAATCGCGAGGTATATGCACAAGTCGTAGCAGCGAAACCAGAAAATTCTTTTACACAAGGAGCGGTGGTATTGGTTACCCCAACAGTTGCAAAGGCCTTAGGGGGGTTGGATACTCGTTTTTATGTGAAGTTGTATTATTGTAAGTAAGGCTTAATGAATATTTTGTAGGTGTATTCCCTCTTTTTAATAAAGCCTTTTCTATCCCTACAAGTTAAAATTTATGGCTGATGTTTGGCAAGGTGAGAAACGTTCCTTTTTGCCTAATTCTTGTAAACTAGGTTTCTTCTAGAATGTTTATGTGTCTAGCTTTTACGTATAGTTCATACCTATGGATTCGCTACTCCAGAAGAGAACACCAGATAGCCCCTCTATAGTGATTGGTTGTTACTATTGGAATTTATTTTAGTTCTTTTTTACCAAAACCATTTTACTGGCATCAGATTTGGCAACTGCCTTTAAAAAATTGCATAAAGCAGGGTATTGATCTGCTGGTTGTTCCGTGGGATTTAGCATAAAATGACGCTTAAAGACAATTTTCCCTTTTATCTTTTTTATATGAAAAATGTAGCTTCCAAATGGAGAGTTGATCTTTGTTTCTGTTTTAGGAATACTTTCTATTTCATAGCCTTCTGGTAAATAGAATTCAAATTGATCTTCTTCTGTAAAACCCTGGTGAATAACAACAGGGTGTTTTCTGTTTGTATAAACTTTAAGAGCGGTATGTAAAGGAGTGATTTTGTTAATTGGAACAAACAATCTTTTTCCAGTTTTTGAAGCATAACTATTGATAGACAAATTCACTTGGAGTTCAAAATTAGGAGTATCTTTTGCAGCTTTAAAAGTGAACTCATTCCACTTAAAACTGGAGAGTTTACTATTTTTTTGATACCATTTTTTAACTTCTTCTTGTGGGTAGTTATTAGATATAGACCGATACGCTTCCTGTTTGGAACCACTTAAAGTAGATATCCCTTTCAGGGAAGCCCCACCATTTTCATCCAAGTAAACCTGTATATTATTATGCTCTACATTTTGTTGAGTAGCATATTGAGGGGTTTCAATCAATTGTCCTCCATCTCTCGTAATCATTAAAGCGGTACGATTCGCATTGTGTGATCCGATGTAGTTGACTGGGAAATTCGTACTCGTGCATTCCAACCAAATATCTTCTTGAGGTATTCTTAAAATAACATGATTAAACTTTGAAGTGGCAAATGTTTCTGTAACGCTATAATCAGGCGTCTCTGCACTATAAATTAATACAGGATAGGCTAAAATATCCACTGCTTTCAACATCGCTTTCATAAAATTAGTGAGCGCCTTACAATCTCCATATTTATTTTTCTCCACATAAGCCGCATCAAAAGGTTGCCATCCTCCAATTCCTAATTGTACACTGACATAACGCATGTTTTGTTGTAGGTATTGGTATAAGATTTCTATTTTTTCACGCTTGTTCGATGCTTTGGCTGTTAAGGCCAATACCTTTTCACGCATAGGAGCGGAAAGCCGATCTCGTCCTTCTGACAATTGATACATGAATAGCCCAAAATCTTTCCAAGAACGGAAACTGCCTTTATAGTGCTCTATTTCAAATTGATCCAACGAAACTAATAATCGAGGTAGAATATAGGAAGAGCTTGGACTAAAAGTTTCTCGTGTCTTGGCTTCTAAATCCTTCAATTGCCAGGTATAAGTTGTATTTGCATCGACTTCTTTCACTGTTGGTTCTGCCTCAACATTTAGAGCTTGATAATGAATTTTCAAATCCTTTGGAAGTTGAAGCTGGTAAGTCGCTTTTTCAACAGCAGAATGATAGTCCTGAATATGCCAATTGGGTATCTGACATAGGGATATCCCTTTTATTGAAAGACTATATTCAAATTCTATCGTGTAAGGATAAGCACTATGGGTCACCTCTAATCGCTTATACCTAGCTTCTTCATAAATTGAAAAATCGGATACCGCACTGAAATCTTCAATTTCTGTATCTCTTATTTTTCGGATTAAGTTCCCTCCTGCATCATATAGTTTGGCTCTTATACTCCTAACTTTTGATTGTCGGTCATAGCTTATATAAAGCACATTTTGATTACTACTATTATCTAAAATAGTAACAACTTTACGACAAGAGAGGGAAGCAGTACTAGGAGATTCAATCCTTAATTTTCTAAGCTCTAACCGCACGATTGCACTGGCATGCTCTTCCAATTCTTTGGGGATAAGTGAAGTCGAGTAGAGCAAATTGTCTTGTGATAATACGGTTGTTACACTAAGTAGAATAATAATAATTGACAGCTTCATTTTGATGGAGGATATATTTTAAAGTTATGGTTGTTGTTTTTTCAAGACCACTTGCTCTTCGCTTTTCTCTATAATTAGATCAAAAAAGGTCTTAATATCTGTATACTCTTCCGTATTGAATTGTAATTGGTTGATCTTAATTTTACGTATAATTTGGAGGCGTTGACCATTTTGTTTTACCATATACAAAAAACTACCTCCTTTATTAGGCAAAACTACCTTTGCAGATTCTGGTAATTCTTCCACGATATAGCCTTCTGGCAGATCGACATTTAATACAAACTGTTCAGAGAAGGGATAGGGGATTTCGACAGGGTAAACTCTCTTCTCTAACTTAAAGGGATTCTCTTCAAAACTATTGTAAATAGATGGAGAGAAATAAATAAAATCATTCATTACTTGAGCTTGATCAGGGATTTTACATACCATATTAATTTTAAAAGAACTCTTGTTGATCTTAGTATGATCAAACTCCACTTGTTCTATAACAATATCAGGAAATAATTCTGTCCAAACCTCTTTGAAATGCTTAGTACCAGTCGCTCCATGGAAAGAAGTTACTCCATCCACTGCTTCATATCCTTCCTTACCAATCGCAATAGTCCCTTCAAAAGAACCTTCTTGATCTAATTTGAAATTCATTAACATCTTTTCTACTGATTTCGGAGCCGCCAAATTGATCCATTCCGATTGATTTTTGTTGACCACCCAAGCTTGATAGTTAAGGGCATTTACTCTAGGGTAGCCAATAGGACGAAATGGATTGCCTACATCTAGCAAAATGTTTTGTTCCTCTATTGTTACCAGTACCATCGTATGATTAAATTGATCCAGTATAGGATAAAGAGGTTGTACCTTTCCATGAGAACGTGTACTGATTAAAACTGGTTTTGCATTAATTCCAACTTCTTGAAGGAGCGCTAAGAGCATTACGTTTAATTCTCCACTGGTAGCTTTTTTCTTTTCAAAGCATATATCAAGCGTATTTTCAGTAACACTATAGGTATATTGTTTATTCCATTCCATATGCTTATTAAGAAAATCATAGGCTAAGACAATTTTGTCCATTGCCGTTTTTCCTTCTTGGATATGAGGTTCAGCAGCAGCCCATAGTTTTTTATACTTTGCTCTTTTGGTGAATTGTTGTCCGAAAAATTCCTCCTTCATCAGACGTTTAGCAACATCTGACCAATTCGTTAAAAAAGATCGGACAGGGGCATTAGGTAAAGCCGTTGTGTTTAATTGAAATTTTATCTTGGCAATATAATCCTCCATAGTAGTGATATAAGCCTCTTCTTTTAATGCTGGCACCTCTTTCTGGACAAATCGATAGGTATTGAGTGTAGTTTCTGTGATTTGAGAACCTCTTCGCTCATATTTTTCACTAACAGAAGAATAAGCATACTTAGGAATGGTGATAGATGTGCTATAGTTATCTTGTTCTGAAATATCCATAGCTCTTCCTTGACTTAGAAAAATATACTTATAAAAACTTGGAACCTCCATTACCAATTCACTCCACCTAACAGGAATGTTTTCCTGAAAGTACCAATCTTCTAAGGTCACTAAGTTCTTAGAAGATAACGTATATTTATATTCGAGAACTGCTCCTTCTACTAGATTAGGGAATGTGAACTTTTTTAGCGATAACTTATCTTGTATTTTTTCTACAAAAATGTCCTTCTTGTCCACTTGGAAACGCCTCCCATCAGGGGTGAAAAGTTGAGCTTTCAAATTCTTGACCTCTTCATATTTCTTCTCACTATAAAAAAGAATAGAAATATCTCCTTCATCAAAGGCTGATTGGTGAAGTATTTTAATCCTTCTATGAATCTCCATTTCAAAACGAGGCTCTCCATCTTGTGCTAAAAAATTGAAGGTTAAGTGACCATAATCCGCCAAAACGACCGCCCTTGCAGTTGTATCCCATGCACAATGGGTCATTCTTAAATCTTCTTGTAAAATTTCTCCCCAAATAGGAGCTTTTTGGGCAAAGGAAATGGGTATAGAAAGCCATAAGACTACAAGTAAATTGTAAACCCTATTCATAAGATCGTTTTTTGGGGTGATGTGAATTTCTAACAAAAATAACTTATTTATTTGCCAGTAAATCACATGATAAAATATTTTTAATTCTTGATTGAGAAAAAAGAACAAAAGCCCTTCTATTTTTATCTATTCTATAGTTATTGGAATAAAATGGTACTAGTAGTCTTCTTTAATCTAGTGTTTTTGGCATACCCTAGCGCCCAAAGGCATGATAGAAGGCAGCGGCTAGCAACTAGTAGTTCTTTCAACTACTGGCGTGCCTATGGATTGTCTACTTCTGAGGAGGAACTCCGCTTTCTTTTACCAATTGTTAGTATATTTTTTATTTTTTACATCTTCTTTAATTGCTTCCATACTAGTTAATGTTCCATCATGTAATATTAAGTCTACAAAGTCAGCTCTCTTCTTAATTAAAGACCCTGTTGATAAAATACGTACTGGAACTCTTCCACCTTTATCATAAACTATAAAATAGAAATCTTTACTTTGCCCTAAAAGGATCATTCTTTTTGTTGGAACTTCAAATACATCATAATCGGTACTATTATATTGATCTCCTAGCCCTGCCATTTTTTCAATATCTATTCTATGATTCTTTCGTAGTATTTTTTTTAGCTTTAAATCTATTTCTGTTTTAGGAATTATTTTAAAACTCTCCTCTAAAAAGAACTTTACAATCTCTAATTCATCTTGATTGCCACTAGGAAGAGCTACAGGGGAACATCCTATGAATAAGAAGCAAAGAAATACAAGTTTATTCATGCCTTTTATTTTTTTTCAGGTTCAACTGTATTAGGACCTTTTGTTTTATAATACTTAAAGGTTTTAAGTTTGTGTTTTTGTCACACCCCTTCACCTTTCTTTTTCACATACTCTGCTTCTGGGCCAACTGTAATCATATTTTCTTCTGTATCCATTTTACCAAAATCAATTAACCCACTTTCATTAAATTTGCTATAATTTTCAAATATATTTCTAAAAGCATGTATAAATTCATGAAAAAGCCCTGTTGATGGTGATTGTTTTACTGTATTACCTTCTTTATTGATAAATTCTAATCCAGCTCTAGAATTATAAGCTATTTTAGGTTTTCCATCTGATGATTTTTCAGCTGGGATGTATCGATCCCCATCTAAAGGTTTTACTTGTGTTCTTGTGGTAAATCTACTATTATATCAATTAAGCCCTTATCATACCCTCTATCTTTCAGAAAAGAAACCTTATCATCTCCATTCTCTCTAATATAATTAAGAGAAGCTACTGTCTCTGTAACATATTTATTATCTACACTTGTTTCTTTCCCTTTTCGATCATATAACTTTCCATCTCTATACATAACTCTACCAGGTTTAGCCTTAGCTTTCCCATTTTTCTTGTATTCCACAAAATAAATCCAAATCTCTTTCCCATTAGGGTCAATAAATTTCAATGGGTTGTTGGCTACATAATTATAAGGAGATAGAGGAATATATTTCTCCGCCAAAGGATCAACTCCATTCCACCTTGCTATACTAGCATCATACCAGCGCGCCCCATAGTCATTCCAATTCAATCCATAATCATCATTCAATTCCTTGCCATTATACAAGTACTGATTCACACCCCCAACCTGCGGCTGTACAAACTTCCACTCTCCACGTATCCCCATTCCAAAAGGATAATAGTGCTCCTGCTGTAATAATTCATTCGCATTTCCGCCTTGAGCTACGTCTACCACACCATTTTTATCCACATCAGAAAAGAAGACGCAATTGTTGCCGAGGTGATCTTTGAGGCTGTAATCCTATAGTATTTTGTCAGTAAAAAAGCCTCTTAAATCATCTGACTAAGAGGTTCTCTTTAATACTTTTCTGTGTCCAGCTTTTTACGTATAGTCCACTACTGGCGTGCCTATGGACTCGCTACTCCTGAGGAGGAACACCGCTTTTATAATACCAACAGTTTCCTATATAAGTATACTCTTCATTTTCCTCATCATCACAAGATTTTTTTATAAGTAGATTAGGATAAAGTAAGATAAACAGTGTACTTGTATCAACATATAATAAACTAGAAACATTTAGTTCATAAAAGTCTTTTAAAATATTTTCATCAAATTTCGTACTATCAATTGTTTGATATGTTACAATTATATCATCACCATGATACTTAACATTAGCTCTTTTAGGTTTGTTACTCTTAGAGCAAGAAGGATAATATTCTATGTAATATTCTTTTGTTTTATTTTTTCGTTTGGGGTTCCATTGTCTAAGACTTAAACATTTAAACATCGAAAAGTCTTTATTTCCAAATTCTTCATAAAAGCGTAAAGCATCATTATTTGATAGGATTTTATGAGTCCTTTTATTTTTTATGAAAAAAAATATAATTATAATTATTCCAGTTAAGCCTAATATTTTTTTCATTTTCTCTATTTTGCAGTGCTTCCTGAAAAACTATTCATATGCCATCCCATTCTTTGAGAATATTCTCTACCAAGTTTGATAGATTTTTGGTCATCTGAAGAATCTAGAGTTCCTTCGTGGTAAAGTACATCTAAATTAGATCCCATTCCTACTTCAAAAGATCCTACATCTAGTATAGAAGTTGCAGCACCCCACAAAAAATTTCCATAGTTTCTATAATCATGCCCTATATAATCTCCTTTTTCGTTCTCAATTAAAAATAACGAGCTAGATCTATCTAACAATGAACCCTTTGCAGAAAAATCAAGAGGCGCATCTAATCCCCGACTTTTGTTAGCAAGTTTTAATAAGCTACTGCCTCCTGGTTCAAAAACATCAGATCCCATTAATTCATTTTTGATGTCAAATTTACCAACAATTTCTACTCTATCTATAAATTCTTCACCAGCATCATTAAAAGGAAGTCCTCCTTCTTCTATTTCTTCTGTTGTTCTAAGTAAATCAACATAATTAGGATCAACAAAGTTGAAGACCACATTATCTTCTCCATTTCTAACTATTATACCTATATCTTCACCTGGAGCTTCTATCGAACCTGTGTATTTACCCTCAGAGTCAAATAAATGCCAGTCATCGACTCTCATACCATCAGGATCTATAAACCTTATTGGATTACCCAACACATAATTATACCCAG
>JBOEFW010000146.1:0-7735 GCA_050633105.1 Aureispira sp. | reverse complement strand
ATATTGGAGGAGGAATTTTGGGGTATGCTCAATTCCCTGGAACAGGACTTGCTTCTACAGACGGAGTAGTCATGTCTCCACAATACTTTGGTAGCAATAACTATGGAAGTGGCTATTATTTATCGGCTCCTTTTGACGGAGGACGTACAACAACCCATGAAGTAGGACACTATTTGAACCTACGCCACATTTGGGGCGACGGTGGTTGTAATGTAGATGATTTGGTAGACGATACACCAGTAGCTGGTAGTTCTAATGGAGGATGTCCAAGTGCTACTCAAAATACTTGTGCTGGCGGACAACGCGATATGCACATGAACTACATGGATTATACCAATGATGATTGCATGTACATGTTCTCTGCTGGTCAGAAAGCTAGAATGTTAACTTGTTTAGAAACGACTCGCGCTAGCTTAGGTACTGCTACTGGCGGTGGTGGCGGAAATGGCGGTGGTGGAAACACCAACTGTTATGCTACTGTAGGATTGGATTTAGTGACGGATCGTTATGGTTCTGAAACGACTTGGACCTTGAAAAATGCTGCTGGTACAACTGTAGAATCTGGAAGTGGTTATGGTAACAATACTACAACAAACCTATCTTGGACATTAGCTGATGGTAACTATACCTTTACAATTAATGATTCTTATGGTGATGGTATCTGCTGTAGCTATGGTAACGGTAGTTATACACTTGTTGGTGATGGAAGTAGTTTCGCTACTAATGGTGCTTTTGGAAGTTCTGAGACAGTAACGTTCTGTGTAGTTGGAGCAGCTCCTGCTTGTCCAAATACAAATATTAGCTTGGCATTGACGACGGATCGTTATGGTTCTGAGACTAGCTGGTCAGTAACCAATGCTGCTGGTACAACGGTAGAATCTGGAAATGGTTATGGTAACAACAACAACTATAATATTTTGTTGAACTTGCCTGCTGGTGATTATACCTTTACCATCAATGATTCTTATGGTGACGGTATCTGCTGTAGCTATGGTAATGGTAGTTATACTTTGAATGCTAATGGCCAGCAATTGACAACTGGTGGTAATTTTGGAAGCTCTGAATCATTTGATTTCTGTGCAGGTGGTAGCAATAGAGTTGCTGCAAGAACAACTGCTGAAGTAGCAATGACGACAGAGCAGGTACACTTGTATCCAAACCCTGCTGGTAACACCATCAATGTAGATTTAAGTGAGACAGAAGAAACATTCACAGGACGTATCGTAGATGCTACTGGACGTAATGTATGGGTAGGAGAATTAGAAGCTGGTGCTAACGCTGTTAATATTTCTACATTGCCTGCTGGTTTATACTACATGGCTGTTGTAAACGCAGATGGTGCAGTAACCACTAAGAAGTTTGTTAAAAAATAAGAAGAGGCTCTAAATTTACCTCTCTAAATCATATAAAGCGTCCTGAAACTTGTTTCAGGACGCTTTTTTTATGCTGTTATAGCTCGCTTGGGGCTATTCTATAGCTAAGAATAATCTTGGTAAATTATTTTTCTGCTCTTTCTTTAAAGGGGGCACAGAGTAGAACTTTTTAGTGACTACTTTAAAAAAGTAAGCGTATAAAGAGGGGGAGTAATTTTTAAGATGTTCGAGACACGGTAGCGTATATATTATAGAATCTAAATCAGATCACTTGGCAAGTGTTTTCCGTCCTCAAACAGGAAAAAATTGCAAGACGAATTAAGTGTTCAAGCCTCTCAAAGTTGAAATGGGTAAAGAGAATATAGAAGGGCAACTGTTTAATTGGGCCGTTCAAAAGCTTTAAACCAAGCTTAGCGCTTAATTTTTGGTTGATTTAGAACAATTTTTATCCGCTTACAGACATTATTTTTGTTTTTTTTAGTCAAGGCCAAAATAAAGATATAAATACTCCCTTAAAACCAATTTTAGTTTGGAAAATTGCTCTTTTTGTGAAAGTTATTGACTTGTAATAGTTTGATTTTTAATAGATTATTTGTTTTGATAGAAGAATGTTGATAAAAAAAGAGTCTTATCGTTTAAAAATGGAATAATACTAAAATGGGAGGCTAAAATTTTAAAAAACTACTTTTTGAATTCTTTTTTATTCTGTTAGAGTTCTTAGAAGCCATATTTTTATTTGTTGCAAAAGCCTTTATAATTGCCGTCTTTTGTGGCAGCTAAAAACATAATTTCAAACTATCATTTAAAAAAAAATCATGAAGAACAGTCTAACACACATTTTTTTACTCCTTTGTACCTTTAGCCTCTTCACTTGGAGCGCTCAGGCACAAAACAACGCCATCCATGTAACTAGTGTAGATAATGCACATGAACATGTTCCTGGTAGAACTTGTCATGCCCACACGAATTTGCAAAACCAAATCCAAGCCGATCCTATGTTAGAGGAACGTATGCGTGGAATGGAAGAAAAGACACAACGCTATATGCAAGAGCATAGAGGCAGTTATGGTCGTGCAGTACGTGAAATTCCTGTTTATGTACATGTCATTTATCGCACCAATCAAGAAAACATTAGCCAAGCACAAATTGAATCTCAGATCGATCAACTGAATGCTGACTTTGCTGCTTCTAATAGTGATTACAACCCACCAGCCGATTTTGCAGGGGTCGCAGCAGGTAATACTGATATTGTATTTAAATTAATTAGTGTTAGTCGCAAATCAAGTAGTAGAACGTCTTGGGGAACCAATGATGATATGAAAAATGCTTCTCAAGGTGGTGTGCCAGCGGTTACACCTTCTACCCACTTGAATATGTGGGTGTGTAATATTGGAGGAGGAATTTTGGGTTATGCTCAATTCCCAGGGGCAGGCGCTGCTTCTACGGATGGAGTGGTGATGTCTCCACAATATTTTGGTAGCAATAACTATGGAAGTGGTTATTATCTATCGGCTCCTTTTGATAGAGGTCGTACAACAACGCATGAAGTAGGACACTACTTGAACCTACGCCACATTTGGGGTGATGGTGGTTGTAATAGAGATGATGGAGTGAGTGATACGCCTATCGCTGGTCGTTCTAATGGAGGATGTCCAAGTGCTACTCAAAATACTTGTGCTGGCGGTCAGCGCGACATGCACATGAACTACATGGATTACACGGATGATGCTTGTATGTACATGTTTTCTGCTGGACAAAAATCAAGAATGTTGACTTGTTTGGCCACGACTCGTTCTAGTTTGGGTTCTGATGTTGGTGGTGGTGGTAATGGAGGAGGAAGCAACTGTGTTGCTAGTCCTAGCCTTCGTATAAGAACAGACCGTTATGGCTCAGAAACAACTTGGGAAGTTCGCAACAGCAACAACCAAGTCGTAAAATCTGGTAACAATTATGCTAACAATAGAACATACAACATCAACTTAAACTTATCTGCTGGTAGTTATACCTTCACTATTTTTGATTCTTATGGCGATGGTATCTGCTGTTCTTATGGAAATGGTAGCTATGCCTTGACTAGCGGAGGAAATACTTTAGGTTCTGGTGGTGCTTTTGGAAGCTCTGATGTAACTACTTTCTGTGTAGGAAGTGGCAATAGAGCCGCTGCAAGAACAACTGCTGAGGTAGTTGATGCCAATGAAGTTAATTTGTATCCAAACCCTGCTAATAATACTATCAATGTAGACCTAAGTGGAGTAACTGCTAACTTCACGGGACGTATTATAGATGCTACTGGACGTACTGTATGGGTAGGAGCGTTAGAAGCTGGTCAAAATGCCATTAACATTGCTACTTTACCTGCTGGCTTGTACCACATGGCTGTTGCAAAAACAGACGGTACGGTGATTACTAAGAAATTTGTGAAGAAATAATCAATTACTTTTACTGGTGTAATACTGTATGGGTAGTCTAGAATAATTCTAGGCTACCTTTTTATTGATGGGTCAATTGAATGCCTTGATAAAAACTATCTAAGAAAAGCGCATTGTGTGTTTTGTTGGGATAAAACTGTTGTGTTAATTCAATGTTGCTGTCTTGCTCTAATACTGTAATTAAAGCCTCTATTTTGTTCTTATGAAAAATAGGCACAGGCTGATAAGTAATATGGACTTTAACAGGAGCAGTCACTTTACATTGTTCAAACCTTCGAATAACTTCCCCGTCACTGAACCAAATCGAAGGATCATATAAATGCAGGACCTCAAAAGGATGTGGAAGGGAAAGTAAATAGGCTCCAAAATAACCACCATAAGAATGCCCAATTAAGGTCTCTTGCTGATTAGTGGAATAAGTACTATCAATAAAAGGCATCAACTCCTGAACTAAGTAGTCATAAAAATGCTGTGCCCCTCCTGAATTACGGCTATTGTACCAAGTGGAATCAACAGCTTCTCCATCATATTCTATTCGAGATTGACTAAAGGTTAAATCTATGCCTCGTTTAGAGGCTACCTCTACATGTGGAATACCCACGATAATGGCTTTTTGAATAAGATGATTGGCGCCTAAATCAAAGGCCAAATGACGAATTAAATCAAATCGCCATTCTGCATCTAAAACATAAATAACAGGATAATTAACCGTATCTGAATAATGCAATGGAAGCGAAACCCAATGTTGGCGCGTCTCCTTTAACGCTTCAGATGACAATTCGTATTGAGTGGCAGGTTGTACACAAAAAGGAGTCTGTGCCTTAATAAGGAACGAGAGACTTAATAAAATCAACAACAAAAGAAACTGTTTCATGGGCTATTTGAGATAAAAAAGGCCATCTAGCTAGGCTCTTTCTTTTTGGAAGAAAGTTGACGAGAAGCAAAATGTCCATCTGGTTTTAAAACGTGTTGGTAAGATGCTTTTTGATTAGGACGAGGCTCTATGCCTTCTTCTAAAGCTGTATAGAAGTACTTCACTTGGCTGTTGAGTTGTAAAATACCTAGACTGCCATTCTCTATATAATCCAAAGTAGATTGGCAAGAAAGACCCAATTGATAGCCTTTAGTGGTACTCAAGTCAAAGGTAGAACTGCTGAAAATAGGCCGTATATCTAAGCAAGTAGCTGTGATCTTATTATAACTAGCTAAGAAAGAAGCGGCTAATAGACTGCGTCCATCCAAGGCTTTATAATAAAAACTCAGAATCGCCAAACTACTGTCTTCATAGATCATTTCTCCATATTGATAACTGGCATTAGTATCCGATAAATAAGGATAAAGAGAATCTTTGGCCAAGGCAGGTGCTATATAAGCGGCATGGAAAGCAGAAGGAATGTCTTGCCCTGCTTCGGTTTGTTTTAATTGTTGTAAAAAGGTACTGAAATTAACAGGTGTACTATCCTCAGAAGGTTCACTAGAAGAAATAGAAGGAGGGGGCGCAGGCGAATCACAAGCCACAAAAAATAGCACTAAAGCACCAAAAAACAACAAAAAATGAGCGCGAAACAACATAAGAATAAGGGTCTAAGAACGAAGAATAGGTAAAGCAATTACTGCGGTTCAACAAAGCTACAAATTGCTATTACAAAAGATGCCTTTTTCTTAGAAAGTGGTGTAAGTGAAAGCAATTTTAAAACAGAAAATTTATTGTTGAATCAAAGGTAATGCCTCTTCTATAGTTGTCACAGGCCGTTGGCAAACGCGATCTTGACAAACATAAATAGTGGTTTGTTTAGGGATTAATTTGCTTTCTAACAGCTCTAATTTTCCTTCTTCTTGCCCCCCTAGCCACAATACCTGTGGCAAGTAATGTTGATCAAAGGCTTTGCGCTTCTCTTGGGCTCGTTCTCCAACAACAGCTACTTCGTAGAAAGGAAGACTTTGTTCTAATAATAACAAACCCCAATTGGCAAAATATCCAGGATCTTTGAACAAAGGTGTACGAATATGTCCTAACATGGTACGCGCTTGCTCTTTAGCCGTTTTATTGTTGTAATAAATCCCCAAGTGGTAGAGATTCAATGCCATTTGAGAATTAGAAGAAGGGATAACATTGTCGTGAACTTCTGTTTTATTGGCGACTAAAGGCGCATTGTAACGAGGCGTATAAAAGAACAAATCCGTCTCTTTATCTTTAAAATAGGTATTGGTATAATCGGCTAATAATTGAGCCCGCTCCAACCATTGTTCATCAAAAGTGACTTGATACAGTTCTAAACAAGCTTCCATTAAGAAAGCATAATCGTCTAAAAAACCAGCCAACGGCTTTGTTGAAGCAGGAGAAAATGTACGGTTAACATGTTGTTGAGAAGGCCATGCTTGTTGCATGATTCGATTCATTTGCGTCAAGGCTATCGTTAAGAACCGCTTTTCTCCTAAGGCGCGATAAGCTTTGACATAAGCCGTGATTTGTAAGGCATTCCAAGCGGTAACACGTTTGTTATCCAAGGCAGGGCGCTCGCGTTTTTGTCGTGCCAAGAAGAGTTGTTGGCGCAATGGAGCTAGGTTTTGCTCTTGTTCTATGTCGTTGTTCAAAGGGAGTAAGATATTATTTCCCCGTTCCCAATTCCCTTTGCTTGTTAATTGGTAGAAACTATTAAAGGAAGCAGCTTTTTCCCCTAAAATAGCCTGTGTTTCTGTTGTTGTCCAAACATAATAAGCACCTTCTTCTCCCTCACTATCAGCATCCAAAGAAGCATAAAACCCCCCTTCAGGCGCGGTCATTTCTCGTTCGATCCAATCCAAGGTTTTCACAATAACTTTTTTGTATAAGGGCTTGGGTTGTTGCTGGTAGGCTTCTGCATACAGGCGTATCAATTGAGCATTGTCATAAAGCATTTTCTCAAAATGTGGGACTTTCCAATCGGCATCGGTTGAGTAGCGAGCAAAGCCACCCCCCAATTGGTCATAAATCCCTCCTAAGGCCATTTGTTCTAAGGTGGTGTGAACTGCTTCTACCGCTTTTTCTTCTTGCATCAAAATCCCATAACGCAATAAGTACCGCCAACTACTTGGCAATGGAAACTTATTTTGGCCTCTAGTAAAACCACCACGATTCCAATCAATGGTGCTTTTTTGTGTGGCAAATAATTGATGAATCTGTTCTTTAGAATAGGCAATGGGAGCGTTGTTCGCAGGGACTTGGTGCATTTGAACAATGCCTTTAGTCAGTTGTGCAGCGGTTGTTTGTAATTGCTCAGGTTTGTTTTTCTGAAGAGCAATAAAATGCTCCAATACTTTTGTCCATTTGTCTTTAGGAAAATAGGTGCCTGCATAAAATGGTTCTCCTGTGGGGAGGGCAAAGGCATGGAGGGGCCAACCACCACTTTTATTAATTAATTGGCAAGCCGTCATATAAACTTGATCAACATCAGGCCGCTCTTCCCGATCTACTTTGATACAAATGAAATGCTCATTCATTAAGCGGGCTACCTCAGGATCTTCAAAACTTTCTTCTTCCATCACATGGCACCAATGACACGCGGCATAACCAATACTAATTAATAAAGGCTTATTTTCTTTTTGGGCTAAGGCGAGCGTAGTATTATTCCAAGCGTGCCATTGTACAGGATTATAAGCGTGCTGTAGGAGGTAAGGACTGGTTTCTTTAATCAAAGCATTGCTATTGAGCAACTTTGGTGGATCGGCATTGGGTGGTAACTGGGTACAGGCGACGGTTGTCCACAATAAAATCCAACACCAACAACTTTTTCTAACCATCAATAGACCTTTCTGATACATATACTCTTGTCTTCTAACCGCAAATAAAATAAAAGCATCCAACCACTCCACCACTTCAATTAATAGACCAAAGAGCCTCTTGTTCCTCCCATAAAAAAACTCTACCAATCATCAATAGTTCGTTAAAAATTT
>JBOEFW010000145.1:0-6854 GCA_050633105.1 Aureispira sp. | reverse complement strand
GTACCAGAACCTGTTTGCCAAACAACTAAAGGAAATTGGTCATCTAATTTCCCTTCTAAAATTTCATCACAAACACGACCAATTAAATCCGCCTTTCCAGCATCCAAAACACCCAATTCCGCATTGGTTTGTGCCGCCGCTTTTTTTAGAATAGCAAAAGCACGAATTACTTCACGGGGCATTTTTTGTCCACCAATTTTAAAATTTTCTAGCGAACGCTGTGTTTGTGCGGCCCAATATTTATCTGCTGGAACATCGATATATCCAATAGAGTCCTTCTCTTTGCGAAAACCCATAATGTTTCTTATAGTTTAGAATGAAAAAATAACCGTCTGCACTTCTTTTTTAGAACGATAAAGCCATTGGCAAAAGAAAAAATAACAGACAAGTAAATGTCGCAAATTTTGCTTGACCGACCAAATTGTTGTTTTTATAAATTAATAACTTCTCTTCCTCCATTCTTGCGTCAAGAGCCGTTAAAAAGCGTTAAGATTTGGAGCAACTATTTTTATAGTTAATAAAAATAGCGTATTTTTGTAGAGCAACCTTAGTTTAAAGTCCAGCTCTTACGAAGAGTCTTTCCTACACTTAGGTCAAAATAGTCGCATAATCTAAAGCGTAGCGCTCAAAAGCTGTGCGAACAAAACGTTAACTTCTTACAAAACTCTCACATTAATACAATGGAAAACAAAGAAAATTTAATTCTAGGTGGAATGGCTGTTATGGCTGTTTGGTTATTAATACTAACATACAATGTTTTTTCAGGAGGGGCTGATTCTAGTACACTAGCTGCCGCTCGTGCACTCAACAATCCTCCTGCTACTGTTGCGAATGTCGCTAACATTAATCCTGCTGGAGATCCACAAGCGGCCATCAAGCCTGTTAACTCAACTACTCAACCTCAACAACCCATAGTAGATCCAGCAACAGCAGCTAGCATTAGCTTTACAGAAAACTCTTTTGACTTTGGTACGTTAGAAGAAGGAGACAAAGTAGAGCACGTATTTAAATTTACAAATACAAGTGACAACCCACTAACTATTAACAATGCTAGAGGAAGTTGTGGTTGTACGGTTCCTGAATGGCCACGTGACCCAATCGCTCCAGGTGAAGAAGGAGAAATCAAAGTTAAATTTGATTCTAAAGGCAAAAAAGGAAAGCAGAACAAAACAGTTACTATTACTGCGAACACCGACCCAGCCAACACCATGTTGACAATTAATTCTGATGTTATTGCACTAGAAACAGAAGAGGACGTACAATAACTCGACTCCCTGTAGATTACAGTAATATCAACAATATAATAGCCTCTGTCTGGTTCCAAATTTGGGAAAAGACAGAGGTTTTCTTTTACTAGGAGAATTCTCGTTTTGAGCACTATGAAAAATTATCTTTCCCTCATTAAATTTAGCCATACTATTTTTGCCCTTCCATTTGCTTGTATTGGGTTCTTTTTGGCCACGACCCAAAGTGCTCAAGCAACAGTTAATTGGATTTTGTTTTTGAAGGTATTGGCGGTTATGGTCTTTGCCAGAAGTGCCGCAATGGCGTTCAATCGCTATATTGACCGCGATATTGATGAGAAAAACCCTAGAACAGCTGTACGAGAAATTCCAGCAGGGGTCATCTCTCCTACCAATGCCTTATTGTTCATTATTGGGAATTGTCTCTTATTTGTAATTACCTGCTACTTTATCAATCCGCTCTGTTTTTACCTCTCGCCCATTGCCATTGCTGTTATATTAGGCTATTCATACACCAAACGCTTTACAGCGCTCTGTCACTTCGTTTTAGGAGTTGGACTAGCCTTAGCTCCTGTAGGGGCTTATTTGGCTGTTACAGGCGTTTTTGACCCGACGAGTCAACTCGCCATTCTTTATGGTTGTATTGTCCTTTTTTGGGTAGCGGGTTTTGACATCATTTATGCCTTACAAGATGAGGACTTTGATCGGGATTTAGGCTTGAATTCTATTCCTGCTGCTTTGGGCAAGAAAGGGGCGCTTTGGCTCTCTAACATCCTACATATTCTAGCAGCAGCTATTGTCCTTTATATTGGTTGGAGCAGTGCGGCCCATACCCTCTATTGGATTGGAGCCATCTTGTTTATCGCCTTATTATTCTACCAACATCTCTTGGTCAAACCCAATGATTTATCAAAGGTGAATTTAGCCTTCTTTACCACTAATGGAGTAGCAAGTGTTCTGTTTGGACTATTGGTAATAACAGATATGTATTGGGCGATTTAGAGCCGAATTAAGTGGAATAAGTTTATTCAGCCCTGTTTTTTATTAAAGCATAAAGGGAAGATCTTTTAAAGGATGCTAACCATTCCGCCTTTACCAATGTTTTATCTCTAAAAGCATAATTAACACACTCTACTATTGTTAAATTTAATTGAATAGAATTCTTCGTATCCAAGGGCAGTTCAACCACACAGTGCTCTTCGTTCTCATCACAAACAATTTCTAAGCGATCCAGTGCAGCATCAATAGTAGTTGCCAGAAACTCTGGGCCCAATTCTGCTTGATAACACAAAATCTTTAAGGAATCTACTTCTTTAGACTTTGGATCCATAACTTCTACAGCATCTAGGGCATTTCGAGCAGCCACGTAATCTTTTAAGGTATGATGAATGTGGTATCGGAGACGATTAGCTTGATTGTTTACTTCCCAAGCACAGAGCCCGCAAGTACAGTAAGAAAGCCCTTCTGCTTGCTCAATCTTTAATAAAGCTTTCTCCCACTTTCCTTTTTGAGACAATTCCTCTGCTCTTTCTAATAGCTTAAAAGGGTTTTGAGCGATACTGTTCTGGGTGTAGAACAGCATTCCAATGACAAGTAATCCATATAAAAACCGAGCTTTCATTCTTCTATGATTTAGTTCGCTGTTTATACCTCCAAAAATAGGCCAGTATAAGAATAAAAAACAAAACGCCTGCCCCTCCAATGGCCCAAGCACTATAATTGATAGGGTGTCTAATGGGGGTTGTGCGATCATCCCCCAAACTGATAAACGCGCCCCAGAAGAAGGGATGAGAGAATAAATCTTTATGGTCTTTGACTAATGCTAAGTAATGTAATTTTGCATTGCGAAGAGCGGTAGACTTACTCTGCCCCTCAACTAAATTCTGATAAAAGTTTTGCATAATTTGAGCCGTTGAATAATCACTAACTTGCCATAAACTCATAATGACACTAGGAGTCCCTGCATACATAAACGAACGCCCCAAACTCATGATCCCTTCTATCTTTTGGTGCTTCCCGTCCCCTGTTTCACAAGCAGAAAGTACCACTAAGTTGGTATTCATCGCATGTTCGTGATTTCATAAGCCCGTAAGAACCCGTCTTCCGCACTCTCCGTATCTTCTGTGAAGACCATCGCTGGAGGTAGAATACTTTGAACTTTTGGCACCATAGCTTTTGAGGGAGATATCGAGTGCTTTAGATTGATAGGCGATTGCCTTTTCTAGGTCATCAAAACCTATATATATACTGGCTAGATTGATGTATTGCCAAATTAATTCTGGGTGTTCTACCCCATAATGTTTCCTTGTTATATCAAACCCTTTTTCACCAATTGGATGCCTTCTTTTTTTGAGCTAGGTATTTTTGTCTTTGCTATTCCTAGTTGACGGTAGAAGTAACCAATTCTTGGGTGATTAGCAGGATAGATTTTTTTTGCAATAGACAAGGCTGTTTCAATGTATGCAATGACCTCTTCGTATTTTTCTAAAAAGAAATAGGTATTCATCATTCCTTTATAGACGGCCAAAAAGAAAGGATGGTTTGGTGAGAGGTTTTTCTTAAAATTGCGTAGAGCTTTTTTTCTATACTCTAAAGAAGCATTAAATTGACTTTGTAATTCATAACAAGCCCCAATGTTGTAATACAATTTCTCTGTTTCTATGTGGTCGTCACCAAGCTTCTCTTTTCGAATCTCTAGGGATTGATGGAAGTTGTTCAATGCCTCTTTGTATTCCGCGCGGATATCATGTATGACACCAATATTATTGAATAATGTTGCTTCTATTAGGCTGCCTTTTTTTAGATGGGGAGAAGTAGCAATGGACTGGCATACTAGACTAGCAGAGTCCAATTTTTCCATTTTCCAACAATTTCGTGCAATCTGATTTTGAGCCTCTAAATAAACATCCCAAGCTTTGCTAGCTTTCAGTTGTTTTTTAGCCTGTTTAAAATATTGATTTGATGGAGCAAATTCCCCTTTCTTTTGTGCAGAAAGTCCTCTTTGAAATAGGATGTTTTTTTCTTGGTGGGACAACGTATCTTGCCCTAACAAGGAGCTAATAGAAGCTAATGTCAAGAGTATAATTAGTAGACGTGACATATAAGTCAATTGAACTATAAATAATTAATTGTCATTGTTTAGCTGCAAGAGCAAGACAGGTAAATCTCGTTTACAACATGACCTCTTGGAGGAGTTGTAAATAGCAAGATAGATTAGAGTTATATCTCTTGAACTTTGCGTAAAGCGGTAGGGGGAATAGAATCGTATTTTTTGAAGAGCAACAGAAACAGGTAGATCTGTTCTCCTTTTTGTAATTATTTCATAACCAAGACTACAAAATGGAGTATTTATGAAAGGATTCATAATAAACTCCAACAAATCAAGTATTTAATTCACAGACATAAGAACGAACCTTATTCATTTGAAGATAGAATCGCAGGAAACATCGCTCTAGGCAGAATACTTAAACAAGTTCCAACACCTCGTATTTTTTCCCTCTAAACTCAAAGGTACTCCCTACTTCTTTTCCTAGTAATAACTGTCCTACAGGAGAAGCCCCTGTAAGCGCATAATAAATTTGCCCTTCCACTTCCACCTTTCCTAATCCCACTGCTAAATAAAATCGCTGTTGATTCGTAACCACTATACTACCGAGGCCGACCTTTGTTTTTTGTTGTGCTGAATCAATGGCAGCTAGCTGTTGTTGTTGTTGCAAAATAACAGCCCTCTGCTGTTGTAGCTTATTCCGTTCTAAATGGATCATAGCGCGCCCTGTTTCATATTTATCCCCGACACTACTTTTAGTCTCTTGTGTAAGCGCACGATCCAAATCTGCAAAACGCGCTTTCAATTGTGTCAAACGCTTTAGAAGTTGCTGAGCACAAGCTTCGTATAATTGTTGCTTTAATAAAGAATCTTTCATAAAATTCATGATGAGCATTCATAAAAAAAGCACAAACAGTTGTTTATCAACTATTTGTGCTTCACATTGTAGCGAGAGGGAGACTCGAACTCCCGACCTCAGCATTATGAGTGCTGCGCTCTAACCAACTGAGCTACCTCGCCGTTTCACCTAAGTGCGGAGCAAAGATAAGGCTTTTGTTTTAATTTCCAAATTTTTCTTCTAAAATTCAGATAAAAAAAGCCAATTCCTTTAAAACGTATCTTAAAGGAATTGGCGATCAACTAATGTAAACTGTAGATTAACTAGTTAAAAGCAGGACAACCTTGTCCTCTAGAATATTTACCAGAATGGGTATACATAACAGAAAACTCTAGCGCGCCCAATCCATTAGAAGCAGGTACTAAAGTCGATGTATTAACATCATAACTTACAGAAAACTGAAAAGACTGGTAATCGATTCCGACAGAAACAATCAACGCATCATTATCAATATCAATTTCTTGACGATTTACCATACGTGTCCAAATGCCGATACGCAAAGCAAAATCATCATAACGAGGAGCTTGGTATTTTACCCCAATCCCTGCATTGATTTCCATACTAGGACCTTGGAACATTCCTACAGCACCTGGTAATAAGCTAATAGCAGAGCCGCGGCCTCCTACTAAGAATTCCCCTCCTGCATGCACTGTAAAACGGCTGTATAAACGCTCCAAAGACGCACTTGTGGCAGAACGATCAATTAGAGAAATTTCTGGGCGATTGAGGTGAAACATACCAAATCCAGCGTAAACACTCTTACGCTCTCCCATCACTCCATACCACAATAAACCAGCACTCAAATCAGGATAAATTTTAGTATTGCGCAAGGCACCAACATTTTCACCACTAGTAATTCCTTGGTTGTAGCTATTATCATTCACCACATACTGCGTGCTATACGTTAGGTTCACCCAGTTCACACTGCGTTGACCAAAACCTAATTGGGCACCTGCCACTAAATAAGAAGTCAAGGTAGGGCGATAAGAGCGACCTCCGCCTGTTAACTTCTTCATATAAGTTGCACCAATATTAATATCCGTTACATTGTATTGTCCACCACCAGCTACATCCGTTAGGGCAGAAAAAGAAAGTCCTACATAATCCGAACGGAATACAGGTAATTTATACTCTCCTCCTACCGAATAGGTGTAATAGGCATTAGGGCCGCCCAAAACAGATCCCCATTGTGTTCTAAAGTTTGTTCCAACACGCCAGATTCCCTCAAATACACCAGCCATAGCAGGGTTTAATCTCAAGGGGGCTTGGTAATATTGCGAATTTCTAGGATCCTGAGCATTCAGGTCCTCTGTAGGTAGAGCAATAGCAGCTACACTAACAAACGCAAGAAGAGATAGTCTAAGAAATAATTTCATAATCAATGGATTGACAATGTTTACACTAATTTTTTTACACAAAAGCTGCTTTCTAGTGTATCTCATTTTATGGAGAAGAACATACAGCTTATTAAAGTTATTTTTTTATTGATTAGTTGTCCTCTAATCAAAGGAATCATAATTATAACGCAAAGAACGCGTCAATCTTACAACAAGTATACTGTTTATTTGAAAAAAATTGCAGAGACTCTTCAATAAAGTCTCTGCAATATATTTTTTTCATCATAATTATCGAATCAAGGTAATGTTCCCTTTCACCTGAATGGTCT
>JBOEFW010000144.1:0-1143 GCA_050633105.1 Aureispira sp. | reverse complement strand
GATGGAACAGCTACAGCTGTTGGAGCAGGTGGAACAGGTGCTTATACCTTTGTTTGGTCCGATGCTGGAGCACAAACGACAGCGACTGCAACGGGTCTTCCTGTTGGCGTCTATACCGTCACGATGCGTGATGTGAACAACTGTGCCACGACTACTTCAGTGACTATTTCAGAACCTTCTGCGATTACCACAACGATCGCGACCACCCCTGCCTTATGTAATGGAGCTGCTGATGGGATTGCTAGAGCTACCGTAAGTGGTGGAACTCTTGGCACTCCTGCTTATAGCTACGATTGGGGCAATGGCTTTACCGCTTTAGATACGAATGCGATTGGAGCGGGCAACCATATGGTCGTTGTTCGAGATGGCAATGCCTGTTTAGATACCGTTTCTTATAGTATTACCGAACCTGCTCCTATCCTTGTAACAGGAAGCACCACTCCTGCCAGTTGTAATGGCACCGCTGATGGAACAGCGACCATTAATGCCAGTGGAGGAGTAGGGGGCTTTACTTACAATTGGACCGATGGACAAACCACCGCTACGGCAACAGGTCTTTTTGCAGGTGCTCATTGTGTGACGGTAACCGATGCCAATGGTTGTACCAAAGATACTTGTTTGATGGTCACAGAGCCAGCAGGCTTTACCCCTCCAAGCTTTACCACCACAGCCGTAAGCTGTGCAGGTGGAGCAGATGGAACGGCTACGGTTACGACAACAGGCGGTATTCAACCCTATACCTACTTATGGTCCAACGGTGATTTAACCGCGACAGCGACCAACTTAAATGCTTCTACCATTTATTCCGTGACGATTACGGATGCCAATGGTTGTTTCATTAGTGACACGGTTACGGTAACAGAGCCTTTACCTTTAGCGGCTACTTTAGCTGTCGATTCTGCTTTGTGTAAGAATGGTAGTGATGGACAAATTAATACCCTTACTTCTGGTGGTACTTTCCCTTATCGCTATCAATGGGATGCAGCCGCTAACAATCAAAATACCGCTTTAGCAACCAGCCTTCGAGCAGGAGTGTATACCGTCACCATTACGGATTTTAAGGGCTGTACCTTGGTTCAAACCGCACAAGTCTTTGAACCAGCTAGTGCGTTGACCGCCGCTATTATTGCACAACAAGATCCC
>JBOEFW010000143.1:0-8966 GCA_050633105.1 Aureispira sp. | reverse complement strand
CCGCTGGAGGAGTGGCCGCAGGTGATTATGGGGTGACGATGTTTCCTGCTCCAATTGATGCCTCAACAGGTGGACCAATGGCAGCCTTAGTTGATGGTGGATTTTATTATGTTTCTGTGCAAATAAATCCTTCTTTAACAGGAGGGGTTGCTGGTTTTGGAGTAAACGATGTGCCTCTACACGGTGTTGATAATCTCAACTACGCCATGAATATTGGTAAAACAACTACCACTGTTCCTTTTGCTCCATCAACAATGCGTGTGGTGGATGCTGCTGGTGCAGAAAGTTGGTTTGCTGGATTTACAGGTTTTGACGAAACGCCTTCTATTGGTGTTTTCTTTAGTTCTAGCGCTTTTGTCAATGTTGATAAATTGCCTAGTACATTAGAGGGAAGTTTATCCTTGTATCCTAACCCTGCTTCTGACTTTTTACAAGTAGAGATTCAATTAGAAAGCACAACAGATGTACAGTATGTAATTACAGATATGGCTGGACGTGTTGTCTATTATGATAATAGCGAGAACATTAGCCAAGAAATAGTGACTGTTGACGTTAGTACACTCGTTGCAGGGGTATATATGGTCAGTGCTCAAACAGACAAAGGCGTAACTACAAAGCGTTTTGTGAAAAAATAAAGTAGATTTAGCTTTATCTATATAAAGGGGATTCTCCCCTGTTTTAAAACTCCTTCTGTCCCCACATTAGATAGGGATGGGAGGAGTTTTTTTGTGCTAATGAAGCGCAATTAAATATAATAAATGAAATAATATTTTATTATACGACTTCTATAGAGGGTAGTTTAGAGGGAACATTGACGGTCTATCCTAATCCTGTTCAAGAGGTTTTACAAGTCAATTTAAGCTTAAAAAAAGAGACGGATGTAGAATATGTGATGACTGATATCACAGGACGGGTGGTTTATTATGATATGAGCACTGCTGTTCGTCAAGAAGAGGCAACTATAGATATTGGTAGGTTATCAGCGGGTACTTATTTAGTGACCATTAAAACAACTAAAGGAACGCTAACAAAGCGTTTTGTAAAGTTATAAAACCCTCCTTCTTAAATCTTATGTGGTGATGAAATTATGACAACTATTAACCTTGTTGTTAATGGTTGTAGAGAATGCTTGGGCGCAAGTTTATGATTTGGCGATTGCTATACCTACTTCTAATAGAACTACTTGCCCTTGCAATATTTTATCACCAATGCCATAGGACGGCTTATTTATTACCACAAAGAAAAGGATAATTGGATGTTCACTAATATAAAAAGCAGCACTACATCGGAGGGTAGTGCTGCTAATACTATTGGAGGGTAAGAACTAAACTATATGGGGTATAGTGGTTTAGTGTAGAACGCGTATTTTTTCGCTAAAGTTACCGCTAGATGTTTGTAACTGTAGGATATACAATCCTTGGGTAAAGGCTTGTGTATTTAGTTGATATTCTTGGAGGCTATTGAGTTCTATACTTTGAACGAGTTGCCCCGTTGCAGTGAAGATTTGTACCCGCTCTAAGCCTGCTGTTTTACTGCGAATATGTAGTACTTCTTGGGCAGGGTTTGGGAAAATCAAAATACCTGCAGCATTTGGGCGTTTAGGTGTAGATAGGTTTTCTTCTAGAACAAGGTTACCAGTTTTAGGATAGGTGCCAATAATTTGATTGCGCTCATTAATCAAACGTACATTAGAAATACCAAGCGGAGAAACAATACTATCACCTGCTAGACGTCCCATGACTAAATCGTCTTTAATGGTAAAGGAAACGGCACCAATAGGTCCTGATCCTGTAATGGGTTGTTGATCCTTTCTAGTAACAGCGATTTCAATTTGTCCATTTGTCCGCACATCTTTCTGTATGTGTAGTAAATCATTCCCTAACCAAGAGTTATTAAAATCAATTTGTACAGGATCTCTTTCTAAATGATTAGGATTATAATTAATAGTAAAAGCAACGGCATAAACATCTACAGCAGGATTGATACTATCTCCTAACATGATATTAGTAGTAATACTATCGCCAGCTTCTCCTACACCACTCTCTACATAAAAAGGAATGGTACCTAAAAGGGAGTTGCCACCACTTCTAGCATAAGATTGACCATAGTTGACTAGGATAGCCTGCACATCTGAACTATCAATAAAACCATCTCCATTACAATCAATATGGCGACTATTAGCTAAGCCAGGTATACTTGTAGCTGGCCAGTTTTGAGAAGGGAAACCTTGCCAGTTGATAGAAGAGGTCGCACGCGATGGACCATTAGAACCATGTACAAGACCAATGGATAATAAATCAAAATTATTGGCTACACCATTGTCATCAGCATCACCGGGCCAAACGCAACCTTGACTTCCAACAATGACTACTCTATTGATGAAAAAGTTAGTAGTTGCATCAGTTACCGTAAGGAAATAAGTACCAGCAGTTACATTATTAATAAAAGAAGTTGTCACGCCATTACTCCAGGTATAACTAAATACACCACTACCGCCAATGATTTGTGTAAACGCTGCTCCTGAACCTACAAAAATGCTTGTGTCACAGCTACTGCTATCAGGAAAAGAGGTAATGTTTAATTGGAAGTTACCAAGACTACAACTTCCCTGTGTCCAAGTTTGTATGCCCGCTTCATATTCTGCTACACAAGCATTTTTGTAGGTGATATTATCACAACCACAAACTGGAATGAAAACATCTGGACAATAAGAATTGGTTAATATAGAGGAAGGGGCAACACAGTTGTTACTGGGACAACCTACAGTAATAGTATACTCATACCGATTATTGGCATTGTCTACAACAGTCAATTCATAAGGAGTGTTGGGACATAAATTAAATCGAACATTGTTAGTTGCAAGTGTATCTGCCCAATAGAAATTCAAATCTACAGGGAATATAGTATCTCCTGAAACAGGTTGAATAAGATAATTAAAAACATAGGAACCATTGCAAAAAGCACAGTTAGTAGCATCAGTACTAGTATCAGAGACTTGTGAAGTGTTAGAATAAGCCCCACAGTAATTGAGGTTATCAACAACCTTAACCAACACTTGGCAGGTATCATAACGTGCTGTAAGACTGTCTTTAGATAAAACTGTTAAGTATTGATAACCAATATCAGAACAATCAAAAGTATAGGTTGGAGAAAAGTTATCTTGTGCATCAATAAAATACTCGTCCGTAGAGTTAAAGGTACTTGCTGTGCGAACATCTTGGACACTAATAGAGGCTTGACCATTGGCATCTAACGTACGCGTAATCGTTGGGAAGCAAGTGATCCCAGTAGGGGCGCCACAAAGAATTTCAAATACAGCCGAATTTTGATTGCCAAAACTATCAGAAACCACCACACTATAGGTGCCTGCGCAAAGGCCGGAGATACTGCTACTAAAAGTATCAACGGTTGTTGTGCCATTACTCCAAGCGAAGGTGTGAAAACCATTGGTAGAACTAGCCAAGGTAATACCAGCACTTCCTGTACAAAGATTACAATTATTGGTAGGAGTAGAAGTTGGCAGCCCCAATTGAATAGCCGAAGCAGGAGGAACAGCAGAACAAGTAGAGGTAATACTGTTGTTGTAACGGGTTAAATTGTTGTCAATAACAGTTATATCATACGTGACATCTGTTTCATTGCTCAAATCTATTTGCCAAATAGCAGTGGTATTACTATTGCGTTGTTGATTGTTGACTTTTAATAGATAAGGAGCTTGTGTGCTGGTAACACTACCTGTGCTATCCAATAAACGAACATGTAAGACACAATTAGAACCTAATCTAGTATCTAGCGTTTGGCTATAAAGAGAAGGGAGGCAGCAACCTAATAGAAGGCTCCACATCAGCAATCGTGGTAATAAAGAAATATTTGTCTTGGTCATCATAAGATACGTTTCTGTAAATTTGTAGGTAGTGTGAATAAACAAAATTAGCAAGTGATTAAGCCTTCCGTTAAATACTCCTGGCTGCCAAAGGGGAATTAATAGGCGGTAATTATAATAAGGTTATTTGAAAGAGAGCTATCACAAATCTTGTTTTCTTGGATTAGAAATTCTAGAAGATAGTGTTTGCTTGTTTTTCTTGAATAACCTTATAATCAGGAACAATACAAATATGCATGGAATAAAAGGGCTTTTCAAAAACAAAAAAAGCCTTTTCTTACAAAAAAGGTTGTTTTTGTTATTTATAAAAGGCTGTTTTATATTGTTTTAAAATGTTTTAACTTTATGAAAACTTTTTTAAAAAAGGAAAAATAAAAAAAAATATTAATTTTGAATTTAAGACGGTGACTTTCTACTTCACTTAGCCATATAACTATTACCACTCTATTTTTAATTAATCCCACTTATAATGCAACAGAGCAAACTTGTAACACTTCTCAAACATTTGAATTCTAGAGAACTATCTCGTTTCTGTGATTATGTGGATTCTCCTTTTTTTAATAAGCATCAAGAAGCGAAGAAATTAGTTGTTTATTTGTCAAAGTATATTTTGAATGATCGCAAGCAACACTTCTTGGACAAAGAACGTATTTCTAAGCACCTTTATCCCAAACGACAGTACAATAGCAATATTCTAAATACGACTGTGTCTCGGTTATTAAGTTTATTACATGATTTTTTGGTATTAACAAATAACGAAGACAAGCACAATCAACACCTCATTAAAGTCTTAGCAGAGCTCCGAAGACGCAAACAAAATAAAGATTATAGAGCGATTTTGCGCAAAATAGACCACAGTCCAGAAAGTGATTATCGAGATATTGAAGACTTGTACTGGGAAAAGGTCGCTTATCATCGAGAACTAGATCGTCAATTTGTTACACAAGGAGGACGTACTTATAATGAAAACTTACAACTTAAAAATGATTATTTAGATCTATTTTTTATCACTAAAAAACTGAAAATTGCTTGTGATATGGTCAGTAGAAATATTGTCATTGGGAGCAATTATCAATACCGTTTAGTTGATGAATTACTGGAATATTTAGACCAGCCTGATAGCGTTTATGCAGAAGAGCCAACATTAATTGTTTATGCAGGTTTATTACGTATGTTATTATTGGGACAGGAAGGCGATGAACAATTCAATCAAGTAAAGGAATCTTTATTAGAACATCGTTCTACGTTTTCTAAAGAAGAGCTTAAGAATATTTATGATTATTTGGAAAATCATTGTATCAAACGTTATAACCATGTAGCTGAAGAAAAGTATCTTCATGAAATGTTGAGTATTTCAAAATATCTAGTGGAATACAAAATTAATTTTGTAGATGGTTACTTGTCTGATGGGGACTATAAAAACATTGGGACAACAGCGATTAATTTGGGAGACCATGAATGGGCGGAGCAATTCATAGAACAATATCAATATAGTTTATTGCCCAAAGATCGGAATAGTGCTTACTCTTTGTTAATGGCCTATCTGTATTATGCTAAGATGGAGTATCGCAAGGCATTAGAAGCACTACATGATGTAACGTTTACAAATTATACCTATCATATTGGGGCAAAGGTAATCCAACTTAAAGTTTATTACGAAACAGAAGAAGGAGAGGCATTGCATTCTCTTAGTGATGCGTTTAGAAATTATATTCGTAGAAGTAAGAAATTAACTACAGCACATAAAGCTATTTATGAGAATTTCACTCAACTCCTAAGTCGGAGTTATCGATTTTTAGAAAATCATGCTTATTGGAATAGTGAAAAAGTCCAACGAGAGTACAAAAACTTAAAAGAAGCTGTAGAAACAACCTATCCGTTAGCAAATAGAACTTGGCTGTGTGAACGAGTTGCCGAACTACAACCTGAGTCGCTCAAAAAGGCTAAAAACCAATCTAAAAACTAAGAGCCTGTTTAAATTTGTTATCAAAGAAAAACAAGCCTTTATGAACCTGACTTCAACTTAGTATCGGCATTTAGCCCNNAACCACTAATTATTGATTTTCAACCTTAAATATAAATTTTAAACAAACTCTTAGAATAGATAAGAAAGATGCCTGTTTATAGCCTAGGAATAAGCTACAAACAGGCATCTTTTTTAAACTTGATATATTTACTAATAAATTTTTTTTGTAGAACTAGAAACAAATCTGACAGATTCAAGAAGTAATACCGCTCTTAGAAATCAAGTTGAAAGTTAATAACAGGTAATAAACCAGATTGATAACGAGGAATGAAGGCTACGTTGCTGCGATCATAAACAAAGAAGCGTACATTTTGAGCATTGGTCGCATTCTGAATATCAAAAGAAATGGTGTAGGATAGCTTCTTATGATTTTTACGATAGGCAATACGGCCATCCAAACGGAAATAAGTATTGGCTGCTTCTGCAAAGTAAAGGTTCTGATCAGGAACATAAATGCCTGCTGCAATAGACGCCGCTTCATCTGGTGGCGTATAACGCAAGCCACCAGAAACGAATGTTTTAAGGCCAAATTGTAAAGCACCACCTTTCTTAAAGGACACTTCATAACCACCCATTAAAGTCGTTCCCCAACGTTTGTCTACGCGAGTACGTCTCCATTCTGTATCGCCCAAAGATTTGTATTGAGACCAAAATAAAGAGCCTGTTAATAAAACAAAGAAACTGCGACTAAAGGCTTTTTCTAAGGTAGCATCTACGCCATAGTTTTGTGCTTGCCCACCAGAAACCATTTCTTGTGTGCCAAAATTATCCCGTTGATTAAACAACCAAAATCCACTGTTAACAATAGGACTAGTAGGTTGATCATAACCATATTGGTAATAGCCTTCTACATTGATGTTGAAACCTTGACCAATAGATTGTTGAACGCCTATGATGGCATGTTGCATTTTAGCCATTTCTAAATCTCGGTTGGGTTGGTAGGTCCCGCCATTGCCATCAGGCAATTGCAATAAATACGTACCAATAGGCAAAACTTTGCCATGCCAAGTATATGCGGCACTAATTGTTGTGGTCTTGGTTGGATTGTATTTTAAGCCCAAGCGAGGTTCAATGCTATAGGTATTATTGAGTGTCAAAAACAAAGCATGAACCCCTGCATTGATGGTTAGGTTGGAAGCAGGACGATAACTGCCTTGGGCATACGCTTGTCCAATAAAGGTATTTCCACGAACGTCCTCTAAAAACTGGTAATTGTTCGTGAAATAGGTTAAATCATAGGTGTTGGCCGTCAAAGATAAGCCTGTTTTGAGGCGAAAACGATTGCTCAATTTATTGCTATAAGTCGCATGGATTTGGCTCCTAAAGGTATGATAATCAAAACTCTCTGTGAGTGTTGGGTCATTGACATCAAAGGTAGCTAAGTTAGGGGTGTTGGTTCTTGAAAAGTTATGATTATAAACAGAACCAGCAACTACTTTTAAGTAAGATTGCTCATTGAGTAAGCGTCTAAAACTAACGCCTAATATCCCTAAATTAGAACCATTAATTTCATCAATATAGTCTAAGTAGATTTTCCAATCGGCTGTATCCTCTTTAGTGAAAATTTGCTCTTTACTCAACCCACCAATACCAAAAACTTTTACTTCATTTTTATTATCCTTAGAATTAAAGGTAAGATTGAAGGATAAATCTTGAAAGTTGTTGGCAATGTTTTCTCGAACAACATATAGACCCATCGCATTAAGAATACCTAAGGTAGAATAGCGATAATTCACAAGATAAGAACTGCGTCCTTTCTTGATGGGGCCTTCTGTTGATAAACCAACTCCAATCAAGCCGATTTTGACAGAATGTTCGCGTTCCACCATGTTTCCTCGTCTGTTGCGCATATCAAATACCCCTGATAGAGCATTGCCATATTCTGCGGCAAAACCACCTGTTGATAAATCGGTATTCCCCAAAACAGAAGCCGAAAGCACAGAAATACCTCCTCCCGTTGTGCCTGCGCGAGCAAAGTGACTTGGATTAGGAATCTCTAAGCCCTCTAAACGCCAAAGTACACCAAAAGAAGAACTGCCGCGAATGACTACATCGTTCTCATTATCTTGGTCGGTTTGAATACCAGGCAAAGCCGCCGCCATTCTTCCTGGATCATCAATACTTGCAGCATAACGCTTGGTTTCTTCTACAGAGAAAGAACGAGCACTGACAACAGAAAGATCATTGAGGGCTTTATTGCCAACTCCATCTGATCCACCAGAAGCGGTTACAACAACGGTTTCTGTGGTTTGAATTTGCTCCAATAAACCAATTTCTAAGTAGCTCATTTTACCAGTACTAATCAGAATACTTTCAGCACGATAAGGCTCATAACCTAGGTATTGTGTAGTGATGGTTTGGCGTCCTACGGGGACTTTTTCTAAAACAAAATTTCCATCTATATCCGTGGTAGTATTAATGTCTTGATCTACCACCAAAATTACAACCCCGATTAAAGGCATTTGGCTGGCTTGATCGACTACTTTTCCACGAATAGTTTGAGTGCTTTGAGCCTGTGTTAGAACACTGATAAAGAGGCACAAAGTAAGAGTAAACAATATTTTCATGTTAATTAATTCTTAGTTGAAGTTAGATCGATAATAAAAATGGGTGGGTCTGGGAAAAATTTCCAAAGACAAGAAAGATAAAGAAATTATCAACAAGAAAAGGGCTTTAAGCCAAACTTTGTAAGGCCTGCGAGATAAGCTGCAGAAGAAAATTGCCCTTTAGAGGCATTAAATTTAACGATTGTTGAATGAAAAGGGTTACTTTTTGGAAAGACAATCAATATAGGATTGTGTAAAAGATAATAGCAAGGGAAAACTCCAAGCTAGCTATTCTTTTTAATTGATTAGTTTAGGAGTTGCTAAAACAACTTCGTTGGTATTTAGAAGTGTCTCGATTGACTAGATCGGGACACTTTTTTTATCAAAAGCCCCCTCCATTAATATCTTGTTGAAAAATGACTAAAGGAGTTTTTCTTTACAAGAAAAAAATGAAAGACCAAGAAAAGCAAATGTTATCGAGCTATATTAACAGTAACGATCGGTTAGGTAT
>JBOEFW010000142.1:15158-16640 GCA_050633105.1 Aureispira sp. | reverse complement strand
TGCAGCAGGAGCACTATTATCCCTTTGGAATGGGGATACGAGGAGAGTGGAAGTTTGTGCAGCCGCAGGTTGGGGGGGGGGATCCATACTTGTATAATGGTATAGAGTTGAATGATGACTTTGGCTTGAATTGGAAGATGGGGACAAGTTGATCCATTAACAGAATGGTTTCTGAATTCTTCGTCTTATACTGGAATGGGAAACAATCCGATTTCTTTTAGTGATCCATTAGGGCTTGCTCCTGAAGGAGAAAGAAAAAAAGACTACCCCACCAAAGAAAAAAGGCAATTCTTTTCATCAAGAAGAACATTCTATATCTCATTGGATACCTAAACCTGATTGGATACCTTCTCTTAATAAAGATGGGGATATTATTTTACAACAAGAAGTGGGAGACAACAAAGAGTCACTTCAAAAATTCTTACAAGGTAGCCAGTGGGAAAGTCAAGTTGATGATTTATGGAATAATCGATCTCATAAAGGAGGAAGTCATGTGACTCTTCCAGAAAGTAACTATTCAAATGCTTTTAATTATGGAATAAAGCACTCAGAGGAATTTCCACTAGACCAAAGAAGTAGACTTAAAAATTATAATTGTTATCATTTTGCTATTAATGGAGTATGGGGCAAACCCATATACAATGGCCAGTATTCATTTGGTGATTATAGAATGGACGCAGAAAGTGCACAAGAAGTCCTAAATAAATTTTTTAAACGAACATACTCTCAAAAAGCTATTTTTGGAGAAACAATAATTGGTACTAATTATTCTGGTGGTTTTCCTATGCACTTTATGGTTTATGGAGGGAGAGACAACGCTGGAAATATTTATGTTTTACAAAAATATGGAGAAACTGATCCTCCATCTATAAATAGATTAATAGAAGAAAAACTTCAAGAATATAAATTCTTCAATGAAAAAGGAGCTAAATAGTATGAAATATATAGTAATTATAACGATGATTTGTTTTTTCTTGGGATGTACCGAGAAAGAGGAAATTATATATTTTAATGATTTTGAAGAAGGAAAAGTCAAAGCAGAAGAAATGAATAAAAATCTTTTGATCATTTTTGATTTATATGGTAGTTCTACAAATTATGTTGATGAGTTATTAGAAAATAAGGAAATAAAAAAAGTATTAAAGTCTTTTGTCGTAACTCGTTTAATGTGTGATGATAGGAAAATGAAAGATTCAATTCAAACTGTAGGAAGTTATAATTCTGATTTACAGAGAAAATTAATGAATCAGTATTATCAACCAATGTTTTGTATTTTTAATACTTCTGGAGATAAGATTGCAAAACCTTTAGGGTATTCAAAAAAGGAACTTGTTATTGATTACTTGAAAAGCGGTGTTCCTCCTCAGGAGTAGACAGTCCATAGGCTAGGCATAAGCTCTTTGTACCACTGGTACAAGCCAACCCGAGTAGTTGAAAAACTACCAGTTGCTAGCCGCTGCCTTCTGTCATGCCTCTGGGCGC
>JBOEFW010000142.1:0-15046 GCA_050633105.1 Aureispira sp. | reverse complement strand
CCGAAGGCCCAGCGAAGCTAAAGATGGTAGCTATTGGCCTAAAAAAGCCCCAAACTAATAAATTCAGTTTGGGGCTTTTCAGGTTATTAGCGCATCCCCCGATTAATCGGGCTTTCCTGCACTATACTGGCCACTCCATTCGCTATCGGGTCGCCAGCCACAAGGGCATTTTGTCCTCTCCTTTGTAGCCGCTGGGTGCGGCTAGTTTCTTAATAGGGATAGTTATTTTTATTCCGCGCTGCTGCATAAAAATAAACCTATCATCTGCGGCACTCGCGGCTGCAACTGTGGCGAAGGCCGCGAGTGCCGCAGATGATAGGCGTTAGTCAACATTTTAGGAATGTGCCTGTCTTGTTTTATAATCTCTCACATAGGTATCTATAAGGGGTATAATCGGGATACCTGCAAGAAGTTATCACATCGAAATAATGTCCATAATTTAGAGTAACAAAAAAGGAACCTTTTAAACTACTCAAAAGTTCAACCACAATATTTTTCATTTTCTAGCCTTGCACCTTCTTAAAAACCAACTAAAGTAGTTACACAAATCAAAGGGATATTGATCTCTTTGAAATACTGTTTTAAGGTACTCTTTCAGTATTAAAGTAGGATAGGTAGGCGCTTCTCTAAAGAACAATAGGTATGTTATAAATGTGAGACTACAAACACTACCTCTTTTTGACAATGGATACAATAGGCAGGAGACATGGTTTGCCAATTTGTAGAGCAAGGCGTTTCAATGTTAAATAGCAAAGCGTCTATTTTTTCTTTTATTGTTCCCGTCTTTTTTCTTGCTTCGTTTGCCGTTTTGCTTCTTGTTTAGCTAATCGTTTTATTGAGCGTTGTTCTTGTTTGCTAAGAGGCATTGTGATAACAAAACCATCTATGAAATATTCAGAGTTGTGTTCAGGTTCTTTTATTTCTATGACTAATTGATCCTGGTTTTTATTGGGTACAATAGTAAGATGAACCGTTTCGTAACCAACAAAACTTATCGTTAACTCAATTGCTTTCTCTGAAAAAGGTACTTCTAATTGAAAATAACCATCCCAATCTGCCTGAACTCCTATCATGGTACCTGTGACGGAAATAGTAGCAAAAGGTAAGCCTTCTTTAAGTTCTACATCACAGATTCGACCCGCAAGGACTACCGTTGTTGGGTGGCTAATTGGATCAGCAAGTTGCTTTATGGAAGTATTAGAAGCCTTTGAATAGGGCTTGGAAGAGGTAATATGGGCTTGGCCTGCTTTGCACTTGGAAGTTGCCCAAAGCTAGGCAATGTGATGACCGCTGTTAAAACAGCAGCGGCTGCCCATTGTTGTATCCTAGAAGGAGTGGGCAAGGGTTGGTAAAGGGTATTAAACGAGCGGAGTTGTTGTTGGTTAAAGTGCCCACAAATAGGGCCTGTTACTACTTCAAAAAACTGTTTTATTTCGAGAAAAGAGAAGCTAGTGAAATCCTGCACTTCTTTTTGGCAAGCTGCACAAAACTTGCCTTGCTCTGTTGGAGACATTTCTGCCCAGTTTTCTTGACAGGGATTATGGATGGTTAATTGCATAGATGATTATAGTTACCAAGCTGGACAACCCATTATGACCCGCCCTCTTTTGTTAAATTTTTGTTTTCTTCGTTTTTTATACTTTTTTACAGAAACGTTGGTTTCAGCAGCCGTTTTCTCTTGAACTGGAGCTTTAAGTTCTATTAACAAACCAGCACGCGCTTGATTGGGAATAATTTCGTACGTATTGGTTCCATAGTTCACATGGTTGATGACAAGCACCATAGTTTTTTGAGAGATAGGTACTTGGAGCGAAAAATAACCTTTGGCATCTGTCGTACCAATAACATCGGTCCCCGTGATGGATAGAATTGCAGTCACAACAGCTTCTTCTTGCGTTGGATCCCAAATTTGACCAGATAAGGTTACTTTATCCAGAACATTGGCTTCGTTGTAGGGAACATAATTGGAGGATAATGGGGTGTGAACTCGCACAGGAGCAACTGGAAGCGTATCCTGCCCAAAACTAGGAAGCGTAACCACGGCAGTCAAAACAGCAGCAGCGGCCCATTGTCTTATTCTAGAAGGGGTAGGAAGTGCTTGATAACGGAGATTAAATGCCTCCATTTGAGTCTCCTCAAAATTACCACACAATTCTCCAGTATGCTGCTCTATATAAAGCTTAATATCTGGCAAAGAAAACGATGTAAAGTCAACGACTTCTTTTTGGCAACTCTGGCAAAAGCGTCCTTGTTCAGTAGGCGTCATCGCCTCCCAATTTTCATCACAAGGGTTTTGGATCTTTAAATTCATAATAAAACAGGATTAGGGGGATAAAAGGTGACAAGAACATAAATAATGTAGAAGACTATTATTTTTTTAAGATAAACAATGGACTTCCATTAATACAAACGTAGGAAAATTGATTTCTGTTAGTTGGGATTCTTATTTATTTTGGTGTAGGAATGGAAGGCTACTTTTGTTACTTGTTTTGGTTTCTAATTATAGGAACTGCCCTTTGTGATTTACTCAATCAATACGCCTAAGGGCGTTATGGTAATAGATGCTGTTAAATATTGTTTTGGTGGGTACATAAAAAAAGCATTAAGAGAATGTTCTCTTAATGCTTGTCATTTCTTTATAAATAGAGGATGTTTACCCCTTGCTGATCACATCTTTAGCGTACAAAACTTTAGGTTTCCAGTAATTGGACTCAGAAAGGTTATCTACGACAATTCCACGACGGGTAGAATGAATAATATAAACGCCATCGTCTTTGTTGTCGACCACTAGAGCAACATGGGTCACTCGACCGCCTTTACCATATTTACTAAAGAAGACTAAATCTCCTGTTTTAGCTTTTGACAAATCTACCGCTTTTCCTTGTTTGGCTTGATAGCGAGAACTGCGCGCAATCCCTACCCCTTTTTGAGCGAGTACATAGGAGGTAAAGCCAGAACAATCAAATCCTTTGGGAGTAGTACCACCCCAGATATATTTTAAACCTAAGTATTTTTTTGCTTCTTGCAAAACATTGCCTCGAACACCAACAGCACTTAAGCTATCAAAAATAGCGTGATAAGCGACAGGCAATTCTATGATTTCGATTTCTGCTTCGTGTTCTTGTTCGTTGTTGTCTTCTTGGAGTGCATTGGCTGCACGTTGGGCACGACGGGCGTCGCGTTTGCGTTTGCTGAGAATTTCGCGTTTGAGGCCAGTGATATCACGGTGCTCAATCTCAATATGTGGGGGTTGTTCTTCGGCTAACAGAGCCAAAGATAAAGAAGTAGGTAGGGCTTCTGTTGTTACTAGGGGCGTAATGGCCCCTCTGTTAACGGTTAATTGGGCAGCAGTAGGCGTTGTTGTTGGATATTGTTGAGGGGCAAAACCATTGCTTTGCAGCGCAACTTGGGAGCCTAACAAGAAAAAAAAGTAAGCGCCAATCGTTTTGGACAACGATTTAGGGGTATCTTTCATTATAGTGTTATTCAGTTAACAAGCACAAGTCTACTGCCTTTAATTCAATACAAAAAGGGACAAGTAAAGACAGTTGTATTTCGATAGTTGGAATACCTTGCGTATTTTTGCGAAGACAAAGGTAAGAACTCTTGGCAGAGTTCCAAAAAAAGTACCCTTAATTCTATTTCGCCAATCAATTATAACACTTTAATAACTAAAGGATAACAACAACAATGTCATATAAAAGCTTATTTTTGGATCGTGATGGCGTCATCAATCAGAGAATTATTGGGAGTTATGTGCGCCATTGGGAAGAATGGGAATTTTTAGAAGGAGCCTTGGAGGCGTTGGTTATTTTGGCACGAAAATTTGATCGTATTGTAATCGTGACCAACCAACAAGGAGTGGCCAAAGGCCTAATGACAGCAGAAGACTTAGTAAAATTACATCAACGAATGTTAGAGGAAATAACAAGAGCAGGAGGTCGTATTGATGGCGTTTATGCTTGTATGGAACATGAACGAACTCAACCATATTGTCGAAAACCCAATCCAGGAATGGCTTGGCAGGCCAAAGCTGATTTTCCACAGATCGATTTTAACGCCTCTATTATGGTGGGCGATTCTGTAAGTGATCTTGTTTTTGGACAACAATTAGAGATGCGGACAGTTTTATTAACAACCAAGCCCGATTTAGATCAAGCGGCGTATGCGCCCATCAAAGAAAAGGTCTGGGGAGCGTTTTCTAGTTTATATGCTTTTAGCCAAGCGATTATTTAATGATGAAAGTTGTATTGACAATTTTATTATCACAAGAAGCCAATTGATGGGCCTACTATCTACCTTGAAGTACTATTGTTGGGGATGCTTTTTCTTATTGACTTGGAATGTTCAAGGCCAAAATAAGACCGAATTGCCTAAAACATTTAGTGAGATTTGTTTTTATACGATTGAGAAAACAAAGTTTGAGCAATTTTTAACGGTACAAAAAGCAATAGAAGAGGAGGATTATCGACTCGTTTATGCGGCGATTCGGGAAATGCGCCAAGATTTGAAAAGCTTTGCGGTGGAAAAACACAATCGAGCTTTTGAACTCTGGTACATTGGTAATTATACAGATTTTGATGCGCAAGCAGGGGTTGCCAAAGAAGCAACGCTAACGGCTTTACAAACGTACGAAAATCGTTTGCGTCTACGGCAAGCTTTGTATTATGACCATCGCCTATTTTTGGAACAATACTTGGCTTTTGAAACAGAACCTTTCTATCAAGCCTATTGGTTTATGTCACAAGAACGTTATTTTTCTAGAGGATTGGTCAAGCGCGTGCGGCAACAAAACAGTGAAGAAGGATACCAGTTGTTTAGCAATTCTACTTTTTACCGCCCTTTTTCTATTTTTAATGAATTGGCGAAGGAGGAGGGCGAAGCTATTCGGGAATATTTAGACGTTCCTAGCGGAGGCCTTGATACGACTACTTTTATTCCTTACAGTTATATGACGTTAAATAAAAGCACTGCCAGTTATGTTTTGCAGACCTTTGACTTAGATGATGCCACACAGGATTTACAATTGGATCGAGAAGTACGTGCTTTGAAGCGCTTTTTGTTAAATGTACAAGCAGGAAAAATTTACTTGGTTGCTCGGTTTAATAATTTAGAAATAAAAAAAATGCAAGCCATAGAGGCTAGAAAAAAACGAGAGGCTTTACCAACTTCTCAAGCAGAAACTTTGCCTAGCTCACCTCCAAAATAATAATTTTACGACAAAAAGAGACCTGAAAAATTAGACTAAATATATGAAACAACAAATAACTACCCTAATTGTAGGAGCCCTTGCCTTATTGAGCAGCGTTAGTTTGATGGCTCAAGACGATGCGTACACTATCCGTGTTACGATTGATAACTATGAGAATGATACTTGCATTTTGGGGTACCATATGGGCAAACAAATTTATGTCCAAGATACCCTTACCGAGCGCAATGCCCAAGGCGAATTTGTTTTTAAAGGAGATAAACCGTTGGATGGAGGAATGTATCTTATTCTCACCAAACCCAATAATATCTACTTTGACTTTTTGATTGCTAGTGACGAAGACCAGAAAGACATGGTTTTTAGAACTAAATTAGAAGGGAAAGATCTGAATAAGCATTTAAAAGCTAAGAATTCGCCTCCTAATGCTTTGTTCTATGCTTATTTGGAATACCTCAATGATAGACGTGCAGAAGAGGGGCGTTTGGTAAAGGAGTTGGAAGCAGAAAAAGACGAAGCCAAAAAGAAGAAGATCCAAGAGAAGCGTGTAGCGATTGAGGCGAAAGTACGCAATTATCAACTGAACTTAACAAAAGAACATCCTACCTCTCTAGCAGCTAAATTGATTCTAGCAGCAACGCCTCCCAAGGTACCTGAAGGATTAAGCAGAGAGCAAGGTTTTTATTATTACCGCGCGCGTTTTTGGGATAATTTTGACTGGGCAGATGAGCGCCTTATTCGTACCAACGCGTTCAAAAATAAATTAGAAAATTGGACAGAAAACTTAACCGTCAAAGTGCCTGATTCCATGATTGTGGCTGTGGATTATGTCTTGAGTAATCTTAAAAAGGCAGGCAATAAAAAGATGTTTCGTTATGGAGCCGCTGAGTTGCTGAATAAGTACGCCAAGACAAAAGTTATCTGTATGGATGCGGTTTATGTGTTTATTGGAGAGAAGTATTATTGTAATGGTGGTAGTAGTGTAGATTGGGTAGATTCTGCTCAATTAGAGAAGATTTGTGCCAATGTGCAAACCCTCAAACCTCTACAATGTGGTTTGTATGCGCCCAATATTCGCCTCAAAAAAATGGATGGAACACCAATTGATTTGTATGATGTTAAAGCAGAATTTGTTGCCTTGTATTTCTGGGATCCTGATTGTGGTAATTGTAGCAAAACAACCGATAAATTAGTTCCTGTTTACAATGAATACAAGGACAAAGGGTTTGAAGTTTTTGGAATATGCAGTAAGACTTGGAAGGAGATTGATAAATGCAAAAAGAAGATTGCAGATAAGAAAATGGATTTTATTAATGTCTCAGATGATGCTTACCCCTTAGCAGTAGTCAAGAAAAAATATGACATCAAAGTGAATCCTTACTTGATGTTATTAGACAAGGATAAAAAAATTCTTTGGAAACGTTTAGATCCAAATCAAGTCAAAGATATTTTGGAGCGAGAGCTGAACGATGCCGCGCCCCAAAAATAGTCTTTTGAGTAGGTTTTGTAAGAGGGAAAGTTTTATTGGCTTTCCCTCTTGCGCAATAACATTTATTTAACTAGTCTTTTAGTTATAAACCTGTACCTTGAAGATTATTACGGTAGATTTAGCCGTTGTAAACGAGTACAAATACGCATTCTTATACTTATCCCCAGTCCTAGTTTCACTGGGAAAACAAAAAAATATTATGAAAACAGTACTACAAAGCCTCTTTGTTCTCCTATTAATGGGGCTATGCAGCAATGCTTTATGGGCACAAGACGAAGGTTATAATATCCGCGTCAAGATTGATAATTATGAGGCGGATACCCTGATTCTGGGCTACCACAGAGGAACCAAATTATTAGTGCAAGATACCCTAGAAGAGAATAGTGGAAAAGGGGAATGGATATTTAAAGGAAAAGAAAGCCTTCCTGGTGGTCTTTATTTTATCTACCTAAAATCAGAAGGCATCTACTTCGATTTTCTTGTTCCTAACAAAGAAGACCAACAAAGAATGGTATTGCATACCAAAATGGATGCTAGCCGCAACTTGACCAAAAATCTTAAGATCAAAGGTTCCAAAGACAATGAAGTCTTTTTGGAATACATCAAAGATGGAATGGTGAATGACAAGCAAATGCGAGATTTGCAAGGACAGTTAGGTAAAGCAACCGAAGAGGAGAAAAAAATACTGCAAGAACAAGGAATGGCCTTGTCTAAAGAACGTCGTGCACGCCAAGAAGAATTAATCGAAAAGCATCCGACCACCTTAACTGCCAAAATGATTGGCGCTTCTATGCGTCCTGAACCCCCAGAAGGTTTGTCTAGAATGGATGCTTACCTCTATCTAAGAGCCCATTATTGGGATAATTTTGATTGGGCAGATGAACGTTTAATTCGCACGCCAATTTTGGAAGATAAGATGAACTTTTGGGTGGATAAAATGACGGTTCAAGCGCCTGATTCTATTGCTTCTGCCGTAGATTATATGTTATCTAGGTATCAAGCGGCAGGGAACAAAGATTTGTTCCAGTACTTTGCTGCGCAGTATTTGAATAAATACGCCAAAAGTAAGATCATTTGTATGGATGCGGTCTATGTCTTTATTGGAGAGAAGTATTATTGTAGTGGAGATGCTGATTGGGTTGATTCTGTCCAATTGGAGAAAATTTGTGCTAATGTACAAGCAATCAAACCATTGCGTTGTGGTCTGCAAGCGCCTAATATTCGACTTAAAAAAATGGATGGCAGCTACATTACTTTACATGATGTCAAAGCAAAATTCACAGTACTCTATTTCTGGGATCCTACTTGTGGTAATTGTAGCAAAACAAGCGCAAAATTAGTACCTGTATACGAAGAGTTTAAAGACAAAGGTTTTGAAGTATTTGGAGTATGTAGCAAAAGCTGGAAAGACCTCGATCAATGCAAGAAAAAAATTGAGGAAAAAGGCATGAGCTTTATGAATACTTCTGAAGATCCTTATCCTTTGGCGGTTGCCAAAAAGACCTACGATCTCAAAGCCAACCCTTATCTGGTATTATTGGATGAGAATAAGAATATTCTACTTAAACGCATTGATCCCAATCAGTTGAAAGATATTTTAACTAGAGAATTGGGAGGGGATGAAGAAGAAGGAAATGCTGTGGAGGCAGAAGTAGAAAAGAAAGAGCGCGCTAATCAAGAGCGTTAAAAGAAGTAAAGAAATTAGATACAGGGCACTATTGCAATAGTGCCCTGTATCTAATATAATAACCTTAATCCAAATCAAATTCCGCCAATAACTGCCAATTCTCTGGCTGTCGCTGCGTCTCCACCAAACGCAATTTAGGCAACCTAAAATCCATAAAAAAGGATTCTCCTAGACTATCAATAATGGCTTGCTTTTGAAAAACAGGCAAGGAGCCATATAAAAAACTAACATGGGGAATAAAAGGATCAACCCTTGTATGGTCAAAAATAGCTTCAGCCAAGTGCCGCGCCTCTAAAATATCTTCACTCTCACTCGTCCGAAAAAACAAGCAGCGATAATAACGCTCCAAAAACTCAATTCGAGTAAGTGCTGCGGAAATGGGCAATAGGCTATTGGCCAACTCTTCTGTTTTGTCTAGTGCAACCTCTAAAGGATCTACAATCCCACTCAGTAAAGTCACATGCGGCTCAAAAGTAGGCGTGTCATGAGAGGAACTTAAGTCCACAATCAATTGGCTCAACTTACTGTACGCATCTGCATCAGGCATCAACCACAAGGTGTACATAAAACAAAACTAAAGGATGAAACAGCAGGGGTGTGCTGCGAAAAAACAAGCCTCTAAAGTAAGAAAAATAGAAGACATCCCGAATTTTAGTAAGAATTAAGATTAGGGATTGTTTTAGAAAGAAGGCGACTTAAAAGAAAGAGCCTCTCCATAGCGCTTTGGTGATAGAAGGTTACGTCCTGTAATTATTTTTCATTGATCTTCCATTTCTCGTTTTCAAAAATAAAATCAGCCTGTCTAGCTTTTATATTGGCTGTATAACGCTCATATTTGGCTTGATCTAATGTCCAAGACATGCACCAATATAAATCCTCTAGAAGGTCTTTTTCAAAACCCTCTTTCATATTGATAGAGGTTCTAGGAAACCCTTGGGGCACTTCAATTTTTACAATCTCTGAAGGAGAGAACTTTATATTTTTTGGAGCGTTGCAAGCTAGGAAGGCAAAAAAGAAGAGGGTATAGAAAAAGCTGTTTTCATTTTGGTTAGCCTTACGGTGAAGAAGGTTATAGAAATAACATTTAGTGGAGTTACTTGGTTCTACGTTCTACGAATTAACAACAAATCCTACGTTCTTAAAGGAGAGCAGAGCTTCATTGTATGTTTTTAGTCATTGAGATTGAATAGTTGTTCGATTTTTTTGTCTTTGAGGATATTGTTAACCCATTCTACTTCTTTTAAGGGGCGTTGTAAAGGGTGTTCAGAGAATAGCAATTGATATTTCTCTTCATAGATGTCTAAAAGTACCTCATTTTTTTTAGGAACAGCTTTATATAAATCTGTAATAATTCTTGAATTGAATTGTAAGTCATCAGGATCTGTCCAGCCATTTGCAATAAAAGCACGTGTTTTTTTAGGGCATCGACATGGATTTGATTTGTTTATTAAACCACAATTATCATTCATGAAATTGTGTAAATCTTTTCTTGCCCGACTTAGCCGTTTCCTGAAATTCACCGCCGAAATCTCTAAAATATCCGCACCAAGTTGGCTCTTAATATTGAATATTGCTCCTAAGATGAATACTATTCTCTGTGCTCTATCTAAACAAAGGAGCATCCCAGCAGTACAACTTATTTTTACATCTTCCTTGATATCTTCTATTGTTTCAGGGGCATCATTATCAGGTAATTGTTGGAGAACTGTTGCCACCGTATCAAAATCTGTAAATTGTACTTCCCTAAACTGTTTTTTTACATTCAAGACATGATTCACCGCAATTCGATAAAGCCAGGTTCTAAATTGGCTCTTGTGTTGAAATTGTGGAAGCTTGGTGATGATTTTGATTAAGATATCCTGAGTAATGTCCTCTGCGTTTTGAGGATTTAAAACCATTTTCCAAACAATGTTGTAGATAAAAGGTTGATGCCGTTTAATCAATAATTCTAAGGAAGGTTTGGAACCGTTTAACGCTTCAACCACTAAAAGGGCATCCGTTTGGGGCTGGTAATGGTCATCGTTTAATGGGTTTTCAAGCATGATATTTATCAATTAATTTAATAGTGATCCACGCTGCAACCATTGTTTCTAATAAACATAAGGGTAGTGTAACGATCAATAAGGTTGGATTAGCTAAATTCATGTTAACCATTCCAATCCAAAATAATAAGAAAAACATGCCCCAAGAAATTGTTCCAGCAATAAGAATTGTTCTTTTGCCTGTTCCAAAGCTTTTATAACAAAGCCAAGTGATAAAAACAATGCTAGCAGTTAGAATGGTATCCCAGAGGCCCCATATTGAAAATATCCACCAATCCATTGGGGCAACATTTGAAATCGAGGCTAACTCTTCTCTCATCGTAGGCATTACAATCAAGAAATAACGGAAAACTTCTGAAATGTTTACCCAAATGCTTGTCATTAAAACAAGCTTAATAAAATTATCAGGAAAAATTTTGTTCATAATTTTGTCTTTTTAGGTTAGACAACGGAACTCCGAAGCTGTGACAAAAGCCATGAACTTATTTCCTTTTTGAGTAGCAAAGAAGACTCAAAGCAACAAAAAAAGTCCTCTTGGATTTTAGGCAAGCCTAAAATCCAAGAGGACTTCTATTTTAAAAAAAATCTAGAGTACAAAGACCAACTAACGTACGCGCCCAAATAAATCCTTTCGTTGCTTTTTTTCTTTTGCTCTTTTACGTTTCTGATTCTGCCCATCATTAAAGGCATCTTCATAGCTGGAGGCACTCACCAATACATTATTAGGATCATCTTTGTGTACTTTGTCGACAAAGGTCCACATTCCAGAACGATCCAACTCAAGGCCACAATAACTGCCATCAGGAACACTTGAAGGGCCTGCATTGGCAATTGGAGAACCATAAATTAAGTGATCGTAAATAATCATATCCTGTTCTTCCGAATAGTTGAGTGTAACATTAACACTGGAAGAATATTCCATCAAGAACCGTTTTACTTTGCGAACTCGACCACGCCCATCTTTCATTTGTAAGACACTTTTTCCAAAGCGCGGCTTGCCATTGCCATCAAAATACAACACATCGAGCACCTTGCGGCGGTTGTAGAAACTGTAGGCATCAAACCCAAACAAGACATAAGCAGTCTCTCCCTCATGTTTGAAGGGACGAAGGTTGTAATACAAGGCACCGTACCAATCGGTGTGGCGTAAGGTCATAAATTCTACAGTGCGCATTTCTTCGGAGCCATCGGTTAAAGGGAAAACTTTCCCTTCCTTGGTTTGGATGAAGCCCTGATATTTATAGTGTTCTTTATCTACATAGAGTTGCCAAGTGAAAATTTTAAATGCTTTATCCTCTGGTTGTAGGATAGAAACACCTTCTAAATCTGCAAAGTCATAGGCATAAGAACCATTGCGCTCCAAGGTTTCTTGTAGGAGCTTTTCTAAATCCGCAGACGCTCCTTGCCTCGCTTCTAGACTTTTGTTGGTGCGGACTCTATTCATCAAGAAACTCATTTCCATAGCAGTAGAATGCCAATGTGTACTATCGACGTCACTGGTGGCATAACAGGGCATTGTTCCTAATAATAGCGCCAAAATCGCTAAACTATACTGCATCATGATGAATTTTATTTTTATGACTCAATGGGAATGTTTGTTTTACTAAAACTATAATTGTGCCTATTTTAGTGTGTATATAGACGATTTATTCTAGGAAGTTTTTAAAACTTCTCTTAAGTTAGTTTTTATTTCTTTTTAAACCCTCTAACTATGGCGCGTTACCTTTTCTTACTATTAATTACAATTACAATCGCTTTTATTGGAAAGGCTTGTAGTTGCAAAACAGATGCAAGTGGTGTTGTACTCGATGCAAAAACCTTAGAACCACTAGAAGGAGTACGAGTCCGAATTGCTTTAGCGAACATACACGGAGATACTTTAGACCAACCTACGATAACAAATGCAGAAGGCTATTTTGAATGCACGCATTTCTATTGTAGTAAATACCAGCTTAATTTTTTCAAAGAAAACTATATTGCACATACGAAAGACCCAGCTTTACAAGATACGATTCTTCTGGAGCTGTTAGAAGATCTTTAAATAGATGGTTTAGTCTTTCTTTGCTTGGGTGCCCAACAGTGCCTTGATTTCTGCTACTTCTTTTTCTAAGGATAAGAGGCGTTCTTTCTCTTTTTCTAATGCCGCAACTTTGGCTTTTAAAGCTTCGTTTTCGGCAGAAAGTTCTTGCACTGCTTTTACTAAAGGAACGGTAAAGTCAGCATAGCGTAATGCATAATGATCTTGTGCAGAAGCAGGGCGATCAACACCACTAAAATCAAAACCAACGCTTTGAGCAGCTTGTTCTACTTGTTGTGCTAAGAAACCTGTTTCCTTCGTGTAAGCAGCTTGTGAAGAATCCAAGGGAGTACGTCCTTGAAAGGTTCGTAATTTGTTGTTATCCAAATAATAGGTTACAGGTTCTAGGCGGTTAATAAACAACAAACCTGGAACATCTTTTTGGATGCCTACTTTAAAGCGTTCATCGGATACTTTAGACCAAGAAACTTTACCACCAATGCTGGTTACTTTCTCATCTCCAAAACGCATTTGATTACTTGCGGACACTTGAGAATGGGCTCCAATAGCAGTAGAATTACCATAAGCAAACCCTAAGGCATAAGCTTGATAACCTAAGGCTGTATTTTGACTGCCCGCCGTATTTTTCTCTAAGGTTTGATACCCAACAGCTACATTCTCATTGCCCGTTTTGTTGTCGCGCATACTTTGTGCCCCCAAAGCTACATTGTAATCTCCAGAACTATTGGTATACATACTTTTCACCCCTAAAGAAGTATTTTCTAAACCAGAAATATTCTTAAACATAGATAAGTACCCCAAAGCCACATTACGAGAACCATTGAGGTTGGTATGCAAGGCCTTGGTGCCTAAGGCTACATTGTAATTGCCTGATTTATTTTTCATCATGGATTGGTGTCCACTAGAGACATTGTAACTCCCAGAGAGGTTATTGCCCAAAGCATTCGTCCCCAAAGAAACATTACAAATACCCACCGTATTGTTGTAAAGCGCATAATAACCCAACGCTACATTGTTTTCGCCCTTGGTATTGCTCTGTAAAGCAAAGGCTCCAAAAGCGGTATTGGCAGAGGCGCCAATATTGCTCATCAAGGCATGATAACCTGCTGCTGTATTATTGGTACCATTGGTGTTAAACCCTAGCGCATAGGTTCCAATTCCTGTATTATAATTGCCCGAACTGTTAGAATTGAGGGCATTGGCCCCCAAGGCTACATTTTCTTTCCCAGAATAGTTTCTATACAGCGATTGATAACCAAAGGCAGTATTACTTTTTCCTGTTTGGTTGTAATACATGGCACCTGCTCCTGTTGCAGTATTGTAACTGCCAGATTGATTGCTCCGCAACACATCGTTCCCCAGTGCCGTATTCTGGACTCCTGTTGTATTGTTATTAAGGGCGCGATTGCCAGAGTAATGATTAAGTTGGGCCAATAGGGGAGAACTGCTCAAGAGAGCGATCAAAAAAAACAAATAATTCATTGTTGCTGGTTGTTGTAAGGGATGGACGTTGTTTTAGAAACTTCCTAGTTAGAAGACTTCAAAGCTACTAAAAGTAGAGCATTTTTTGTATTCTACTTCCCTTATGCTTATAATTTGCTATCTTTCATAATTGAGAATTACTAGGTATTTGCTTGATATGACAAGCTGCCTACTTCCTTTATTTTAGTTTATAATGATGACCATTACCACCTTAATAAAACAGTTAGACCAGTTAAAAGAACAACTGGATGGCTACCGCCCAATTGATGCCGATCGTTATCGGAAGATTATGCAAAAACTACAATTGGATTGGAATTATAACTCCAATAGCATAGAGGGGAATACGCTCACGTTGTCAGAGACGAAGCAATTGTTATACTATGGCCTAACGGCTAAGGGGAAACCGATGAATGACCACAAAGAGATGGAAGGCCATGCCCAAGTTTTGAAGGAAATGGAAGAAATTGTACATCAAGATATACGTTTAACAGAATCCCTTATCAAGGCGTTTCATAAAATGATCTTGATACCTGATTATGACAATAGTAAAGAGAAAGATGTAGAAATTAACCCTGGGGAGTGGAAAAAACAACCCAATTACCTACTAACTCCTACAGGAGAGAAACTAGAATTTCTAGCGCCAACAGAAGTTCCTACAGCGATGAACGAGTTAATGAATTGGGCGAACAATCACTTGGGTCAAAATAAACTCAATCGCCATAGCAAAAAAAAGTACCAGTTGCATCCACTCAAAGTAGCCTGTGGTTTCCATAAGCGTTTCATTGATATTCATCCTTTTGGAGATGGCAATGGCAGAATGGCGCGGATTCTTATGAATTTGATTTTGATGCAACAAGGGTATATGCCTGCTATTGTGTATTTGGAACAACGACAGGCGTATTATACCGCTTTGAATTCAAGTACTTTTGAAGATATTAGCCCTTTGGCAAGTTATATTGGTCAGAATTTGATGCAGTCCATGCAGTTGGCGATCGATGGTGCGCAGGGGAAGTCGGTGGAGGAGCAGAAGGATTGGATGAAGGAGTTGAGTGTAATTGGACGGACATTGGAAGATAGAAAAAGAACTAGAGGTGCTGACGAA
>JBOEFW010000141.1:1212-4419 GCA_050633105.1 Aureispira sp. | reverse complement strand
GCGTAAACCGTATATTGATCGGGTTGCTGTACTGTTTCTGGACTTGGAGTGGCATGATGGGTATTTTGTTGGATGTGGGTATGTGATGTGGTAGGTCCTTCTCCATGCTCAAAGTTACAATGGACTACCCAGTCAACTACTTGTACTAATTCGCCTGTTTGGGCATCTATTTTGGCAGACCACCAATGTTGGGCGTCTAAGGTATAAATAGATAAATCCCACGTGAGTTTTATCTTTCCTTCTTGGGTGGCGTAGTAGACCAGTTGAACTGGAATGTTTTCCTTAGAAATGTTTCCTTTGTTGTACACAAAATGTTGTGGACTAATGGGTTCTAGTGCTCTTAAGTTTTGAGGAGCGTCTAGTTGTAACGCCTGTGCTGCTTTTTCAATGGCTTGTTGAGGCGAAAGGCTAGGAGCGGTATTTTGAATGCGGGCCTTTAGGTTGCTGACTAAACGATTCCCCATGCTTTTAATTGCTCCGTCCTTGATGGCAACATTGGCTACTCCATTGATTATAGGAATGCCTTGATAGGTTTGGTGGAAATAGAGATGGGTTGCACCACTGGTATTTGAAATATGTTGGCTGGTGACTTCCCAATTAGCAATGTCATCTTTGGTTAAACCTTGTTGTTGATGGTGTTGCTCTAGAAATTTTTGAAGTAATTCGTGCTGGTTTTGTGCACTCATGGATAGGACACAACAGAGTATTAATAACCCTGTCCATTGTAATTTTTTCATACGTTTGGAGTAATAATTATAGAGTAATAAAAAATGGCGGGGATTATCACAGATTGGTTGGTTAAATAGAACAACAGGGTTGAAATGAAAAAGTTTATAACTGTTAAGGAAAACAAAAAACTGTTCGTATTGATAGAACGATTCTAAGAGCTGTTTTGTGTTTTTTTTTATAAAAAACATAGTTGGAAGCCAAGCAAAGATCCCATTGCTATCGTGCCAACCAAAAGGCGAAGCAAGGCTGTCAGAAGGATTGATGACAATAGATCGACTGCCCTGTTGTGGACTTTCTAAAGGAAGTGGGAAAACTAAGTATTGAGCAGGGAGCTGTTAGAAGGTGTTGGTTTAGGGTAAGACAGGCAGGAAGTGCTAGAAAGAGCACCATTATGAGGAAAGGCACAATGGGTTGCCCAATCAGCTTTTGCTAAGAGGGCTCCTGTGTGTGCGTTGATTTTGATGGACCACCAATGCTGGCCATTTAAGGTAGCAATAGAGAGATTCCAAGCAAGTCGTATTGGACCTCCTTCAAACGCATAATAAACCAATTGGACAGGAATATTCTCTGTAGAAAGATGGCCTTTATGGTAAGTGAAATGTTGAAAGTCAGAAGAGGAAAAATAAAGTAAGAGGAAGTAGTTTTTTTCATAAAGGCTAGGCTTTAAGCCTGTTGTGTATTAAAGAATCCTAATAGGACTAATTATGAAAATACAGCTTTTTTTCGCTTTTAGAAGGGGAGGGCACCTAAGTGAGAAGACAGCGTATGCCTAAAGGACAAAAAAAGGCTTCCCAGTGATTGGAAAGCCCTTTTATAACTTTTTACAAAAAGTCTATTATTCTACTACTAATTTCTGAGTAGCATTAAAGTTTTTACCTTTCAATTGAACTAAGTAAACAGCAGCGGGTAAGTTAGAAATGTCTAGTTGAAGGTTTCTTTCTCCTCTAGGCAAGGTATGTTGTTGACAAACTTTACCAGTAACATCCAATAACTGAACTTGTACATCTTCTGTCAACGCTCTACCTAAGGTTAAGGTAGTTTGTGCTTGACTAGGATTTGGCAATAAAGCCATGCTCAATTGAGGCTGATTCAATTGGTCAACAGAGATCAACGTAATAGATATGGTTTGTGTGCTACTACAAGCACCATTGTTAATCGTCAAAGATACATCGTATGTGCCAATGCTGTTGTACACATGTACAGGGCTTTGAGTTGTTGCTGTATCTCCATCACCGAAGTCCCAGAACCAAGACGTCGCATCAACAGAAGCATCTGTAAAAGTCAACGTACCATTGGTATTGTTGAAGGTGAAATCACTTATTACAGGACGAACTTCTACGGTATCTTGAGCCGAGACACAAGCAGGGTCGCGTACTTCTAAATCATACAAGTAGTAATAAAAGTTAGTAGGCCCTGAAGTAGAAGAGGAGCTAGTAATGTCCATATAACCCGCAGCGCTATAAGGGTAAGAGGCTCCCGCTTGGTTACGGAATAAATCAGCATTGTTGGCACCAATATTATAGTTACCAGCAGCAGGTACATTTAAGTTCAAGTTGATACGTTGAACACCATCCACTAAGTTAATGGTAACTTGATCAACAATATCATTTGCACCAGGAACACCTCCAGTGGTATTGGTACCTGTCGCAACAATAAAAGTACGTGGGCCAGCACCATCCGCATCAACCCAAGCCGATACGATTTCTAAACTGCGATTGGCTGTAAAGTTCAAAGCACCATGATAACCAGAACCGTGATAACCACCTGTTCCAATATTACTATTAGCAGGACCAACATTAAGAGAAGCAGAAGCAACTACATTTTCTACATAATAAGTAGAAATAGCTCCTGTATTGGGTACGGTTAAGGTGTCACCAGAGTAAATAATGTTATTGGCGGCATTTCTCCAACGAGCGGCACCAGAGGCTACTACAGGAATGTAAGCGGTATCCCCAGCACAAATTTCTACATCATCAGCAACAGGTGTGCTTGGTAAAGCAATCGTTACCGTTTGTGTGGTGGAATCTTGTCCGATATTATTGGTAACAACTAATTTAACAGTAAATACTCCACTGTTGTTATAGGTATGAACAGGATTCTGTAGAGTAGAAGTACCACCATCTCCAAAGGTCCAATACCAAGCTTGTGGAATATCAGTACTATTATCTGTAAAAGCAATGCTTGTAATACAAGAGCTAGACGCATTTGGGCTAAAGGCTGCTACAGGAGCTTGTGTTGCCGTTTGGCAAATTGGAGGTAAATCAAAGGCCTCTGTTTGATCCGAACGACTATTTGCTGTTCCTTGATCGGCACTAAAACCAAAACCACGATTAGCAAATGTCTCCCAAATTAAACATTGGTGAGCACCATTGTATAACAATTGATCTGCTTGCAAGATAGCATCACGACCATCAATCATACCAGGGGTACAAGGTTGCAATTTCAATCCTTCAATAACTAATTTCATGGCAATGTTAT
>JBOEFW010000141.1:231-1179 GCA_050633105.1 Aureispira sp. | reverse complement strand
ATAAAACCAACGCCATGTGGCTCAGAAATTTGACCAGCATTATTAGAAGCACCATAGGTGAAACCATTAACAGCAAAATCAGTAGAATAAGGCGCTGGACGAATACCACGACCTGTTATGGGTTGGTTGTCTGCAAAAGTACCAATTCCACGAATGTCAGCTCCTGCATCACCACTTTCGATGGTGAGCATCAACCCAAACCAATCAGACCAACCTTCACCCATTTGTTCTGAGTTGCCCAAACAGTTAGAGTTGCTAGCACCACCCGTCAAACGAGTAGAAATACCATGTCCATATTCGTGTGCAATGATTCCATTATCAAAATCGCCATCTTTATCTGTATTAGCGGCTACACCACCATCGCTAATGGTACCATTAACGGTGCCTGCTAGCATTTGTGCTTTAATCGTATTACCATCTGCTTGAGAGATCATAATAGAAGGAATGGTAATCGCAGGATTTGCACCACCCATTTGGAAAACAGGTGTACCAGCATTATTAACAATAATAACAGCTAGAGCACCAGCAATTTGTGCTGCTTCTACTTTGTCTACAAAAGCACAATTACCACGATCAATAACAGCAATGCTTCCTGCCAAAGCAGCAGCATTTGTAATAGAGTCACAACCATCGTTATCAGGCGTACTATCTTCTAATAAAACTAAATCAGCTGTGATTGGAACGGCAGGTAAACCTGGCCCAAATCCAGCATCAGCAGAGTTATAAGAACCTGCAATACCTGCTGGGCTATTAACATCTAAATAATTAGCAGTTGTACCACCTCCTGTTGTCCATAAAAACATTTGCATTCTAGGATTAAAACCATCTCTAGGTGTTGCAAAGTTAGCGTTGTTTGTTCCTCCACCATCTTGTGCTTCTGCAAATACATAGTCGTCATCATCTCCACCACGACCATAATTATTGGCTTGGAAGTTACCACTGGCTTCA
>JBOEFW010000141.1:0-187 GCA_050633105.1 Aureispira sp. | reverse complement strand
ATCATATTGTTCATGTAGAACAAGTTGGTGATGGCTGCTGCTTGATACGTTGTAGGAGAAGTATTGGCGGTATAAGGGAAGTTGAATTCCAAAACGGCGCCTCCATCAGGACTAAAGCCTGGAGCATCATCATCATCGGTATCTTCATAGGCAAATACATTATTTCCTCTAGTAATGGTGTATTCTG
>JBOEFW010000140.1:0-4113 GCA_050633105.1 Aureispira sp. | reverse complement strand
CTAAAATGTCCCCCTTCCCAATCTACTAGGTTTCGTTTTTTCTCTTCTTGATAATACAAGAACCCTTGTACAAAATTCGGTAAATTGTATACTGTACTGGCACTATACCCTAAGGTGCTTAACCACGTTGAAAAGCCTTGTAATAGTCGTTGATAATGCTTGTTATTTAGTTTTTGTTTCTTCATTTTTGCTTGTTTTTAGAGCCTCCTTTTTTAGGGGTCTGTCTCATTCTCTGTTTTACTCCGCCTACTCTCATAACTCCCTGATAGGCAATAAAAAGAGTAAGCAAAATTGGTACTTTGCTTACTCCTTTCCTACTCTTGCCTACTTACTTACTAATTAACTCTTTATCTTCTCTAGATTCTTATCCAAGGCATTGTCTAAATCTGCTTTTAACTCTTCGTATTCTTCTGGCTTCAATAGCTCATATTCAAACCCTCTATACCTATTCCCACTTAGTATCTTTAAATGGCCATACTCTACCAATTGCCTTAAATAGTTGCTTAAACTTCTTGGTTTGATACTTATTGAATCTCGCACTAATGGACTCGTAAAAGTCGTCGTTTGGTGCTTCTTTAGTACGCCTTTCAGCTTTTCTAAAAAGTCTCGTACTCCCCAACTCAGTTCATCACTCTTGGACAATAGTACATTCTTCATTAGCTTATTGGCCCACTCAATATCTTCTATCGTTGTTTCTATATATTTTGTTCCTGACTGGCTTGTTTTCTCCTCCCGCTGGTGCTGGTGATAAAATGTGATTACCTCGATAAATTGTAAATAATGTGCGTTTGTTCGTAAGGGCTTAAATACTCGACTCGGCAAAGCCAACTGTTCAGCATAAGGATTCACTACTTTGATCGGTTTTAACAGCGTTTGTACATCTTTAAATTGCTCTCGCAATTGCTTTTGGGCTAGCTCATTTACCTTTCCTGCCGCAGCTCTGCGCTGCTCTTCCATCACCGCTTGTTTGTGTCCTTTACTTTCATCTCTGTACAACAGTATACATCTATTCGCATTGTCTTCGTATACTCGCTCTCGGGTCGTACAACCTCCAAAACAGATTGGTCCTTCTACTTCTACCAAGCCCGTTATACTCTTCCCTTTCTGATCCTTGATAGGTACATATTTGCTTAGTCTTCCTTTGCTTTTTAGCTCTCTCAAAGCATACTGTGCGTCTTCGCTCATCCCGTCCAAATCTTCCACTAAGAACAATTTGTGTATCAAACTGTCTTTTGGATAATAGTACAAGGCTTGGTCTGATAAGCTCGTAATAAACAATACTTCTTCCTCAGGCATTAAACCCGCTATTACCTCCTGTAAATGTGTCTTTCCACTCCCACTACTCCCCAAGCTTATCACGTGCAAGGGCTTCTTTAACTTCCGAGAACTAAAACATAAGTACATTATCAACGCATTTTCTCGCTCCCCTACAATGCCTACCTGACTTAAATCTGTCCATGTCTTAGCCATCAATACAGGTGACTTCAAATAGTCTAAAGCTTTTCTTCTCCGTGCCGCTGGTACTTGCCTTGTTCTTATCTCCTGCGCTCCTCCAAATGCTTGCTCTTGTGTCCTATATGCTTCTAGTTGCTCCGTTAGATCGGCTATTATTAATCTTAGGTTTTGTAATGGAATTTCTAACTGCTCATGTAATTTGCTCACTAAGCCTTTTACTTGGCCTGCATGATATAAGTTTAGATTTTGACGTATTTTATCAAGTGCGTTTCTTTGTGGCTTCCTTGTTACTCTTAATGTGCATTGCATCCTATCCAACTGCTCTATCGCAATCCCACCTAAGACCTCTATTTTCAGTTGCTCGTTATTGTACAGATAGTAACGCTCATTTACTATCTGTAAGTCCAAACTTGGTTTAATCTCTGCCTCAACTGGACGACTCGCAACAGTCGCATTCTCTAGCAATTCCTTGAATAATTCCCCGCTCAAATGATTTGCCCACAACTCATTGACATCTGTATTTTCAGGCAAACTCACCTCCTTAATTATTGACTGGGGTAACTCTTTTTGTAATTGCTCACTTAGTTTTTTGTTCGCCTTCTGCCCTGCTTCGTCCCCGTCCAGCATCAATATTACTTCCTCCAATTCTCCGCAGCTCTGCAACGCTTTTTTGTGCTCTGTCGTGTAGCCGTTTGTTCCGTATAAAGCCAATACCTCATAGTCTTTAAGTTCTTTGATCCCTAGCAAACTCGCCGCATCTATTACGCTTTCTACCAGTATTATTCTAGTCGCTTGCTTACTTGGATAAGCTGGATATAAGCCCGATCTATCCTTCATGTAATAGTGCCCTTTCTTGCTCACACTTCTACCGTAAAAACTCACTACTTTGCCTGTGTTGCTCCTCAATGGAAAGATTATACATTCCTTCCCCCAAGGCGTAGCTTTACTTTCTGTTTGTCTACTCGTCAATAAAAACCCTAGCTCCTTCGCTCCTGCTCGCTCTGCCTCTGTTCTATGTTTCCCTAGATGCCATCTTCCAGCATTGTAGCCCAACTCTATTCCTTCTAAGCCTCTGTTCTTGGCGTAACTCTGAGCCTTCTTACCGTTTCTCTTAAAGGACGCTTTTAGATCCTCCCAGATTTGTTCTAGCAACTCCTTTTTAACTGTGACTTTTGGAATAAAGCCCAAGAGTTCTTTACACTTCAAAATTGCCTCATGCTTGCTGCATCCTTCTTTTTGCTGTACAAACTCTATCACGTCTAAACTCTTGCCCTCTAGCCTACAATTTCCACTAAAACAATACACAGTATTCGTTTCCTCATAAACTCGCATGCTTGGTGTTTTGTCCTCATGGAATGGACAACAAATGTGCTTATTCCTATTCATTTTTAACCCATAATAGGCGAGCACTTGAACTATACTCAAACGCTCTTTGATTTCCTGTATCTCCATCACCTAATTCTTTTGGAATTCATCAAATAAGGTGCTTAGATTGTCAGGACTTGTCAAGTCAATATACAACTGGCTAAACTTCGCTTGCTTCTCGCTCACTGCCTTAAATATCGCTAGACACTTATCAATAGCTTCCTGCTCGGTAATTCGTTCAATGTTCATCATTTGTTCTACTATGTCTAATTGCCCTGCTGCTTGCAACGCTGCATAATAGCGGAGAGTTGACAAAGCTATTAACTCGTAAGGTATTTGCTCATTGATTAACTGGCGGTTGAATTCGCTTTTGTTCTTTGGTGGTTTCATTCTAGTTTTTTTTGTGTTTTTGATTTTTTATAGTTAATCCACATTTAACTTACTATTAGCTTCAAAAACAGAATTTATAATGTTTATTTTCATTAAATCTACAATATACACATTTCAAAAGCAAATAAATCACCGTTTTTCACCATAGTTTTTATTCGTATTTTGTTAACGAACTACTTTTTGTGTTGTAAATACTACAGTGTATGTCTTTTGGAGAAAGATTAATGTTGATTAGAAAAAGAAAGAAACTATCTCAAGCAGAGGTAGGAAAAAGATCGGGGATCTTAGGAGATACTTATGGAAAGTATGAACGAGGAGAGGTAAAACCCACTATTGAAGTTGCAGTAAGAATATCACGTGCTTTAGAAACTTCCCTAGACTACTTAGTGAATAACACAGATATTGAATTAGACAGTGACTTAATGAAAAAATTAGAAACAGTATCTAAAATGTCTGATGAAGACAAAGGACATGTACTTGCTGTATTAGATGCTTTTGTTGCTAAAGACAAAATTCAGAAACTATAATTTTTGCCTAGAATCTGCGGCACTCGCAGCGGCTGCAACTGTGGCGATGGCAGCGAGTGGCGCAGATTCTAGGTTTATTTTTATGCAGCAACGCGGAATAAAAATAATTGCAGCACTATTAAGAATTAGACGCAACCAGCGACTATAAAAGAGAGGACAAAACGGGCTTGCCCCTGGCGTTCCCGATACGCGTAAGGAGTGACCAGTATAGTGCAGGAAAGCCCAACCTTGGGGGATGCGCTAACACCTGAAAAGCCCCAAACTGAATAATTCAGTTTGGGGCTTTTTTAGGCAAATAGCTACCAGTTGTTTTCAAAGGAAATAAGAAGCTGTGCAGCTGGACGGCTCCCAGCAGGGACGCATACTAGGGCGGTGG
>JBOEFW010000139.1:0-2560 GCA_050633105.1 Aureispira sp. | reverse complement strand
TAGACCAATATAATGCAATAAGCTGGGCATTAACAACAAGAACAGTCTTGACCTGTGCTTGTTGTATTTGATCCTTAATGGTAAGTAAGAAGTTCTTGTATTCTTGATCGTTATATAGTGTAGACATTGTTTGCTGATAGAGATTGGAAATTTTTATGGGAGGGTATCGAGAGTAAATATAGTAGACTTTGGGTGAGATTCAAGAGAATATTACATTAGTTAGAACTATCCCAAGGTAATGGCAGAATTTCTTTATGAAATTGGATGAAAACGAACAAAAGTCAAAAATGTTTCATAGAACTGCTTACACGAACAGATACCTCTCTATTTGATTCTTCCTAAAAAATATAGCCATCTTAATGGCCATTATTCATTATACAATAAGTATGGTGCTTAGTCCTTTTATTTACGATGCATTTTGCTATACTATCCTAGCATATATACCTTAAGACTTACCAGAGCTAAAAATGAAGAAAAAAACAATGGCTTACTTGCGTGCTTCTACTAATAAACAAGAAGTGAATAATCAAAAATTAGAAATTTTAGAATATGCAAGATTGCATCAACTCAATGTGGATGATTTTATACAAATAACGATTTCTTCTAGAAAGACAACAAAGCAGAGACGGATTGATGAGTTGTTGGAAAAATTGAATGGAGGAGATACTCTTATTGCAACCGAGTTATCTCGGCTCGGAAGAAGTACCGCAGAAGTGATTGGATTAATTAATCAGTTGCTCGCTAAAAAAGTTCGGGTTATTCTAATCAAGCAAAATTTAGATGTGACGGGGCAGGATATGACTTCAAAAATCATCATCACTCTTTTTTCCTTATTTGCCGAACTCGAAAGAGATCTCATTTCTGTTAGAACCAAAGAAGCATTGGCTTCTAAAAAGGCACAAGGGATCAAACTTGGAAAACCCAAAGGTACTATTCAAAAAAGCATCTATGACAAAGATTTAGAATTGATCAAAGAATGGTTAACGCTTGGCTTATCTGGCCGCAAGATTTCTAAAAACCTTGGCTATGGCACCTACATTTCTCTAAACAATTTCATTAATAAGCATAAACTCAGATCACTGGCAAAAGTGCCAAATAATTCCTAAAGAAACAGGCCAGTTAATTCCCAATCTTACAAGAAGCCTCCCAACTTATATTGTTGAGGGGCTTCTTCTAAAATATCTCTGTGTTCAATTCTTTGCGTGCAATCCGCTTGCACTTGAGAATAGTTAGTTTAATCTTTTTCTTATGTGACAACCTTTTACACGTATCCCGATTCTACCCCATCTTTGGAAGTAGCACAGAAGTTAGCTAATGCTTTATCTGTTTCCTTAAATGAGATGATCGCTCAGAATTATGAATTTGAACAGGACAAAGAATTAAGTCAACTATTTGAACAAGCTACTCAATTGGGAGATTTTGATAAACGAGTGGTTAAAGAGTTACTTAGTGCATTTCTGTTGAAAAAGGATATACAAAGTAAGTTAGAAGATGATTTATAAGTAATCTTATTTAGCCTATCATCTGTACCACTCGCAGCGGCTGCAACTGTGGCGAAGGCAGCGAGTGGTGCAGATGATAGATTTATTTTTATGCAGCAAAGCGGAATAAAAATAATTGCATTCCTATTGAGAATTAGACGCAACCAGCGGCTATAAAAGAGAGGACAAAACGCCCTTGTGGCTGGCGGCCCGATAGCGTAAGGAGTGACCAGTATAGAGCAGGAAAGCCCAAGTTTGGGCGATGCACTAACACCTGAAAAGCCCCAAACTGAATTTCTCAGTTTGGGGCTTTTCAGGCCAATAGCTACTACTTGTTTTTTTCAAGTGAAATAAAAAGCTATGCAGCTGGACGGCTCCCAGCAGGGACGCATACTAGGGCGGTGAAGTGCTTATAACATAGCGTTAGCGAGGCTATAAGGACGAGAACCGCCGTGACAACGAGCATGTAGCGCCCAAAGGTATGACAGAAGGCAGCGGCTAGCAACTGATAGTTTTTTAAACTACTGGCGTGCCTATGGACTCGCTACTCCCGAGGAGGAACACCACTTTACTCTCATTTAATTAATTTAACAATAACCCCTTTCGCTTTTAATTTTTCTATTATCTGTTTAGTGTATATGGTAATAGGATAAATAGCAACTAAAACACTGTCACTACCTATTGTGTTAATAGTGAAATATGATCTGTCATAATACCCATTAAATTTTTCTAACAATACTACATCTTCTATATTTTCAAAATTAAATATAGCGACATGTCTATTTAGTAAGTTAACTACTTTTAGTCTATGTTTATCTACAACTATTACTCTATTTCTTTTTAGAGTAAGAAAAAGTGATATAATTAGCATTGTCGAATTTAAAAAATATAACAGTGTTGCATTTATAAAACCATATACAAATACAGCATAAATACCCATTAAAAATATAGACGCATAAAGAACTGTTTCTAGCACAACACCGCTAGCAAATAGAATTAAAACAAACAATTTGTTCATAATCATCATTTTTTAGATTCCTCTTTCCTTTTCTCATTACCAGGTTAAAATCACGAAAGCA
>JBOEFW010000138.1:10213-24744 GCA_050633105.1 Aureispira sp. | reverse complement strand
GTCAGTAATACGCTCCTTCACACCAGCATTCGCCCAGTTAGACGACAAGCCCAAATACCAACGAAAAATTAAAGCCATTTTTCGCTTGGGATTATTCTTTGCCCGTTCAATTTGGCTAGGATCACGCTCCTCAAAGAAGCTGATACAACCCTGCCATACTTCCTCTAAGGTCTTTTTAAAGGTTTGTTTTTCTAATTTTTCTCGTTCTGCCGTTGGAATGTCATCAATAGAGTCATAACGCATATAATACTCATGCAGTTTCTTGGCGCGTGGGCCAAACAAAGTGCCGCGTTTGAGTACTTGTAGTTCAACGCCCATTTCAAACATATCAGAGGCAGGTGCCATCATGACATCTGTTTGAGCTACTTTTGCCAACAATTGACGCACATGTTCTGAAGTGCCAGCTTCTACACAAGCTTGATTCACCGAACCCGTAACAACATAAGCGGCGCCCATCATAAAGGCAGATAAAGCTGCTTCAGGAGTACCAATTCCCCCTGCTGCTCCTACTCGGATAGAGGTTTCAAATTGGTGCTTGGCCTGTAACTGATCCCGCTGGCGAATAATAGAAGGCAACAAGGCTACTAATGGACGGTTATCCGTATGTCCTCCAGAGTCGGCTTCTACGGTAATGTCATCAGCCATAGGCACTTTTGCGGCTAATTGTGCTTGCAAGGGCGTAATTTTGCCTGCTGCTAGCAATTTATCTAAGTATTTTTGAGGAGCAGGCTGCATAAAGTGGCGCGCAACTTCTTGACGAGAAATTTTCGCAACTACTCGATTACCAATAATAACCTTCCCATCTGCGTCTTGGCTTAAACCAGCCACTCGATAATGAACAATGTTATTCGTTAGGTTTAAGAAAGCGGAAGCCTCTACTACTTTCACGCCTCTAGCTAAGAAGTGCTTAACTGCTCCTTCCTCCAAGGCAGGTTCATTAGGACTATGGATCAAATTAAAGGCGTAAGCCTCTGTGGGTAATGCTCCTTGAATGGTATCAATAGCTTGCTCTACTCGATTAGGAATAAGTCCAGCCGCTCCAAAAGAACCTAGCAAACCCGCTTTGCCCATGGCAATGACTAAGGCTTCAGACGCGATTCCATTAGCCATAGCGCCTGTTTTGTAAGCATATTTCAGTTGATAATCTGCTCTAAAAGTAGGATCGCCCAATTGATCGGCACGCATGGGAGCCACCATGCCCAAGACTTGTAAGCCTTTACTATCAGTTGTTAATTCCCCTGCATTGGCGACACCAATTCGTCCTGCAAAATCTTGAACGACAAAGCAATGCTCTGCGGTGTTTTTTAATTTTTGTTCCATACCTACTGCATCAAAAGAGATGGCTCTAGGCGAGCCTTTCCAATGCAGTTGTTGCTTCATTCCAGAAAAGGTAATCATGTCTTTATAGTTGTTTTAAATAAAAGGAAGTGGTTGATAATGAAATATATGGTTCAACCACTTCAATATCTAAGGATTGATTTGTTGTAATAATAACGTTTTAAAACGTTTTATATAAATTTGCATTTTGTCTGTTGCCACGACATGCGCATCATAACAAATGCCTATTCTCATTTGACCAGCAAAGGTATAAATGCTAATGTATTTTTCAATAGTCATAGCAGAAGAGACCAGTACAGGTATATAATTCTTTATGGCATAATTGCCTTCTTTAGCAGGAGGCAGTACCCCATAGTTAGTTAAAATAAATTGTGTATTGATCCTTGTCAGGTCAAAATGTTTAATTAATCGCTGAATCAACCAATCTTGCCGTACAGCATATTTATTTAAATTGGCGGCATCAATCAAGTTTGGATGAATTTGGTCCATGGTCAATACATCAAACATTGCAGAAGATTGAAACCAGTCGCCTATCTTTTTTTGAAGCTGCGTTGCATAATCACTTACAGAGGCGGTAGTATGCTTCGGCAAATCAAATCGAATAGAGCTAACATAAGAACCCATAGAACGCCCAATATCCTTTACTAGATAAGGTCTAAGATTGACAGGAATAATAAAGTTCTTAAGGTATTTATTACTCGGTAAAGTTGATTGAGCATATAAGAATAAAGTTCCTAGCAAAGTATTAACCGAATAAGGCGCTTTTTTACAATGTTGAACCAGTGCTCTTGTTTCTTCTACGGTTAACTCCTCTAGTAATAATTGAACCTTTCGTTTAGGCCAATATTGAGCATAAGCTTTGTCGATATTGGCTTGTGTTAAAACCATGTTCTTTTTTTTCCAACGGCGGTTAATCAGTTGGAGAAAACGATCTTTTCCCCACGATTTTTTGACGGGAGGAGCCAAGGCAGACAAATTGGGCGGCGGCAAACCTTTGGATAAAACAGCGCCATTTAATACTTGCACAATATCTTCCAATAAGGTATTTAAAGCAATGCCATCCCCAAGAGCATGACTTGTCATTAACAAGAGCGCTGTTCGATCAGTTTGATGTTGCAGCACAAAGTGAATTAAAGCTTGCTTGTTCAGCTGTAAAACCGTTGGCAATTCTTGTTGAGCAATCGCTTCATAAGAAGTGGCTTGGTATTCCTTGATAACAATGGAATAAGTAGGATCAAAAACCAAGTGTCCTTCATTCTCTGCATCAATGACAGGCAACATCTTCAAAAAGGGATGTTGTACACTTACTATTTCCAATGCTTTTGCTAAATGGGCTTTATCCAAGTGTCTGTTCAATTCTACCCCTGTCACAATATTGGAATTGGGAGAAGAAAAGAAAAAACGATTAATACCTGATAATTGGATGTCCATAAAGTTGAATGTAAGCGCTAGATTATAAACCTAACGCTGCTCGAATAGTACTGGGAATTAGATCAAATGCAGTTCGATTAGACTTGTTTTTTAATTTCAAATTGGCTTTATAGGCGATTAATTCCTCTAGTGTTGCTCTATTGGCTCCTGCCTTCCAATTCATAATGGCTACCCATGCTGGTGTGTTTTGATGATGATCCCCAAGGTTGGGATTAGCACCATGTTTTAACAGCAATTTGGTACAGTCAATAGCGGCTTCTTGGGCTGAAAAATGCAAAGCGGTATAACCATTCTTATCCTGTAAATCCAAGTTGGCGTGTTGTTCAATTAGCCAAAGGATTAACGTTGTTTGATTATAAAGGGCGGCATTCATCAAGGCCGTTCTATGAAAATTATCCACCACATCAACGCCTTTCTCTAAAAGGAATCGTTGGACGGTTTTGAAATCGCCTTGTTGAATCGCTAGAAATAGATGATTAACGGGTAACATCGCTACTGGATTAAAAAAGTGGAGACAAAAAGAACGAAGGATTAGAGCAAGACTTCAATCACGTCCTTCTTTTTGTCTTTTTAAAGAAAATTAGGCTTCTTCAATACCTAAAGCCAAATCGGTAACTTGGTAGATACGCGTATCTTCATTCCACAAGTAAGCATCTCCAATAATAACCAACTGCTCGCCACGGCGTTCAATGGTTTTGAAGTGTACTTCGCAGTGCATGTTTTCTACACCCAATAAAATCTGGCCTCTATATTTCCAAACTGTTTTGTGGTTGGGTAATTGTACAAATCTAGGCGACTGGAAGTCTTTTCCTAAATTTTGTTGTAAAGCAAATGTCTGCATGGCTTGCAAAATTGCTTCTACACCCAAAGAACCAGGCATAACTGGATCTTGGTAGAAGTGGCAAGTAAAGAACCAATCGTATAAATTGATGGCTTGATGACCATAGATATACCCTTTACCATATTGCCCACCATCTTTAACGATTTTTAAATCATTAAGTAGAGAAAGCTGATCCCCAGACAAGTGATAGTGTGGTTTATTAGCAGGCGCTTTAAAGAGCTTCATTTTTCCATACAAGGAATCCAATTTGATGCTCATATAATCTTTAGCCGTCAAATTTTGTTGCGTGTGCCAAGGCGCTACCGCCGTGCCATTGTCTAGGCCAACTTGTTGAGCCAAGGCTTCCGCAGGAAAGAATCCAAAGGAAGATTTTCCTTTGTAGAAAACTTGCCCATCTATACTCAGTTCAAAAGTATAGTTTTGCAACACCGTACCTCCCAAAGAAACAGAAGAAACCAAAACAGATTTATTATGAATGGTTTTTCCACGCCAATCCGTGCCCATAGGCAAATCCAACATCTCGCCTGTACCATCTAAGTTTCTAAAGAATAGATTCTTATCCGCAAATGGTAAAGTAGAACCTAAGTAGGCACCCAATAGCCCACAAGGCTGCAAGGCAATTTCCATTAAAACAGAATATGGCATGGTTGCAGAAGCATTTTGTTCATAATACCAAGCATCTACTGGAACATCATATTCTGCATAAATGGTAGAAGGCTTCTTGAATTTTAAGCGTTCTCCTTCAATGCGCAATACTCGTGAGATCAATTGCAAGTCCGTATTGGGTTGTCTAGAAACCGTACGTCCATCATAGCAAGCGAAGTCAGGTCCAAATGCTTCTGACAAATTATTGAGGGCAAAGTTAGTGATGTCCAACTCTGTTAACAAAGCATCTTTAGAGCGAGGGGAAATAGCTACTCCCACTTGTTCTTCCAAGTAACGTGGGTTGTCCTTTTCGCGCAATTGCAAGCCCAAGTTCTCAAAATGAACCGTAATAACGCCATCAGAAAGAATTTCCAAATCAGCAATAACATAAGGATTAGGAACTAAGCCAATTTCCTTGACTTCTAACCGATAAACCAACTTGGTATCTTTAGAAGGCGTGACTTGTTTACGACAACGAACTTTTTGCGGCAAATCAAAAATAGGCTGGTAGCGCGCATCCTTGGTTAAGCGTTGCAAACCTAACATCAACATGAAAAAGCGCAATAGGTTACCACCACCTTCGGCTTGTAAGGAACCTGCTAACACTTCATCATCTCTAAAGTGACAAGGGAAATACCAATCATTAGGGGCTAAATCTTTTTCTGCAACCACATAACCCAAACCAAAAGCACCACCTTTTAAATCAACAGAAGTAATTCTATCAATCATCAAAATTTGCTCAGGAGGTAGGCAGAGCGAAGGGTTTCTACCATTGGCATAATAGGCAGAGCTATCAAAGCACAATTCCATATTACCCGCAATCAAATGGCGTAAGTCCTCTTTACTAAAACTAGTTTTAGTAGTGTTTAATAAAGGGGTGAAGGCGGGTTTCTTAGCATTGGTTTTAGCTTGTAGTTCATCCTTAGAATAGACTACTCCTAAACCATCTTCTAATTGGGCTGGAGTAAAGAAACCTGCACATCCATTGCGCATTGTTAAGACCAAACGATCTTCTACATAACAGTTATAACTAAAGAAAAACAGCAAGTTATCACCATTGCGTACAAAAGAATTAATAGAAATATCATAACGCAAGGTCTGTCCTTCAAACGGCAAATCATCAACAAATGTTAAGGTGCAATCCAATAGACGATAAACCAAGTTGCCTTTGTTCTCAAAGTCAATTCCTAAGTAAGAAATCAATAACAAATCACATTGACCTGACTCTACCGACACCGCCCAAGGAATCTGCCCATCTGTCGTAAACCAAGCATTGTAAGGAATGTCGTATTCCGTTTGCATGGTAGAAGGCTTAAATTCTCCTTTTTTTGCATTTAGACCAGTGACCCGACTGACCAACAAATAAGGATCCATAGGCAACATTACTCGACTTTTGTAGCTGTCAATAATGCTGTAATCCTCTCCAAAAACCTTAGCAATTTTACCTGTTGCAAATTCTTCTAAATCCTCTTGAGAAAAAACAATGGTCTTTCCTTTTAAGTGATTTGGATCGTTGAAATCCTGTAATTTAAGGCCATTTTCTCCCAGCTTTGTTGTCTTGTTGCTAGGTTTAGAAATTGATGGTGTTGTGTCCACAGTAACAATTGTTTTAGTTGATGTAAAGGAATGTTCAGAAATAGGGGCAGCATCTAGGCCGCTATAGGCTGGTTCCAAATGCTGGACAGGAGCAACTCGGCGGGCTCCTGCAAATTTTTCCCGATTCTCGGGTTGCCATAAAAAGTCAAAAATGCGAGCGCCTCCTGAAACAATGGCTTTATGAAAAGCACGAGGAGAAGGAGCGAGTAAATCAGCGGCAAAAAGCGCTTCTAAATTTAAATCAACACCATGACTGAGCAATTGCGCCAAGGCTTGCAAGAGGGCCGTGCCTTCTGCTTTGCCTTTTTGAGTGCAACTAATCGCCAAATGAGGTTGGTTCTCTAAAATTTTATTGGTCCATTGGCTACAAGTATTACCTGCCCCTAGTTCCAAGAAAATTCGAGCGCCTTCTTTATAGAGGCGATTAATGGTAGCAGGATAATTGACTTGCTGAAAACAGACTTCTGTCGAATTTTGAGCAATAACTTTGCTATCCATCGGCAAAGGTGCCAAAGTTAAGCTGGAATAGAAATCTATCTTAGGTTGATGTTCTAAGGGAAAATAGTGCATCTCATAGAGCTCCTTTTCAATGTTTTGACAGAAATCATGATGAATGACATTCTGAAAGGGAACTTCTACCGCAGCACATTGTAAGGCTTTTATCACACGATGGCAAGCCTCTTTATCCCCAGAGATAATAACTTCTTGAGGGGTATTAATAAAGCTTAAATAACAACGTTCTTCTTGAGCAACTAAGGCTTCTACTTTCGTAGCATCCGTTAATAAAACTAAGCTCACCCAACAGGCTTTGGCTTCTTCGGAAGAAATGCCCCAAGTATCTGCTAGCAAAAGCAAATCGCCCGATAGTTTATTGGCAAACAAATCAGAATTTCTGAATACTGCTGTATTATCGGGATTCCAAACGTCAAAAGAGTACCACATTCCTGCGCTTTCCCCCATACTGTAACCAAAAGCTAAGTCGGGTGTCAAGCCAAAGGAATCTTTAAAGAGGTGGGTATAGATTGCAGAAGAAAAGACCCCTGCACACATCATACTCACCGCATCTTTTTGAATGGTTGGGACGGTCTGTTGACGACTTTGTAATTTGGGATGCAAATAAGCGGTCCCTACAAAAGAAGCCATGTCTTCCAACTTGTTTTCAAAGTGTTGGTGCAAGGAAGGGAAGAGCTGGAAGATATCTTGTCCCAATCCACGATAAGAAGTAGCAGAACCAGGGTAGGAAAAGGCAACTTTACCTTCTTTGCCTAAAGGCTGAGGAGTGAAATAAGAACCTCGTGGTGTTTTAAGCACTCTGTTTTCTGCCAAGGCTGCTTCTAAGCCTACTTGCATGAAACGAATTTCTTGCTGTAGGTTTTTCTTAGAATTGGCTAATAAAACCAAGCTATAAGCCACTTCCTGAGAAGGATTATTATAATACAAACGAGCCGCTAATTCTGCTAAAGAATGTTGACCCGCTAGATCTTCTAATAAGGTTGCTAATCCTTGGTGCAAGGCTTTTTCAGTATTCCCCTTTATAATAAATAAATTGCCCGCTCGTCCACTTAGAAGAGGACTTTTATTAGGTGTTGACGTCACACCTTCTGACAATTGAACTTGTAAGCCTTCTAAGCCATTAATTGCGGCACGGCGTTGTTCGCCTGCATCTAAAAGCCAAGGTCTAGAGGCCGCAGGGAAATAATAACGCGTATTTTCAAAAGCCGTGGCTGCTGCTGGTTGATTCCAATTAGGAATACCTGGAATAAAACGATGATGCAAACAAAGCGCGGTTTTAATAAGCGCTGCAATGCCTGAAGCCGCACCCGTATGTCCAAATGAAGTTTTGACAGAACCCAAAGCCGTATCTTGTTCCAAATTGGTAGCTAATAATTGTTCTAGCTCTTGGGCATCTTGCTGGGCATAACCACTATTGACCAATTCCTGATACCCTACTTGAAGGCTAGAAGCTGTTAAGCCAATGCTATCCAATACCGCGTAAACGCGTTTATTACTAGCTTGCGCATCTGTTTGGCGTTGGAGAACAACCGCCCCTGCACCTTCTCCTACCAACCAGCCTTTTTGGCCTTGGTTGAGGGAGAGACTAGGCTGTTTGTTAGTACTAGCAGCTTCTTTTTCTTGGCGCAATAGCACACTTTCTAAACCGCCACAAAAATCGACACCTCCTACAACAACAGCATCTACTTCTCCTAGGGAAAGCATGTTTTGCGCGACTTCTAAGGCTTTAAAAACGGCATTGTCTCCACAAGAAACGGTGAAAGCAGGGCCAGAAAAATCCCAGAGCGCTGCAATCCTACTTGCCATAATATTGCCTACAAAACTAGTATGTTGACTCGGCGTTTGGCTTCCCTCACGGAAATACAAAGCATTCTTGCTGTATTCTTCTAATGCTTGTTTCTTTTCGTCTGATAAAACAATACCGCTTTGTTCCAATGCTTGGTCTAATTGCCAAACACTATCCCAACGCGCTAAGTAATGGTGAATGGCCAATTCCGATTCCATGGCAATTAATACAGCGATGTTTTGACTCTCGTCAATGTTTGCATCTTGTAAGGCCTTGTCTGCGACATGTAAAATCAAGGCTTGCTGTGGTTCTAATGTTTCTGCTTCTTTTGGCTGTATTTTGTAGCGCAATAAATCAATGTCAAATTGATCAATATAAGCTCCTTTAGGAGCTAAACCATCTTTAAACCCATAACGTTTTAATAAATCTTGATCGGCATCAAAGCCTTTCCAACGCTTGGAAGGTAGGGCGCGAAAATCCTGTTGCCCATTATAAATCGTGGCATAGAAATCCTCCAAATTATCACAGCTTCCAAAATGCGCTTCCATGCCCACAATAGCCAAGGGCACTAAATCTTTTGGGCTAAAAGGTTGGCTCGCTTGCAGCGCTTCTGTGGTTGGTTTTTGTACCACCATGTGGGCGTTAGTGCCTCCAAAACCAAAGGAGTTAATGCCTGCTTGATCGCCTTGCCAAGGAGTCGTTTTGCGAATGATTTGCGCGTCTTGAATCCATTGGTTGTTGGCTTGAACGGCTTTGTCTAAATTGATATTAGGTGGAATAAGGCCTTTTTGCATAGACAACAATACCTTAAACAAACCTGTCATGCCTGCTGCGGTGAGCAAGTGCCCCATATTAGACTTAACAGAGCCTAACAAAGGTTTTGTTTGATGTTGTTCAAAGAAATCTGAAATGGAGTTCATTTCAGTGACATCTCCTAGTGGCGTTCCTGTGGCGTGGCATTCCAAGTAGGAGGTGTTTTGTGGTAAGACTTTATCCAAGTCATAGGCCCGTTCAAAGGCTAAACGTTGGCCTTTGGGGTTGGGGCTGAGTAAGAACTTACCACGGCCATCATTGGATAGACCAATACCTCCAATCAAACCAAGGATGGTATCTCCATCGCGTTCGGCATCTTCTAAGCGTTTCAGCACAACCATACCAGCGCCTTCTGCGGAAACTAAGCCGCCAGAAGTGTCGTCCAAGGGCGCAAACTTCTGCCCATGTGGTGCATAAGCATGAAAGATAGAAAAGCCCATGTGGATAAATAATTGATCGGAGCCACAAACCGCGCCTGCCAACATCAAATCGGCCTTGCCTGTTCGCAATTCATCACAAGCTAACTTAATGGCATAAAGGGAGGTAGCGCAGGCCGCATCTAGGGCATAATGCCCACCACCTAAGCCTAAGCCTTTAGCAACCATTTGAGAAGGGGTATCTGTTAAGACTTCATTCTCAGGGAGGGGCAATTGGCTGGCAGGAATTTGAAAGTTCTTATCTTCTAATAACTCCTGTAGTGCTTTTTCGGTGGTTTTGGTATATAAATCTGCCAAGAGGCGATGGGAAGAACCTGTTGGGAAGGAGAGGTTGCCTAGAATTAAACCACATTTAGCCAATACGTCTTCTTTGTTGGCATAGCCACTGTCTTCCAAAGCTGTTTTGGCAACATGCAAGGACCATTGATATAATTTGTCCTGACGCGCCAAGAAGTCTTTGGGCAATTGGTAACCCGTTGGATCAAAATCAAAGTTTCGAATATAACCACCACGCAAAGAGTAACAACGATCTACTACACCTTTTTTATCTTCGTAAAAAACGGCGGGATCTACTCCAAAATCTTGATGATTGGCTAGGCTAGTCAAGTCTTTTTCTTCTAAAAGGTTCTGCCAAAATTCTTCATTCGTAGAAGAACCAGGAAATAAACCAGACATGCCTATGATTGCTATTTTCATATATACAGTTGTTAAAATTTTTGGAGTGTTCGTCCAATACTTTTAATTAACAGAATTATCGTTTAATCTTTTAAATGCTGGACAATTTCTTGCCAGGTAAATGTTGTTATCCAATTGGTAAAAGAATCACAGTTGTAATTATTAGGATCGTAGTCACTTCTAAAGTAAACTCCTCTTTTATCAAACCAAAAAACTAATTCATACCATTCTAAAAAACGATAAGAGAGGTGGTTCTTACAATTCTGTTGTGTTTTGTTAGCTAGAATAGCTAAATATTTTTCACTTCTATTTGCATTGATTTTTTCTAACAGGATCATTGGATTTTGGAAGACCCGATGTAGCTCTGCTGCTTGAATTTCGTCCCTTTTGTAACTTAAATTAGCTACCTTTTGAATAGAGATTATATTCTGTTTCTTTAGAGTTATGTTTTCAAAGTGATAACTAATAGAATAATCTTTGTAAGAATAACTGCAATCTAGTTCAGTTTCGTCAACAGTACCAGTGATTTGGTTGGTGTCTACCTTATATGTTTTTGGTGCTTGACTTGGCTTCTTTACAAGAGGTAATTTTTCTGAAATAAATGTAGATAGGTCACAGCTAATAATTTGAGTATCTTGCTCTTTATAATAACGATGTGTAATTAACCCCTTATTAGTAATAGAAGCTTCTAACTGCATGCTATCGCAACGATTTTTAAAGAAATTCAGTTGCTTGACTTTTTGTCCCAACTCATCGTAAATAATTATAAAAGGCTTCTTTTTACTATTACTATAGTAAACAATAGGATAGTACCCTTTTATTGGATTTAACTTGCCAATGAGGCTACTATTTTTCTGAGCAAACCATGTTTTTGGTAATGCTTTGGTTGGTGGTTGCTGTGTACAAGTGTAGTAGATGGTTGTATCTAAACTGTGTAGCGTATAATAATACTCCTTGAATTGATGATTGAAGTGTACATAACGAACAACTTCTTCTATTTCCTCCTCCATTTCCTCATCTAGACCATGTGTATACGCATAAGCATTAAGTATGTAGGTTTTGAAAAATACTAAGGTGTCTTTGGCTTTACTCCATTTCCATTCTACTTCTTCGTTAGAATAGTCATAGTTAATAGTTATTAGATTGTCTATCCCTAAGTCAGATTTGCGGTAATAATCAATACTTGGACGAAGTTCATAGATGGTAGTCATTTCTTCAGGATGATCTATATTTCTATAGTAGCCTTTAAAACACAATTTGGTTAGTAATTCCTCTATGTCGTAAATACTTTGATCGTAACGTTTTAGCTGGTAGGTATAGTCGTTATTATTTTCATCTTTTGTAAGGCAAGTAATTTGGATGTTTGTGGTATCAAGAATAAGTTGATGTGTTAGATAAAATTGATCTAGTGTTTTAGTGAAAACTTGTATAGTCAAATTAGCGGCATCCCATTTTAATTGATGATAATCTGCTTCGCTATTGTTGAAGGTAGGAGGAAGGCTATCAAGATTTAGATAAAAATACTCTTCCTCGTTTGCTAATAAGTCAAGTCTTAAGCTCAACCAAGGAATAAATTTATCCCTTGGTTGAATCATACTAGAGGTATCAATGGTTATTCTTAACAAATCCATTTCTTGTAGCGAATCTGTTGGAAAATAAACAAGACGCTCTTTTTGAACTCCTTTAAAATAAGCCTCATATCGCCATTCTCCTTCAAATTTCCTTAGAATCTCTGAGAGACTTGGAGTGGTTGTCTCTATACTTGTTGTTTGGGGCGCTGTAGTATTGGTACAGGCTCCAAAAAGCAACAAGAAGAGAAACGAAAGGAGAAGGGCAATTTTCATCAATTATAATCTAATAAATGTTTTTAAATGGAAGCCAATAAACTTACCAAGTTAGCTCTTTAGAAATCGTAACGGCTGCATGCTCTGTTAGGCAGTAGACCTTTCCTTGAGCATCGTAAGTAGTACAATGCGCCACCATTTTGAAGGGCGAGTTTTCTACAATCTCAATGTGAACCAACAATTCTTTGTCAAAAGGAACAGGTGCAAATAGTTTGGCACTCTTAGTCGCCAAAGGCAAAGACTTCGCTCCATCGTGGAATTGTTGTACCCAAATCACCATTCCTTGATATTGGATATCTGCAAAGAACGTATTCACGCCCATAATGGGGAACTGGCCTTGCTCTGAGCGGGCGACATTTGGCGCTTTACAACGCAATACAATTTGCTGTTCATTCCAATCCAAAATCTCTTGGATGCCTTGGAAATGTGCTCCGTGAAAAAGGGCGCCATTCTGATACAAAACCGCTCCTGTGGTCGGTGCATAAGTTCCACTTAAGCTAGCTTTAAAGGTTGGTTGCTCTACGGCTGCATTTTTTGCTTTTAGTGTTAACAACGCTTTGTAATGGAAAGTCGGCAACTTAGAAGTGGCGGCTTGGCTACTAATGGTGGCTTCTAAAACAATGGTATCCGCACTTTTCTCTTTTTCCACTAATGTAGTGGTAAAATCCTTAGGTTGTGTGCCATCAAATACCAATCCTTTGAAGAGCTTGGTATCGGCTACTTCATAGGTACGGAAGTCTGGGAAAATTTGTTCCGCAGTAGTTGCCATCCAACCCATGGCACTCACAACAGGCAATACCGCTTGTTCTTGAATAACATGGTGTTGCAAGAAGGGATTTTCTGCGGCTTCTAATTTTCTATGTACTTTATGAGTAGTTAAGGCACCTTCTGTATAAGAAATGGCAGCTGGCAAAGTGCCTCCCAAGATAACTTGTGGTTGATTGGCGTAAGCTACGTTTAATTCATTCACCAATAAAGCAGGTCCGCCGTCACTATTGACCAAGGAAACGCCCATGGCTTCAAATTTCTTTTTGAGCGCATCGCTGACCATTCCAGCATCCCACGCGCCCCAGTTGATGGCCGAAACTTGTGTATTAGGATGGTTGGTTCTGAATTGGTGTGCTGCTTTGCTTAAGATTTCATTGGCAATGGCATAATCGGTTTGCCCAACATTACCATAAAAACCAGCCACAGAAGAGAAGAGTATTAAATGCTCTAGTTTTTGAAGATTAACACACTGTAGTAAGGTTAATAATCCATCCAATTTAACAGATAAAACATTGATGAAATCTTGTTCGCTTTTATCTTGAATGTATTTGTCGGCTAACCGTCCTGCCCCATGTAAGACCCCTGTTATCGTGCCCCATTTTTTTGTAATGGCTAGCAATTGTGGTTTTACAGAAGTTACCTGAGTGACATCTCCTTTGATGTAGATGGCTTGTCCACCAGCTTGCTCAATTGCTTCTATGGTTGCCGTGATTTCTTTTTTGGCAATGATGCTATTGAAACTGCGTTTTACTTCTGCTAAGTTTGGTTTTTGGCCTTTGGCTTTCATGTCTAACATGATGGCACGTTTTAGAGCCCCTTCATCACTTTCATTTTTAGCGAAAGCGGGTACTTCTACACTGGCATCAGAACGACCTAATAAAATAAACTTCGATTGGAAGGCTTTTGCCATTTCAATCACACAGTTAGCCGTTACACCACGAGCACCGCCACTGACTAAGAAAACAGCATCTTCTGTTACAGCTGTTTGAATGCTTTGATTAGCTTGAACAGGGTCGTTGGTCGCAATTAAGGTGGCACGGCCTTCATCAGAAAGGGCTACTTCTGGAATAGCGCGATTAGGATCATGTAACTCTTGTAGAAGTTGTTCTGCTAAACGCTCATTAGACCATTCTGGCTGTGCATCTACGGCGCGACAAAAGACAGAGGACCATTCTAAATTTAAACATTTAACTAAGCCAGAGAGGCCACCACCTACTACAGAAGTAGTAGAACGTTTGCCCAATCCTAAACGTCCATCTAAACGGGTTAAGGTTAGAAAGTTGGCGCGTTGTTGTTGACCTAAGGTATTTAAATCTGCTTGGATGTGTTTAGCAATTAAAAACACTCCTTTGATTAGATCGCGTTCTAATTCAAAATGCTGTGCAAATTGGTGATTGGCAAAAGTAAGGTGAGGATGTAAGTGTAAGAAGGTGCCAATCGCGCCATGTTGTGTTTGAATGTGTTGGATGGCGGTGGCAATGGCTTCGTCAGAGTTAGAAGCTAGGGTGACACTGTTGCTAGAGAACGTTTGTGCAATGCCTGCTAAGTTGAGGACTATCACCTGATTTCCTTTAGTAATTAAGGCGTCATAAACAGCCTTAGTCAAAGAGGAGCCATCATTGGTCAGTAGGGCAATGTGTGTATTAGGAAGGGTAAAGTCCAAGTGATCTGGACGAGGTAAATACCCTAATTCAATGGCGTTACGCGCTACGCCATGAAAGGACGTTGTTACTACTTTTTTTCCAAGAGTAGCCACAACGTCCTCTTTAGCGATTGTTGTTAGCTTAGGATTTTTTTTTTAGCACCGGCTTTCTCTGCTAAATAATCTACAATTTGTCCAAGGG
>JBOEFW010000138.1:9909-10088 GCA_050633105.1 Aureispira sp. | reverse complement strand
GCTAATAACGGTTAGTAGGATGCCTTCTAGTTTGGCAGTAGAAATACCTGTATTGTTGTTCGCAGGTGCGGCAGGTGTTACAGGAGCCGCAGGAGGAGTAACAATTGCTTTAGGTGTAGCCTGTGGAGAAGTAGAAGCCCCCGCTTTAGTAGCTAGGTAATCTACAATTTGTCCAAGGG
>JBOEFW010000138.1:0-9749 GCA_050633105.1 Aureispira sp. | reverse complement strand
GCTAATAACGGTTAGTAGGATGTTTTCTAGCTTGGCAGTAGATAAACCTGTATTGTTAGGAGCAGGCGCTACTATCGTTGCTGTTTCTGATACGATTGGTTGAGGGGCAGGCGCTACTGGTTGTGGCGTTGGTGCTGCATTGATAATAGGAGCAGCAACAGGTGGAGGAGTCGGCTGCGTTAATGCTTTTTTATCCTCTTTTAAGTAGACTTGTTGGTCTAGCTGTTGAGGTTGACCAGCCAAATTGATTTGTTGTGCCAATACTTGTATCAACAGTTGTGATTGGCGATTCTGCTCACTCAAGAAGCTCTGGAAAAGCTCTAGTGATTTATTCTGCTGTGTTGTTACCATTTCTACGGTAGCTTTCAGCGTTTCGATGATCTCTTTGTTCATATCTTCTTCTTCTAATTGATTGGTTGGCGTTTGGCTGATGAGCGCTTCCGCTTGGTTGGTGTTAGAAGGGACTGGAACTTCCACTTCTACTATTTTTTCGACAATTTTTTCAACAGGAACTTCTTTAATGACTTCTACAATTTTCTCTTTAACAACAGTACCTGTTGTTGTTGACAATTGATACCCATCATTGAGTGCTTCGTAATAAGCTTTCTGCGTGCCTTTGCTCACATAGTTATGACCACCAATATCTACGGTCATTTTAGTTTTTGGCGCTGGCTGTGCAGGTGTTTTGTAATAAGGATCTACTTGGTTTAGTGTTAAGCCAAGTACTTGCAATTGTAAAACAGCTTGGCGGAATTGTAGATCACTATCTTTTTTGGCACTTGGATTAAGCGCAATAGCTTGATATTCTTTATCTCCCAAAATATCACTCACTAAGTTGGTCAAGACACGTTTAGGACCAAACTCTACAAAGATGCGACCGCCTGCTTGGTACAAGTTTTCTACTTGTTGTTTGAATAAAACAGGTTGTAGCAATTGTCCTTGTAGAATGTTTTGAATAGCGGCAGGAGCGGCAGGATAAGGCTGTGCGGTGCTATTGGCATAAACAGGAATTTGAGGAGCTTGGAAACGATAGTTTTGTACCGTTTGTGCAAAAGGTTGTTGAGCGTGTTGTACCAATTCGGTATGGAACGCTGCTGATACTTGCAAAGGAACAACAGAAAAGCCTTGTGCTTTAAGAGCCGTTTGGGCATTTTGAATAGCCGCTGTACTGCCACCTAAAATAACCTGTTTACCTGAATTGACATTCGCAATCTTGACGCCTTGTAAGTTAACAATGGCTTGCTCTACTTGTGCTTGCCCCGCTTTAACGGCCAACATAGTCCCTGCGTCTCCCTGAGGATTGGCTTTGCCCATTGCTGCACCGCGTGCTTGTGCTAGTTGTAAGAACGTAGCATCGTCATAAACGCCTGCTGCCCATAATGCCGTTAGTTCTCCAAAACTGTGTCCCGCTGCAAAATCTGCTTGGAAACCAGCTTGCTTTAAAACTTTATATAAACCCATGCTGAATCCACCAATGGCAGGTTGAGCAAATTGAGTGGCGGTAATATTGCGTTGTTGTTGCGCTTTATCTTCTTTATTAAAAGTAGGAATAGGATAAACTGTTGCAGATAAAGGCGCTTGATTTTGCTGTTGCATCAATTGATCTTGCTGCCCTAAAGTAGCGCGCAAAGGAGGAAAGGCGTTGAGTAATTCTTTCCCCATGCCTACATATTGTGATCCTTGTCCAGAGAACAAGGCGACTACTTTGCCGTTAGCGGCTGAAGCATTAGGCGCATAATACAACCCTTTTGGATGTGTCCAGGCTGCTACTTTTGTTGTGAGTTGCTGGATGGCTGTTTCTAAGAAGGCAATGGCTTCTTGAGCATTCTGTGCTACAAAACCTATACGAGCGGCAGCAGCGGCAGGTGTCTTTTGTTCTCCTTGTGTCAAACTCCAAAAAGCACGATCTTGTTCAGCTGTTTTTAAAGCAGTCAAATGCTCTTGGCAAAGCTCCTTTAACTGTGCAGGAGTGGCTGCTTGCAATAAAACGCTTTGGTAAGGTTGGTGTAGACGGTAGTTTTGTTGTTGAGGGGTGGCTTTGTACTCTTCTAAAGCCAAGTGTACATTAATACCACCAAAACCAAAGGCACTAACACTAGCACGGCGTGGATGTCCATTGGTTAACCAAGGGCGTGCTTCTGTATTCACATACAAAGGGGAATCGGTTAGATCCACTTTATTAGTTGGTTGCTCTACATTAATGGTAGGAGGCAATACTTTATGGTGTAAGGCCAACACTGCTTTGATTAAGCCTGCTGCGCCTGCTGCTGCTTTGGTATGCCCTACTTGTGATTTGACCGTACCTAAAGCAATGTGTTGTTTTTTATCATTATTGGCACTAAACACCATTCCCATAGAGGTCAATTCGCAAGCATCACCTGCGTTGGTTCCTGTACCGTGTGCTTCGATTAAGCCCACTGTTTTTGGTTCAAAACCAGCTTCTTCATAAGCGCGGTTCATCGCCATTGCTTGCCCAGATGGGCGAGGAGCATAAACAGATTTAAAACGACCATCCGAAGACGTTCCTACGCCTTTAATGACAGAATATATGGTATCTCCATCGCGCTCTGCATCTTCTAAACGTTTTAAGACTAACATCCCTAAACCTTCTCCAATTAACATTCCATCCGCTTTATCACTAAAAGGACTAATGACATTAGCTTTAGAGAAAGCAGGTGTTTTAGAGAAGGACATGTACATAAAAGGAGAGTTGTCTGTATCTACTCCTCCTGTGAGCATCATGTCAGCACGGCCCTCTATCAATTCACTTAAGGCCATTTTAACAGCGCTTAAAGAAGCGGCACAAGCGGCATCAACAACAGAGTTGATCCCACCTAAATCAAAACGATTGGTAATTCGTCCAGAAATAACATTACCAAGCATACCTGGGAAAGAGTTCTCATTCCATCCGATGTACGCTTTTTTCATCTTATCTACAATATTTGGAATGTCTGTTTCTGCAATGCCACAAGCACGCAACGCTTTTTCCCAAATTGGATATTGTAAACGACCTGTCAAGGGCGTAATCAATTTCTGACCACCACCAACGCCTAGCAAAACACCTGTTTTGGCCTTGATTTCGGCAGAGAATTTGCCAGATTTTTTTCCATATCCTGCTTGTTCAAAGGCATCTCTAGCAGCAACAAGTGCCAACAACTGAGAAGCATCAGTTACTTCTAGAATATTAGGCGGCAAGCCAAACTCCATAGGATTGAAGTCAATATCTGGCAAGAAACCTCCACGCTTACAATATGTCTTGTCTGGAACAGATGGGTCTGGATCATAATAATCCTCAATACGCCAGCGATTTTCAGGAACATCGGTAATACTATCTTTACCTAAGATGATGTTGTTCCAAAACTGGTCGATTGTTTTGGCATCAGCAAAAAGTGAAGACATACCTATGACAGCAATGGGGGTTTTACGGAGAGAATTGTTTAAATTCATTGTTGTTGATTAATGATGGATAGAGTAACTAACTACAGGTGATTTTTATGATGGAAGTTGTTTAAAGCAATACTTTAAACAGTTCTTCTTGTTTTTCTAATTGTTTGACGCCTTCTTTGGTGCAAAGGCCCCGTAAATAAGGTAGCATAATTCCAAAAGTTAAGCGTTCTTTGCTGTATTCTTCTAAGGGAAAACGATTGGTGTTTTTGAGCAATTCTAATAAAGCTAAAACCGTTTTACTGGCGACTTCTACATCAATATCTTCTCTAAACAAACCATCTTTGACGCCCCAATCTGCTAATTTCTCTAATTGCTGGTCTGCAAAGTTGCCTGTTGCTCTGTAGGATTTTTGTAGTAATCCTGGATAGTAATGTAGTATGTCGTTAAAAAAATTAGGGTTGGTTTGACTCGCTCTAAATATGATGCGCTGGTGCAAATATCCCATTGCTTGAATGGCGTTCTCGGAAGCGCGGATAATATCTTGGTTTTCCTTGCTAATAGTTTTGTGGTAAGTTGCTAAGCACGCTTCTAATAGTGCCGTTTTGTCTTCAAAGTGTTTGTAGATGGTTCGTTTGGAGGTGTGCAACTGCTTTACGATACGGTCAATGGTAATGGTCTTGACGCCATGTTCTACAAACAATAAGGAGGCAACTTCTATTATTTTTTCTTTAGCAACCATAGACTATTGATGGTATTTAGAGCTGACGATTGAACCAGCGGTAATTTTTTAGTTTCATTAGTACCACACAAATGTAGTACATTTAAACCCACATTGCAAGTTTGTTATGCCGCAAATCATTTTTTTCACAAAAAATTAATACAGTGACACCAATATTTTATATCAATTCTAAGCGGGTAGAGGCGACACATTCTCTAACTGCCTTGTTACAGTTTTTACCTGATAATGTGGGGAATAGGGCGGTGCGTTATCGACAACCACAAGACGCTTATAATTTTGTATTGGGGCGTTTGTTGCTGCGTAGAGCCTTGCTTGAAAATTCTTTGCCTGCCACAGAATTAGAAGCTATAGAATACACAGCTATTGATAAACCATTCTTACCTGATCTCCATTTTAGCATCACCCACTCCAAGGAATGGGTGGCTTGTAGTTTTTCTACTGACCAAGAAGTAGGGCTGGATGTAGAAGTACCCCGTGTGCTTAAGAAAGCACATTTTAGACATTGTTTTAGTCAGAAGGAATGGGATGAAATTATGGACGATGAAAGCCTACATACTTTCTACCAATATTGGACGGCCAAAGAAGCGGTTTTGAAAGCGACTGGTTTGGGTTTGGGGCATTTGTTGGATATGACGGTAGTAGATCTACAAGAGGTCTATGTTAAATTGCCAGAAGAAGACCAGGCGAGTCATTGGCAATTGCAGCATTTTGCGTTAGATGGGAGCCCTGCTTATGGTTGTTTGTGCACTAAAACAATTGGAAGGATTGTTCCTGAGTTATTGACAATAGAGACCTTATTGGATTGAATTGTTCTTAATTAAATTTTACTCCTTTGTGATTTTCTTGGCTTTAATTGAAGTTTAAATATTCTGCCATTAATTAAATTTCCTCTGTAATTGCCCTATCACTACATAGAATGACTTTGATACAGTTGATCGTTCTAGTACTGTTGCTCTCCATGCTAATAATTGGTCAAAATGATAAAACAGTATTGTAAGGCTTTAAAAGCTAGTAACACGACCTCCTGAAATTGGAGCAATGATCAATTTGAAAACTCTTCTATTGCAAGGAATAGATTAAGACGTTTACCAAAAACTATATTCCAGTTAAAGCGACTGGAATATCTGTCTTTATCATTCAATCAATTGACAAACTTGCCTTTGGATATAGGGGAATTAACAACAGTAAAGAAACTGAACCTTTTTGGCAATGAATTGAGTTTTTTACCAAAGCCCTACGTGTGATGTTCTTTAAGGTTACTAAGGAGATCCACCAATTTATTTAGAATAAACTTAGGAAATTTCGATTGGCACGTGCTCTAATTGTCCCCATTCTGACCAAGAACCATCGTATAATTTTAGATTTTGATACCCCAGAAGCTCTGCTGCAAGTAAGAGTATACAAGCCGTCACACCAGATCCACAAGAGAAAACGAATACTTGATTAGGTTTTACTAAGGGTTGGAAGAGTCGTTTTAAGGAGGAGAGGGGGAGCATATAACCTTCTTGAACGATGTTGGTATGGGGCAAATTAAGAGCATTGGGAATATGTCCACTTTTGAGTCCAGCTCTGGGCTCTGCTTCTTTTCCTAGAAAACGCGCTGCTGAACGCGCATCAAAAATTCTTTGAGTAGAATTGTCTAAAGCTGCTAAGATTTGTGTAGCGCTGATGACCATTTCTTTCTTGAAATTGGCTTTGAAGTTGCCTAGTACTGTAGGCTTTTGGTAGGCTTCTAAGGCATTTCCTGTTTTTTTCCAAGCATTCAACCCGCCATCTAACACCGCTACTTGCTGGTGGCCCATCACCCGAAATAGCCACCAAGCCCTGGCACTAGAATAAATTCCTAGTATATCATAGATCACAATTATACTGTCTTGCTGAATGCCTAATTCTTGAGCGGCTTGTTCAAATTGCTGGGGATTCGGTAACGTGTTGGGCAGGAGAGAAGTTTGATCAGAAAATTTCTTTTTTAAATCCATGAATAGCGCGCGCGCTATGCCTTCTTGGGGAGCAGGATTGGCGGTTTTATTATTCGATACTCTGGAAATGGTAGCATCTAAGAGGATTAGTTGAGGATGATGGAGGTGTTGTTGAAGCCAAGTGGTTGTGATTAGTGGGGACGGAACTGTAAGTACGGACATGGAGTCGGATTTCTGTTATTAAAAAGGAGTGCACACTCTATAATATGGAATTATTAGTAAAGAATGACTACAGATTATTTTAAAAATACTTTTTTGCAATAAAAAATTACTACGTCAATGTTTTCTTTGATAATGTATGTTGAAATTTATGAAATGTTCTGTACGTCGTATTTAGAATACTCCACAACTATAAATCAAGTAAGAGTAGCCTTTCTTCTATAAATTGTATTGAAAAAGGGGCGCATTGTTCATATTTGTAGTTATACAAAAAATCTTGTTGGTTGCTATTCAACTTTACATGGAGGAACTTTAATCCGATTAAATGTATTTGATAGGATAAAAAAGAAATAGCCATGAGATATAAGAACAAAAACAAAACACTTCTAATATTGGATATAGACGAAACATTGTTGCATACAACGGATAAAAAACTGGCTCAACAAGCCGATTTTGAACTGTTTGGTTACAACGTTTATAAGCGCCCTTATTTAGATGCTTTTATAGAGGCGGTCAAGGATCATTTCTTATTGGCGATTTGGTCTTCAGGTTCCGATGATTATGTAGATGCTATTGTAGAGCAAATTATTCCCAAGGAAAGCCACTTAGAATTTGTATGGGGGAGAAGTCGCTGTACTTACCAACGGAATTTGGCAATTTATGAGCAGGGCTATAGTGGAGAAGACCTAGAAGATCATTATCATTACATCAAACCTCTGAAAAAACTAAAGCGAAAAGGCTATTCATTAGACCGTATTTTGATCGTAGACGATAGCCCACACAAATCCAAAGATAACTATGGCAATGCTATTTATCCCAGTGCTTTTGTTGGAAATTCTACGGATCAGGAGTTGAAACTTTTGGCGCAATATCTTTTATTGTTAAAAGATAAAGAGTTGGTTAGACGAATAGAGAAAAGAGGTTGGCGAGGGAGCGTACTTTAGTATTCGCTTGCTTTTAAGTAGTATGAAAATTCAAGAATAAAAACCTATGTCAAGAAGCTCAATTTTATTATTCTTAATAATGCCCTTTTTTTGCCTTGCACAAAGGCAACCGAAGGAAATTAAAGAAATAACTAATGAAGGGGGGACTAACTCAAAGAATATGCTTTTGCAAGAGCTATTAAACAAGAGTGAAAAAGAGTTGGAGCTGATGCTGATTCCCTGTGCCTTTTTTAAAGGAAAATCTTATCCAATAGATGGAGCCATCAATCTTTCTAAGGCCAATAGCATTCTTAGAGGAAATTTTTCTACATTGGTTCCATATTGGAAGGTGAAAGGCTCTGATCAATTGATCTTAATGATGTGTGGGAATGGCCTGTGGGATAGGATTTATGGATATATTCTTATAGACCCAAACTCTAAACTAATTGAGAATATTGTTTTTGGGCATCGAGCTGAAACACCAGGCTTAGGGGCAGAAATTTCGAAAAGAAAATTTGAAGAAAAGTTTATTGGCCTAGAGATTGGACAAACGCATACCTTTCTTGTTAAAAAGAACGCGAAAGAAGATAAGCCCTATCAAATTGAAGGAATTACAGGAGCAACGATAACTGGAGATGGTGTTACAGAGATGTTTAGGAAATGTATAGACGTTTATGCTGGGTTATTAAAAACGTAGTGAGCTAGTAGAATATAACTTAAGGCTAGATAGGGTGTTTTAATGGTTGGAGTAGATGTTTCTTTATTTTTAATTTTGAATGAATCAATTATTATGAAGTTGTTTGTTGATAATTTTCCCGATTACATGGATGCAGATCAATTAAGAAGCTTATTCAAGCGAGCAGGCAGGATTGTTACTGTAATGGTCGGAAAAGATAAAATCTCCGCCCACATAGAAATGGAAACAACAAAAGGGGGACAAAAAGCCATAGAGATGTTTCACGAAATGCAAATGGATGGTTACATCATTGGAGTAGAAAAAGCCTAAACAGCCAGACTACAGGCTATAGTAGAAAAAGCAGAGAAGTGTGGTTTTATTGATAAAACTGGTCAAACGTTCTTCCATTTAGTTATGAAGAAGCTTGGCCTTTTTCTGATGGATTAATGTTAGTAGAAAAGGCAGAAAAATTTGGCTTATGTAACAAAAGACGGAAAATATTTCTGGATCAATAACGCAGGAGAATGTATACAATATTGTAAGTCATAACAATAAAGTCTATTGAAATACTAGGGAATGCTTATTTTGTAAGACAAGAAGACTTCTTCTTCTATTATTAATAACCGACTACCTTTCAAGAAGCATTTTGTGCTGATTCCTCTTGCAATAAAACCAATGAAAATGAAAGCGACCATTTATTCTTCCCACCTAAATTTATCCCGTTTAGTCCTATTTTTACTTGGTCTTTCCATGACCCAGTGTCAGACAAAAAAAGGACCACTGCCCCTTACTATTCCCTTTCAATTAACTAGCCACAATAACATTTCGATCCAAGCGGTCTTAAATCAGACAGATACAGTAGATTTGATGTTTCACACGGCTGCCAGTTCGGTAACGTTGACCACCGCGGCCATTGAACGACTCCAACAGGTCCAATGGGATACCGAAGAAGAAGTCAACAGTTGGGGCGGAAATGGTTCTGCTCGATACAGCAAAAGCAATGAATTAGCCGTTAGTACCTTGCAATGGGATAGTCTTGCTATTTGGGAAACGACCAACGCTGGCCCAACAACGGATGGGAAATTCGGCCCAAATCTTTTTGAAGACTATATTATAGAAATTGACTTCGATAAAAACATCTTAGTCTTACACGAAACCCTTCCTAAAAAAGCAGAAGGTTTTGTAAAAGTAGCTTTACTTCTAGAAGACGATTTCTTTTTTCTTCAAGGAAAGGGCAGCTTAAAAGAAGGAAGTTATGAAAACAAGTTTCTTATTCATTCAGGCTATGGAGGAACCATCTTATTGGATGACAAGTTTGTAGCGGACCACCAATTGGGAGCACAAATAGAAATCATCGATGAAAAAGAATTAAAAGATTCCTATGGCAATGTGTTAACCACTAAAAAAGGAAAACTACCCGTTTTTACATTAGGGGAAGAAACCTTTGAAGACATCCCTGTAGGCTTTTTTGAAGGGAGGATTGGCAGGCAGCAAATGAGTGTGATTGGAGGCGACTTATTAAAACGCTTTAACCTCATTATTGATAAGGACAAAAAACAGTTGTATCTAAAACCGAATCAACTCAGAGACGCCATTTTTGCCGAATTCTAGGCAGGGTTATTTCTTCAATGCTGTCTCTGCATTTACTGTTGGAGCGCCATAACGTTCTGGATATTTTTTGTAGTTGTTGTGTATAAGGATTATCGGGTTCTTTTTTAATAAAGAGAAAGGCTAAGGGGCTGTGTAGTAGGAAGACTTTTTATTCCTCCAATTTTTCTTCGATATTTAAGTTGCGCATCTGAGGCGACAGAATTCCTGTTAAGCCTACTGTCAGCAAAGTCATGCAACCGCCAAAAACCACAGCAACAACAGGGCCCATCAACTTG
>JBOEFW010000137.1:0-13842 GCA_050633105.1 Aureispira sp. | reverse complement strand
GCGGTTCGCTTTAAAGCTGATTGGAAGATACCGTGTATCTTCCAATCCGATCGCTTCGCGAGTAGCTCCTTCCTATACCCTTCAAAAACCGTTGCAGGTGTTAAAGCTTTTGGTGATTGTGTTTTAAATAATCTTCTGTTACACGGTATTAATTTTGAGATAGAGTGAATTCGTTACTAATTTTACTTCACCAACAACCATTCTCGTATCCCATCTTTTAAGTAAATCGTATCTCCTGACACCATATAGTCAAGAACGGCCTGTTCTCCTAAGCGTTGATGTTGTTGGGTAAAGGGTATATAAGGGTACTTTTTGTAGATGGTAGGCTTACAATACATAAAACAGTTGTTGTAGATCACATAGGTACTCTGCTCGTTACTAACAATAAGAGGCCCTTTATTGTCAAAAGAAATGGTCAACAAAAACAACAAGCCTGTCATTACAATGCCGATTAAAAAGGCACTAATCTTATTAAAAGATTGCCAAACAAAGTAAACAGTCCCTACCAATAATACACTAGGCAAAACCCATTGCCAAATAGGCATAATGTTTCTGCCAGCGGCTAACATTCCCACAAAAAAAACCAATAATAATAGCAATACAGCAATCTTCTTCATCAGTTTCCAGTACGATTCACAAAGCGATTGCTGACCCAACCTGTTGTACCTTCACTAGCACCACTCACAATATGTACTTTTACCCACCTGTATTCGTCATTAACCACTTCATTAAAGGTTTTATTATTGCCTTCCTCTAAAATGACGGCTTGTACGCCTCCCAAAAGTGGTGGACCTGTTACAATTTGGTCTATAATAAGATCTTTGTTTGCACTAAAATCTGCCGCACTGCCATAACCTGTATTCTGCCATTGGCTAGGATCAGAAACCACATAGACCTTTCCTCCACCGCTTTCTTGAATGGTTACGATATCTTGATCCGTCTCTACAGAATTATTGTCGGTATCATTTTGCTGATTTTTCAACCAAGCTCTAAACTGTTTGGTCGCCTCTTTGGCTTCTTCTTCTGTAGCCGAAAAAAGCCCCATTACTTTACCATCTATAGCATGTTTATAATTACTAGCAAATTCTACTACTTGATCTTCAAATGCCTGTTCATCAACTCCTGAACTGGTAGAAAAGCTATCATATCGATTAGCATTCTCATCTTCATAAACAGCTCTAAAATAACTCATGAGTAGTTCACTAAAAGGAGTTTCAATATCTCGATCTCCTTCTGTTCCATATTTAGCCCCCATATTAAAACCATCAATGTCTCCAACCATTTCGGCTTGGGTAGCTTCTGTGCCTTCTCCTATATATTGGCTATTGTCTTCATGTCCTGTATCGCTGTTAATTAATACCGCACTTTGTCCTAAATCTCCTGTAATGGTACTCGCATATAGATTGTCCATCTCTGTATTGACATCAAAATAGCCTACTTTATCTACAAAGGAAACCTCTTCTTTACGGTTGATTCCTGCTTCTGTACCTGTTATGACATGTCCCATCGCTACGTAATTCCCCAAAGCATCTTTCACTACACCTGTCTCCTCTCCATCTTCATCTTCGCCATGGGTAATCATGGAACGTAGTTTGTCTATGTCTTCTTGCGTTAAAATTCCTTCTACTGGTTCTATTGGAGGCGCTAAGTTTTGCTTATCCATCATCTCTCTAAAGTTGTTATTATTGGAAAAGGTCCCTCTTATGCTTCCAATAATATCATTGGTACTGCGATCAGGATAAGCGGCTTCTACCAATTTTACCAGTTCTATAAAATTAGCTACGGTACGTTCTCCTTGCATTTCTACAACATATCCGTCTCCTTCATGTTGGTGAATGCGGTAATTTTCCCATTTATTGAGCGGTTCCAAAACACCTTGGCGCGTTTGAGCAGCGGCTTCCGAATCATGATAAATAACTTGGCCAAATTCATTCTTATCTTGTGTCCAATCTCCCCCCTCTTTTACATGTTCTGGTTCTTGTTGTTGCTGATCTTGCTGTTGCTGTTGTACCTGAACAGGCACTTCTTGCCCTAATTGCGTTGGAGGCTGCTCTAGTGTTGGCGTGGAAGTTCTCGGAACAGTAGTCGTGTCAGAGTTAACAGAACGATAGCTTTCTTCTTGAGGTACTTCTTTATCGTATTGACCCATAAGATGAATAGTTTAAGAGAGAGTGAATAATTGGGTAGAGGTATTTGCGCTCTACAAAGTAAGGATTTACTTTTAAAAACAATAACTCTTATCTAAATTAGATGGTCTAGAATATAAAGCGTTATACCATAAAAACGCCCTAATTTCAATCGTAATTGAAAATATAGGGCGCTTAATAAAGTACTACTATTTATTATTTATAAGGTGTGTTAATCGACACTAGCAAAATGCGCTAAGATATCTTCTTCCTTCAACAGGTTTTGCAACGCATTGCTATTCCAACGACCATTCACAACAACAACCATTAAATCATTACCTTCTTGTACAAGAATCAACAACTTCTTTACCAATGTCTGTTTCTTACGCTTTACAGTCCGCATCAATACATTAACTGCCGTTCCATCTGATTTCACTTTGACTAAAGGAACATAATTGCGTTTTTTTAATTTTTGAACAAAACGTGCTACGGTCCCTGTTGGCAATTTTTTCCCTTCTTCTACGGTTAATAATCGAAATCCATGTAGCCCTTTTAATAAGGGTTTGTAAGTGGTCATTTCTGCCTGTAGTTCTTCATCGTTATTCATCGCAATATTCATCCCTGCTTTGAGTAACCACCCTGGAATAAATAAGGTGGTGGCCGCCTCTCCTTGACCATGCATTTGAATAAAACCATTGACTGTGTTTTGGGCATACCCTGCCCAACTCCCTCCGCAGATTAGGAGCATTAATACGATTGTTTTCATGATAATAATTAGTTGGAATGACTCCCCTTCCTTGGGTCTATTGGAAACAGGCAATTAGGGGATTGATTTAGGAAAAATAGATATTGGATAAATAGCTTACACAAAAGAGGTTTAAGCACTTAATTTATCGTCCATAATTCCTGCACTTGCCTCTCTTTCAGTATTTTATTAACTTGCCCCATATGCCAGCGTCCACTAACCGTAAATACATTCAGCTCGCCTTCATCTTGAACAAGGAGTATAATGTTTTTAACAATGTTCCGTCGATTCTTTTTAGGGCCACGCTCTTTTACTCGTATTAAAATATCGACTCTAGTCTCTTCTTGCTTGATTCGTGCTAACGTGCTAAAATCATGCTTTTGTATAGTTCTAACAAAGTTCTGAACAATCGCTTTTGGCACCTTCGTTCCTCCATCGACAGACAACATACGCACATTATTCAAGCGTCTTAAAAATGGACGCAGGGGTTTCAACTCTTCCCGAGATTCTTTATCACCTGCACTTATATTCATCCCTATTTGAACCATCCAGCCAGGAATCCGCATTCCGACTGCATCCTCTCCTTTGCGATGGGTCTTATAAAAATCATTGATTGTTTTATTCTGAGCTTGTACCCAACTAAAGCAACTTAGTAAGCTGAGTAGGATTAAAAATCCTTTCATAACGGGTTATAATTTGAGTCAATTTATTAGAAATAATTGACGGAGTAAAATAAAATCTTGGGAAGTTATTCAGCATTTTTTACTTGTTCCAAGTGTTCTAGGCCCTCTATATCAACATGTTTAGCTAGTCCAGAGATTTTTTTGAGGTCAATTGTTCCTACAATACTCATTAAAACAAACTCGTCCCCCTCTACTAGTAATAAAAGTTCCTCAATTATATTCCCGTTCTTTTTGATTAAAAACTGTAGGTTCGTTCCATCATCTTTGATTTTCATTAGCACTTCGTACTCTTTACGATTAATGCGTTTGAGAGCCTCTTGATAATATTGTTTAGGAGCTTTTTCTGTCGTGAGAATATGTAAGCTTTTGAGGCCTCCTATCACTTTTACCAATTCGGCATCTTCGTCGTCTTCTATTTCTAAATCAGCAAATAAGCCAAACATATGTTCACTCACATAGACAGAGGTAAAAGCGTCATCGTCTTCATACTGCTGAAAGTATTTTTCGATGGCATTCTGGGCATTCATGCTCCAAGTGAGCAAGCAAAAACTAATTACAAATAAATATTTCATGTGTTGTTATTTTTAATACAAGAGCATGGACGCTCATTTTTTCTAATAAAATCAAAAGCAGCTACTCTGTCGTTTGCAACAACCCTTTTTTGGTAACTTTAACTCCTTTATTCAACTCTTTAGAGACACGCATCAAGGCCGCTTTTGCCTCTTGAAAAGCCACTTCTGGATCTTCATAGGTATCTCTTTCTAGTACAGTAGTCGATTGACTTGCCAAATTGCTTGGATTGGGTAGACTATACTGCTGTTGACACAGCCAACATGTGGCTGTCATCAAAATGGCAATACTTGCCGCTACCAAGCCCCACATACGTTGTGGACGGTCGCGAATCACTTCCAAAAGGCGCAAAGGACGTTCGCTCTTTTTTTCTTGTTCTTGTTTGAAAAACACAAATAAAGGTTGGACACTTTGGAGGCGTTGATCAACATGCGGCCCATTAAAATAGGTGCGCAATTGCTCTTCTTCCTTCAAGGAGGTTTCTCCTTCCCAATATTTGTCTACTAATTGTTTAATCGTTGGATAATCCATAAGATTCTAATGTTAACAGCTGTTGGCGGATTGTTTTTCTGGCTCTAAATAAATTTACTTTCACTTGGGCGAGGGAAATTTCTAGCACGTCTGCTATGCCTTTATAATCCATCCCCTCTACATCTCTCAATTGCATCACTAACCGTTGTTTTTCTGGTAGCTGCTGCATGTATCGAGCAATGTGTGTCAACATATCTTTGTGGGCCGTTTGTTGGTAAGGTGTATGGCTTTGTTGCACGGGCGTTGGTGCCTGATCCAAAGAAACATTTTGTTGGTGTTTCGCTCTTGTCTTGTCAATAGACAAGTTCTTAGTGAGGCGCATACAATAAGCTTCTAAGTTTTGGTACTGGTCGCGTTGCTCTCGTTGCTTCCAAAGCTTCATCACTACTTCTTGAGCCACATCTTCTGCTGTTTCTTGATCTCCTACAATCCTTTGGGAGAATCGAAACAACTTGTCCTTGATGGTTGTCAACTGATATGTAAATTCTTTTAGCGTCATGTTACAAGGAAGACGAAGGAGTTTCTAAAAAGTTACAGCAAGGGGAAAAGTTTTTTATTTTTTTTTGAAACGTCCTTTCAATACGGGTAAAATCTTAGTCTAATACGAGAAAAGCACTTCTAGTCTTAATTTACTACCTTACAGATAGAATTTATATTTTTCCCTTCTATTTTATCCATGAACAAGTTATTGCTTATTAGTTGATGGCTTGTTATTTCAAGCCCTTACCGTTGGGAGCACAAGATTCCTATTTTAAAGTTCCAAAAAAGAATCACGTAGAAACCATTCAGGCAATGATTGGCCTAGAAGATGGTTCTACTGTAGTTGCTACTAGCAGCTATAACATAGACTGGTTTAGTGTTCAACGCATTCTATTCCTTCAAAAAAAATTCGCAGTAGGAGGTTTAATACACTGTAACAGAAGTTAATTGTATTTTTATACAGCGTATTTTTAATGCTTTTGTAGGTAGAAAAAGCCTTGTATCCTTAGCTAAAACGGCGATTATCTAACAATTAAAAGTGTAAAATGATGCGTTTGTAAATTAACAGAAACTTTTGTTACACGATATTTAATATGGTCCAAAAAATCTCCTGAGTTGGAAAAAGAGCCTCGGATTAAATGAAAAATAAGAAATAGTAGATCGGGCCATCAGTTCTAAAAACCAATATTTAGCCTTGACAGAGATACCAATCAACCGATATAAGATAAGCACAGGCTTATTAACTTTTGATGCCAATGGTCATCTATTGGAGATCGAAACGAAGCGTTGCTTCTAGGAAAATTGGATAAAAATGCTCAATTGGGTTGGAGAAAATCCCAAAAAGCCCTCCAAGAAGGCAACTAAGCGGTCCGTCTTTGGTTACATCAATAGTAGTAATTATTTTTATTCTCCTACACAACAAATCATGGAGCAACATCTTTGGCAAACTTTTTTTCAAGGACAGGAGTCCTTAACAACTGTTGACGCGCTAGCACATACCTTATTACACCAAAACAAAGCTCTCGAAGAAGAAGCCTACTGGGAACTATGGAACTGGCTCCAAACACAGCAAATCTTAACAGGAACGGCGCAAACCTTAGAAGAAATATTACCGCCACTCCTCTCCTGCCAACAATTGTCTTTATCAGATCGTGCTCTTCAAGACCTTCCCAATACTATTGGTTTATTGTGGGGATTGCAACACCTTGATTTATCGCACAATCAATTGCAATACCTACCTATTTCCATAGGACAATTACCTCTTCTTCAAACACTCCATATCCAGAACAATCAACTCCACAATCTCCCTGAATCTATTGGTCAAATCCTCCCTCTACAACAGTTGGATGCCAGTGATAACCAACTGGAAGAATTGCCCGATTCCTTCGCTTGGTTGCAGCAACTAACACACCTTAATCTCTCTAACAATCAATTGACGGCAATCCCTCCTGATATCGCGTGGTTGAGCCAACTACAACAACTAAATTTGTCAAAGAACAACATTACTCAGTTACCGCCTTCCATCGCTTCATGGGCTTCTTCTACTCTAGTAGATTTGAGAAACAACCCTCTAACAACAAATACTCAAAAACAATTGGCCAATAATTCTCCACTAGAAGTACTCTTCTAAAAAATCAAGCAAAAGAAAAATGGCCGTTCTAAAAATTCCTAGTATTTTGTGCCCTTTCCAACGATCATTATAATCAACCGTCATGACCAATAAAGAATACGCCAACCAATTTCAACTACTTGCTAAATTGATGGAATTGAATGGCGAAAATAGCTATCGCATCAAATCATACAGCAATGCCTATCGAATTTTGAGAGGCATTAGTGAGCCTGTACAGGAAATGACCTTAGCAGAGGTAAAATCGGTCAAAGGAATTGGAGATGCGATTGGTCAGAAAATCATGGAACTGCAAGAAAAAGGAACCATGAATATGTTGGAGGAATACCGCACGGGCACCCCTTTAGGTATTGTACAACTCATTGGTATTAAAGGCTTGGGCATCAAAAAAATCAAGCAATTGTGGGAAGAATTAGAAATTCAATCGCCAGGAGAATTGTTGTATGCTTGTAATGAAAATCGCTTGATTACGCTTAAAGGTTTTGGAGCAAAAACACAAGCTACTTTACAAAAGCAATTGGAATATTTTTTCCAGTCGATTGATAAATTTCATTTTGCGAAGTTAGAAACGGAAGCAGAGGATTTAGTCCTAGATATTCAGGAAGCCTTGGGCACTGAATTGGTCCAATTAACAGGCAAGGTGCGCCGTCTAATGCCTATTTTAGAAGCCATTACCATCTTAATTGGCCAGCATGACATCCAGTCAATCTTCGAACAAAACATTCTCACTCTCCAAAAACAAGACAAAGACACTCCTGTCTATCGCTGCCAGACTATTGATGGAAACATTCCTGTCATTCTATGCACGTCTGAACCTGATTTTTTTGGGTATAATCTATTGCGTACAACGGGAACAGAAGCCTTCAACAAAGCTCTTTTTGAAGACCTATTACAACCTGCTGTTGATTGGCGCCACAACAATGCCGAATCGATGCGTGGCCTATCAGAAACAGCCATTTTAGAGAAAGCCAACTTGCCTTTTATTCCACCCGAAATCAGGGACATTCCTAAAATTGCCTTACAACTAAAAGGTAAAGTGGCCCCAGCGTTAATCCAAGAAAAGGATATCAAAGGCGTAGTTCATGCACACACCACTTGGAGTGATGGAAGCAACAGCATAGAGGAATTGGCGCGTTATGTTCAAGCACAAGGCTATGAATACTTGGGGTTGACGGACCACTCCAAATCCGCTTTTTATGCCAATGGTTTAAAAGCAGATCGTGTTCGTGAGCAATTCAAGGAAGTCGATCGCTTAAATAAAGAATTGGCTCCTTTTAAAATTTTCAAAGGCATTGAATCGGATATTCTGTACGATGGTTCTTTAGATTATGAGGAAGATTTGTTGAAAGAATTTGATTTTATTATTGCTTCGATACACTCTACGCTCCGTATGGATGAACAACGAGCAACGCAGCGCCTAATCACCGCTATTCAAAATCCTTATACGACTATTTTAGGACATCCTACTGGTCGTATTTTACTCTCTCGTCAAGGCTACCCTATTGACCATCGTGCGGTCATTGATGCCTGTGCGCAACACCAAGTCACCATTGAATTAAACGCGAATCCCTTGCGCTTAGATTTGGATGCCACTTGGATTCCTTATGCCTTGGAACGCGGCGTTCAAATAGCTATTAATCCTGATGCACACCACTTGAATGGAGTTCATGATATCCATTATGGTATTTTGGCTGCTCGCAAAGGAGCATTAACCGCTAAAGATTGCCCCAACACCCTTTCTGTCAAGGATTTTGAAGCCTTTTTAAAGAAAAAACGAGAAGGGTAATACAACGTCCACTCAGATTATCTTTTTTTAGTTTCTTCTTTCCAATTGTAAGTTTTTTTCGATATATTGTGCGCTCTTGCAGAAGATAAACACTTGTATTATAGCAGCATAAGAAATCTTTACTGTTTTAGTAGAATTGATTTATGTCAACTAAACCCTATCCCTTCCTAGTAAGATATTCTACATAAAAGCTTAAAAAGCATTCACTTTTACCCCTTCTTTTAAGCGCTTATACTTCAATTAAAAACCAAACAAATGAACCGAAATTTTACATTATTAATAGGGCTCTTGCTCTATTCCTCTTTCTCATGGGCACAATGCTCCTGTACAGCTGGTATCGGCGATCAAAATGGACTAGAGCTCTACTGGACAGGCAACAACAGTGACAACTATAATGACATTTGCAACTGGCGCCTTAATGCGGTTACAGGAACAGAATTTCCTTGCCAAGCCCCTCGTTCTGGCGACAATGTTTATTTTATGGATGCCTCTTTTACAGGCACAACAAATGTTGTTCATATTGACCAAAATTCTAACTGTCATAATATGACTTGGGACAATGGCATTGCGGCAGCTAAGAATGCCCGTTTGACAGGGGCAAGTTCAGGAACATTACTGGATGTTTATGGCAACCTATCCATGGCCACCAATATGAATGTTGCAGGCTTTTTTGGCAAGTTGCGTTTTACCGCTACTCAAGCGGGCGTAAGTACTTTGTTATCTCGCGGGCATAGTTTCCGTCTGTATGATTTTGAAATTTCTCTGGGAGCCAATGCAGAATTGAGGCTCTTAGATGATTTAACAGTTAACAATCGTTACAATAGCAATAACCGTCGAAATGAGGGAGGCATTACCTTACAATCTGGTCATTTCAATACCAATGGTCAAACCGTACGCGCCGACCGCTTCTACAGTAGAAACGGAACCACTAATCGCCGTATCACAATTGATAATAGTACCATTATTTTGGATGGCAATTTATACATTTATTCGGGTTGGAACATCAACTTTAATGCGACCAACAATGCTGGTTTGTCTACCACGGGTTCTCATATCAAGTTAGAAGGAAATTTTAGTGGAAATTCCACCATTCAGTACTATTCTTTTGGTACTTCCATGACCTATGATAGTATAACGATTAGTAAAGAAATGGGACGTCATCATATCTATCCTGCTTCTAACATTAGCTGTCATTATTTTGAAGTTGATCGTGGGATGCTGCCATTAACTTGTCGTAATTCCACTATCAATGCAGAGTTTTTCAAAATTGGAGAAGGAGCTTTTCTCACAGACATCAACTTAACCGTTGATAATTTTGAAGGTCCAACAGGTTGTGGAACGGCTTTACTTGAAAATGTGGATCTTGCCAAAAGAACCCCTGGTGGCAATTTAGCGATCAATAATATTGTAGGAGTCAACATTCGTGGAGCAGCAGGAAGTACATACAGTGCGACAACCAGCTATGAAGGGGCCAATTGTAGTGCCATCAGTTTTGCTCCAGTAACCACTTGTAATACGGATTTACGGTTTACAGGGACCTCTGGCAATGACTGGCAAGATGTTGGCAATTGGGTCAACCATACTACAGGCGCGCCTGCCACACATATTCCAACTCCATGGTCTAATATCTACTTTACAAGCACCTCCTTTACTGCGGTTAACAATGTTACCCTCAATCAACCTGGTTTTTGTAGAGACATGCGCTGGCAAGGCGTAACCCCTGGATCAGATTTGCGATTAACTCGCCAAATATTCCTAAATGGAACACTAGAATTAGATCCAAACATGGCCCCTATCAATGAAGGGCGTTATGGACATGAATACGGAAGAGGTTTTATTTGTATGAGTTCAAACAATGATAGTATTATCACCAAAGGGGTTCATGTCAACTCTTCCTTCCATTTCATGGACTTTAGTCGTTATGATATTGTAGACACTATACATACTTCTATGTTGCAACAACGTGGAGGAAACAGCTATTTGACCATTAATAACGCGAACCTACAAATCGCTAATTATCTTATATACACCAACAGTACTTGGACTAATGCCACGGTTAATTATACAGGGGGTGGATGGACAGGTATCGCAACAGGGGCGACACAAATATATACCAACACGACCTTTTACTTAAACAATACAGGTAGACTAATGGTCAATGCCAATTTGCCCAATGTTGTTGTTCAGGGAACAGGGCAAACCTTCCCTCATTCTCGGCTCAATGTACAAGGAGACTTGCGGGTCAACACCAGTTCTTTATCTAGTATGAAGGATGCTTATAACTATACGTCTATAGGTAGAATTAGTGTTTCAGGGGATATGTATATTGCTGCTGGAATTGACATTATGCTCAATAGCAATGCAGGCAGCTATGTTCGTGTTCAGGGAGATATTTTTACCTCTGGAAACTGTAGCGCAGGAATGACCTCTATTCGCACAGATGTGGGTGATCCTGTAGAGTTTACAGTCAATGGAACAGGAAGTAACATTCAAGATGTTTATTTACAAGCGTTGGATGCCTCTGCGGGACAAGCTTTAGTTGCAGCCAATTCTACTGATGGGGGTAATAATACCAATATTACCTTCTCTTTGGGGGCTGGACGTACCTTCTACTGGGTGGGTGATCGCAGTGGAAGTGCCGCTGATGTTGATGGAAATTGGTCGAATCCTGATCACTGGACAACAATTGCCGCGAATACAGTTGGTGATGGCACTTGTATTCCTACTATTGTTGACAATGTTATTTTTGCACGAGCGGGCTCTCGTTGTATTATTGACATCAATGCTTATTGTAATAACTTAGATGCCCAGACTGCTGTTATTTTTGGAAGTAGCCATGTAAATAACAACTGGTACATTGGAGGAGATTGGACAACAGCAACAGGAACTACTAATAATTTCTATGGACGTCTAAACTTTGTAGGATCTGGAAACATTACCAATAATGGAGTTGGGTTTAACGCTAAAGAAATCACGTTTAATAAAGTGGGCGGTTCTTGGACCCTACAAGATGATTTGTCCTTGAATCGCGCGACCAATAATGTTTATTACAACCACATGATTTTAGCTGCAGGAACGATCAATTCCAATAATCATGATATTTTTGTTCGAACACGTTTTACTTCTACTAGTAATAATACACGAGCGCTATTATTAGACAATTCTACCTTTACAATTGGTGGTACTGCTGACTATAACAGTTATCCTAGAGCGCTTTGGAACACTAGTAATTCTGCCAATTTAACAATTAATGGTGGTTTGATTCATATCCAATCTACTCGCAATAGTAATAATAAATCGATTCACTTTGGTGGCGCTAATTTGCAGTATGACAGTGTTTTGGTTGAGGCGAATGATTATGAAATGCAAGTGTATGGAGCTTCCAATTTCAATTATGCAGAATGGAATGCAGATTTGCTGGTGCGCGGGAACAATACCTATGATACTTTAGTATTTAATGGGGGGCATACCTATCGTTTTTTACCCAACCTTACACAGACACTTAATGCGCCTCACGGTAAATTAAAATCAAAAAACGTAGGTCCTGCTAGCTTTATTAATTTAGAGACCAATAGTGTAGGACAAACTGCTTATATTTTTAAAGAATATGGTCAAAGCTTTTGCTTAAACTACATCAAAATCAAAGATGTGCGCGCCACCAAAGCCACCACACAACCTGCTGCTTGTACCCTACCTGATTGTTGGAGTTTATTAGAATTCCAAACCGATCAAAATAGTGATAGTATTAGCATTGCAAACAGTGATTGGGGCGTTTGGCGCTTTAAACTAGCTCCATTGGTTAATCCCATTTCTTCAGGAGCAGACACCGTTGTTATTTGCAAAACTGGAAGTAACCTTTCTTATCCTATTCAAATAACAGGTACTTCTCCATACATTATTGACTACAGTTGGCAAGATGCGAACAATCCTAGTACAACAGGAGGACAATCAGGTATTTTAGTGTATGATAACGATAACAATCCCAATACGCCTTATATCTATAATGTTCCGCTTAATCCTGTGGTAAGTGCCTTTAATTATACCGTAGATATTGCGACGACACGTTGTGGGGAACGTATTTTGAGCACTCCTGTACAAACCCATGTTATTGTTCCTACCCCACAGCCCTTGGTTCAAACCAATCGTATGGGGAGTTGTACCTTTGATAATGAAGGAGATTGGTACAGCATCTTAGATGATGTAGATGATCGTCCAATTGTATCTTTATTAGATTCGATTAATTCTGGTGATAATGATTCGTTAGGTTTGGTGAATGTCGATGTTTTCTTTGAACCCAATGTACAGACCTTAACCTTCAATGGAGATCTTTACCCTTATTTACAACGCCACTGGCAAGTGACACCAAGCAATAACCATGGGGCTAAAGTTCGTCTTTACTTTACACAAGCAGAGCTTGATGCTCTAGCCTTAAATACCTTTGCTGCGTATAATGGTGGGGTGAATCCTGCAACAGAATTATTGGTCTTGAAATACAACGATGGCACTTTCCCAACAGCAACAACAGCGCCGAATGTAGTCATTGTACCCCATACTGTAGTTGCTTCTAATGCTGCTGGTTGGGCCGCCAATCCTGCTGCTTCAGCGCCTTTCTCTTCGACTAATAATATGATTGCACTAGAGTTTGAAGTAGGAAGTTTTTCTCATTTTGCGGTTGTTTTAACACAATCTGCCCTCTTGCAAATGCCTAATTTACAAGAATTTGAAGCAGAGGCTTATGAGGACAAACAGGCCAAAACTTGGTGGACGTTTGATGACGTATCTGATATTGCCAATTTTACCGTGCAACATACAACTGATCATCAAATCATTCATGATAAAGGAGATGTCTGTCTCTTATACACANNTCATTCATGATAAAGGAGATGTAGCGGTAGAAGCAGGACAATTAACTTATAGTTTAATTGATCCAACACCCAACTTGGGCATCAATTATTACCGCCTACAATCGACTGCCTTAGATGGTAGCATTCGTTATTCTGAATGGAAAACAGTCACCTTTCAAAACAGTATGTTGGTCAATTTATTCCCGAATCCAACTTCTGGAAACCTCTTTCTCCAACTCCACAGCGAGCAGCGCTCTGATTTGTCTTGGCAAATCATCAACAGTGTTGGACAAGTTGTTCTAGAGGGCGATCAAAGTTTGCAAACGGGCATACAGACGTTTGAGTTGCCTACTACGCCATTAACTAGCGGTTTCTATAGTATTAGAATTAGCCATGCTGCTACTGGTTTTGTACAACAACACAATTTTATTAAGGATTAATTTTAATCCT
>JBOEFW010000136.1:0-9661 GCA_050633105.1 Aureispira sp. | reverse complement strand
CCTTTTGGCCCTAGACCTTTTTGTTTCTTTTTGTGGCAATGACAAAAAGAAAAAACAATCTACTTAAAACATAAATAAACTTCTGTTACACGGCAATCAGCACAGTGTAACAGAAGTTAATTAAAAACTATAATAGCCAAAAGCTTTGACACCTGCAACGGTATAGGAAGGAGCTACTCGCGGAGCGATCGGATTACAAGATACAGTGTATCTTGTAATCCGCTTTAAAGCGAACTGCCTTTTTGTAAGACGCTATTTTGGACAAAGCCCAAAATAAAACCTTTCTTGTTTNNTATAAGTAACAGCGAAGCTAAAGCCCAGTCCACTTAAAATCTAAATTAACTTCTGTTACACTGTAATTAGAAAGATATTTTATAACTCAAATTTGGTATAATAAGCGACTCTCGCTGCTCTTCAACTTGGTCATCAATTAAGTTATATCTATGTCCTTGAAATTCTTTAAAATTGGTGACATTTAAAATTTTCAAGGCTAATTTATGACTAATTTTCCCCGTATACCATTCGTAATTTACAGTAGCATGCATTAAAAAAGCAGGGGACGTTTGTTCTGTGAAAGGGGTTGTTTCGTTATATACAACATCTTTTACTAAAGCAGAACTAGTATTGTCAATTTTAGAATATCGGTCTCCTCCTTGTATACTAGCTTTTAAGTTGATACCAAGGATACCTTGTTTGTTCTTACCCAAATGAAATTCTTTCCCAATTAATGCATTTACTAGATAGTTTTTATTGTATCGGGTATTATACCACTCCTCTTTATTGGTTTTGTATTGAGAATTAAAAATAGACCCAGAAAGCATAAAATAAAATCCTTTAGTCATATACTGTTCTAGGGTAAGATCAAGTCCATAATTTTGGCCACTACCAAGGTTTTTGTAGGCATCATTAACAAACCAGTTGTTTTGTAAATTCAACAAAGAAAAAGTAGTGTTCTCTATAACAGGAATATCAAATAAATATTGGAAATAAGGTTCTACTTTTACGTGAATTTTAGAACTAATATTCCAATCATAAGCAAGTACAAAATGATGTGCTTTCGAAAAGTCTAACGTTCTATTGGCCTCAGATTGACTAGCGTTAGGCGTTTTAGCAAAGTAGATATTTAAAGCTTCTATTCTACTATGTAGCCCATAGCCCAAGCTAATTTGGTGACGTTTATGTGCTTGATACGCAAAAGCAGCACGCGGTTCAATCGTATAATTCTTATTTAGAGTAAATAGTTGTGCATTAACACCAAGATTTAGTGTCAATTTATTGAATGTCAGCAAAGAGTTAGAATAAATGGAAGCTAAAGCGGTGAAGCCTTCTTGCTCTACTAATGTTTCTAAACTTGCTCCTCCTAAATCTTGTTTTAAGGAAACATTGTATTGCATTCCTCTAACTGTTATTCCTGTTCTATTTGTATGTTTGGCGCTAAATTTTTTATTTACATACGACTTCAAAGTAACGTTATAATGGGTGTTTTTTATTTCATTTAGAGGGGTTAGCGCCATTGATGAACGAAGTTGTTTGGTGTATAAATCTATCCCATTGGTTGAAAAAGCAAGGGTCGAGTTGACATACATTGACTTCTTCAAGATTAGTCGATGGTTTATTCCAGCAGCCCCCATATATTGCTTGACATCTTGCTCCATTTTATCTTGATAATAATATTGATCCTCACTATCTTTTTCAACAGTTGTTCCAGAACGATCAATTAATCCAATTCCCCAGATCGAAAAAACTCCAGCCTTTGAAGTAGGAATCTTTACTTTAAAAGATAAGTCTTGATAATTCGTTCCTCCTGCATCTTCTGGCAACAAAGCAGCAACCAAACCTAATGTAGAATATCGATAATTAATTAAATAAGAAGCACCTGTTTTCTTACTAAGAGGCCCCTCAGAAGTAAAATCGACTCCAAGCACTCCCAGTTCAATACTATGTTCAAATTTATCATTATTACCACTGCGCATTCTTATATCAAATACTCCTGACAATGCGTTGTTATATTCTGCAGTAAAAGCTCCTGTATAGAAATCTGAGTTAGCCAAAAGATTACTACTTAAGGCCGTTAAACCACCACCACCAAAAGCACCTAAATTTGCAAAATGATTAGGATTAGGGATTTCTACTTCTTCTATTTTCCACTGTAAGAAACTAGGAGAATTTCCTCTGATGGCAATGGCATTATTCCCCACACTACTCGAAACCCCAGGAAAGGAAGTTGCTAAACGAGCAGGATCATCAAAGCCGCCAGCATATCGACTCGCTTCTTCAACACTCAACATCCGAGCACCAACAATCGCCATACTATTAATTGGCTTTTCTTTCAAAAGATCAGGACGCACAACAACCTCCCCAAGACTCTCAATACTTTCCTTCATTGCAACTTCTAAATACACCTCTTTAGCTGTAGTAATTAAGATTTCTGCTTGAATATAGGGTTCATAACCAAGATATGAAATTTCTATATCATAACGACCAATAGGAACATTCGCTATAATAAACTTGCCATCAATATCAGTCGTTACTCCCATAACAGGATCGGTTCCTCGAACCACTACATTAACAAAAGAAAGGGGTTCTTGTGAAGCTTCGTCTATAACAGAACCTCTGATTGTTTGTGTAGCATTTTGTGCCTGCAAATAACTTGGTAATAAAAATAAAAGAACGATTATTTTGCCTAACAATTTCATATGGAAAATTTTAAGGTGTTGATATTTTATTGTGCTACAAAAGTAGCGACTCCTTAAAAATTTGGCAATACTGATAAATCAGTATTCTTGATTACTACAATCCTATCAAAAAATTAACTAAAGCAAATTTCAGAATAGAATAAACACTCTAAAACTATTCTTATTGACTTTTTCTCACAGATTGTGTACAATTTAATTCCAATGGCTGTCCCTCTAATGAAAAATTGGACTAATACTTTCAGGTATTAGTCCAATTTTATGGATAAAGAGGTAGGTCCTGCCTTCTAAATATTCTTATTTCGCTCTATATAATATTGAGTTTATTAGCATACTGAATTGCCTCCAAAGAATTATTAGCGCCTAATTTCTTTAAAATATTTTGACGGTGGGTATTAACGGTATGTAGGCTAATAGACAATTTGTCAGAAATCTCCTTACTGAGTAAACCATTCTTTATAAAGGAGAGCACTTGACTTTCTCTATTAGACAATACAGAGTCTGATTTTAATTGATGGTTAATAACCTTAGTTGTTCCATTTTTAAGATCAATCCATTGACTACGGATACCATTGTATTCTTCCTGATTAGGGGAAATATCCAAAATAGTTAAGGCCAACCAAAAATTACCTTGGGCATCTAATTCCAAGGCTTGGAACTGCTCAATAACACGAATATACTTATCCTTAGAATTTAAGACTCTATATTCATTTTGCAACTTAAATTTCTTTCGATCTTCAATTGGAAGTTGATAGCAGTATTTTAGCGCTAAAACACCTGTGCGAGTTAATAGATACAAATCATCGGGGTGAACCCTAGAGTTATAATACTGATTATCAATATCCTCAACATCATAGCCAAACAACTCTTTTAGATTATATGAATTATATATATGCTCTTGTTTGTACAAGTCAAAAACAGTTAGGGCACTATTATTTATCTGAACCATTTTATCTAAAAATGGTTTCTGCTGCTCAAAAATAGTATAATCTAATTCACTTGCTATAAAACTTTGTTGATGCAGTAATTGAGCATATTCTTGTAATAACTGTTGCATACCACTCATACTTGAATTTTTCTATATCTCTATGTTCGTTAATCGTAGGCAATATACTTCACCTAACTATTCCTTCACAAAAACCTTGCTTGACTAATAACTAACAAAGTTAATCATATCCAATCAAAAACATTAAGTTTAGAATCAACAATCGAAAAATATAGAGTTCTACACTGTTTTGTTGACCTCCCCCATTATCCCCCTGCAAAAGGCGGCAACAACGCTACTTCATCGGAAGCCGTCAATACTTCGTTTTCTACTACGAGTCTTCGATTTACCGCTATTCTAAAGGATTTCTCTTGGAGAATAGGATACTGTTGGTAAAGCTGTTGTGTTAAAATCGCGACCGTACAGGGCACAGGTACCTGCATCGTCTCTTGGTTACATTCCGTCGCTTCTGCGATTAAGCCAAAATAGTTAATGTTCAAAATCATGTTGTAAACGTTGATAAGCTTCTAAAGTATTTACATTACTTAAATGAGTTGCCCACTGTTTAGGGCAAGGACAAACTTCTACAGGTAATTCTTGTAAAACATCCATCAAGCGCAATTGTTGTTGTTGTAAAGCCTGTTCAAAAATAGCTTGTTGTGTTTGCGCATAAACACCAATCAAAGGTTGCCAACGCCCTTCCAAAGAAAAAATTGTACTTTTTTGAGCGTTGCTGTGTGCCAACAAATGCCCCAAAACAGCCGTTGATAACACTGGTAAATCACAACTTAAAATCAAGGCATAGGGTGTCTTGATATGCCACAAGGCCGTTTCAATGCCCGCAACAGGTCCCTGCCCCAAATAACGATCGGACCAAGATACCCCCTTATAATGTGCTGCAACGGTTCCATTGTCTACAAGCGCTACTGCTGTGACTAAGGGGCTAGCTGCGGCGACCACTCGTTCTAAAAAAGATTGTCCCCCTAACCTTAACAAGGCTTTATTTTGTCCCATTCTTCGGCTTTGTCCACCTGCTAAAATAACAGCCGTAATGGCTTCTTTTTCTATCATTTTCCTAAAATTTGAAAGGAATGTACGGCTCCTAATTTTAAGTCTCCTCCTACTTGGAGTTGCTGTTTTTGCTGTGGAGTAATTGGGATTTTAAGTTGTTGCCCCCCTAAGTGCACCAAGGCATTTGTATCTTCAATTGCTAAAATTCGAGCGAGCAATTGTACCGCCAATCCCTGTTCTTCAAAATAAAGCATGGGCTGATCATACCAGAACGCTTTCCCCTCTTCTATCACTAATAAACAATCCGCCAAGCGCAATATTTCATCCACATCATGACTCACCAATATCGTTGTACATTCCCAAGCTTGATGCAGCTCCGCTAGCAGGGCTTGTAACTGTTGGCGCAAAGGACCATCTAAAGCCGACAAAGGTTCATCGAGTAATAATAAAGCAGGTTCTAATGCTAATGCTCGTGCCAAAGCTAACCGTTGTCGTTGCCCTCCTGATAATTGATGGGGGCGCTGCTGTTCTAATTTTAATAAATCAGTGGCCAGTAGTAATCGCTCAATCAATGCCGCATTTTTAGTAGCAAACTCTAAATGTGCGCGCACCGTCATATTTGGAAACAAGGCATAATCTTGAAAAACAAAACCTACCCGCCTTTTTTGAGGAGACCATTGGACGCTATTCGCTGCATCGTACCAGTACTCCTCCTCTACTTTTAGGTATCCTCCTTGGGCTTGGTCTAAGCCAGCTAATAAGCGCAACAAAGTTGTTTTTCCAGCCCCAGAAGCGCCATAAACACCCAATAAAGCCCCTTTAGAAAGCTTTCCTTGTACCTCCCAAGCTTGTACCCCTTGGGCAGTATGCAGTTGTTTATGAAAATGAAAATCTAACATAAAGAGTGGTATAATAAAGTCTATTGATAAGCACGTTTGGCGGCTCCATTAAGACCATAAGTAATAGCTAAAATCACAAAACTAAGCAATAAAAGAACGACGGAGTAAAAATTAGCTTGGTCGTATTCCAAAGCTTCTACGTGGTCATAAATCGCAACAGAAGCCACTAAGGTGGCTCCAGGAATCTTCCCCCCAATCATCAGCACCACTCCAAATTCTCCAATCGTATGCGCAAAACTCAACACGATTCCAGTCAGTAAAGCAGGCCGAATATTAGGCAATAAGACGCGCCATAACACCTCCCAACGACCTTTTCCCATCGTATAAGCGGCCTCTCGCAAAGAAGGGGGTAAATTCTGCAAACCCGCTTGCACGGGTTGCACCATAAAGGGTAAACTATAACACATAGATCCCAAAACCAAGCCCCAAAAAGAGAAAATCAATTCTATTCCTAACGTCTCGTATAACCAACTTCCAACCACTCCCCGCCTAGACCATAACAACAACAAATAAAAACCCAATACCGTAGGAGGCAATACCAAAGGCAGCCCTACTAATGCTTCCAATAAAAACTTAAAACGGCTCCTGTTGTGTGCTAAATAAGCAGCCAAAGGCAAGCCTATCAGTAATAAACCACCTGTTGTTACTACTGCCAATTGTAAAGAGAGCCACAAAGGCTGCCAATTCATTGCTTCCATTTTTTGTTATATTTTGCCCTTTAAGGTAAGAAAAGAACACGCTTTCAACAAAAATCGGGTAGCAAGTTATACCTATCATTCATCACAAACAATAGATACAATTGACTACCCGATTTAGATTCCATTAAACAAAAATAGAGAATCTACTTTTTTACAAATTTAAAGTAAGAACTTTTCTGTCCGTACGCTTCTATTCTTAGAAAATAAATTCCTTGATGAAGATTTAACGATGCAAGATTTAGAGGATTCGTTCCTTTTATTAACGCTTGTTTTTTTGAATACAACACCCCTCCTGCAACATCTACAATTTGGATGTATGCAGACTGATTTAAAGAGGATTCGATGTTCAAATACACAGCAACAGGATTAGGGTAAATGCTAAACACATCTTCTGTCAATTTATTTACACTAATGTATTGGTTTGTTATTGTAAGGTCTATTGAATCACTAAGATTTGTCCCATCCATTGTAGTCCCTTTTACTCTAACAATGCCATCAGCAAGAGCTGTTAAAACACCATTAGGAGAAATAGATGCTTTATTAGCACCATTCGTTATGGTCCAGGAAACAGCACTTGTTGTCAGGTTATTGGGAGTTAAAGTAGCTTCCATTTGGAGTGTTCCATTGGGGGTATTAATAGCTGTTGCTCCTCCTTGTCCTTGAACACTAATTCCGTTTGCTAAAACGACTGCACTATCTATAACAACAATATCCATACTTCCATTGTAAGTAGATTGATTGTGTAAAAACACTTTTATCCAGTAGGTTTGCCCTGGTACAAAATTATTACTGTAATAACTTTCACTAATAGAGGTAGAGTTATTATCAACACAAGCTATAGAGTTTCCGTTACAAGCATCTAGAAGTTCAAAAGCAGGATCAAAACCACTTTTAGGAGGCATAGAAATAAGAGCACTATTAGACGTAGCTGTAAAACTATACCAAACATCTGTAGAGAGATTACCACTACAAGGCGCAGTGGAGTAAGTCGCTCCGCCAAAAGGAACGGTTGTATAGACTGGGTTAAGTGTATTTTGAGGAAAGAGAGTAATCGCATTGTTACAACTATCATTAATTGGTGGAGGAACATCCATCACGGCAATATTAAAAGTCCCATTTATTACAGATTGATTGTGTAAGAAAACTTTCACCCAGTAGGTTTGACCTGGCACAAAATCATTGCTGTAATAACTTTCGCTTACTCCAAAACTATGATTATTGACACAAGCTATAGAGCTACCATTACAAGCATCTAGGATTTCAAAAGCAGGATTAAAAGCACTTATTCCAGGTATATTAATACGTACACCTGTAGACGCAGCGGTAAACGTATACCACACATCCGTAGAAACACTACCACTACAAGGAGGGCTAGATGGAGTCGCTCCGCCAAGATAAACTGTTGTATAAGTTGGATTATTAATGTTTTGCAATGCCAATGGAACAGCATTGTTACAAGCATCATTAGCTGGTGGTGGGGCATCCATCACAGCAATACTAGGCGCACCATTAACCGTGGATTGATTATGCAGGTAAACTTTAATCCAATAGGTTTGTCCAGCCACAAAATTACTACTTTGATAATTTTCACTCATTGAAGGACCATTGTTATTAACACAAGCAATAGAATTCCCATTACAAGCATCAAAAATCTCAAAAGCAAGGTCACCTCCACTTATCGGGGGCATAAAAATAAAAACACCTGTAGAAAGAGCAGAAAATGTATACCAAATATCAATAGAAGTTGCCCCGCTGCAAGGAGTTGTTGTTTGCGTTGCTCCAACAAAAGACCCTGTTGTGTAAGTTGGACTAGCTGGATTTTGCACCATCAAACTAGTGGCATTATTGCAACTATCGTTAGCTGGTTGAGCGTAGACAAAACTAGTTATCAGAAGAAACACAGACAATATTTTATATCTAAAATTCATAACCATTAAAAAGTTTTAAAATAAAAAAGATTAGGATAGACCTCTTGATTCAGAAGGAAGCGTCCCTTCTAAATACAGGTTAAAATCATGAAAAGCGCAGTTACATATATAGAAATAATTTGCGGTGCTTTTTACAAGATTTAGAAAGGTTTAGTTTCTTGTATATGCTAGGAAAAACAAAAAAGAGCAACTATATATAAGTCGAACTTTCGCGATTTTAACCTGTTCTAAATACTAAAAAATAAAACTGTCAGAAAATGTTGGTAGTGGTTATGGAATACTTGGTATCTACTCGGAATATTGCTGCACGAGCTCTTTGAGTGTTTAAGCTGTCCCAAAGGCACAGTAAAGAAAGCTCCATCGCAAAAGGTAACCGTTCTCAAATGGGGAATTTTAAACGGCTACGCCAGTATTTTTAGTTCTAAATACTCCACTATAGATTAAGAAACTATTGTTCCTCTCCATAATATAACTATTCTACAAATATTACAACCCTAAAAAAATAGTTTTTTAAGGTGTTCACCTTAAAATTATTTCTTTCATTTTTTTAAAAATCAAACACTTACCTTTCTTATTAAATACATACCCACGCCTATCGTTGACTTGTTTCTAAGGTAGCATATAGCCATGTTTTAATAGGATTGTTTGGGCTTTAGGCGATTGTAAGAATTCATAAAAGGTTTTAGCCTCAGTTGATACTTCGCCGTCTAAGGGTTGAATCAGAGCCACTGCTTGAGGCAATTGATAATTAGAAAGCGCTAAAAAACTGCCTCGACCTTGTAATTGAGGCAATTGTAGACTAGAGTGTGCTGTTAAACCAAAGTCCGCCACTTCATTGTACAAGTATAAGTTAACCTGCTCTACGTTCTGACCATACACCAATTGTTCTTTGAAAGCTTGTTCTACCTTGGCCTCTTTTAAGGCTCTTTGAGCCAAACGCCCATAAGGCGCTGCCTTGGGATCTGCCAATACAAAACGCTGCTCTGGTTGCAAGACTAAAGCCGCTAAACCTTGAAGAGTATCTAACAAAGTTGTCCGACTCCACAAGGCCAAGCTGCCCCTAGCATAAATAACAGGATCAAGCGCTGTTCGGCCTTGTTCCTTTAAATAAGCAGGATAAAGGCTATCGGCAGATAAAAAGATCTCGATATTTGCCCCTTGTTCTATCTGTGCTGTCAATTTCCCTGAAGCTTGCACATAATTCTCAAAAACGACCTCCTCTTCTTCTTGATATTTTTCTTGTAACGCTTTTAAAACCGATTGGGTAGAGGCAGCAGCAGCTATTTTTAGAACAGGTAAGTTGCTTTTGGTAGAAGAACTAGTACAAGCGACTATTAGTAAGAATAAACAAGAACTAAAGATGATTTTTTTATGGCGCATAATCAATTCCTAAGAAACGGTCTATAATAATTGTTATCCTTTATAATCAATAGTTCGTTAAAAATTT
>JBOEFW010000135.1:0-1133 GCA_050633105.1 Aureispira sp. | reverse complement strand
CTTATACAGTATAAAAAGTTAAAATACGGAGATAAAGTTCTAGTTTGATGGAATGTCAGGAAAAAGCAACTTAGAAATCAAAGAGAGCGGGGAAGAATTAAAAAAATTAAGGAAGCGCCAAACGAGCTTAAAGTATGAAAAGCGAGTAGTAGCGCTAGAACGGATACGGGAAAAAAAAGATAGAACGTATCAAGACTTAGCGGATTACCTAGGGGTAAAAAAGAGGACATTAGAGTCCTGGATGACAGCATATAGACGTAAGGGGATCGAGGAATTACTAAGAGTAAAACCAAGAAGACAAGGATCTGTACTGTTGACGTCAGAGATAGAGGAAGCGTTATCAGCGCGCTTGAAAGATCCCAAGGGCGGCTTTTCAAGTTATAAAGAAGCCTGTAATTGGGTCAATGCGACATATGGAATAGGGATCCAGTACAATACCTTAAGGGTTCACTTAATGAAGCATTTTGGCACCAAGCTAAAAAGCCCTCGAAAATCCCATGTATCAAAGGATCCAGAGGCAGCGGCACAGTTTTTAAAAAACTCCCAGAAAGACTAGCGAGTATTGTTAAAGAGCACTGTACGAATTCCAGATGGGAGGGTTTTAATCTTTATTTCCAAGATGAAGCTCGTTTTGGTTTGCTGACTGAAACAGGACGAATACTGACAGCAAAAGGAGTTCAATCTATTGTTTCCTACCAACATAAATTTGCCAATACTTATCTGTGGGGCAGTTATTCTCCTATTAATGGAGATAGTTTTGTTTGGGAAATTAATGGCGTAAGTAGTGATATCTTTGAACGATACCTTCATGGTTTATCTTTACACCATCCTAAGGAATTCAAGATTCTTATTATTGATAATGCAGGCTTCCATTCTACCAAAAATATTAAAATCCCTGATAATATCTTCCTCTTAAATCTCCCCCCTTATTCTCCTGAGCTCAACCCTTGTGAACAGGTTTGGAAGTTTATCAAACAGAAATTTAAAAATAAATCCTTTAAGACGATCTATAAACTCAAAGATTGGCTACATCATACTGTCAATGATATGGCTAAGGAAACTATTATTTCTATTTGTTCTAATCATCATTATATCGATGCCCTATCTCCGCTCCTTTAATTTTTATTCCGTAT
>JBOEFW010000134.1:0-14489 GCA_050633105.1 Aureispira sp. | reverse complement strand
CTTTTCGTGATTTTAACCTGATAAAAAATGGAAAACCATAAATCCTACTTATAGTCCTAGTAATAATTAAAAATGAAGACTAGTATACGTTTTTACAATTTGGGAGAAGCTTACGGCGAGTTTTCTAATTTTGCTCCTTATTCCATTCGTCTAAAAGGCAAAAAATGGCCGACTGTAGAACATTATTTCCAAGCACAAAAGTTTGCAGGAACACCACACGAACAGACGATTCGTAAAGCTAAAGCTCCTATGAAAGCGGCAGCGTTAGGCCGTAGCCGAAAATTTAAGATTAGGAAAAATTGGGACAAAATGCGGGATAGTATTATGTATGAAGCATTGCACGCCAAATTTACACAACATCAAGCATTAAAAGATTTATTATTGTCTACTCAAGCTGCTTTATTGATAGAAGCTTCTCCAAATGACAGTTATTGGGGAGAAGGTCTTGATCGAAAAGGCACGAATCGTCTTGGAAAAATATTAGTTCGATTAAGAACAACATTCCAAGAGTAAGTAAGTTTTTATCAGAACAACAAGCTAGAGTTTGGTCTTTTTTATAAGCAAACATATCTGGAGTGTTTAGTATGGTGATTTTGAGGATTATTATTAATAATATAACATATAGAAGAACATGGCCAATAATAAACTTTTAGTCAATGAAAGGCAAGCAGATTTAGGCAACTTTATGGTAGGACGATTGCTTCCATTTCGCAAGAAACGTCAAGTCGGTCCTTTTACGTTTATCGACCACATGGGGCCTGCTACATTAGGGAATGGTAACTATGTAGATGTTGACCAGCATCCTCATATTGGTTTGAGTACCTTAACGTATTTATTGGAAGGAGAGATCGAGCATCGAGATAGCCTTGGCAGTGTACAGGTGATTTCTCCAGGCGATGTGGGATTTATGACTGCAGGTTATGGCGTAACCCATACAGAACGAACGCCGCTAAGTCGGCGAGGCGCGGCGGAGTTTGTCATGCATGGGTATCAAATTTGGGTGGCCTTGCCCAAAGAAAAAGAGCGCATGGACCCGCAGTTTGATTATTATCCTAGTGCAACAATTCCAACTTGGACAGAAGGGGCATTGACCTTAAGGTTAGTGGCAGGGAATGCTTTTGGTAAATCTGCTCCTTTACAAGGTTTTTCTCCCTTGTTTATGATTGATATTTTGGCAGAAGAAGACACCACAATTAATCTAAAAGATCAATTAGAAGGGGAGGTGGCTTTTGTAATTGTCAAAGGAGTGATCACAGATCAAGGAGAAACCGTAGAAGCAGGACAAATGTTGATTAGTAAAACAGATAATGAATGTGAAATTTGTTTGAAGAAGGGAACACAAGTATTACTGTTTGGAGGACAGCCCCTAGAACAAGAACATTACCTACTCTGGAATTTTGTATCGCACAGTAAGGAGCGTTTATTGGAAGCGAAGGAAGATTGGAAGAACAAAGAATTTCCAATGGTGCCAAATGATGAGAGTTATATTCCTATGCCTGAATGATTGGTTGGCGCCTTTACCTGTCCAGTGTTCATTCATACGTCGCCACAAATCTACAGTGCTTCCTGTATAATAGGTTCCATTAGAACATAATAAAATATCCATCCATCCAGAGCGTTTCTCTTTCCGAGCTTGTTGGGATAAGGCAGATTTTTAGTTGTTGTATGCTTGTTTTGAGTTCGCTAAACGAGCAAGAAACAGTTTATCAGTGTGCACGGGCTCGTCGAACGAAGTCGAAACAAGCCTATAACGCCTCCACAGCTTCTTCTAAACCGCGCAAAGTCAACGGAAACATACGTCCTTGCATGAATTCTTGCAACAATCCAGTGGAATAGGTGAAAGACCATTCTTCGGCTGGAGCTGGGTTGAGCCATACCATATTAGGGAATTGTTTTTGGAAGCGTTGAAGCCAAGTAATACCTGCTTCTTCATTGTAATGTTCTACACTTCCGTGGCGCATGGTAATTTCATAAGGCGACATGGCAGCATCACCTACAAAGATGATTTTATAATCACTATTGAAGCGATTAAGAACATCTAGGGTAGGGATAAAGTTTTGGCGACGACGAACATTATCGGTCCAAAGACGCTCGTAAATACAATTATGGAAGTAATACGTATGAAGATTCTTAAATTCATAACGAGCGGCTGAGAACAATTGAGAACAGCGCTCAATATGGTCATCCATAGAACCACCAACATCCAATAAGAGTAGGACATTGACGGCATTCTCTTGGACGGGTTGAAATTGCAAGTCTAAAAAGCCTGCGTTTTCAGATGTTTTTTGGATGGTTTGGTCAAGGTGCAATTCGGTGGAATGGCCAGAGCGAGTGAGGCGGCGTAGACGTTTGAGGGCCAACTTTAGTTGGCGCGTCTCTAACTCCACATCATCGCGTAAGTTGGCAAAGGAGCGTTCTTCCCAAACCTTAACAGCACGGCGATGCCGAGACTGTCCTTGTCCGATTCTAATTCCTTCAGGATTATAACCAAAAGCTCCAAAAGGCGAAGTGCCTCCTGTGCCTATCCAAGTGTTTCCTCCTTGATGTCGCTCGTTTTGAGCGGCGTAGATTTCTTGGAATCGTTGGATAAGGGCTTCGAGCCCACCCATGGCTTCGATGGCTTGCCTTTCTGCCTTGGAGAAATGACGGTGTCCTTTTTGACTAAGCCAGTCTTCTGGAATTTCGTATAGCGCTTCATCAGTAATGTTTTCTATGCCTTGAAAATATAAACCAAATAGACGGTCGAAATCGTCCAGATGTTGTTCATGCTTGATCAAAATTGTTCTGCAGAGATAATAAAACTTTTTTAAACTTCGCTTAGCCAAATCCTTATTTAACGCTTCTAATAAGGTTAAATATTCACTAATGCTGACTGGAATGCCTTGGTCTTTGAGCAATAAAAAGAAATCTAAAAACATAACAGTTAGTGTTTTAGATAGCTGAGTAGTTGAAGGTCTTGCTCATTTTTAAGCAGGGCGCCTACTAAAGGGAAACGTCCTTCTTCTCTTGCTTTTTTTAAGGCTTCTGCATTAATCCTTGATAGTAGTAACAGCTTAATCCAGTCTAATAGTTCACTGGTAGAAGGTTTCTTTTTGAGACCACGCAATTGACGTAATTGTTGGAATTGTGCCAAGGCTTCGTCTAAGAGACGTTGCTCTAAATCAGGAAAATGTACCGCTATAATTTGCTCTAGAGTAGCACGATCAGGAAACTGAATGTAGTGGAAGAAACAACGTCTCAAAAATGCATCTGGCAACTCTTTTTCATTGTTAGAAGAGATGATGACAATGGGACGCTGTTTTGCTTTGATAGAGCGTTGCAATTCATAACAGAAGAATTCCATTTTGTCTAATTCTTGCAATAAATCATTTGGAAATTCAATGTCTGCTTTATCAATTTCGTCAATCAATAATACAAGGCGTTCTTCCGCTTCAAATGCTTCCCATAACTTTCCTTTGACAATATAATTGCCAATGTCATGGACCCGTTCGTCCCCCAATTGGGAATCCCTTAATCGTGCGACCGCATCATAGTGGTACAGACCTTGTTGAGCTTTGGTGGTGGACTTAATATGCCAAGTGAGCAAGGGTTTATCCAAGGCTTTGGCAATTTCTTGAGCCAACATAGTTTTGCCTGTTCCTGGTTCTCCCTTGATGAGTAAAGGTTTTTCCATGGCAATGGCGGCATTCACGGCCAATTGTAAATCTTCGGAGGCTACATAATCGTTTGTGCCCTTAAATTCTTTGTGCATTACTATTGTTGTTCTTACTTATGATAACAGCCTTCGTTAGACTGATAATTGTTTAAAAAATACAGTTCCTTAAACTAATATAGACCTACTGTAAGCCCCAAGATACAGCTATACTCTATTAGTATGCTATAAAAATGCTATTTTACGGAGGAATTAATTTTCTAGTTAACTATTCTTCTCCTACAAAGAGCCACTCAACAACATATACAGGAATTAATAGCAGCAACAAACCCTGATAACACTTCTTTGGCGTATCATTTTTTTGCAAAATCAATTAGGAAAGAGCAAAGAAAAAGCGGTACCACAAATACTTATTCCTTTAATGTTCTGTATTTTTAAAACCTAAATAAGTAGCCTGCCCTATAAAATCATCAGGCATTTCTTCTACACCAGGATATCCCAGCTCAATATCGCGTCCAGAATGTGGAATGTAATTGGTTTGAAATAAATAATCCCAAATACTCAATGTTAAGGCAAAATTCACCCCTGTTTGGCGTTCTTCAGGCAGATGGTAAGCATGGTGCCAAATGTGCATTTCAGGACTATTGAAAATGTATTTGATGATTGGACTAATGAGTACTCCAATGAAGGCACTCAAGCCGATCACTAAGAGAGCACCCATACCTGTTGTTTCTAAGACAACAAAGGCGGCAAAAGCACCAATTAGTATTCCAAAACCAATACCTTTGACGCGCTCGGAGAGTTCTATATTAGCATGGTTATAATGCCCTACAATAAGGGTGAAAATATGAATGATGAAGAAGTCATTTAAACCAATACCAATGAAGGCTAAGGGCAAATATTCGATGGTCTTATAAACCACATTTTCCATCCAATGATAGCGCAGATGTGCTGCAAATCCCATCTCGCGCACAGAGTGATGCACCTTGTGAAACTCCCATAAGAACGGGACTTTGTGTAACAAACGATGAACCCACCATTGTACAAAATCTCGGACAAAGAAACCCAGTAATAAATGTCCCCAAATAGGCCAGCTTTGTACCTCAATGGCGACTAGATTAGTAATCCCTACCGTCGCCAAACCATCCGAAAAGAGCTGGACGACTACATTACTTGCCGCATGAAGTATCAAGAAAGAGAACAGGAAAAAATTGAAGAACATATAAAAGGCATCCAACCAAAAGTCGCGACGAAATTTAGGTTGTTCCTTGCGCCAAGGACGCAGCCATTCTAAGCCAAAAAAGGCTAAGGAAATTAAAATAAGTAAATAAAAATAACTTGTCCAAACGGAGTTATAACCACGACGGAGACTAATATCTTCCCATAAATACTGCCCAAAATCTTGATAAGAGCTTGTAATGATTTGCCAATATTCTTGCATAATAAGAAGGTAACTTAGATGATGAATAATAAAGGAAGTATTGCCCCTTTAGATCGAAAATATCAATTGGTGTAATCCAAATAAACTAAGAGCAACGACGGGAAATTTGGAGGGAGATAAGATCTTAATTTTTGGACAAAAAAAAGGCCGTTTTATTTTTTTTCAAATTACAAACAACAGATTATGAAAAAATGACCAGAAATCGAAATACAACCTCCTATTCTCTTAAAAAACGTTATTCTATGGATTATTTAGTTTTGGTTAGAACAGCTGTTGTTGATAGATGAAAGTAGATCGAAAGAATCGCTCTGTTTTCCTACTTCATAAACTGTGAGTTGTTATTGTGTTTTTTAAAAGATTGATTGTGAGATTTTTACGGTTTTAGAGCTGTTTTTTATGTAGTAAAAGGGGCTTAAAATACCCCTGTTCAATATTTCTTTTTATAAAAGGTAGCCTTTAAAGAATTAAATTTGTGTGCTAAAAATCACCAAACTTCTAGTTTTATTAGCTAGTGCAGCAGATTTTTAATTGATTTCAATTATTTACACAAAAAAATAAAAATGACAAAGAATATTTTATTCCTATTGGTTCTGTTATTGGGAAGTACTTATGCCCAAGCTACTATTTGGACAGTAAGTAACAGTGGAGGAACGCCCGCTCAGTTTAGTGATTTACAAATTGCTCATAATACCGCACTTGCTGGAGATACCTTATTTGTACATGCTTCAGGTTTTACATATGGAGATGTGCAAATTACCAAAACTATTACGATTATAGGAGAGGGGTATAGTGGTGCTACTACTACTACTATACATAATGTTGATTTTACAAATATTAATGCAAGTAACAGTAGCTTAATTGGGCTAAAAATAACAGGAGATATTGATGCTAATCTTGTTTCTAGTGGGAGTACTGTTGATGCAGTGTCTATTGAACGTTGTTATCTTATGGATAATACAGGAACTACGTATAATGCTCGAATAGAAGGTACTAAAATAATATCTCGTGGAAATAACTGGATTATTAGACATTGTATAGTAGTCAATACAGAGTTATGTTATGGATATGCTAGATCTAGTCCAGCTTATGGAACAGGATGGATTATAGCTAATAATTGGATACATAATAATGATAATGCTACTACTACCACTACTTACACTATAAACGAACTTAATGGTGCTATTATTGAAAACAATTACATATTAGATACTGATAATGCGATTGAAAACACCTCTAATTCTATTGTTAAAAATAACATGTTTGATGGTGTCTTAGATCTAGATGATAATAATGATCCATCTAATGTTATCCAAAATAATCTGGCAAATAATGCACTTTTTAATGCAACAAATGGAAATTTACCTAATACAACTCCTTTGTTTGTTGTTGGTGCTACTTATCCTTCTTTTAATGTTCTTACTACAGCCGACCTTCAATTACAACCCTCTTCTTTAGCAAACGGAGCAGGAGTAGGAGGTACAGATATGGGAATACATGGAGGAGCTACTCCTATGCCTTTACCTCCATACGATGGCAAAGCAGCGAAGCCTAGCATCGAACAATTAATCATCCAAAATCCAGTAGTAGGACAAGGGCAGTTTCTCAAATTTAATATAGAAGCTAAAACACGCGACTAGAAGTATCTAGTTTGGAAAAGCTTTTATTTAAATTTTTAAAGAGAAAATAGCATGATTAAACAAACAATTTTATTGTTGCTAGGTCTCTTAGGAGGCAGCCTACAAGGCGCTGCTCAGAATATAGTCGCTGCGGAATACTTTTTTGACATTGATCCTGGGGTAAACAATGCCACAGGAATGATCATTAGTAATCCAGCTGATTCTATTAACCTATTGGACAGCATCAATATCACGGGTTTAGCGCGGGGCAAACATCAGTTTTGCATTCGCTACCAAAACGCTTTGGGACATTGGTCGCATAGTGCTTGTTATCCCATAGAAGTAAGCCAGTCCCAAACTACACCTCTGATCGTAGGAGGAGAATGGTTTGTAAATATAGAGCCAGGCGTTGGCAACGGGGTACCTTTTACGGTGACCAATCCAGCGGACCCTTTGAGTGGATTAGATAGCTTGAATTTGGATACCTTGAGTAAGGGGACGCATCAATTTTGTGTTCGTTATTATAATAATATGGGGCAATGGTCTCATACCAACTGCCATACGATACAAGTGAGCCAGCCCCAAACTACGCCTTTGATTGTAGGAGGAGAGTGGTTTGTAAATGTAGAGCCAGGGATTGGTAATGGAGTGCCTTTTACGGTAACTAACCCAGCGGACCCTTTGAGTGGGTTAGATAGCTTGGATTTAGATACGTTGAGTAAAGGAACGCATCGGTTTTGTGTGCGTTATCATAATAACATGGGACAGTGGTCCCATACCGAATGTTATACTATACAAGTGAGCGAACCTCAGGCGCCCACAACGCTAGTAGCAGGAGAATATTTCTTTGATACGGATCCAGGTTTGGGGAATGGTTTGGTGTTGAATAATTTTGCACCAGCTGATTCTATTAATCTCTTGGACAGTTTGCCGATTGGCAATTTGAATACAGGGTTACATGTGTTTGGTTTGCGTTATCGTAATAACCGAGGACAATGGTCACATACCGCGCGTTATCTCGTCCAAGTGGTGGAGGAGGTGAAAGTTGTTGCTTTAGAATATGTGGTAGATGGCACCCCTGGCATTCAGGTGGGGACAGTAGTTGGTATTACCCCCCCTGCTAGTTTCGTGCAGTACGAAGATAGTGTGAATACCACGCCGTTGGCAGTTGGTTGGCATACCTTGAATGTACGTGTTCAAAATGAACGGAATGAATGGTCTGATAATCGATTGGATAGCTTTTATGTTTGTAATGGGGTATTGGCTACTGCGAATGTAATGGTCAGTGACTCTACTATTTGTAATGGCGAGCCTGTTAATTTTACGGCTAGTATTAATAATGCTGGACCTAATCCTTCTTACAGTTGGTTGTTGAATGGCACTGCGGTAAGCAGTGGGCAAATTACTTATACAACAGATTCTATACAAGCAGGAGACATTGTGAGCTTTTACTTAGAATCGGATGCTTATTGTGTCTTGGATAGTACGATTGTTTCGGCACCTGTAGCAATAACAGTTCATCCCAATCCCGTAGTGATTGCGACTCCTTCTAGTACTGCGCTTTGTGCAGGAGAATTGCTCACCTTGACTGCTACAGGAGCGAATAGTTACAGTTGGGACAATGGTATTCCAAATGGACAAGCCTTTATTCCTTTGTTTAGCCAAACTTATGAGGTAATTGGAACGGATACGACAGGTTGTGCGGATACCGTAAGTACAGTATTTGTACCCGTAAACCCTTTGCCAATTATCAACTTTACACCTTTGGCGGTCGCTTACTGTGATACGCTTAATGCCGTGCCTTTATCGGCAACGCCTATAGGAGGTACGTTTAGTGGAACAGGGGTCAACAATGCTATATTTGTACCGAGTTCGGTTACCGCAGGCAATCTATATCCGATTACTTACACGTATACTGACAACAATGGTTGTACGGATAGTGTGCTGCAAATCGCGAATGTATTGGATTGTAGTTTTATTGCAACGTCTACTCGAAGTGAATTGCAATCCCTTCAAGTTTATCCGAACCCAACAAGTCATTTCTTGACACTAGAGCTAGAGTCACCTAACAATCGTCCAATTGCGGTACGCTTGGTAACAACGTTAGGGCAAGTAATTTATGAGAGTACGTTGGAACAATCAGGGATCTATCAAATTGATGTGGAAACATTGCCCGTAGGAACCTATTTCTTGCAGACGATCAATGAAGAAGGTCAACAGACTCGGCAGGCTATTGTAAAGAATTAGAATGTTCTTTTTATCTGCCTATTTAACGAGCTTCTTTCGGTCACTAAATGACCGAAAGAAGCTTATTTTTTTAGGTAATGATTACAAAGTTGTGTTCCCCAAGTTAACCAAGACCAAAAAATAGGTGGCAGCTTAGATCGCAATGCTTCTTGGTCTTTTTTGATGGTCTTTTTTAGGAGATAGATGGCGGTATTGTCAGGGGCCTGTGCCAAATGAAGGAGCTTATGAAAGAAGACTTGAAAATCAAAATCTTGCCCGTATTGCTCATAAAAAGCTAAACTGTGTTCATTATCAATCACAGCATTGGCTTTGTCCCATTGTTGTTGAATGACATAAATCTTGAAGTGGATGAATTGACGTAAGCCCCTGTACAATATATCTTCCTTCTTTTCATATTCTAAGGAAAAGCTCAATAGCTGTTCTAGTTTTTCATTGGTTGTGGTATAAAAAGGAAAAGCTTGGCTGTAGAATTCTAACCAAAGAGCATTGGTAGAATATTGATCCTTGTCTAAATCATTGGCCTCTACAAAAAGGCGATAATCTTCTATTTGGGTAGCAGCAAAGTCATAATCTTTGGCGCACAAGCCAATAACAAAGGTATTGTGTACATACCCTAGGTTTTTTCTCAAATAGATCTTGCTGGTTCGTTCGGCTTCTATAACTTCTTTAGTCAAGGCTAGTGCCTGTTTGTGTTTATTCATATTGGTATAGAACGACGCTTCACGAATGGAAAAATAAAGGGCGTCTTTCTCCTGATAGTGGCGTTCAAAGAACGCATTGGGAATAGCTGGATGTTGTTTTCTGAGCTTTTTATAAGCATTGAGATGCCTGCTTGTTTGCTGTTTGTTGGCATAAATGTTTGCAAAATCTTTAGCAAAAGAAACATTGTGGTAGAAGAGCTTAAAGCGAGGATAATCTCTGTATGGTCGGATGTTTTTTTGCACTTTTTTGAGTGCTTCAGTAGCTTTTTCAGAATTATCAAAGGCAACTTGAAAACCGATGTTTTTACACTTATTAAATGCCACTAATAATTCAGAGGCTCGTTCATAGTCTTTTAAATCTTGTTGTTGCTGTTCTAAATCTAGGGCATAGGTGTACTGTCGAACCCGAATTTTTAGCTCAATGACTTGATACAAGAGCTCAAATAAATTGAGTTTCCAGCATCTTGCTTCTAATTCTATCAAGGCTTCCAAAGCTTGTGTATACTCATTGTTGATAACAAGCTGCCGCAGATAAATGAGTTTTTGTTCTTCCTTGGTAAAACAAACAGGACTGTGCTTTAATTGTTGGAGCAACCATTCTTTGAACTCTTTTCGCAACTTATAAAAACGATTGGTCAGTACTTTGAAATCAATGGTTGCGATTTCTTCTTTATAAATGTAATTCACCGCGTGAACTGTGGTGAAATTTTTTTCTTTTTCTTCCAAAACCTCTACCAACCGTTGCATTTTGAGTGATTTGTCAAATAGTTCAGATAGGTATTGGCGTTGTAAGTCAGGTAGATCTCTGTATAGGAAGTATATTTCTTGATTCATGTTGTTGTAATAAACTGTGAGTTGTGTTTTTTTATTTCGCTGATAATTAGCGAGTTATTGGCTGTAGGTGATCTTTTTGTACTCTAAACGATCGCTACATTTGTATGGTGTAAAATAAGGAGAAAAACGTTTTTGCCTGTAAGGGATTATATTTGCACAGGAAGAAAGTATTTGGGATGTGTGTCACTTATCCAAAAACTGTCCCAAATTATTCGAGCGATAATAAAAGTGTTTGAAATAGTACTTCACAACAACTATTTATTCCATGCACCATACTATCAACTGTGGGCCTTTTGATTATTATAATGTATATTAATTTATTGTGCTATGTTGTTTATTTTACACATAAAAAGGGGATACATCTTCTATATTTAGGTGTGATAAGGTAGTTGATTTTTCCTGAAAAAGGGAAGGAAGAATAGTTGTTTTTCGTTTTTCAAAAAGCACCTAATAAAAAAATAAGTTGTTCCTATTCTAAAGCTCTGAGTATTATTTAAAAAAATAAACTATGAAATTATTTATCCTATTGTTTTTCTTGGTTGGGGCGCTAAAAGCTCAAGAAGTAAACAATCTAGCTCAAATTGCCAGAACAAGAAGCAGGTGTTGAAGAAAATAAAGGACAGGTTTGGGGTGACCAAAAAGAGGAGGCCTCTTCTGTTCAATATCATTACCAACAAAAGGAATGGTGTATCTAGACTTAGGAACACTAGAACAAGTCTCTATTAGAGTGTACCGTGTAGATGGCACATTAATGGAGCATGAAGCCGCTGTCCAAGGAGATTTATATTCCTTAAGACTTCCAGAAATGGCAGGTGTGTATACCCTAAAAATAAAAACGAATCAAGGCGATAGTTCCTATAAAGTGATTAAAAAATAGGAAAAACTTCTTGTAGTAGAAACAAGTCTAAATTTATGGAGCGGTATCGATGAAAGTCGGTATCGCTTTATAGTTATATAGTAGTACTCCTCTTCACAAATGAATGTTCTCACTCTACCTTTATTCTTATTTCTAAGTGTGTTGAAGAGTCAACGACGAACTCATTCTGAAGGGTGTCATCAAATCAAGTAATTACTTAACAGTAGAAACGAATATAGGTCCTATTTAGGCAAATATAGATTATAGAGCTACGCTTATAGGTTGGGTCTTTTTTTATCTAGCAGGGGGATTACTTTTGTAGTACTGCCCTATTTTTAATCTAAAAAAACATGAATACAATGAAAATTGGACTATTGCCTAAATTGTTTATTATAATATACTTACTACTAAGTAGTATTGATGGTTTTTCAAGAACTATATACGTAGATCTAAATGCCACTGGAGCAAATAATGGAACATCTTGGTCTAATGCCTATACAAGTCTCGAGTGGGCGACTGCCTTTGCTCTTAGTGGAGATGATATATGGGTAGCCAAAGGAACTTATTATACCTCCACTTTTAATGACCCTAATAATACTTATGTTCTAAATAATGGTGTAAACCTTTATGGAAATTTTGCGGGTACAGAAACAAATATCAACCAACGTGTTGGCTTGATTCCTGACTCAACAGGCATTAATAGAATAAATGAAACTATTCTTTCTGGAGATATTGGTGTAGTTGGGGACAGCTCTGATAATGCTTATCGTATAATGTATCTCGTTGGCAATACATTACCTTTTGTTATTGATGGGATAAAAATTGTAGGAGGAAACTCTTATGCAGGAGTAGTTCAAGGACAAGGAGCTGGCATTTTTGTTCAAAACTGTGGCGATATTACTTTAAATAATGTTATTCTGTCTGATAACTTGTGTCAAGCACAAGGAACAAGTGGCGGTGGAACAGGAATATACCTTGATAATTGTACTTCACTGACTGTTAATTCATCTGTCATTAGAGACAATAGTCTTATTGAATACTCTACTTTTGGTGCAAGTGGTTATACTTTATCAGGATGTGGAATTTATTCCAATTCTGCTTCTATTTACATAAACAACTCTACCATAACCAATAATACGATAACTTCTTCTTATCGAAATATAAAAGGAGGTGGTGTTTATTTATCTGATTCCACTGGAGGAAAAATGGCTATCAATAATTCTTTTATTGGAAATAATACCTTGACAATAATTGGTGGATCTATTGAAGGAGGTGCCGTTTACTTTCAAGGAGGTGCTGGTAATAATTCAAAATTAACCATTCTAAATAGTCAATTCAATAATTCAAATTTGACAGCAAATATAATTAAAGGAGGTGGTGTTCATTTTGCTGGAGATACACTTCACATTACTGATTCTGAAATGAATTATAATGTATTGAATGGAGGTTTTAGGGCTTATGGAGGTGGTTTAAAAATAGATTATGTTGCCAATGCTTTGATCAATGGATCTAATTTTAATTACAATAGCCTTGATGCCATAACAATCTGGGGAGGCGGAGCTTTATTCATAGGAGGAGATAGCTCTAAGATACATAATTCTACTTTCTCACACAATACTGCACAATCATCTGGTGCAGAAACTGCTACAACAAAAGGCTTAGGTTTATATACAGATATCCCTACCATTATAACCAATTCTGCATTCAATAGTAATTCCGTAAATCTTTCAACGAATAGAACTAGTCCAAGAACAGAATCAGAAGCAGCACTATATGGAGGAGGAATTTATAATTCTTCCTCTATAAATGTTGATAATTGTACTTTTCATGATAATAATGTAATTACCTCCTTAAGGTTGAGTGTTTACAACAGTTTGACATATCTTCAGGAAAGTATATCATATGGAGGTGGAGTGTATTCAATAGGACATTTTAAGATTCAAAACTCCACCTTCTATAACAATACTCTTCGATCAAGTGTGTATTCTAGCTATGGTGGATATCCCTGTAGGCCATATAGTAAAGGTGGGGGACTCTATGCTAACAATACAACTGCTCAATCTGATATTTCCAATTGTGAATTTGTTGGAAATGAAACCAATTCTAGTTCGTATTCATCCAACTTCTTAGCTGGAACTGCTGGAGGTGGTATTTGTATTGAAAACACTACTTATAGTGCTGAGGTTTTTATAGAAAATTGCCTTGTTAGTAGTAATAAAATTACTATGTATGGAAATACAGCTTACACCACTACTGCTGGAGGTGGTATTTACTTTTTAGCACCAGGGCATATATCAAGGACAGAAATCTCTTATAATCAAGCATCCGCTTCCGATGGTGATGTACTAGGTGGTGGTGTTTATGTTGGGGAAAATGCAAAAATTTCCAGTAGTCTTATTCATAATAATAGTATTACTGGTCAAGATAAAGCTCATGGAGCTGGTATTTATAATACAGATAATTCAACCATGTCAAACCTTACTGTTGCTGAAAACATTGCTACCAGTGCTATTGGCAATGATGATGGTGCAGGGGTATATAATAACGCGACTACTAACCTCTATAATTCTATCGTTTATTATAATGGAACAACCAATAACTATTTTGGTCCAGCTACCTATTTACCATTCAATTGTATTATCCAATCTTTTCCTAATGGAGCTACTAATTTTAACATACCTCCTTTCTTTATTGATACAACAACGAATAACTTTCGTGTTGCCGCTAATTCAATAGCTATTAACAGAGGGAATAATACTTATATTCCAACAGGTTCGAATCTTGATTTAGATGGTAACTCAAGAATTCTTAATACAACTGTTGATATTGGGGCATATGAACGTAATCCTTGTGTAGATCAAACACTTCTTACAGAGACGATTTGTCAAGGTAGTTCTTATTTATTTAATGGACAAAACTTAACAGTTACAGGAGTTCATAAAGATACCCTACAAAATGTATCGAATTGTGATAGTATTATTACATTAAACTTAACGGTAATCAATACTATTTTATCTACAGACGTCCAAACGGCGTGTAATAGTTATACTTGGATTGATGGCAATGTTTATACAAGTAGCAGCACTACCGCGACTCACACTTTAACGAATGTTAGCGGTTGTGATTCTATAGTAACACTAAA
>JBOEFW010000133.1:1295-13720 GCA_050633105.1 Aureispira sp. | reverse complement strand
CAGCGGAGCTAATGACAAAAAGTAAAACCCAGTCCACTTGAAAACACAATAAACTTCCGTTACAGTGCATTCAACGATATATTTATAATCAAATAATTTCCTTTTCTAGAAACTTGATTTCATGTGCTTTATTAGAAAGGTCTTCCAATAGGGTTTTGATAGCGTATCATGAAATTTTAAAAAATAGCCTTCTCGGAGGTCAATTTTGCTGTTTTAAAACTATTGATCATTGACAATAAGTCCTTCTGCTAGTAGTATAGCGGCTAATTCGGCAAGCGAGATATGAGAATTGCTAAAGGTGTATAAGCCTTTACCGCCAGAGGGACTGTAATCGAATTCTCTAATATGGTTGTCAGCAATGGTGTACAACCCTTTACCACCAGAAGAGCTATAATCAAATTCCCTGATGTGATTTCCAGCAAGAGTATATAGCCCTTTACCACCAGAAGAACTATAATCAAATACCTTTATGTGATTGTCAGCAATGGTGTATAGCCCTTTACCACCAGAAGAACTGTAATCAAACACTTTTATATGGTTGTCAGCAATGGTATATAGTCCTTTACCGCCAGAGGAACTGTAATCAAATATCTTTATGTGGTTGTCAACAATCGTATATAGTCCTTTACCGCCAGAAGAGCTGTAATCAAATGTTTTGACATGATTTTGAGCATTGACTAGCCCAACTATTAGTAACAATACCGCTAGTAATAAAAAACGTTTCATCCTTTTGAATTTTATGGGTTAACTTTTGTGAGTTGAATTTTTCTAGGTTCGCATAGAATAATTTCTATGAAAGAACTTGTACTAAAGCTATTCAAAAAAAATTCCCTTCCAAAATAATTTGAAAGAGAATTCCATAAACAAGTAGTAATCATTTATTCTAAGAACCGCACATCAAGCAATCATCAGGATTGTCTAAACTACAAGAAACGCCTTCTTCTGTATTGGCAGGATCAACTTCTCCAGCGGCAATAAATTTCTGTTGGTGCTTCGCTGAAAGGGTAAACTTGATGGGATCAACAGCGGCTTTACTTCTTAAGTAATACATACCTGTTTTGAGCCCTTTTTTCCAAGCATAGAAGTGCATAGAAGTCAATTTTGCAAAAGTTGGATTCTCTACAAACAAGTTTAAACTCTGTGATTGACAAATGAAGGCTCCACGATCCGCAGACATGTCAATGATATGACGTTGTTTGATTTCGTAAGCCGTTTTGTACAGATCTTTGATATCTTGAGGAATCTCTTTGACGCCTTGAACAGAACCATTGGCGGCCATGAGCTGCTCTTTGATCTCTTCTGTCCATAAACCTAGCTCAATCAAATCTTTGAGTAAGTGTTTATTAACAACAATGTACTCTCCAGAAAGCGTTCTTCGAGTATAAATGTTAGAGGTATACGGCTCAAAACACTCATTATTACCCAAAATCTGAGAAGTAGAAGCGGTAGGCATTGGTGCTAGCAGCAAGCTGTTGCGCACACCATTTTCTTTGATTTTTGCCCGCAATTTATCCCAGTCCCATTTAGAAGAAGGCGATTCTCCCCATAGATCAAATTGCAAGATCCCTTTACTGATAGGAGAGCCTTCGTAAGATTGGTAAGGGCCTTGTTCTTTGGCTAAATCATTGGATTCTGTGACCGCGGCAAAATACATGGTTTCAAAAATAGCACGGTTGAGCATTTTACCTTCTGTACTATCAAAAGGATAACGCATTAGAATCAAAGCATCGGCCAAACCTTGTACCCCAATCCCAATAGGACGGTGGCGCATGTTGGAGTTGTATGCTTCTTTGACAGGGTAGTAGTTGATGTCAATAACTTTGTTGAGGTTACGCGTAACAATACGGGTAATTTCATAGAGTTTATCAAAATCAAACTTGCCATTGATGACAAACTTAGGCAAAGAGATAGAGGCCAAGTTACAAACAGCAACTTCATCCTTAGATGTATATTCCATGATCTCTGTACACAAGTTACTAGAGCGAATAACCCCCAAATTCTTTTGGTTCGATTTCTCATTCGCATGATCCTTATACAACATATAAGGCGTTCCTGTTTCAATCTGAGATTCTAGGATTTTTGTCCATAATTCTCTTGCTTTGATGGTACGTCGTCCTTTTCCTTCTGCTTCATAACGTGTATATAATGCCTCAAAATCAGCTCCATAAAGATCGTATAAGCCTGGACATTCGTTTGGACACATCAACGTCCAATCAGTATCTTCCTCTACACGCTTCATGAATAAATCAGAGATCCACATGGCATAGAATAAATCGCGGGCACGTTTTTCTTCTTTTCCATGATTCTTCTTCAAATCTAGGAAGTCAAAGATATCCGAGTGCCAAGGCTCCAAGTAAATGGCAAAGGCTCCTTTACGTTTTCCTCCACCTTGATCGACATAACGAGCGGTATCATTATAAACACGCAACATAGGAACAATCCCATTAGAGGTTCCGCCTGTTCCTTTGATGTAACTTCCTTGTGCACGAACATTGTGGATACTCAAACCAATACCACCAGCAGACTGAGATATTTTTGCACAACGTGTTAAGGTTTCAAAAATCCCAGAGATAGAATCTTCTGTAGCGCTTAGCAAGAAGCAAGAAGACAATTGTGGTTTGGGGGTACCAGCATTAAATAAGGTAGGAGTGGCGTGAATAAACCATTTTTCAGACATCAGACTGTAGGTCTGCAAGGCAGAAACAATGTCCTCTCCATGAATGCCAATCGCCGCACGCATCAACATATATTGTGGACGCTCTGCAATTTGACCATGCATGCGTAATAAATAAGAACGCTCTAAAGTTTTGAAACCAAAGTAGTCGAACTCATAATCATTCTCATGCTTAATAGCGGTATCAAAAACTTTGCGGTTCTTCCAAATAATGGCAAAGGTTTCGTTGGAAATCAACTGTGCATTATCGCCTGTTTTAGGATCGATGTAGGCGTGCAGTGCCTTCATGGTTTTGGCGAAAGACTTATCAGAATTCTTGTGAAGATTAGAAACAGCAATCCGCGCTGCTAAGATGGCATAATCAGGATGCTGCGTCGCCATAGTCGCGGCTGTTTCCGAGGCCAAATTATCCAATATTGTGGTATTAACACCATCGTATAAACCTTGAATAACCTTTTTGCAAATCTCGATAGAATTGACATAACGCAAATCTAAACCATTGCATAGGTATTCAATACGGCGTTTAATTTTGTCAAAGGAAACATCTTCTCTTTGACCATCTCTTTTTACTACTTGCATGTTGTTTAATTAGTAGGCGCCAACTCTTGTTGGTGAGTTGCCCGATCATAGAATAATGGTATCCGTTAGAATAGTAATAGACACCTTTAGGACGCCCAATCTTTGCGAAAAACACAAAGGGAGGGTGAGCAACTATCCTGAGGAATGCAAGAAAAATCTTGAAATACCCTGATAGCCACTGATCAAGTTAAGTGAGTAATTGCGACTGCCATAAGGCGGTGTAATCCTCCAAAGAAGGAGTGTTTAAGCACACCGCCTTACAGACAGACAATTTTATTTTTTTGCTAAGGCTCTGGTAAGAATGGATTAGAGCAAGATTTAACAGAGCAGTATTGTTGTGTTAGAAGTCTTCATCTAAAGAGAAGGTTTGCTTTTCACGACTCGCCATAACACCTGCTTTTTGGTAGTCACCTACTCTTTTTTCGAAGAAGTTTGTTTTTCCTTGGAGAGAAATTAAATCCATCCAGGGGAAAGGATTTTGTGTATTGTAAACTTTCTCATTGCCTAAAGAAACAAGGAGACGATCCGCTACAAATTCAATGTATTCAGTCATCAAATTGGCATTCATACCAATAAGAGAAACAGGCAAAGCATCGGTTACAAATTCTTTTTCAAAGATAACCGCTTCTGTGATGATAGATTCTAATTCCTTAGGATCTAATTTGTTGTCCAACATAGAGTACAATAGACAAGCAAAATCACAGTGCATGCCTTCGTCACGGCTAATCAACTCATTAGAGAAGGTTAGTCCTGGCATTAAACCACGTTTTTTGAGCCAATAAATAGCACAGAAACTACCAGAAAAGAAAATCCCTTCTACTGCAGCAAAAGCGATTAAACGATGCGCAAAAGAGGGGGCTTCATCAATCCATTTTAAGGCCCAAGTGGCTTTCTTTTGCACGCAAGGTAAGGTATTCATGGCTTTAAATAAATCATTTTTCTCCTTGGTATCACTGATGTAGGTATCAATCAACAAACTGTAAGCCTCTGCGTGAATATCTTCAATTTGAATTTGGGCAGCATAAAAGGAACGAGCTTCCGCAATTTGTACGTCTTTGTAGAAATTTAAAACCAAGTTTTCATTGACAATTCCATCACTAGCTGCAAAAAATGCTAAAACATGTTTAATGAAATGTCGCTCATCATCGTTTAGTTTTGTTTTCCAATCGATAATGTCTGCTTCTAAATCAATTTCATCAGCTGTCCAAAAAGAAGCAATGGCTTGTTTCCTCATATTCCAAATAGCATCATGCTGTATGGGGAATAAAACAAAGCGATCGTTACTTTCTGTTAAAATGAGTTCCTTATTATTCATTGGTATAAAACAATTTGTTGTGGATAAGTCTTGTTTTGAAGGGACTTTTTCCCCTGCCAATAAGGCGTAAAAGAACAAGACGGAGTATGGTTAATTTTTATTGTCATCAAAGTTACTTTATTTATTGCGATTCAACAAACGAACAATTTTTAATAGAAAAGGTGAATTTTTTAAAAGGCTGTTTATCAGAAAATTAGAGTGGCATTTTTTTAAAAGAATTACTAGGTCTTAACTTTTGAGACTTATGCACAGTTGGCCTGTGCATAAGTCTCAAAGCCCTGTAGAGAAGGCTGTTTTGGCCGATTTTTGGCCCCAACAAAGGGCTATTGTCTTATCGCTGAGCATGAAAAATGGATATTGGAGACAGGTGTAATAAAAACTAATTTTTGTACAACGCATTTTTTTGTTTGAATTGTGGATAACTTTTTTTAGACGAGATTATTTGTTGTTTAAAAAGCCTCAAAATAGTCGAATAGATCCACTCTAATGAACAGTAAAAGGTGGAATAGTTGGGCATCTGCTAAGGATTTGAGATATTGCAGTTCAATTAGCCGCTCAAAATAAAACAGCATCATGGATTTAAACAATATTTACAAGACGCGTTTAGAGACGTATCAACAGCAACAAGCCGAAAAAACCAAACGTATTTGGAATATAGGGACTGCTCGTCTACTACTTTTTATAGGCATGGTTTATTGTTTCGCACGTTGGTTTGGGTCAGAATTTGAAGCACAATTCTATATCTATATAGTATTGGGACTTTTACCCGTCTTCATTTTCTTATTGAGAATACACCAAACAGCGATTGATGCCAAGGCATTATTAGACCAGTTGGTTTTGATTAATGAGAAGGAATTAGCGGCACAAGAAAACTATCAAGCACAATTTGATGGGGGAATAGAGTTGCAGGAAGAAGAGCATGATTACAATGCCGATTTAGATCTGTTTGGGGAAAGTGGCTTATTTGCACACCTAAATAGAACGGCTACAGTGAGTGGTAAACGTGCTTTAGGAACTTTATTACAACACCCACTTAATGATAAAGTGGCCATTGAAGAACAGCAAAAAACAGTGCAAGCTCTAGCGCCTTTACTAGATTTCAGGCAAGAGTTCTTGGCTCAAGGGTTTGGTAAAGACGATAACTTGAATGACAGCAATTATTTGAAGAATTGGACCGAAACGCCCCCTGCTTTTATTAACAACACCTTCTGGAAAATTGTACGCCTTGTAATGCCAATTCTAGGAATTGGAAGCTTAGCGTATTGGGTTGCGGCATCTGATTACCGTGCTTTTTTATTAGTCGTGGTAGCGAATGCCATGTTATTAGGTGTACGCAGCAAATATGTAGGGCAGGAGCATAACTTGATAGGCAAACGCCAAGAGATATTAAGGCTTTATGTTGCGTTGTTAAATTTGACACAAGCCCAGAATTTTGAATCAACCACTCAACTAAAGACAATTCGCCAAGCAGCATTAGATGCCAAGGCTGCTTTTAAACGTCTATCCGATATTGTTGGTTATTTTGATCAACGACTCAATATATTTGTAGGTCTAGGCCTAAATTTGGTCATTCTTTATGACATCCAATGCCTATTTGCGTTGGAACATTGGAAGAAAGATAACAAGCAATCTTTGGGGAGTTGGTTGGAAAGTGTCGCAGAACTAGATGCTTTGTTGAGTTTAGCAACCTTTAGTTATAATCATCCTGAGTTTAAATTTCCTCAGGTAGAAAAATCCGAGCAGTTGTATATTACGGCCAAAGCTTTAGGCCACCCTCTAATTGATCCTGCGATTAGAGTGGACAATGACGTGGATTTAGGGAACCCCAATCGAGTTTATGTGGTAACAGGTTCTAACATGGCGGGGAAGAGTACTTTTTTGCGTTGTGTGGCGATTAATCTGTTGTTGGCTAAGTGTGGGGCACCTGTTTGTGCGGAGGACTTTGAATGTTCGCTCATGGACATTAAAACATCCATGCGTGTACAAGATTCTATCAATGCTCAAACTTCTTATTTTCAAGCAGAGCTATTGCGCCTGCAGTACATTATAGGAGAGCTTAAAAAAGGTCATCCAACCTTTATTATTTTAGATGAAATTCTAAAAGGAACCAACTCTGAAGATAAACTTTTAGGTTCTCAACTGTTAGTGCGTTATTTCTTACAATTCAAAGCCTTGGCCATGGTCGCTACCCATGATTTGGAGTTGGGTGATTTACAAGAAGAACTACCCAATCAAGTGGCTAATCTATGTTTTGAAAGTACAATTCAGAATGACGAGCTAGATTTTGATTATCAATTAAACAGTGGTATTGCGAAGAACAAAAATGCAACCTTCTTAATGAAAAAGATGGGTATTGTGCCTAAAGAAATGTTGTCCTAATGGAAGCCTTGTTGTAATCCTATTCTATTTCTAACTAATAAAAACAACTATAGCGGATCTTAGAGAAATAATTTTTAAACGGTCTAGTGTAGTGCAAATAGAAACGGCTTTAGAAGCTTTTGAGGGCTTAAGGTTTTGGTGGAGAATGGGGCAGAAGTAGACTACCATGCAGGTAGATCGATGACTGCATTGGAGGAAGCGATTAATAGTGAAGTAGACTTGGAAGTTATTGATTATCTGATAGATTGTGAGGCCACCATTAATTCAAAATCAGGACAAATAGACGCACTAGTAAGTGCCATTTATAGTAGAAATATAGACCTTGTAAAATACCTTATAAGTAGAGGAGGAATTATTAATCAAATAAAAGACCTAAAGGGAAGAAATACGTTAGAAATCGCCCAATATATAGGGGAACAAGACATCATAGATTTTTTGAAGCGGGCAGTGGAAGAATAAGACTCCTACCAGTGAGATAAAAGTAATTGACTCAAATTTACCTTATTTCCATTCATAATAGCTATATTCACTAAGTAATCAATTTATTATTTGGTTACTTCTAAACAGAAGCCTACTAAAATGGGTTTTTAGAATAGATACTATACCCATAAACCTAGCCCCACAAATTATCACTATTATGAAATACCTATTGTACAGTGTTGTACTCTCTTTTTGTCTATTTAGTGCAAGTTGTTCCACCCCCGTTCACCCCAGCATGGAAGATTTAGCTGCTATGAAAACCCTAACCATCAGAGGCGACGGTAATTATATTTTTACCAATGAAGCCAATGCTATGGTGGAGATGGAAATAGAACCAGAGGCAGGAACACTAACTGCAGGGCGCTGGAATGATTTAGAAAATTGGGACTTTTGGCACCACTTGATTGAGGAATCAAGTTACCAAGATTATCAAGAATATTGGGAGATGCACCCCAAACAACGATACGAAGTGAAAGTGTTGGATGCTTTAGGGCAACCAGCTAGCGACATCAAAGTTCAACTGAATGACCCATTTGCAGGAGTGCTTTGGGAAGCGAGAACAAACTATAAAGGAATTGCTACGCTCTGGGCACAACCTTTTGTGCGCACCCAAGAGCCACTTCAAGGGTTAGAATTAGCTTTAGTTCACAAAAAAAAGAAAACTAAAATAGGGCCTGCAATTCCTTTTGAAGAAGGAATCACCGAATGGCAACTTTCTCCAAAAGTGAGTACAGGGATGAATAAACTGGAAGTGCTATTTGTAGTAGATGCGACAGGATCTATGGAAGATGAAATTAACTACCTCAAAACAGAATTACAAGATGTAGTGAGTAGCTATGAATTGTTACAACCTGAAACAGAACTTCGATTGGGAAGTATCTTTTATAGAGACTATGAAGGAAAAGCAGACTACCTCACACGTACAGCAAACCTCTCCAATGACTTTCAAGCAACCTTTGATTTTATTAATCAACAAAAAGCAAGCGGTGGTGGCGATTTTGCAGAAGCGGTAGAAGCAGCTTTATCAGAAGCCGTAGAAGGACAACATTGGTCAGCGGAAAAGGCTACTCGCTTAGTATTCTTACTTTTAGATGCTCCTGCTCACCACAATATTAAAAGCTTAGAACAATTACAAGCAACTTTAAAAATCGCTGCTGCCAATGGTATACGCATTATTCCAATTGCTTCTAGTGGTGTTGATAAAGAAACCGAATTTTTAATGCGTTTTTTCTCTATTCTAACAGGAGGAAATTATGTCTTTATCACCGATCATAGTGGGGTAGGAAAAGGCCATATGGAACCAACCATTGGTGATTACAGAGTAGAGTACCTCAATGATTTATTGCTGAATTTATTACAAGAATACACGGCTCCTTCGGTCAACACCGCACAATAAAGCCCTTAGAAATCAATTTTTTGATGACTAAGGAGGGGTATTCCAAAGGATAAAGCATCTTTATTTCAGTAAAAAAAATGTACCTTTGTTCCTTTAAAAAAGAGATCAATAAATTGCTTTATTGTTAATTTAATCTCTTACTGTAGAACACATCCATTGATGTGGCAAGTAGTCCAATCTCTAGGGTACCAACGTACTGAACAGCGAGATAAGAGGTATTAAAACTACAGGAAAATAAAAGAAAGAAGGAAGAAAATTATGGTAAAGATAGGTGATGTAGAATTGGGAGAATTTCCCCTTTTGTTAGCTCCTATGGAGGATGTTAGTGATCCTCCATTTCGTGCGCTTTGCAAGAAAGCAGGGTGTGACATGATGTATTCTGAGTTTATCTCGGTAGAAGGATTGATTAGAGATGCTGATAAAAGCGTCATGAAGCTGGATATATTTGACTATGAACGCCCTATTGGCATTCAGATTTTTGGGTCAAATATAGATTCGATGATTCGCGCAACAGAAATTGTAGAAGAAGCCAACCCAGAAGTGATTGATATCAATTTTGGATGCCCTGTTAAAAAAGTAGTGTGTAAAATGGCTGGTGCTGGAATTCTACAAGACATTCCACGAATGGTCAAGTTGACAGAAGCGGTTGTAAAAGCTACCAACAAACCTGTAACTGTTAAGACACGTTTGGGCTGGAATGATGAAACCATTTTTATAGAAGATGTAGCAGAACGTTTGCAAGATGTAGGGATTCAAGCCTTGTCTATTCATGGGCGTACCCGCAAACAAATGTATAAAGGAGAAGCCGATTGGACAAAGATTGGAAACATCAAGAAGAACCCACGAATTCATATTCCTATTTTTGGAAATGGAGACATTAATAGTCCAGAAAAAGCGCTAGAATATCGCCATAAATATGGTGTTGATGGCATTATGATTGGACGTGCCGCGATTGGCTACCCTTGGATTTTTAGAGAGATCAAGCACTTTTTTGCAACGGGAGAGCATTTGCCTCCTCCAACCATTGAAGAGCGTGTAGCGGCTGCGAGAGAACACTTAGAGAAATCTATTGTGTGGAAAGGAGAGAAGTTAGGAATTTTAGAAATGCGCCGCCATTATACCAATTATTTTAGAGGATTACGAGGTGTCAAAGCTTATCGTTCTCAACTAGTGACTGCGAATGGTGTGGAACAAGTCTTTGATTTATTGGATGAAGTGCAACATGTTTATGGTTAATAGACATGTTTTAACTATAAAACCCCAATTCTTATAGTGCCCATTGTACTTTTAACTACTTATTATGAAAATCAAGCTGCTAATAATGGGCTTATTGAGCTGGGCATATGCTTCACAAGCTCAGGAAACTCCTGTTTTTCTCACTAAGAATGAGGTTCTTCAAAAAGACTTTTATCACGAAGCATTAGGAACAGCGGGCTTATTGCTACGTTTTGAATACCTCTATACCAATCCAGAAGAGCGGTTTAAGTTGCAGTATCCAACAGTAACTTTAAATCAAGAAGGAATCAATGTTTACAGCGAACAAAAGGAGATCTTAGCGATTCAAGCGAATGTTTGGGCAGAGGCAGAAATCTTTATCCCTTACCGTAAGGTGAATTTATTAAAGGGCGTACAAGAAGGGATTGTGCTTTCGGTGAAGCTTGGTGAGTGGTGGACTTATAACCAAACCATTAGCTTTGAACAGCCTCGACGATTTAAGGTAGATATACAATTGCGAAATGGAGCGGTGAAAGAAGGTTTACTTCCTTATGATGCTGCTGGGCCTGCCCAAGAATGGTTGCCCGATCCTTATTTTGTATTCACTACTAATGGAGGCATCCAACCACTCTTCCAATCGGAAGTAACTTTTAATCAATATGCGCTTCCTGTTCCCGCCATTTCTATATATGTGTTGGAAGGAGAACAATTGCAGTGGTCTTTTTACGATAGAGATGGAGAAGAAGATCAATTGTTGGGCACATACAATGCTTTTCCTCAAGAAGGAACAGTTTATGAAGATTATTATGGGATCATGTTTGGCGCCATTAAGAACTTAGATTTTACCTATGCGAGGAAAGCGCAGGTATTGCAGGCGATCAACGTATATAGTGATCCTACTTATGAATACAAGGGCAAGAAGGGAGTTGCTTTGACCGTGAAGTATGATTTGCCAGAAGCATTTATTGGTCAACAAGCGCAACCTGCATTTGAATTTTATGATAAAAATGGTATTCGTTTGGATGTACCAGTTGCCTATCCTTTAAATGGAACAGCACCTTTGGACAAAGATAGAATACTGAAACGAAGAGGAACTCTTCAATATTTCATCCCTTTTTATGTCTGGAAAAGCGCTTGTCACTCCATTAGCTTTTCATTTCTCAGAGAAAAACAAGAACGTATTCAAGCAGCTCGTCATTTCTTACATCAAGTAATAGAGTTTGAAGATTGGGTGATTGATGGGGATTTAGCTGTCAAACAAAATGTAACATTTCAAGGCGTAAAAGGAGTCGAATTAAAAGTGAGCTATGAATTGTTAGAAGTCTATGAGAATGCTCCTTTGTATGTTAAGTTCTCTCGTCCAGATGGAACGGATCTTCCATTTAATATTTATGGGATGAAAAACAGAGACTATGGAGTAGTAGTTAGTAAAGAACACAAAATTAATCGACCAAGAATCGCAGACGAATTTAACTACTTTGTACCTTACAATGTACTTGATAATGAAATTATTGCGGTACGGGCAGAGTTGTTGCCTGATATTACGATGACTGTTTTCGAAAAATTTACTCCTGTATTAAATGGTAAAGGACAGGGAAATCCTGTTTCCCTGCGTCTAGCAAAGGTAGAACAGCGGTTTCGTTCTGATAACTATGGACAAGTCGTGGCGCTAAAAATGAATGTTCCAACTTTATATCACAAATCTAGCCAGCTGCACTTAGAACTAAAAGAGCAGGGCAAAAAAACGAAAAAAATTCTAATAGAAGGAGCACAAGAACAAACGGATAATTATTATCAATTGAGTAATGATAGTGGTAATGTTTATCTAATTCTACCACACCGAGTCGTGAAGCCTGGCGCTCAATTTACAGTCAAAGCTCAAGTAATGGACAAAAGTCGACAGCGTTTGTTAAGTGAGGTGGTAGAGTGGAATTGGACGGCTCCTAAAGAGCTATTTAATACTCAAATTGAAGTAGAACTAATCGCTTGTAAATTTGATAAAAAAATAACAAAAGACACCAATCTCCTCCAAAATTTCCCTTGGGAATATAGGGTGAAAGTGGGAAATGAGGTATTAATTCAAGAGCAGTTAAGTCAACGATTTACACGCGACAAAGAACAATTCAGTCAACGTATACAAGTTAATCGAGAAGACAATATTATTATTGAATTAAGAAATACTAAAACTCAGCGAAGTAAGGTGCTCTGGAAAGGGGATTTGAGTAAATGGGAACAAAGCGATTTCAAAGTAACGGCAGAAAAAAAGTACCCCATTAAAATGCTACGGGTAGTTGCAAAAGTACCAGAGGATTATAACAGCAACAACATAAAAGAAACAACATCTACTACAGATGCTGGTAAATTATAAGAGTTTGTTTAAAATGTAT
>JBOEFW010000133.1:0-1231 GCA_050633105.1 Aureispira sp. | reverse complement strand
ATAAAAAATTTAAACATGCTTTAAGTGATAAACATGACATTATCTATACTGGTAGAGAAATTAGAGACCTACGTTCCTGCTTATCAAGAGAAAAATCCAGCGGTTTCTTCTACGACAGTGGGTTGGCAAGTGGCACATAGCCTCCAAGTTATGCATAAGGTTATTCATGGCTTGGAATTGTCTAAACCAGAAGAGTATCGCTACAAATTTAATTTTATTAAGAGTGTTATTTTGGCAATCAAACGAATTCCTAGAGGGAAAGGTCGTGCCCCTAAGGCTGTCGCTCCAGAAGCAACGGAGTTGACACTAGAAATCTTACAAGAACAAGTAGTAATGACTAAAAAGGCCTTAGTCACCTTTAGTAAACTCCCTAAACAAGCCTTTTTTATACATCCTGTCTTTGGAGCACTCCAAAAGAAAGAGACAGAAAAATTTCTTAAAATACATACCCAACACCACCTAGCTATTATTAGAGATATGCTTCAAAAAAAATAAGTGCTATCTCAACTACTTTGCGGGAAGACAATAGTAGTGGTGAATAGCACTTAATTAGAACATTGTTACTTTTCCTTTTCAGGGTCTCGATCCTTAAGCAGACCAAACTGCTGAAGAATAGAGATAATGAGTTGGGCTAACATAAGCGTTAATTTAGATAACGTTGGGAAGGTAGCCTACAGGGAGCGATTAAAAAAAAATTGGGAAAAATACGCAATAAAGAACCGCTTTCTGTAAACTAGGTTATAGCTATGATGAATCATAAGTACTTGTGTATGAATCTAGTTTATTTTGTATAATAAAGTTTTAGAATAACGGGTTGCGGGATCAGTTTCAATTAAGAAGGTATAAAAATTACGAGAAAAAAAGAAATAAACAGGCTATTACTAATCAAAGTAATAGCCTGTTTATCAATAAAATAACAATAAGTTCATAAAAAAATCATGACATAAGTAGGTGATTTCTTTTTAGTAACGACTTACAAAGCTTCAAACGATAAAGCTTGTATAGGTTTAGGCACGTATTGCGCCCATTCTAGCGGTAGTTTGATCCCTTGTGTGGCCAAGGCTTGTACTCGATATAAATATGCTGCCCCTTCCATAATATGATAAGCAATAGCAGCCGCTTGACGTTGCTCGTAGGGTTCTAAATAGGTACCTTTTACCCAATCATTAAAAGAACCCATAGCAGGACCACACCAAATTTGCATGTCAGTAATACGCTCCTTCACACCAGC
>JBOEFW010000132.1:0-4351 GCA_050633105.1 Aureispira sp. | reverse complement strand
CCCTTCAAAAACCATGGCAGGTATTAAAGCTTTTGGTTATTACATTTTTAAATAAATTTCTGTTACAGTGTACTAATTATTGATTTTCCACCTTAATAAATTTTAAACAAACTCTAACTAATATGTTTTTTTTGGGTAATGTTTTAGAAAAAAAAACTTTCTTTAAATCAAATTTTGAACTCCTCAAAGGACTCTTTTAAAAGACTCAAAAACATATTAGCTTTCAAAAAAAAGTTGATGGAGGTAAACTGGTACAAAAAACGCTAATTAATCAAAGCACTTTCTGTTAACTTTCTTTCTTTACTTATTGTATATTTAGTCTTGAGAATGTTCTGGCTTAGGAGAGAAAATAGTTGTTCTAGAACAATGAAGCAATCAACTTTATTCTTACAAGAGAACCCTGTAAAATTAAGAAACAATTGGAGGTCATATGGCAGCAAAAAATATTATAGGTAGAGTAGAGGAAGTGGATTTTCCAGAATTAGGATTGTATCAAATTAGTGCAAAAATTGACACAGGGGCCTATAACTCGAGTATTCATTGCAAAGAGATCCAAGAAATAGATGGACGTTTACATTGCCTTTTTGTACAACCAATTATAAAGGCTATTCGTACCAAATATTGTGTGTTTGATTCATACAACAGAGCTGTTGTTAAGAGTTCTAATGGACAAGTAGAACGTCGTTATAAGATTATGACAACGATGCATTTTGGAGAACAAGACTACCTCATTCCCTTAACTTTAGCCAATCGAGTTGCGATGCGCCACTCTGTTTTGATTGGCCGCAAATTTTTAAAAGAACGCTTCTTAGTAGATGTTGCCTTTACCAATAAATTAAAACATAAATCATGAGAACTAAGCTACGGATGGCGATTTTGTCCAGAAATCCCAACCTTTATTCTACCAAACGTATCAAAGAAGCAGGAGAACGACGCGGTCATGACATGCTTTTAATAGACCATACCAAATGTGACATTGTTATTGAACAACGAAAGCCACAAATTTACTACAGAGGAAGGCCGCTTCGAGGCTTAGACGCAATCATTCCACGTATAGGGGCTTCGGTGACATTTTACGGTGCGGCCGTCATTCGTCAGTTTGAAACGATGAAAGTTTTCTCTGCAACCAGTTCTCAAGCATTGGTAGGCTCTAGGGATAAATTGAGAAGTTTGCAACTCCTTTCCAGTGCTGGCTTGGCCATGCCTAAAACTGTTTTTACCAATTATTCTAAAGATGTAGACAGTGTTATTGATAAGGTAGGAGGTGCCCCCTGTGTCCTTAAACTATTGGAAGGTACACAAGGTGTTGGAGTTGTTTTGGCGGAAACAACTAGCGCTGCCCGTTCTGTTTTAGAAGCATTTAATGGTTTGCAAGCGCGAGTGATTGTACAAGATTTTATAGCAGAGGCAAAAGGGGCTGATATTCGCGCTTTAGTAGTTGATGGAGTAGTTGTTGGGGCAATGAAACGCCAAGGGAAAGAGGGCGAATTTCGCTCGAATCTTCACCAAGGAGGGAGCGCTCAAATCATTCAATTGACCGCTGAAGAGGAACACGCTGCCCTAAAAGCCACAAAAACACTAGGCTTAGGCATCGCAGGAGTAGATATGTTACAATCTGATAATGGTCCATTGATTTTAGAAGTTAATTCTTCGCCAGGATTAGAAGGGATAGAACGAGCAACAGGAAAAAACATTGCGAAGGCTGTTATTCGTTACATTGAACGCAAGATTGATTTATAGTAGGTGTAGAGAAAAAAAATGAGGGTATGAGAATTTTAGATACTGATATTGCAGTAGGAGAGAGCAAAGTGGTCAATTTAAACATTGCTCGTTTGCACACTCGTACTACTTTAACGGTTCCGATTATTGTAGAGCGGGGATTGGAAGAAGGGCCATGTCTTTTGTTAACAGCAGGGATTCATGGCGATGAAGTTAATGGTGTTGAAATAGTCCGCCAGATTATTGCTAAAGGCTATAACCGCCCTCAAAAAGGGACGGTTATTAGTATTCCTGTGATTAATGTTTTTGGTTTTTTGAACCAAGCCCGCGAATTTCCAGATGGTCGTGACCTCAATCGAATGTTTCCAGGGTTTAAAAAAGGCTCTTTAGCAAGCCGTTTTGCCTATCACTTGATAGAATACATTGCTCCCCACATTGATTACTGTATTGATTATCACACAGGAGGCGATGCTCGGTTTAATTATTCTCAAACGCGCTTGGATGCTACGGATCAAGAAACTTTAACGTTGGCAAAGGCTTTTGGTGCAAAATTCATTGTTGATGCTGCGAACCGAGATAAATCCTTTCGAAAAACATTGTCCAATATGGGTAAAAAAGTGCTCCTGTATGAAGGAGGGAAAACACTTTCCTTGGATCGAATTGTAACCCAAGTAGGGATTGATGGTGCGTTGAGAGTCATGCAACGGTTGGGTATGCGTAATTTTGGGCAAGAGTTAACAGATCAACCTTCTATCGCTTCTGATCAATTGATCTTCATTACAAAATCCAAATGGATTCGCGCCAAACATTCAGGAATGTTTCGAACAGACGCTAAGCTAGGCAGTTGGGTGGAACAAGGCGATCAATTAGGATCAATTAGTGATCCTTATGGTGATTTTGAATCCAAAGTAACCGCTCCTTATAGTGGTTATATTATCTGTGCGAACCATGCCCCAATTGTCAATCAAGGAGATGCTTTGGTGCATATTAGTAAGAACAGTACCCAGAATTTTTAGACCGATTCCTATGTGCAATAAAGCGATGTGGTAGAGGTCTTTAAAAGGCCTCTACTGTGCTTGTCAGTACTCGAACAAAGGCAATTTGAGACAAAAGAAATTGCAAGAAGGGATAAGAGGCTAAAAAAGAGCAAAAAAATACGCTCTTCGATTCTTACAAAGAGCGTATTCTACGAGATGAAAGGTACTTGATTTAGATCGATTTATTTTTGACCTTGTGGCTGTTGTTGTTGCTGTTGTGCTTGAATTTGTCGTTGCCATTGCCCATAAACATAATTGTGATAATGCTTGAACTCTTCCCCTGCAAAGAAGATTAAATTTCCCAATAATGGTTCTGGTTGTTTATAACCTTTAAGAATATGCAAACGATTAAAATTAGCATCCAAAATAGCATAAGAAGGATAACTCAGTTGTGCTTCTAATAAGGAATATGCTAAAATATGCACTTTCCCTCTAGCACCCGTTTTTTTAAACGTAGGTTCAGAGTTCATAAAGGTTGTGCCATTAAAAACAATGGTATCCATACATTCTGCGTCAAACTTAACGGCATAGTAATGGGTATTCATATAATCGACAACAGATGGATTGACAAAAGTAGAGGCATCCATGCGTTTACACCAACCACACCAATCGGTATAAAAATCAATAAAAATCTTCTTAGGTTTCTCATCAGACTTGGAACGAGCGACAGCTTCTTGCCAAGTCATCCAATTGATTTTTTTACCAGCAGTAGGAACAGGTTCTTGTGCTTGGGCAGCGTTAAAACTGAATAGGAATATTGTTAGTAAAAGGAGTTGTTTCATGATAATAAATTTTTGACAAGTGTAGTAGACGTTGCAAACAAAGTACTGTTTTGCTCACTAAAATACAATAAATGTGCTCAACGTTTCTTTTTGGAAAGCATCTTAACGTAGTTTTAAACGTAGAACTAGTAGAGGAAGGTATTCTACGGCTTTATAAACGTAAAAAACAAGGATACAGCTGCGTCCTTAATAAGAGAAGGATTGAAAGGATTTAGTAGAAGAACTTGTGGGCATGATACAACCTATTCAAAAAGTGTTTCCATATTGTGTTCTACCCAAACTTCTTTTCCTAATAAGAAGGTTCTAAGTTTCATTTTTTCTAAGGTAGAGAGCGTGCCATATAAGCTAAGGTGGCCTACTTTGACAGAGGCAAAACGCAAGGGAAAGACAATGTCTTTTTTGAAATGCAAGCTTAATGCTCCCCATTCTTTTTGTTCAAATACTTCTTCAGGAATGCTTTCTAAATTATAAAAGGCTTTACCCTCTGCATGTTGTTCTAAATCTTCTCCTACTCGTTCTAGTTGTGTATTGGCTTATGTTTTAAATAAACTTCTGTTACCGTGTAAAAAATTTGTTAGGAATGGTCAGTTTTTATGCTTGTTATAAAGAAGAAATGGAGCTAGTAAAAGATAAAAAGTACTCATTAGTGGGACTGACTTAGCGCCTGTTCGCTAACTTCAAGAAGAAGTTAATTTTGCACCTACTTTGTCTACAACTAAACAAGAAGCGATTAGCCAACTTAAAATGGGCGTTGTGAATAATTTTTTATGGTGTTGGATTCGGACAATCAACAGGTTAAAATCACGAAAGCAG
>JBOEFW010000131.1:0-6346 GCA_050633105.1 Aureispira sp. | reverse complement strand
CCTTTTCGTGATTTTAACCTGAAAAAAAGCCAACAACCTTAATGTTGTGATAAAAAAGTACTAAATTACCGTTAGAACCAACTATGTCTCAAAACCAGCTCCATTGGGAAAAGTAGCAACCCCAAACTGGATTTATGATAGTTGATGGAAGAAGCTAATTAGAACATAGACACTTAACTCCGATATAAGAAGAAGCCAACCAATTATGAAAGAAGATAAAGATGCTATAGGTGGTAATTATAAATACAATCACCTGAAAGTATTTGGCTCTGTTGAGAATTTCTACAAAGATGCCAAAACTTACCGCCGCGTTTTTGATACCTCTGAATGTCGCTATATCTATGGCGAATTGTCCTTTTACAATAAACTTTTTGATGAGCGTGACTGGGAGTGCCATTCTCGGATGGTCTGTACCAATGTTGATACAGGCGAGCAGATTTGTGATATGAAAAAAGAGTTGGAAGTAAGAGCCACTCAAAATATCGTCAAAATACAAGAAGGATGGGGGACACCCTCCTCTGGTTGGTGGAAAAAAGGAAAATATAAATGGGATGCGTATCTAAATGATGAATATCTAGGGACTGCTTATTTTTACATTACCAATGAAGGGCCCGTTACTATAGATTCTAATCCTTATATTTCTATTCAGAACATTCGTCTCTTTGAAAGTGCTGTGGATGGAATCCCTACCAAAGATCGTAAATATCTAAAGACATTTAACAAGTCTACAACACGTTATGTCAATGCTGAAATCACGCTAGAGATTCTAAGTAAATCACGCCCATTGCCCCTCAACTTTAAATTTAACTTTTACAATGATGCTGGGCAGCACAAGGCTTACATGGAGTATTTCAAGGAATTGCAACATGATCGCCCAACCTTTACGTTTGATACAGGATATGGCTCTAATAAAGGGAACTATTGGTATGAAGACAATTATACCTTAGAGGTCTTGTTTATGAATGAATTAATTGCGGTTGTTCCTTTTACTGTATCGCAAGAAGAGGAAGAAATGGATGGCGAGCTTTCCTTTGATATTGTTAACAAAATAGATCGATCAAATACCACCGCTCCTAAAGAAGAGGAGAAAAAGCTCACCTTTGAAGAAGCTACAAAAGAATTGAATGGTTTAATTGGCTTAGATGCCGTCAAAAAACAAATTGACGAATTTGCCACCTACCTCAAATTCTTAAAAATAAGAGAAGAAAAAGGTTTTGAAGAAAACAACACCTTTAATTTACATACCGCCTTTTTAGGAAACCCAGGAACTGGAAAAACAACTGTGGCTAAAATGCTGGGTAAAATTTACCACAGTTTGGACTTATTGTCCAAAGGGCATGTTCATGAAGTAGGACGGGTAGATTTGGTTGGCGAATACATTGGGCAAACTGCACCCAAAGTGAAAAAAGCCGTCGAAAAAGCGAGAGGCGGAATTCTATTTGTAGATGAAGCTTATGCGTTATCGGATAGAGGCGACGATGGAAAAGACTTTGGTCGAGAGGTCATAGAAGTCTTACTCAAAGAAATGTCGGATGGAGCAGGAGATATTGCGGTTGTTTTTGCGGGTTACCCCAAAGAAATGAAAGCGTTTTTAAGTTCTAACCCAGGCATGTCTTCTCGTGTTTCCAATCATGTACACTTCTCCGATTATGTGCCCGATGAGTTAATGGAAATTGCCGACTATGCAGGCGAAAAACGATCGGTTACGATTAGTGAGAACGCCAAAGAGTTGCTGCATAAAAAAGTAATAGAAGCATATCGAACACGGGACCAACATTTTGGGAACGCACGTTATATTAATGGTATCATCGAAGAGTGCAAGCAAAATATGGCCTTGCGCTTGATGAGAGCAGAAGATTTTGATAGTTTGGCAGATGATGCGTTATCAACAATCGAATTAGAAGATGTAGAAAAAGCTTTTGGTATGACCAACAGCCAGAATGTTCATATTCCTGTGGATGAAGCCGCATTGGATGAAGCGCTCAAAGAGTTGCATGAGATGATTGGCTTAGAAGAAGTCAAACGCGATGTGGATGAAATGGCAAAATTAGTACGTTATTATACAGAAATAGGACGCGATGTAAAAAAAGCGTTTTCTATGCATACTGTTTTTACAGGAAATCCTGGAACTGGAAAAACAACGGTAGCGCGTATTCTCGTCAAGATTTATAAAGCACTCGGTATTTTGGAGCGTGGACATTTAGTAGAATGTGATCGCAAAGAATTAGTAGCAGGTTATACGGGCCAAACGGCTGTGAAAACTTCCTTGGTCATCGATCAAGCCATTGGAGGAGGACTATTTATAGACGAAGCCTATTCCTTGACACAGGGAGGGCAAGGTGATTTTGGACGGGAAGCCATCGAAACCTTATTGAAACGAATGGAAGACCAGCGTGGTGACTTTATTGTGATTGCAGCAGGCTATCCCAATGAAATGCGTCGCTTTTTGGAAACGAATCCAGGCTTAATGTCACGCTTTGACCGCACGTTGAAGTTTCCTGATTATTCTGCGGACGAATTGATGGAAATTGCTCATCTAATGTTTGATAAAGAGAACTTATATTTAGATGAAGAAGGAGCGGCTTATCTTCAACGTTATATAGAAGATATGTTAGCACACAAACACCAATACTTTGGAAATGCTCGTTCTATGCGTAAGGTGGCTAAGGAAATTGCCCGTCGCCAGAATTTGCGCCTAGCAGAATTATCTTCCACAGAGCGTACCTCAGAAATGGTGCGTACAATAACATTAGCCGATTTTGAAGACTTCAAATTGTTAGAACACAAAGAGGAAGAGAAGCGCAAAGGCATCGGTTTTAGATAGAAGACTATATATTATAGTATAGATGATAGCGCACGAAGAACTTCTTCGTGCGCTTTTTATTTTCGCTAGTAAAGAGATATATCATACCGCCCTATTAGTATTTTTGCCAAACAAGGAACTTTTAGTATCATTGTGGTGTAAGAATGTTTTAATAACAAGAATAATCAAGTCACACAAGTAAAAACAGCATGGAGACAAAAAAAAGGATCTTATCCGCCATTCAGCCCACAGGAAATATGCATTTTGGTAACTACTTTGGAGCTGTGCAGAATTGGGTACGCCTACAAGAATCCTACGAGTGTGTCTATGGAGTCGTGGATTATCATGCGATGACCATGCCTTATGATCCTAAAAAATTACGTCAGAATACTTGGGATTTGATTTTTAACTTATTAGCAGTTGGTGTAGAAGCAGATAATCTATTTATTCAATCATTGGTGCCAGAGCATACAGAATTGGGGTGGATTTTTAATTGTTTCTGTTCTTATGGCCGTCTTAGTCGCATGACACAGTTCAAAGACAAAAGCCAGCAATCTAAGGAAAAGACAGGAGATGCTTATATCTCTGCGGGATTGTTTGACTATCCCGTTTTGCAAGCGGCTGATATTTTGATTTACAAAGCAGATTTTGTTCCTGTTGGCAAAGATCAAGACCAGCATTTAGAATTAACAAGAGAAATTGCAGAGCGTTTTAATGCCCAAGTAGGCAAAGAGTATTTTGTACTGCCAGAAACACTGCATACTGAAATTCCGAAAGTAATGTCTACTGCTGATCCTTTGCGCAAAATGAGTAAAAGCGCGGGCCCCAAACATTATATTTCTGTCTTTGAAGAAGAAGCACGGATTCGCAAACAAATCAAATCTGCAGTAACAGATACAGGCGATACTCCTGCTGGAACAATGAGTGCAGGTGTAGAGAACCTGTTTAGGTTACTCAAAGCAGCTGAAAGAATGGAAGCGCACGAAAGCTTAATGGAGGACTATAACAAAGATACTCTGAAATACTCTGCGTTGAAAGAAGCTGTAGCAGAAGGTTTAGTAGATTTGAGTGCTGTATTCAAGGATAGAAGAGCCGATATTCAAAGTCGTAAGAAAGAAATCAAAGGCCAAATCAAAGCTTCTTCTGCAAACATTCGTAAACGAGCTCAAGAAACGTTAAAAGAAGTAAAAGATTTAGCGGGCTTGAGTAATGTTCGCTATTAGAAAGAATAAATATTAGTAATAAAATCACAAATCGGTGTTGTACTCCTAAGAGTGCAACACCGATTTTAGTTTAAGAATAGCGTTCCAATGTTGCTTTACGCGTTTGTTGAGCATAATTATCAACTTGTTCAAAGCTTTCTAAAGAGGTACCATCATCATCTATAATAACTCTATTTTTTATAATAATACTAATTTATCTGTTAAGGTCTGTTCTTCTACTGGAAAAAACACAAAGGGAACCGTTTGTTGGAATAATGGAATCCAAAGAGAACAATACCCTAAACCATATTCATCCCAATGAACTTGCTGAAGCAATATTGGTTTTGTCATCAGCACTTCTTACAAGGTAACAAAGACGACTTCTATGCGATTATTTTTGCTAGAAGCTTTGGAGTCACTATTAAGAACAATAGGGTTTTGGCTTCCTTGTCCTACAATGGTTAATTGATTGGCAGGAATTTTTTGCTCTTGAAGGTATTGTTGAATACTTCTTGCTCTTGCTTCTGATAAACTCAAGCTCTCTGCTGGTGGAAGACTATTATTAGTATAGACCACTAATTCCGCTTTTAGATCAGGAGCAGATTTTAGTTGTTGAGTGAGAAGGAGAAGATCTGCGACTAAATCATCAGAAAGCGCAGCAGACTTTTCTTCAAAATTTGTAGAAGATAAACGGAAGCGAGTATTCTTCTTGACCTTATCACTTTTGTAAAGAGGTAATTCTGTTTCCTCAAACAAACGAACCGATACGCCATCTATAAAGAGATAGGTACACTCCTTTTCCGTTCTATTGTCAAAAGCGCCTGCATTGTTTTCCTTGAAATTACCAATCGCGATGTATTCCTCTCCACCTTTAGCAGTATATAAGGCAAAAATCTCTTTCCAATCATACTGGTTACTAATAGCGGTTTGGGTATTGTTCTTTAAAGGTAGAGTAGGGAAGTCAATAACCCCACGTTCTTCTTCAGCAGGAATAGGAGTCTTAGTTAAGGCAATTCCTACTTCTTGAATGGGCAATTGACAAAATTGTATGGGCAAGCGCACATACATAGAAACAATATACTGTTTCCCCGCTTCTAAAGGAGTTGATAGTTTACCTTGCTGGCATTCGGTTGATTGATCAAACTTTTGAATACTGTAGATTTGACCATAGCTAGCAGAAGGTAACTTCATACCAATGATAAAAGATTTTGAATCTTTGGAGAGAGGACATTTAGTATTAATAAAGCTAGGCCGCCCACGGACAGGCCACCAATCTTGAATACTATCAATACGCTCCGTTGTTCCATCACAGACTCCACCTAATTCAAAAGAAGGGTTGAGCACTAGATTTTGAGCATTTACAAAAAAAGTAAACCATAATAACGCAAAACAAATAAACAATCTCATACTAAAATTGGATCCTAGACGTAAAGTAATATAATAAGGTAGTAGAAAACGAAAGACTATACTATATATAATAGCGAATTCAACGAAGGAATATTGTGTAAAACGAAGAGGAAAAGGAAGAGAAAAAATAGTTAAACGGCCCTAACAGTACTTTAAACAAAACTGGGTGAAAAAACTTCAAAAAAACAACTCAAAAAAAAGTAAAAAACTTGTGGGAAAGTAAAAGTCGTCGTACATTTGCAACCGCTTCGATAGAGAGGCGATGAGATACAAGGGCAGAAAGTAGCAAACAAAAAACTTTGAAAAAAGTTCAAAAGATTTTAAAGAAAAGTTTGCAAAATTAAAAAGTTGCTGTATCTTTGCAATCGCTTCTACAGAGAACAAGTCAAATGAGTTGTTCAAAGAAAAAGAAGGAGCATAAAAATGAAGGTCAAACATTAAATAAACCTAGAGTTAATTGCAAACAAAGTAACCTTTAAATAAAGGCGAAAAAATAAGCAAAAACATTTGGCAGTTTAAGAATAAAGTTAGACCTTTGCAATCGCTTCTGCAAAGAATGATTTATAAATAATTGTTCAAAGAAAAAGAGGAAGTGATTTTGAAAATGAAGGAGGTCAAATATTGAACAAGACTAAAGTTGATTGTGAGTAAAGTAATCTTTAAATAAAGATGAAAAAATAAGCAAAAACATTTGGCAGTTCAAGAATAAAGTTAGACCTTTGCAATCGCTTCGATGGTAAACAAAGAAGCAAAAATGAAAAGCACTGAAAAATATTTTTTCAAAAAAAGTTTGAAAAGATTTGGTGTTTAGAAAATAAAGTTAGACATTTGCAACCGCTTCAACGCACAGACATTGAAAGATGAAGTGTAAGAAGGGTTAAAAAATAACTCTGGAGACAGAGAAAAGGCTGATCATGAAGTTGATTAGTTGGGT
>JBOEFW010000130.1:16458-26520 GCA_050633105.1 Aureispira sp. | reverse complement strand
ATTTCTGTTACAGTGTATTTAGGCTGAAATTATCGCTCTAATAACCAGTCTTGGAACGATTGTATTTCTTCGTTTTGTTTTAATTATCAACCTGGAGCAGATGCCATGTGTTTTGGAGTTTATAAGAATGCGGCTTTTGCAAGTGGATTGTGTAATAAATGGATCATAAGCATGACAGCTAGTGAATGGTATGGGGGGCATGTTGTGCCTTGTATAAACGACTTAACAAACGTCCATTTTGGTAGTGTGTTTTGTAGGACTTTAGATGATGATATTTCTTCTCTGAGAATGCAAGTAGTCTGGCAGGGATGTCCTGTAAGTTTTCATGATTTTTAAATTACAACTAATGAAAAACATAATAGTAATATTTTTTTTATTTTTTGAGTCTTGTACCACAAGCTTTGCTCAACACCAGCTCTCTGTCACAGGAGGCTGGACATTCTCTACGCTATACAAAGTAGGGACAAAAGAAGCTTTTGAAACAAGTTACTACTACGCTAACCTGTTCCGTTTTTCATCTATTCATTTACCTAATTTAAACTTTAAATACAACTACCACCATCGTTCTTTAAGGTTTTCTACAGGTATTTCTTTCCTTTCCTTAGGTACACGCGATTACTTTTGGCAGGGAACAGATTGGGCCTATCTTTATTTGACTGTTCCTTTGTTAATCGGTCATCAATTCAAATTGTCTAACCAATGGTCCCTTGTGACAGAAGGGGGTGTAGAAATAGGGACAAGTTTAGACAAAGTAGGAAGTATGGTTAGTGCTATACATATAGGAAAAAAACTACCCTATATAGGTCTTGTATTAGGAGTGGAAAGCAACTACAAACGTTTTGTTTTAGGTATTAGGGGGCATTTGGGGGTAAATGATTTTTATCATTTTGAATTCAACGCTCAACAAGAAACCCTCTACTTCAAACACATTGGGGGTACCCTCTACCTCGGTTACACTTTTTGGGATTCTAAAAAAGCAAAAGAACGGCGCGAGAGGCGACGCAATAGAAAATAACTCCAACAATAAACAAGGTAGTAGGGCGTATACACGTCCTACTATTTTTTTGTTGCACAGCTGCTACAATTATGATATCTTACCTGTCCTAGTCTAACCATTCTCAACTTTAGCTATGCGCTTCGCAGATACTTTTGTTCGCACCGCTCAACGTGTGTTGCCCTCTCCTTTTACCATTGCTATTCTATTAACCTTTTTGACCTTTGCTTTAGCTTTAATTCTCACTCCCGCTCCTGCCGAACAGAACCAAATAGTAGCATTGATGCTCTACTGGGAAAAGGGCTTTTTTGATTTCTTGACCTTTGCAATGCAGATGATGTTAATCCTAGTATTAGGGCATGTACTAGCCCTGACACGTCCTGCTGATTGGTTGTTACAAGGACTGGTGAAGTATTGTAATACAACGGCTAAAGCCGCTTTTCTAGTTACGTTAATAAGTATTTTAGTCGCCTTTTTTAATTGGGGGCTAGCGCTTATTCTAGGAGCAATTTTTGCGCGAAAAGTTGGCGAATTTGCAGCAAAAAAGCAACTCCCAATACACTATCCCTTGATTGGGGCCGCAGGTTATTCTGGTTTAATGGTTTGGCATGGTGGCTTATCAGGCTCTGCACCACTCAAAGTAGCAGAACAAGGGCATAAATTTGTCCATCAAATTGGAGTATTACCTTTTAGTAAAACCATCTTCTCTAATAGCAATTTAATCTGTATGTTGCTCTTAGCGATTTTGGTTCCTAGTGCCATGTATTGGTTGGGCAAACGCAGTGTAGGAAAAGTGCCTATATTGTCTACAATTGCTCCTCCTCCACCACCAGTAGCTCCCCCTGAAGGGGCGGAACGCTTGGACCATTCCTTTACACTAGCTGCTCTCTTAGGAGGCTTGATGCTTTTTATTGGTCTTTATAAAGTAGTGTTAGCACCTATTCTAGCAGGTCAAGCATTTGATTCAAGTTTTAGCTTTATCAATCCCAATTATCTCATTTTTATGCTATTTGGATTGGCTATTCTTCTTCACGGCAGTTTCTTTAGGTTTCAACAAGCAGCGGCTCAAGGGCTTGGTGGTTCTTTAGGTATTTTGTTACAATTCCCATTCTATGCAGGAATCATGGGTATTATGATTGAGTCGGGTTTGGCCAATGTTTTTTCTAATGGATTTGTCGCTATTGCCAATGAAACCACTTTTCCACTATTTACGTTTCTTTCGGCAGGCCTGGTCAATATTTTTGTGCCTAGTGGTGGTGGGCAATGGTTGGTTCAGGGACCAATTCTCATAGAAGCCTCACAAGCCTTAAACATCCCAATTGAAAAAAGTTTGATGGCCTTATGCTATGGCGATCAGGTTACTAACATGCTACAACCTTTCTGGGCGTTGCCCCTTCTGGGAATCACTGGATTAAAAGCGAAAGAAATTCTTCCTTATACCTTGTTTCTATTATTGGTTGGTAGCTTTATTTTCTGCAGTGTTTTGTTATTTTTGTAGCATCTCCTAAGAAGTATATTTTCATACACTCAGAAGTTGTTCAACAATTTCTACAACCAGTGGATTTACAGCATGGCAAAAGAGAAAATTTTAGCGCTAGTTACAGGCGGCACTTTCGACAAGGAATACAATATGATTACAGGTGAATTGTTCTTTAAAGATACCCACCTCTCAGAGATGTTTAATCGTGGACGCTCGACCTTAGATATTACTGTTCGGACATTGATGATGATTGATAGTTTGGAAATGACCAAAGAAGATCGAGAAATGATTGCTCACAACTGTCATCGCTGCTCCCAAAATCACATCATTATTACCCATGGAACGGATACCATGGAACATACCGCCCGCCACTTGGCTACAGCCAATATTGAAAACAAAACAATCGTTTTGGTAGGTGCTATCATTCCTTATAAATTTGGAACCTCCTCCGATGGCTTCTTTAACTTAGGGGCAGCATTAGCTTTTGCTCAATGCAAAGAACCTGGTGTTTATATTGCCATGCATGGAGAATGCTTTAATTGGGATGATGTCCGTAAAAATAAAGAAACAGGCTATTTTGTACATCTAGATTAGAACTTGGGCTTAAACAAGACGCTTAACTGACGGTTATACTCTTGTTTAACCATTATAATTGCGTATCTTTGCGCTACTTTTCTGACCTTTGAGTTAGAATTACTATTCATTTAATATTACTTCTCCAATGATTGGATTTTTTCGATTTTTTACGATAGAACGTCAATTTATATTATTCGTAGTCGCTTTAGTTGCCTTAGTGCCCTTGCACTTATGGGCAGGTTTTGCAGGCTCTTGGATTTCTATTCTAGTTATTATTGTTTTACTAGCCAAACACCTTTTGATTGGTACCGTCAATGCGGCAGCGACCAAAATGCAAGAGGGAGATTTTGAAGGAGCAGAACGTACCTTGAACTACACCTTCAAACCAGCTTGGTTGCGCTTTACCTACCACGGCATGTATTACTGGCTCAAGAGTACCTTAGCTTTTCGCGACAAAGACATGAAAGAATCAGAACGTCTAGGAAACATCGCGTTGAACCTAGATTTACAAGATGACTTCAAGGCCATGATTTATTTACAATTTATCAATATCCATGGTCAGCGCAACAATCGCCAAAAAGTAAAAGAACTTTACAAGAAGGCTAAAAAATTGACTGTTACTCAGGAAATGGTTCGTCAGAACATTGTAGAGGTAGGCCAAATGCTTGATGGCACCCATGCCCAACAGAAAAAAATGATGGGTAAAAAAGCCCAGCGCTCTATGATGAATCAAGGGTACATGCGCAGAAATCGCAAAAAACGCTAAATTATTTCCATTATTTGTTGAGTGTTGCACGGTTGATTAGGAGTCCTCTTTAGCAGAGTTCTTTCTTACTAGTTTTATAATTGTTTTTTATGTTCTCTCCTACTTTGCGTTTAATCCTAATTGCTGTATTTTTAATAGGTGGCTTTGCTGCTCTATTTGCTCAGCTGGGGGCTTATATTGTTATTGCTTTTTTTATGACAGCCATTATTCTATTGCTAGGGCATTTTCGCCACGGGCCAATGCTAGCGATTTTGATGGCCTTGAGAAAAGGAAAAATTGGAGATGCCGAACAACTGTTAACCAGCATCAAACGCCCCAATTGGTTGAGCAAACGTTACCAAGCGTATTATTACTTTTCTAACTCTTTGGTCGCTACTCATCGTCAAGATACCGCTGCTGCTATAGATTTTGCCAATCTAGCTTTAGGTCTCGAACAATTACACGATAAAGAAAAAGGAATTTTGGTTTATAACTTGGCTAGAATGGCTTATCAAGGCAATAATTTTGAAACAGCCCAGCAACACCTTAGTACCTTAAAAGGCCTGTCAGTAGATGATCTACACCTCAAGAAACGAGTAGAAGAATTAGAAACAGCTCTTCAGAGCAAGTAAATTATTAACTTACACGCTCTTCCATGTATTCGACAAAAAACTGCCAAAGCTGTCATACAAATCTCTTGCCCAATGCTTTGTATTGCCACAACTGTGGCAAACAAGCAGATGGAGAGGGTATTGTTTGCTTTTCTTGTCAGAATGTTAATCCAGCCTCCTCTCGTTTTTGCGCACGCTGTGGAACCGCTATTAATGTTCAATATACTCCTAGCCCTAATGTTACACCTGTTTATGGTTTAGACTTCAATGATATTCCAACCTTGCCCACCCAATTACGGGAAGCTTTTCGAGTCTTTGTACGTTTAGCCGTGGACTTAGAAAACAACCAAGCACAAGAGTTACCAATTTTATCGATGTTAGAAGAAAGTGACTTCCGTCAAAAGTATCTAGAGGAAGAAACGGTTTTGATGACACAGGAATTTGAAGCCTGGTTTGAGGAAAGAGGTGTAGCAGCGTTCACTCTTATTGAGCAATTTATCGATCAAAAATTCCTTATTTTATTGGAACGTTTTTGGGTCAATTATTGCCCTGAATTAACACCATTTCCTCTTCCTAAAGCTACCCTGCATTACCAAGAAGCTAGCTTAAATAACAGCAATTTACAACGCTTAATCGTAGATTATTTAGCCATCGAAAATGATAAATTATTGGCTTACACCAATGCTATTGAAATCCCGCTCAAGAAATTAAAAAATGCGCGCACAGCATTTTTTAAACCACAAGCAGGAGAAACCCCTTATCTATTTATCGACCAAACGCTTCTACGTTCTGGTAAGGAAGGCTGTATTCTCACCTCTAAAGCTATCTATTGGAAAGCTTACTTTCAACGAGCAGCCGTCATTCGATATGCCAACTTAGAGCGGTTAAATTATCAGGCGGATCATCTAGAAATTAATGGTATTTACTTTAACATTTCTCCCCATTTTAACTATAAACTTTACCGCCTCTTATCTCGCCTAAAATCGTTAGTGTAAGCCTTCTATTGCCTTTTCTTGCAGCTTTTTAAAATTGGATCTTCTTATAATTCCTCTAATAAAAAAGATAAAAGTAATTTCTAATCCATAGGCACTAAACAAATTGGTCTGCTAATTGCTATACGATTGAATAAAAGGGCACAAATTAGTGCTTTGACCAACAAGCACTGCAAAAAAACTGCTTTTTTTTCTATCTTTGAAGAACGTTCCAATATATAGGAAAGAATAATGTGGCATCTTGATGGGTGACTATTATTTTTTACTTCATTCTCAGATTGCAAACTTACAACACTAATACATGAAGTTTACAGCTATTTTTTCTATTCTCCTTGCAACTTGGGCACTTCCCTTGTTTGCCCAACAGGCAGAACCTACCGAAGCCTATCAATATCGTGTTAATCTCAATGATGTTCAAGAGGATCAACTGTTAGTTGAACTAACCGTTCCAACCAGCATCACCGATAAAGATTTGACCTTCAAATTTCCTAAAATCATTCCTGGTACTTATGAAATTTCTGATTATGGTCAGTTTGTGAGTAGCTTAAAAGCCTTTGATAAACGAGGAAAAGAATATCCCGTTGATCGAATTGATCAAAACACTTGGGAAATTAAGGGTAAGAAGATTACTAAAATCACTTACCGTATTCAAGATACATGGGATGCAGAATTAAGAGAACCTGTTTTTGAGCCAGGAGGAACCAACTTTGAAGCGCTTAAAAATTATGTATTGAGCGCAAATGCTTGTTTTGGTTTCTTTGAAGGACGCGAAAAATTGCCTTTCGAAATCACTTATGACCGTCCTGCTAATTTCTATGCTACAACTTCCTTAAAACGAATTGGCGGTGATTTTGATACGGATATATTCAAGGCGCAAGATTATCACGAATTAGTAGATGCTCCAGTGATGATGTCTCCGCCAGACACCGTTAACTTTAAATTGGGTTATGGAGACATTCAGATTTCAATCTACTCTCCCAATGGAGTTGTAAAAGCAAAAGATATCGCTAGTAAAGTACGCCCGATGTTGGAAGCACAAATTCAATACTTAGGTAACATCTTACCTGTAGACCGTTATTCTTTCATCATTTACTTGTCTCCTAATGGGTATAAGTCAGGTAATGTAGGCGCTTTAGAACATGCTCGTTCTTCTATGTTTTGCTTATTGGAAGATGAAACAGAACGTATCTCAAAATTAGTCGTGAATATTGCTTCTCATGAGTTCTTCCATATTGTAACACCACTATACATCCATTCTGAAGAAATTCATTTCTTTGACTTTGTCAACCCTAAGATGTCAAAACACTTATGGTTATACGAAGGAGTGGTAGAATATATGGCCAAACACATGCAGGCCAAACACGATATTATTTCTGATGATGATTACTTAGTAGAAATACGTGATCAAGTTCGTAACTCTACCCGTTATAAACAAGGTATTTCTTTAACAGAATTAAGCTCTAACTGTTTGGTCGAACCTTATTCTAAACAGTATCAAAACATTTACTACAAAGGTTCTGCTATTGCCATGTGCTTAGATTTAGAATTGATGCGTTTATCCAAAGGAAAGTATGATATTAGAATGCTTCTTCGAGATCTATCTGGCTATTATGGTCAAGATTCTCCTTTTAAAGATGAAGAATTATTCGAAAAAATCATTGAAATTACTCGCTTCAAGCAATTGGGAGATTTCTTTAACAAATACATAGAAGGTACAGAATTCCCTGACTATGATAAGTTAGTAAAACCTTTTGGCTTAGCTTATTTCAATCGTACAATGGTAGATGATTTATCTCCTTTGGGCGGTATTGAAAATGGAGTAATCAAGCCCGATACTGCTGGTAATTTCTATATTTCTAATGCTAAGAAATTGGATAAATTTGGTTTGGAGTATATTCGTCTCCAACAAGATGATGTAATCCTTAAATGGGATAGCCGCCCTTTTAGTGTTCGTAGCGCTTCTTCTGTCCTATTGAATTACCTCAACGCGGTAAAAGTTGGTGATAACTTAGAAGTCGTTGTTTTCCGTAATGGCGAAGAAGTTACTTTACAAACCGAAGTAGTAAAAATTCCAATCGAGAAAACACACGTTTTCAAATTTGTAGAAAATCCTACGGAAGAGCAATTAACCATGCGCAAGCGTTGGTTGGAGCATAAAAAATAGAACTTCTTCTTAGAAAATTTGAAAAACACCCTAAATGCATTTAGGGTGTTTTTTTTGCTGTAAAAACTCCTTATAAAACCCTTCCATTAAAAATTGACTACTTTACTGTTATCAGCAGAATCGTAGTTATTGGTAAAACATGTATAACGTACAGTATAGTTATCCTTAATAAAAAAAGGTTAAAACCATTAAGAACACACTTTTTTCTAAACGATTGTTTAGTTTTGTGATGGAATTTTAAAATTATGGCTAGAAAAAAACAATACATAGAGGAAGAAGTTATTGATAAAGCCATGCAATTGTTTTGGCGTAATGGTTATGAAAATACCTCCATGCAAATGCTGGAAAAAGAAATGGGTATTAATAAGTTCTCTATATACTCAAGCTTTGGGAGTAAACATGGTGTATTTCTTAAATGCTTAAAAGCTTATCAAGAAAAGACAAATCATATTTTTGAAAAATTCAAAAAAGCAACTAATGGTGCAGAAGATATAAAGCAATTCTTTTATGATTCTATTAAGGTTTGTTCTCAAAATGGGAATCAAAAAGGTTGTTTAATCACCAATACCTACAATGAATTTTTTAACACAGATGATGCATTGGTAAATAATCAGATGTTAGAATTCATGGCTTTTCTTAAAGGATTATTCATTGAAAAATTAAAAATGGATCCAACTAAGAATGAAGAACTTGTATTAAAAGAAGCCAACTTTCTATTACTGGCCAAACATGGTTTAGCTACTGCTTCCAGAGTTAATACAACCAAAGAAATCAACGATTATATTGAAACAACATTCAGAAACATTTAAATATTTTTACCCTATAACTAAACGATCATTTAGTTATAGAATCAAAATCAAAAATAATCACAATGAGTACATTACAAGTCCATACAATCGAAACAGCTCCAGAAGCTAGTAAGCCGTTGCTAGAGGAATCTGTACAAAGTTTTGGAATGCTTCCAGGGTTGCATGGAGTATTGGCTGGATCGCCACAAGCCTTAGAAGCTTATAAAACTCTACACCAATTTTTTGCAAGCTCTTCTTTTAATGCCGCAGAACAAACTGTTGTTTGGCAAACAATCAATGTAGAACATGAATGTCATTATTGCGTTCCTGCACATACGGGCATAGCACATATGATGAAAGTAGACCCCGCACTGACAGAGGCACTTAGAAATCAAGAAACGATAGCAGATGCAAAATTACAGGCTCTGCATGAAACAACATTAAGCATCGTTAGAAATCGTGGAAAAATCTCTGATGCTGAATTAGAGAAATTTTATGCTGCTGGATATGGCGAGCAACAAGTTCTAGAGATCATCATAGGATTAGCACAAAAAACAATTAGCAATTACACCAATCATATTGCGAATACTCCTATTGATGCGCCTTTCAAAAAATTCGCTTGGAGTAAATAAGGGGCTCGAGTTGATTCTTTTCAACGTAAGTGTTCTTATCTCCTCTCTAATACAAGGTGTTAACTAACCTAATTAACACCTTGTATTTTTAAAGAACTATGTACTACGCTAAACACTAATAATTAAAATACAATGAAGTCTAATTTATTAATTGCCATATTTTTTGCATTCTCTTTGTTTTCTTGTGAAGTAGAACAGCAGCCAACTAAAGTAACACAGCAAGAAATACTTCCAGAAGCAACGCCTCCTCAAAAAGTGGTACAAGAGTTTGAAAACAAAGGCCATGAATTAGTTTATAATATGGTACAAAAAACAGGAAATTACAATAAATTTCTTGAGAAAAAAGATGTGCTCTATACCTATACTTATACTACACCAGATGGCAAATCAGACATATCCAATGAAAGATATATCTTCAATGGAGAATTATCTGCTGGTTCTTATCAAACACATGAGCGAACCTTTCCTAATCTTGAAGGGCCAATTGAACAAGGTTATGATGGTAACAACTATTGGTTAAAACACAATGGAGTGCTCTTAAGTGATGATAAAATGTTACAAAGAGTTGCTTTTAACCGGCCTACCAATTTTTATTGGTTTGCTATGATGCCTAAATTGTTAGATCCAGGATTACTATACGAATACATCGGAGAGAAAGAGATCAACAGTATAAAATACGATATCGTAAAGGTCTCTTTTGAGACAATAGAGGACAAGCCTAAAGATATTTATCAAGTTTACATCAATAAAGAAACAAATTTAGTCGATCAATTTTTGTTTACAGTAGCCGATTTTGGAAGAATGGACCCGCTCTTAATGAAAGTAGAATACGAGACGATTGAAGGTTTATCCATACCAACAAAACGTAAGTATAAAGCGTCTGATTGGGAGGCAACAGACAATAATGATCCATGGATTAGTGTAAATTGGACTAATATTAAATTTAATAACAACCTAACTCAGGCTGATTTTAAATCTTAAAAAACGTCCTACTAAAACTATAGGTACACCAATACATTTCTCTTCCTTGGTGTTGAAACATGAGTCATTCCGAATCTTAGTCGAAACTAAAATTCGGGA
>JBOEFW010000130.1:0-16430 GCA_050633105.1 Aureispira sp. | reverse complement strand
GGCTTTTAGCCCAAGGAAATAATCTGCTAATACTTCCATAAAAGTCGACCTACCACCTAGTAGGAATAAAATTAAGGCTCAACATTATTCAAATTTTATTTTAAATAAAATTTATCTTATATTTTCAACATACATTTTAGTAGTATAAATATCCTTGACTACAATGTTTTTATTTTTTCCAATAACAAACTCACTTAATCCCACATGTGTCTTATTCTTTGGATTCCAGTCATAAGTATAGCCTAGTTGTGTCCAAGGATATTGTTGGTATAAGTCACAATTATAATAACGCTCTATTCTACTTTCATCCATCCAACTGATGTGTGGATCATCTTTTTTTGCAGGAACACAAAGCTCACATTTTGAGTCACTAATTTCCTTATCCAAACAAGGACGGAAAAGATCTTGCGGTCTCACCCAAAATTCTATAAAATAAAAATAAGCAGCATTGGGTGGTAAGCCTAATAATTGTCTCAATCGTCGATTAACATCGGTTACTTGTTCTGATTTAATCCGTTCCAATAATTCAGGAGCTGTGGTCACCCAAATAGGATAATTGGTTGTATTGTAAAACAAGGAATCTACATAACAGCTATAATGAATCATGTTTTGTTTCCAGGCAACCACCAAGAGATAATCTTCTCCATCTATTTGCTTCCATATTAGCTGTTCATTACTTTTATTGATGGCTATCAATTCTTTATAAACCTTACTCTCATTCATGTACATTGCATCTTGAATGGCAGTTTCATATAAGCTCTTATCAAATAATCCTTTTTGAGCAAAATATTTACTCTCTCGACAAGCACTCATATGGAGAACCAGCAAACAACCCAAATACCAGCTTAGAAAAGTTTTCATTTTTATGTTTATTGTTTAATTTTAATTTGATACCAATATTTTAACCTTTTTCAAATCATTTCACTTTTTGCCTTATACTTAGACAGTATTCATAAACGGTAACAATACGCCCTGTACTTGTATTAAAATCATGGATCGTTTTTACATAACCCCCCCCCGCACTTTGAGCAACTGCCCTGCTTGCTATATTGTCCTCCTCCATACGGATTTGTAAATAAGCCAGCTGGGTATGTTGTTTTGCCCATTGTATTAAGTGCGAAAGGGCTGTTTTAGCAAAACCTTTGCCTTGGTGTTCTTGTGCTATCCAATAGCAGACATTCCCATTAGTAGACTCTTCATAAAGAGCATCTATTGCAATTTCCCCCACATAATCGTTTGCATGAATTAAAGCAAAATAAAATCCAAGCTTTTGTTCGTGCTCTTTCATCGCCCTTTCCAAATAGTTCACATTATCATTTATAGTATAAGGCTTCTTACACCATGAAAAATGATGGTGCAACAGTATATTATTCTCCTGAATAACAGGTAGGCGTAATGGGGCTAATTGGGTATATTGGGCGATGAGGTACATTTAATTTCTCAAGAGTTCGAGCTTCTCATTAATGATTTTTTTATCCTCTATTGCTTTTTTTAATTTACCATCATTCTCTTTTTTACAGAAATACTCATCCAGAATGCCCCTCTGACGTCTATCCAGAATCTTCCCCTGCTCTGTGACCACTGCTTCAGACATTTTTGGGGTGCCATCTCCAAATGTTAAGAACATTTCTTTATATATCCTTCCAGTAGCATCAGATGTTATATGCCAATGCGGTCTTTCTTCTCCTTTTGGATAATAGGCATTTCCGCCAGTCTTAAGTGTTATTCCAAGCTCATTACAAAGAGATTCAATACTAATATAATTTTCCATAACCATTAATTTTAAAAAGCTTCCTACTCTATTTAAAAACAGGCTTTTCGGATTCCGCCTTATCGTTCATTCTAGGGCATACTCGTTGCGTCAATCGGTTTCGATTTAAATTAAGATCAATATATCTTGGATATAACCGTACGCTAGGACTCATCCTCTGCTAATCTAACAATGACCCTATCCAAAATATAGGTACGATCATAAGCTACGAGTGAGGCAGTAATGTACATGGTAAGTGCTTTGGTGGAATTATTGGCTTTTATCATTTGCCAAATTTGATTTAGCTAGGTCATATAATTTCGACCTTGAGGCGGCGATTCATTTTCCAATAAAAAGTAGTCATCCCTCCGTTCAATTTCTATTCCTACATTAGTATCAGTGAGCCCCCCTAATAATCTAGCTAAAAAAATTACAAATATTGATGCTTATAAGCAGTAAGAGAAAATACCTTCTATATTATGAAGCAGTGAAGTTTAATGAGTATCTCAGTGCAAAAGAGATTCCTCGTTTTATTCATGAAATTTGCTTCCTCAAAAAATCTTCATATCCTTCTACTAGCAAACGTAATCCTTCTGAGCTCTCCTCTGGACTCAATACAATCTCCAGTTTACTAGGAGTTACGTTTGATGATTTACTAAAAAAACTTCTTCTCTTTTTTGTAACAAAATTGAGTTGTACCTCATCATTAACCAATTCAATATCAAATTCAGCTGTCAATGTTGCTTTCTCAATCTTATTCATAGAAAGCGGAACAATTGTTATTAAAGGAACCGTAATAGGAGCAACTTTTACAACATAGTCTTCTTTTATATCTTTATCTGTTGATTCAGAGAAAGATTGCGTTTCTGGATAGGTAAGTGTCACTGTTTTCGGAACAAGTTCACTTTTACCATTTACAGAAGAGATTTTTCTATCAAAATAGCGATCTAATAGAGCTTCATTCTTCTCCATGAGTGTCTCGTTTGCTTGTACAATCGCCTCATGGACAGCAGAAATAAAGGATTTAAAACTTATCATTTTTTATTGTTTTTAAGTAATGTATATTTTTGCAAATACATCTAGTGCTAGCTAGCTCCTCTTAGTTCATTGAGTTTGTTGATTGCTCCTTCCACTTGTACTTTGCTCTCTGTAGCTAAGCCTATAGAAGCGAAACAATTGCCACATTTAAACTGCGCTCCTAAAAGCAATTGTTTGGTATCAAAATAAATTTTTGTTTGACAGACAGGACATGGAATTTGTTGTTCTGGATTGATCATATGGTGTATGGTTTTTAACGTTCAATGACCTCATGAGGCTGAATGTTATTGGTGTATAAATCAATAATGGCGAGGACTCCTTTGGGCAAAGGCAACTGACCAACATCTATGTTTACTTTTAAATCTTTTGTGGTCCGCTCATTTTGTTCTTCTTCTTTTGAAGTTGTAGATTTAGAGCTTTGTTTACCGATTTTTCCATTTAAATGGGTGCGCTTATCAATGGTTGTATCCTGAGTATTGTAGGTAGTTGTACTAGTGATTTGTAATTCAAAATCGAGATTAAACTTATTAATGACCAATGAATTCATAGGCATAATACTAATCAAAGGAACTTGAAAAGTCATTTTATAGGTCTTAATCGCCTCAGGCACATAATTTTCTTCTCCTTTAATTCCTTCAGCAGGTTGTAGTTCTGACCTAGCCATCACCATGTTAATCATTTCAGGATTGTAATGTTTGACGCGTTTAATACGCTTCCCTGTTTCATCTTCTTCTTCTTCAAAATCTTTAACAAAACAATAATTCAATAAAAAATCGGTCTGACCTTTTACCATCATTACATTAGCCTTGGAAATTGCGACTAAAGGAGCACTGATAATGGATTCTATACTTAAATCTGGATGCGCCCGCCGAACAAATTTGTCATCATTATTGGTATTATCATCTGCCATAATTGTTGTTTGAAATGTTGTTAAAAAAGCAATGAACTCGCTTATGAAACGAGTCCATTGTAGTTTACATTATTCATTTTCAGTTACAGGTGCTACAGCCGTTGGTTTACCTTCAAATACAATTGGATCAATTGATTTTGCAAAGGTATCAATGATTACATTGACACCTTTAGGCAAAGGCAATTGTGACGCATGTACAGCAACAGTGTATTTTGCAGAATTACTTTTTTCATAATGTTTATTATGACTCGAAGAGTCTTTCTCACTATAACTAGCACTCCCTTTGACACTCGCTGAAAAACAGCCATATCCAACTTTTGCCTCAAAACTAGCCGCTGCTTTCAGTTCTTTTTCTTTCGATTCAGTTTTGTCTTCTGCAAAACTAGACTTGACCTCCATTTCAAATTTTATGTCGACCTCATCTACAGCTAATGAATTGAGAGGCACAATCGTCAATAAAGGTAAGTCAAATGCTGTTACGAAATTTTTAACAGTAGGAGGTGTTGCCTCTTGGGCCGCTATATCCTTCCCGTCACTGCCAGTTCTTGCTGGTATAGCAGGAGTCCCCTCTTGAACGACCGCTCTAGTTAGTGACATCTTAATCATGATAGGTGCATAGCCTTCATAGGCTTCCACTGCATCGCTTGCTACAACAGCTTTTTTAATAATATTACCTTCGCCATCTCTTTCTTCTATATTTCCCTGTACTGCCTCTCGTTTATCAAATTTCATTTTCTGAAAACAAGTATCCAATAAAAACTTTGTTTGAGTCAAAGCCATTTTTGCATTGGCTTCTGCTGCGGCATTAAGTGGTCCTCCAATTAATGCATCCATTGATATGCCTGAAAATTGATTGGCAATTGATACTAATCCTGATTCCATGATTTTTTATTTAAAAGGTTAAAATTTATTTTATTTATTAGGAGTGGTTGCTATTGGGCATAAGTTTCCCTCCCTATCAAGAAATACAGTTCTTCTTTATAGAGCAGCGAGTGTTAATTGCAATTTACTTATGATGCTAATAAAACTTCAAACCTTAGCCTATATGTTCCTTGTTTTTAAAAACAGTATTTTGATAAACGTTGAACCTAATTTGCTGTCTGTTTAGGTCAATCCCCACAAAAAACCTTACAATTTCCAAACTAGCAACAGGGTAAACTTAGCCAGAGGGAATAACCTGCTATACTCCCATAAGAATTCCTCCACCTACTAGTAGAAATACAACAAAATTAAGGCTCAACGTTATTTTCATTCTTCTTAAAGCTTACTCTTTAAAAGTCAGTTCAGAAGGTCTTCTATTGACAAAAAAGCCATAATCAGAATAACTCTTACTGAGATACCAATTGTTACCCGATTTGTATTTATAATTGTTTGCTCCTGCTTGGCTTTGGACAGGAACTAAGCCTTTTCTTTTATAATTCTCCTGCTCAGGGGCAACAATGGTAATATGACCTGATCTTCTTGCATTTTTGTGTTTGGCACAAATGATACAGACATGCCCCTCATTTGCTAGCTTTTGCAGTTCTAGAGTATCTTGAATTTCCTCCCAATCGTGTTCCGTTTTTCCTATGCCTACCAAAAAATCATACAGCATATTGGCAGATAACTCTCGAACAGTTTTACCATACAAGGTCTTCACCTCTACTCCTTCCGCAAGTGCTGCCAAAGCTTTCTTATTCCAATACACTCTTGGTAGATAGGCCCAAGTGAACGAACAAAAGTCATAGGCATAAATATTACAAAAGGTCTTAGTTGGTTCTCGCTTATACCTCGGTGATTTTTCAACATCTAGGTAATCAATAATATCATGGAACATTTGCACTCCTTTTTCCTCAAAGGAAAAAGACATCTTATCATTTATTTTGTGTGCTCTATTCTTTTTCTGTGCTGTAATTAGATTTTTAGTTTCTAAATGCACTTCTAGTTTTTTATTTGCCATTTTGGTTGTTTTTCTAAAAGCCCCTATGAATGAACTTAGGCCTATTTTGGAGCCTTTTTTATACAAAAAATATTGGTTAGACTATCTCACCTGATTATCTAGTCCATTAAGAAGTCATTGAATTCTTGTTTATAAGAGCGCACCTGAATTTTTCTTTCATAAAAAGAATATCCAAGCACGCTCTAAACAAACACACCTGTGACTAATAAGTAATCAAAGTACTCACTGAATTATAACTTATGTCTGCTTCATCAAAAGTTTTCACAGATAACTCCTCTCCTGCCAAAGAGTAATGATAAATTTGATTGCCTGCAACACAAAATACATCCTCATTTACCCCAGCAACAATTCCATTAATAGCTACATTGGTTGTGATAATCATAGGCTGTGGAAAACCACCAGGCTGACCAGGCATTGGACCTTGATTAAATCCTCCTTGACCAGGCTGTGGACCTTGATTAAATCCCCCTTGACCAGACTGTGGACCTTGATTAAATCCTCCTTGACCAGGCATTGGACCTTGATTAAATCCCCCTTGACCAGGCTGTGGACCTTGATTAAATCCCCCTTGACCAGGCTGTGGACCTTGATTAAATCCTCCTTGACCAGGCTGTGAACCTTGATTAAATCCCCCTTGACCAGGCTGTGGACCTTGATTAAATCCAGGCATTGGACCTTGATTAAATCCTCCTTGATCAGGCATTGGAAAATCTTTGTTCATAACGGTAAAACCTCCTGGGCCTCCCAATTGAGTATGAGAAAGAATAACTTTGTTCCCAATAGAAGTGATATCTCTATATTCAATTCCAGCAGCAGCTTCTAGTTTTTTGACAAAAGTTCCAGTTGTTTTATAATGATAAAGCGTATTAGAAGAGACTAAAAATAAATCATCATTTACTCCTGCAGCAAGTCCTTTAATCTCAAAATCGGTTTCTACATAGTGAATTTCTTCCAAAGATCGATTGCGTACAGTAAAGCCCTTTTGCGGGCCATTATAAGAAGCAATAACAGTATCTTCAACAACAATTACATTGGTGTATTGGATTGCAGTATCAGGAAACTCCATTCGGTCAATTAAAGTACCATCTCGTTTGTAATGGCTAAGGCTATTAGCCGCAGCTAAAAAAACATCACTATCTGTACCAGCAGCAATTCCATTAACCTCAAATCCTAAATCCAAATAAGCAACCTGCTCTAAAGCATGATTTCTAACAGTGAACCCTTGTTGATTTCCACTATAAGAAGCAAAAATTAATGTTTTCATTTTATTGATATGTTTATTATCAACCTTTCTTAAGGTACTATTTCGCCTATAACAATTCATAGGCATACAGAGAGCCTTTCTCTACTATTTCAGCAGATGGTTATGACTCTTACTAAATAGCCCCTTAAAACAAAGGATGTTTCGTTCAAAATGTATTATTAAAAGCTCGATTCTTTTAGGCTTTTCGAGTTATTCCTTTGTATAAAGAAGATACAGTAGCTACTTAATCAATTGTTCTTCTCTCATTAACACATTACAAAGATACCAACCTTACTTTGTATTACTTTCAGAGTTTTTCCCGATTTATAAGAACAAGAGTCTTCTCGCAAAATGGATTTTGAATCCAATGCTAAGTGCTAGAAATAACGAATCACGCATGTTCCTTTACTCTTTGAAAAAGAGTAGAACGGATGAAGAGCTTCTTTTTCAAATGATGATTTCGTCCAATCCTATTATTTTGTTCTGAATGGCAAAAACAGTCAATCCAACCGAATTCCGTGCTCCCGTTTTATCTAAAATTTTTGTTTTATGACTATCTACTGTTTTTCCTGAGATATACAGGACTTTAGCAATTTCCTTAGTTGTCATTTGTTGCGCCAATAGTTTTAAGATATCCTTTTCCCGTTCTGTTAATCGATCTACAATAGGATAAATATGTTTTGGTATGGAGGAAGGTAATAATTTGGATATTAAGCGCATTTGATTTGGAGACCAATAATGCTCATATTTAAAAACATGGTGAATAACCTCCAAAAGAGACCTAGGCGCTAATGCTTTAGAACAATAGGCCCTAGCACCAGAAGTCAGAACATGAGCGGAATGTTCTAAGTTGTAATTAGAGGAATAAGCAATGACCTTAACAATAGGTTCTAAATTCTTGAATTTATGTAGTAATGTAATTCCATTATGCGGTTGGTGGATCAGTTCAAAAAGTAAAATATCAGGGCTTGGGTTATCTGATTCAACATATTCTAAAAAGTCTTCTACTTTGTCAAATAATAAAATCACTTCAAATAATTTTGTTTGCTCTAGGTATTCCACTAAAAGAGAAGCTAACAATGTATCTTTATCAATTATTACCAAATTTATTCTTTTCACATTCATTTAGTTATGAGTATGCGGACTATAACTACACTATTAGTACAATCAAATCATTGTGATTAGATAACTGTTATACATCTATATTAGTGACAGTCATAATAGTTATTAAAAAAGAACATTGTTCAACAAACATATGCCCTTCAATTACACCACAAATATACCTTCATGTTATAAGATTATTTTTAGGGTTTTCTCTATTTTTAACAACTAAGAGAAGTCTCTTAATTATTGAATTTACATTCTTTTACTCTATCTAAATCAACCTTTTACAACAAAAAATCTTTATCATGTTGAGTTTTTCACTTTGACTTTCATAGCCCCTTATACAAGAAAACTCTACCTATAAAAAGAAGACCCATCATACCTAAGTACAATGGATCCTCTTTTTCACAAAAAACACTAACAATCACACCTTGTTAAAGTATTTGCTTATATCCCTTCTATTTAGGATTTTTTTTCTTCTACACGTTCAAGAGTTACTTTGCAAGCCATTCCTGTCAAGTTTGCATACAGCTGATTAGTGTTGTCACTTTTATTACTTCTGCTAAGAAAACGCCTAGTAGTTTTTCCTCCTTGAAAAGTGGATAGTTTACCTTCTATCATGATCCAAGCCGCTGTAGTACCTTTTCCACTCCCCCATGGCTGATTTCCTTTCACTTTAGAGTTGTCGGCTGTCTTTACATCCATATACTCTTTTTTTGTCCCTTTTACTTTGTAGTAATAAGCTTCTTTATCACTAGAATGGGCAAAAGCCTCTAATCTAACAGCATCTTCTTTTGTTCCTCCACCACTAAATGTTCTATCACTTGGATTAAAAGTAACATAACCATAATCTTCTCCTCGATCCTCTAATTTAATTATAACGTAACTCATCTTTTTTGTTTTTTTCCTACTCTGTAAAAGGCTTTTCGGATTCCGCCTCATAACTAAAAGAAAAAATATAGTAGCTACTAACAAACACATACCTTTTAATTATAGCACAAATATACCTTACCATTTAATCTTGATTTTCAGAGTTTTCTCTAGTTTATAAAATCCATACTATACCTTACCTCGTTTATAGTTACCTTTAAGTGCATTAAGAGGTTATCACAATAATTAACCTTACTAACACCCAACACCATGCCTACCATCCTCTTCTCCCACGGCAAGCACAGCCATCCACAAAGCACCAAAATCAATTACTTAGCAGCAATTGCTCAAGAACTAGGCTATACCACTCACAGCATTGATTACACCAATACATTAGATCCCGAAAAACGAGTAGAAATCCTAAGAGCACAGATTGCTCTACAAGAAAAAGCCCCCTCTATACTAGTAGGTTCTAGCATGGGTGCTTATGTCGCTGCGGTTATGGCTTCTGAAATCCCCGTTCAAGGTCTTTTCCTAATGGCTCCTGCTTTTTATTTGAACGGATATACCCAACAGTGTTTTCAACCACAATGTACCAACATAGAGATTGTACATGGATGGCAAGATGAGGTGGTGCCTTATCAAGGTTCTATTGAATTTGGTCAAAAACATGGGGCACGCCTGCATTTACTCCAAGGCAACCATAGATTAAGTGAGAATCAGGCCTTCTTACAAGAAACCTTTTGCTCTTTTTTGAAGCGGATTTTAATTTGATTATTAGAGGGCTTTAAGAGACTAATAAAAAATGCTTACTGGTTAAAATAAAACGTGGCTCCCTTTCTATTCGCCCCCCAAAGACTAAGTAAGGCCAAGAATTCCAAACACAAGCGCCCAAGATGCCATTTTTCCCAAGTGAGAAGTGTAGCAGCAACCTGTTCTACTGATATACTGGCTTGGAGAAAACTAGTATTCGTGGCTTTAAAATATAGGAAATAAGTACTTAGTACCATTAAAAGAAGGATAACCGTGAGGCCATTAAAGAACAAAGCACCTTGTTGTTGATGCCATTTCCCTACCCACAATATAAGAGGCAACAAGACAGCTGTAATGGTGAGTGGGGTAAAAAATTGTTTTAGCAAGCCACCATATTCTTGGTACCATTCCAAAAATTGAGCAGGTGCCAATCGCTGCCAATAAGGCACCAGAATAAAGGCTTCGACCAATTGGCTGCCAAAGAATAAGGCTAAAATAATAAGACTACAATCAGCTAAGAGTAACAATTGTTTTGAAGAGGACATAATACCATGTAAAAGATGAACAATGCCCTAAATATAGAGCGATAGTTCTCTTCTTTTCTTTACCTAGGTAAAGATCAGTTTTAGGAAAGGGTCAATTGATGCCGAATACGGCTCAGTTGGGTGGCTGAAATGCCTAAGTAAGCGGCGATATGGTATTGTGGAATCTGTTGTTCTAAGGTAGGATATTCTTCTCGGAGCAATAGATAACGCGCAGTTGCATCTAAAAAAGCACGCTCCAATTCCTTTTTTTCTTTCTCTATAAAAAGACGCTCTGCTATTTGACGACCAAGATGTTCCAAACAGTGGTGTTCTTCGTATAACGCAGTTATTTTTTTGTAAGGAGCCTGATGAATGATGCAATCAGTTAGGGCTTGCTGGGCAATTTGATTGGGTTGCTGAAGAATCAAAGCAGAATAAGCCCCAATGAGTGTAGGACCAACAAAAAATTGTTTGTTGTAAACTTTACCCGCTTCATTTTTGGCATAAGCGCGGACTACCCCTTCTTCCAAAAAGCCAATATCATGTACATAACTGCCTGCTCTTGCAAAATAAGCGTCCTTTTTTAAGGTTCTCCGCTTAAATACCTGAACAAGTTCTCTCGCTAGATCTTTTGGTAAGGGAGAAAATTGACGTAAATAAGTGGTGAATCGATCTTCCATACACGGGCTTAGAATGGCCTTAAAATTCTCTTTTCTCTCTCTTTAAAGCGCCCATTAGCCACAGTACAACAGAAATTACAATGTAGCATAAAATGATCAAACTTAAGGCTATTCCTAATTCAAAACGCAACAAGCACAATGCCACCACCACAATAAACGAAAGACGAATTTTATTCCCCTTCAATTCTAAAGATTTGAACTTAAAACTAAACATTGGAATTTCTGCGATAAGCAGATAAGAAAGGGCAAAAGCAATCGGAATAAGGACAGCTTCATTCACAATAACATCGTGTAAATTACGAATGTTCTCATGAGCCATTAACAACAAGCCCAATACAAAAATCGTACAAGCAGGTGTATTTAAGCCTACAAAACCTTCTGTTTGACGCGTATCCAAGTTGAACTTTGCCAAACGCAAGCAAGAAAAGATAGTGACCGAGAATCCTAATAGACCTATAAAAGTACTAGGATCTTCAAAGTTAATTTGGTTGATTCCCTTTGCTTCATTAATTAAATAAAAGAGCATCATGCCAGGTACCACTCCAAAAGAAACCATGTCTGCCAACGAATCTAACTCCCGTCCTACAGGAGAGTTCACCTTAAGCAAACGCGCCAATAAACCATCAAAGTAATCTGCTAATAAACTAACACAGATGAAAAATGGTACCCATTGAATTTGGTCGGTCAGAATACTAAGTAAAGCCAAACAACCACAAAGTAAATTAGAAAGCGTAACCGTATTGGGAATGTGCTTTTTTATCATAACGTGTTTTTAAAGGACATGCTGGGGAGAAGTATCCTTGCTGTTAACAACATTGAAAAAGACGACTTCAGCAGCTTCATTTCTACCAAAGTCGCCTTCTTTTCCTGTCCTAACCAATATTTTCTACTAATAATTCCTGCTCTTCAGAAGCAAACAAAGGAAAATTAGCCATGTATTCATTAATTTCTGAACGAACTTGAGCAATATTTTCTTCCGCTTCTACTCCCATCAAGACACGATCAATCCACTCTACTGTACGCAAACAATCGGCTTCTTTGAAACCACGAGTAGTGATGGCAGAAGTACCAACACGCATTCCTGAGGTAACAAAAGCGGCTTCCGTATCAAATGGAACCATGTTTTTATTGACCGTAATATCCGCCTTGATTAACGTATTCTCTGCCACCTTTCCAGTAACGTTTTTAGGACGCAAATCAATCAACATCAAATGATTGTCTGTTCCACCTGAGATCACTTTATAGCCACGCTCTACAAAGGCCTTAGCCATTGCTCTGGCATTTGCAACTACTTGTTTTTGATAATCAATAAAACTAGGTTGCAAAGCTTCGTGAAAAGCAACGGCTTTAGCAGCGATAACATGCTCTAGTGGACCACCTTGTGTTCCTGGGAAAACAGCACTGTTTAGCAACACACTCAATTTCTTAAGATTGCCACTTTTGATCCAACGCTTTCCAAAAGGATTTTCAATGTTTTCTCCCACGAGGATCATTCCGCCACGAGGGCCACGCAAAGTTTTATGAGTAGTTGTTGTGACAACATGACAATACTCCAAAGGATTTTTGAGTAATCCTGCTGCAATCAAGCCCGCAGGATGTGCCATATCACACCACAAAAAGGCACCGACAGTATCCGCAATCGTTCTAAACCGTTCATAATCCCATTCTCTGGAATAAGCAGATGCTCCACAAACAATCATCTTTGGGCGTTCTTTTTTGGCAATAGCCTCTACTTTATCCATATCAATCAACCCTGTATCCGCTTCTACTCCATAAAAGCAAGGTTCATACAATTGACCAGAGAAGTTAGCTTTAGAACCATGTGTCAAGTGCCCTCCATGTGACAAATCAAAACCCAGCACTTTATCTCCTGGCTTCATTGCCATCAAGTAAATAGCCGCATTCGCTTGAGCACCAGAATGGGGCTGTACATTGGCATAAGCAGCGCCATACAATTCACAAGCGCGATCAATCGCCAATTGTTCCACTTTGTCTACCACTTCACAACCTCCATAATAACGCTTACCAGGATATCCCTCTGCATATTTATTGGTCAAACAAGTACCCATTGTTTCCATCACTTGACGGCTAACAATGTTCTCCGAAGCAATCAATTCAATTCCTGCACTTTGGCGGTTCCACTCTTCTTGAATGAGGCTTTGAATAGCAGTATCTTTCAACATAATAGATTTCTTTTAAGTAATTTTTATGGACAATACTTCAAAATCTCCCAAACATATTTGGTCTAAAGCTGTCTGTTTGGGATATAAGCCAAAGGTACAAAAACAGCCCTCAACTTTTTATTGAAGTGGTTTAAAAATGGAAGTGTATTGAAAAAAACATCCAAACCTTTTTCTTATTTATACGTTTATTGGTTGCAATAGTCTTTTTCGGCGTAGAAGCACTATTTTTTTTACCGTATTATAACAATTGACTACCCTTTTGTCATTACTTATAATTATTCTTGGAAGCACTCAAAAACTTCCTTTGAATTAGTATATTAAGGAGATTCTTAAGAACAATTATTCTACAACCAATTATAACCAGTATGAAAAAACGTGACTTTTTGAAAACAGGAGCTTTGTTGACCATGGGAGCCGTGGTAGCCCCTTTAGTAGGCTGTAACACTCCCCCCCAAAAACCAGAAGAAGCACCAACGGAAGCGCCTAAAGCAACAGCAATCGTCTATGAATTACCTGCCTTGGGGTATGGTTTTGATGCCTTGGAGCCACACATTGATGCACGTACCATGGAGATTCACCATGATAAACACCATGCTGGTTACACCAAGAAATTGAATAAAGCACTAGAAGGGTCAGAGCGAGCGAGCGAAGATTTAAGGAGCATTTTCGCCAACCTTCAAGATAAGGACGAGGATACCGCCGTTCGTAACAATGGAGGAGGTTTTTATAACCATAAATTATTCTGGGAAGTAATTGGCCCTAATCAAGGTGGACAACCAACAGGAGATTTAGCAACAGCCATTGATCAAAGTTTTGGTTCTTTTGACAACTTCTCTACCGCCTTCAAAGATGCGGCTTCTTCTCGCTTTGGATCTGGATGGGCTTGGTTAATCAAGGGAGAGGATGGTAAATTAGCCATTACAGACACTCCGAACCAGGATAATCCTTTAATGAAAAAAATTGCAGAGAAAACAGGAACGCCTATCCTTGGTTTGGATGTGTGGGAACATGCTTATTATCTCAACTACCAAAACAAACGGGGTGCATACGTCAATTCCTTCTTTAATATTATTAATTGGGACGTTGTAGCTAAAAAATTAGCGGCTCTATAAGCCTTCCATTTTTCCTAAAAAAATATCCCCGTCTCTACTAATTTTATAATTAGTAGAGTTTTTTTTTGCTAAAAAAAAAGCTAACACCCCTCTAATCTACTAGTTAGCACCTTTTTTACAAAAAACCTTGAGCGATTTTCTAACTTTTTTTTAATAAGCTGTCACATTATCCCCTTCCTAGAACTATAAGTAAGTGAAAGGCCTTTTACAATACTTTATCTAACAAAATATAACCTTCTAAACTGTAGCTTTTAAAATTGCTCTTCTTCTTTCAATTTATTGCTTCGTTTTTTAGGATATCTTATATTTCAACAACATCAATAATTATGAACAGTTTGATATTTTTATCTAAAAGGTTGTCGGTGCTATTCTTCCTCACTTTTCTTCTCTTCTCTTGTAATCATGATATAGAGACCATCACTATTACAACAGATTGCCCTACTTTTCAAGCCAACATTGGCGATTCGTGCTCTACTCCTGCTCTTGGTATAGGAGTTTTAGATAGTAATTGCAATTGTGTCTCTAATGCTGTTACTTATGATTGTCCTAATTTACGAGCCAATATTGGTGATACTTGTGGTGGTAATAATCCATTACTTTTAATAGGAGTAGTAGATTCTACTTGTAATTGTCTCAGTAATACCGTAATTATTTACGATTGTCCTACTTTACAAGTAAACATTGGTGATCCTTGCTCTACGCCTGCTGGAACCTCAGGAACCATAGATGCTAATTGCAATTGTGTAACTGGTACAACGACCTATGACTGCCCTAATCTACGAGCAAACATTGGTGATCCTTGCTCTACGCCTGCTGGAAACTCAGGAACCATAGATGCTAATTGTAATTGTGTAACTGGTACAACAACTTATGATTGTCCTACTTTACAAGTAAACATTGGTGATCCTTGCTCTACGCCTGCTGGAAACTCAGGAACCATAGATGCTAATTGTAATTGTGTAGCAAGTACAACGACTTATGACTGTCCTTCGTTCCAAGCGAATATTGGTGATCCCTGCTCTACGCCCATTATTTCACAAGGAATATTAGATAGTAATTGCAATTGTGTCTCTAATACTGTTACTTATGATTGTCCTAATCTACGAGCAAACATTGGTGATCCCTGCTCTACGTCTGCTGGAACATCAGGAACCATAGATGCCAATTGTAACTGCGTACCTTAATACTTAAAAACTAAGGAATAGTTAGATCTAACTATTCCTTAGTTCATTTAAAAACAATTTTAAAACAGCACCTAGCCCAATAAAGCTATTATTACTCTCTTTAATTCTTATAAGCGGACTATTACAAATTGAAAATTGCTGACTACTCCTTTACATACAAAAAAGCAAGTGTTGGAAGATAAAATAAACACGCAATTAATTGATCGTTGTATCAATGGTAATAGAGATGGACAGTTTAAACTTTACAATTTAATGCTGCCTTATCTTAATGCTATTTGTAAAAGATATTTGACGAATACAACCGACTTAAAAGACGTGCTTCAAGATACCTTTATTAGCCTATTCAAAAATCTTCATAAGTTCAATCCCAAAAAAGCTAGTATAAAAACGTGGACAACAACCATTGCTATTAACAACTGTCTAAAATACAATGCTAAAAATGCAAAAAAGCCAACAGAACAACTAATTGCAGATATTCATAGTACTCCAATAACTCCTGTAGCTTTTGAGAACATAACCATTGCAGAAATATTAAGCTATCTAAAACAAATGCCGCAACCTCAATATGAGGTATTCAACCTTTATGTGATCGATGAATTTTCACACAAAGAAATTTCCTTGATGTTAGGAATCAAAACCTCATTATCTCGAAAACGATTGTCTAGAGCTAGGACATGGATAAAAGAAAGAATTGAGTCCGATTCAGAATTTCATTTCAACTTTGCTTTACTCTAAAACGCTTTAGTTTTTGATATGGATTTAGAAAAAAAAATAAAAAACCACTTACAAAACGCCACTTCTCTTGAAGGGGTAGATGCCAATGATTTGTGGAATGGAATTGAACAAGTTTTAAACGAAGAAACACCTCCACGTAAACCGATTCTTTTCAGGAATAGGTATGTATTGCCGAGCCTCCTTCTTTTATTCTTTTCTGGTGTAATCATATGGACTTTGCGCTCTAGTGATTCTACACTATTAGGGATAGAGCATTCTACAGAAAATCAAGAAGCAATTAAGGCTATTGATAATAATACAAGCACTACTTCTTCTTCGTCCAAAGAGAAAAACACTCCATCACAAGGAAAAAACAAGAACATAAACAACCAATTACACACTATCAATAACTCCATTCCAGAAACA
>JBOEFW010000129.1:11200-12608 GCA_050633105.1 Aureispira sp. | reverse complement strand
GTAGCTCCATTTTTATTCATGTTTTCAGGTTCTCCAATAAACTGAGCTAAGCATTCTATTGAAATACCTTTTAGATTCAATTTGTTGATATTATCCATCCTATAATAATAAGATTCACAGCTCTTATTCTGCCATTTTTCACTATCAAATTCTGGATTCTGCTCCAAAAACATGTTACAATTTAAATTATGAATTAATATCAAGCTTAAGATAAGTTCTTTTATAAAAATCATATTCTAATAGTCTTTTCTTTCTTCATGAGTATATTGATAAGCATTATTTGGAGTTGTAATATTGTCATTTTCATCTCTAATAATATTATCTACCATTCCCATCTTTATTTTCCTTTTCCCAATTTGCATAGCTCCTGAAGACCACCCTCTATTTAATAGGTTAATATCTTGTGCTGTTACTTTTCTAGTGCTATTGTCTATTAACCTTTCCCCTCCAGTCTTCTTACTAATACGATTTGTCAAATATTGTTCTCCCCAACCAGGTCGACCAAATGTTTTAGGTATATAACTAGTAAGCTGAGGAGGTGTCATAATTCCAGGAATAGAGTGTGTGCCATCTTCTGATAAAGAACCTAAGGCATCATGTGTTCCTTTTCCGCTAGCCCATCTTAGACTTTGAGATTTCCCTCCATACCCTGCTGGGTTTTGACTTTTATCATACCATCCCATTAAGTGACCATATTCGTGTGACGCAGTACTTGGCGTAGCTTCTAATGTAGATATATCCTATTTTGCTGAATTTGCATAAACAGCAGATTTTGTATTGCCCTCTCCCCTATCGACTAATTGAATAAAATTATTAGCTTCACTAGTATTATTTCCAGCTCTCCTTCCAACTTTTTGGTAATCACTCCCTATATATTTTCCTGTTATTTTGAACTTTACTTTATACTCAACCCCTTCTATGGTTGTGGTGCCATTTGCTCCATTCCAATCACCTTCTACTTTTTTAGCTATATTTCTAACAAAATTTTTCATCTCTTTGCGAGTATTTCTTCTTTTGCCGTAGAATAAAAAGCGACTTCTAATCGTAATAGTTTTCTTTTTTCTATTTATTCTTCCTATCCCAGACTGTCCATCAATATCATTCTTATACATTGGACTATTATCCATAGAAGAATAAGGGCTTTGCCAAGGATGAACTATAGGATCTACAGATAACCATCTTGCTACACGAGCATCTAACTGTCTATATTCTGTCGTATAACTGCCATTATCAATGGCAGAATTCTTTTCTGATCCTTGATAACCAAACCTATATTCTTTTCCTTTAACTATCGTTCTAGACGGTATCCCCCACCCAAATGCGTAATAATCCTGTGCGCTCTGTACCTGTGCCTCGTAGTAACTCGCAACTGTACTTCCTCCTAATATTTGACCCAGCTTTTTATCAC
>JBOEFW010000129.1:0-11185 GCA_050633105.1 Aureispira sp. | reverse complement strand
CATTGCCCAAGTGATTTGATAATTCAAAACAATCTACACCACTATTTTTATGAACTTTTTCTTTCTCAAAGATAGCTTATTTTCTAATGAAATAAAAAATACTGCTAAACTATATACTTACTTCTTATAAAACGGATGTGCCTCTTTAAAACTGTTTCTCAATGCTTCATGATCGGGCTGCTGATATTCCTGTGTTGAAACTATACTGTTATGTCCTGCTAAATACTGTGTTTTTAATAAGCCATGTTCTTTGACCCATAAACTCAATCTACTGTTTCTGAGCTGTTGTAAATTCTCAAAGGGTATGCTTTTCCTTTGCTTTTTTAACTCTCTCTTGATTTGTTCTTTCCAATGGGTGTGCCTGTTTTGTAAATGATTATCCCCCTTATAATTCAATAAACTTGCTCCCTTTTCTTTCCCTTGGATTAACTGCAATAAGGGCAACATTTGACACGCTACTAATGGTAATTCCCTACTCGCTAATTGATCCGCTGGAATACTTATCACTCCCTTGGATAAATCCAAATGATGAACTTTTAACAACCTCAATTCATGCGTAGAAATACCCTGATAAATCAGTAACTGTATCGCTACTTGACTAACTAAGGATAAACGTTTATTCTGCTGGTAAGCCTCTCCTATTTGCTCTAATTGCTCCTTGCTCAAAAAAGGTACTTTCTCGCTCTGATCATACCCTTTTAACTGTAAATTCTCTAAGGGAAATACTACGCCCAAGTACGCATAATAGCGCCGCAAACGGCCTAATAACAACACTAATGTACTGCGTTTTACTTCCTTACTCTGAATGTATAAGAGCAGTTCTTTACTCTCTAACTTATCGGCTTCTTGGCCTTCTAAATAACGCAAAAATGAACGCTCCCAAGCTATGTATCTTTCTATCGTTTTGGGCTTAAAACTCAACCCTTCTAAGTACTTTTTAAAACTCATGATTTATTCTATTCGTGTGCAAATAACGGCTCGTGGAACCTATGTTTTTATGTCCTAAAAATTGACTTACTTGCTCTATAGACATTCCATTTTCTACTAATTGAGTTGCTATACTGTGCCGCAATACATGCCAACAAAACAACGCCCCTAACTCTGTCCCTTCCTGCCAGCGTACTAATTCTTTGCTCAATAATCCTGCTGGGCTCCCTCCTCGTTTGCCTAATAACAAATACTTTTCATGGCCTTCTTTTGGACTTGCGCGCTCTAATTGCACATAATTTATTAAGCTCTCTAATTGGCGGTTGGAGAGGGGCAATACGCGCCGTTTTCCTCCTTTAACCGTTCGTACAGACAAGGTTTTTTCTTTGATATTCAAATCTCTAAGCTGTAAACTCATCGCCTCACTTCTTCGCAAGCCTGCCCCATAAAACAAACTCCATAAGCTTTGACGTAACCAATAATCCTGTTTTTGTCCTTTCAACCATGCTTCTATTTGCTCTAGCGCTTCATTACTCAAAGCCTCCCTAATGTTTTGTTGTACTACTATTTTGGGCAAGGCGGGCAACAACTCTAACTTAAATACTTGTTCTTGATACAAACAGTAACTTTTTAGCCCCCAGTACAAATGTTGCTCGTACTTGCTGCTATATCCTTGTTCCTGTACCCAATGACTGTAAGCCGTTAAATTTGACTTGTTTAACGCTTGCTTGCTCTGCTTTAAATACGCCTTTAAATTCTCCTGTAAGCTCAACAAGGTTCCTATACTTCTTGGGCGATAATGTTGCAACTCCAACCAATGTTTATAACTTATACTTCCTTCCATTTTTATTTCTTTTCAATAAAAAAGCCCTGTTCTTTTTCAGAACTCGGGCTTGATAATAATACACCGCTTGTGCACTTCACGGTTTTTGCGGATCACCTGACTTAAAGCATTGATTAACTGTTGACAAAGTAATCCATGTCTTTTGGATCACCTATACTAATCCACTCTAATACAAAGGCTTAACTAATCCGTCTCCTTTAGATCACTTAACTGGGCTATCTGCTCCTGTAAATGCCCTTGTAAACGGCTTCTCAATGCTTGATAATCGTCTAAATAACCCAACTGATAACTGTAGCTTTGGCTTTGACCCCGCACCTTAGATAAGTATTCCATACTCTCCAAATCATTTAAATAACGGTGCAAACTCGTGCGGCTTACCCGCAGTCCTTGGCGCAATTCTCGGCGTGTAAACGTGCTTTTCTTCGACTCCTGTACATACTCTTTTAGACGCTCATAAAACTGTCTCAAACTTCCGTCTAACTCATCTACCTTTAATACTATTGTCTCAAACAACAGCTCACAGGCTAGTTTTAAATCTTCCTTGCTCACTATTATTCTGCCCTCTTTGTCGCGCTCTCGCTGGTACTGGTGCCACCACGCCACTTGTTGCACGAACACCAAATACAGGTAATTTAAACGTCTAACTTTATGAACGCCCTCGGGCAAACTCACCTGACCAGCATAAGGATTAACGACCTCTATCGGCTCTAATATTTCTATCATAGATTGAATGAACTCCTGATTATCCTGCTCTAATTGAGTCGCTATTTCTCCTCTCATTTTGGCATTTTGATAGTTAATAATTCGCTGGCTCTGCTCCTCTCCCTCATCAATCGCCACCATAAAACAACGGCTCATATTGTCTTCATAAATGCTTCCTTTTGTTGTACAAATCAGGCTTGAAATGGGCCCATGTGCTAAAATTTCCTTGCTTCTTAACTCGCCATCAGATTGTTTTTCTGTCGTGCTGCTGCTCAACATGTGTCCACTCTGTAACTCTCTAAATACATATTGTACTTCCTCACTCAACCCGTCCCAATCCTCAATAGCTGTGCTCGCGTGCTCGTACTGGCGGCCTGAATGATACAAACTCTTGTCTGTGATTCTCGTCCAGATATGCCGCCTTGGCGCTGGGATCAAACCCATTATCTTACGCAATAATAGTGTCTTGCCTGTTCCTGTGCTCCCTTGGATTAACGCATGTAAAGGGCTTTTACATTTGTAGGAGCTGGCGACTAGTAATAACAATAATCTTGTCTTTTCCTCGCCTACTATACCCGTTGCTCCTATCAAATCATTCAATCTTTTAAACAACTCCTTTTGCTTTAAAAAATCCTTCGCTTTTGCCTTTTGGGCGGCGCTTAGATGCAAGCTCTTAGGTCTTACTTCTTCTTGCTCTTGCTTCGCTTCTCTGTACTCCTCTAATGCTTCTGTTAATAGATTTATATCCAGCTCCAACAACTCCGCGCTTACTCCTACTTTCTCGCTCGCTGCTCGGCAATACTTCGCTACTGCTGCATCTTCGTACAGCTCCACACGGCCACGAGATTTATACGCCCCTACCTCTATCACTAAAGTAACTTTCAAGCTATCCAAACCCCGATCTCGTTTAAACCCTTTTACATAATACTTGCCGTGTAAACCTGCATACTTTAAATTCCCTGCTTGGCTCGTATCTAACAAGGGCGTGGCTGGCGCTGATCCTGCTGGAGCTGCTGACTCCTCCTTATTCACAGACTCGGTTTTCTTCAACAGCTCTGTAAATAAATCTTCATTCAAATGATTTGCCCACAGCTCGTTAATGTCTGTATTCGCTGGTAGTTCTATACTCCTGATCTTCGCGCTAGGCAGCAACTTTGTTAATTCTTTACTGTACTTTTTACTCGCCTTCGTTCCTGCCTCATCTCCGTCTAACATTAAAATTACTTCCTCCAATTCTCCGCAGCTCTGCAACGCTTTTTTGTGCTCTCCTGTCATTCCATTTGTCCCATACAAGGCCAATATCTCATACTCCTTCAACGCTCCAATTTCCAATAAACTAGCTGCATCTATCACGCTTTCTGTCAAAATTATGCGCCTGGCTTTTTTGCTCGGATAATTAGGAAACAAGCCCGTTCTACCTGACTGGTAATAGTGACCACTCATTAAACTTCTTCCGTAAAAACTCACTAGCTGATCTGTTCCATTCTTCAAAGGAAATAATATACAATTCCTTGCCCATGCTTTGCCCTCTACTGTAATTAAACCTACTTCCTTCGCTTGCTCTGCTAATTTACTCTTGTAAAAATGTCCGCTGTGGTAACCTGCATACTGCAGACTTAAACCACGACTTTTTAAGTACGCTTTTGCAGCCTCTTTTTTGTTCAAACTCCCTTGTAGGCTCTTCCAAATTTGGTCTATTGCGCGTACTTCTTTTTTACTGGTACTCTCAACGCCTAAGATGCCTCCTTCAACTTCGTTCAGGAGACCTTTACAAATCATAATTGCTTTGTACTTACTACACAGTTCCTTTTGTTGCACCAACTCAATCACATCCATACTCTTGCCTGAATGCTCACAATTGCCACTGAAACAATACACGGTATTTGTCTCCTCATAAACTCGCATACTTGGTACTTTATCGTCGTGAAATGGACAATTGATATGCTTGTTCTTATTCATCTCCAATCCATAATAAGACAATACTTGTACGATACTCAAACGTGCTTTGATCTCTTGTATTTTCATCGCTTAGTTATTTTGAATCCAATCAAATAAACCGCTCATATCTTGCCGTAATAAATCCGTACAGTTTGATATCGCGCTGGACTCTTTATCTCGTACTCGCTTTAGTACCTCCATACATTTATCTATCGCTTCTTGCTCTTGCAATTCTTCTATTCGCATTACATGTTCTACTAAATCAAGCTTGCCCATTGCTTGTAACTCGGCATAATAACGTAAGGTCGCAAATACGTATAGTTCATACGGTACATGCTCATTTACTAACTTTCGCTTGTAATCACTCTTATTTTTTCGATTTTTCATTGACAATTCTTTTATCAGTTTTTAGACTTTAATACATAACATACTGTGCAAATGTAGAACATCTTTGTATTAAAAACAAGTAACATCTTACTTATCATCACACTTCTTTGCTCTATTTTTGTGTATTAATGCAAGAATGACTTAACATAAGACGAACATGTTTATTATTAGCAGGAGAATAACAGATTTAAGAAAAGAGAAAGGTTGGTCACAAGGGGAGCTATCAAAACTAATTGGAGCCTCAAGAGACATGGTTGGGAAGTATGAAAGAGGAGAAAATTTGCCTTCTGTAGAAATGGCTATTAAACTAGCTGATATACTTGAAGTATCTACTGATTACTTACTAGGTCAAGAACAGTTTGGAAGGAGGGATAAAGAAGCAGTAGATCGCCTTCAAGAAATTTTAAACCTTGATGCAGATACAAGAGAACGATTATATGATATTATAGATACCTATGTGAGAGATTATAAAACAAGACAAGCACATTCTTAAAACACAACCTAATGCCTATCATCTGCGGCACTCGCAGCGGCTGCAACTGTGGCGATGGCAGCGAGTGGCGCAGATGATAGGTTTATTTTTATGTAGCATAGCGAAATAAAAATAATTGCATTCCTATTAAGAATTAGCCGCAACCAGCGGCTATAAAAGAGAGAACAAAAGCCCTTGTGGCTGGCGTACCGATAGCGTAAGGAGTGACCAGTATAGCGCAGGAAACCCCGATAAATCGGGGGATGCGCTAACACCTGAAAAGCCCCAAACTGAATTATTCAGTTTGGGGCTTTTTTAGGCCAATAGCTACCACTTGTTTTCAAGTGAAATAAGAAGCTATGCAGCTGGACGGCTCCCAGCAGGGACGCATACTAGGGCGGTGAAATGCCTACAACGTAGTGATTAACGAGGCTGTAGGGATGAGAACCGCCGTGACGACGAGCATGCCCGACCTAGAAGCGTGACAGAATGCAATGACTAATGAAATGATAGCTGGCTGTTTTTGGCCACTACTGGCGCGCTACTAGTCCGCTGGCTCCTGAGGAGGAACACCGCTTTACCTTTTTTGATTAACACTAAGTACACAACTAACAAGGTTATTTTCGTAAATTTAGTAAAAATTCAATCATATAAATATACCAAAAAAATGAAGGAACAAAAGATATATGACGAAGATGGAGATGGGTACTATAAAATTTGGACTGGGACTGATGTCGAGTTCAAGAATCCAATTGAATACCATTCAAATAATTTTATAAGTATTATAATGTCCATAGAGAAGGATTTAGTGCATGCGAACTTTCCAGATTTAATTTTACCATCGGATCAAGATATTTTTCTAAAGCGAGCAACAGAACAATGGGAAGAGCGAGAACAGAAAATTTTAGACACAGAAGTTCCCGAAGCGTTTTTAAAGCTTCTAGAATGCACAAAAAAGAGAGATCAAATTAAGTTATTGAGAGGTCAGAGTATAAGCTCTGATCAGCTCATGGCTTACATATTTAAAGCTTGGTCTAGTCATGGTTATAGCTTCAGTCAATATAAATCTGAACACAATCATGAAGGATTAGATGAAAGTAAGCTGCCACAACTAATAAATATTAAAGATGAGAAAGTTATTACAATAGGAGAAACTAAATTAACAGACGGAGAATTAAAAAATGTTGTTAATCATAGAAAAGTAACTATTGCAAAGTTCTTAGATAGAAATGAGGAATGGCACTGTTTCTTTGGAACATATAGAAGTTTAAATGGTAAAGAAGCGTGGCAGGATGAACAACCTCATTATCACTATTTATCTGACAAGTGGGGAAGAACAAGAGAAGAAACTGTAGAAAGATTAAAAAGTAAGAATTACCCAAGCACGAATGTTCACATACCATTCATAGTAGCCCCAAAAGCATGACAGAAGACAATGGCTAATAAAATGCTAACAGGCCTTTCTCGGCTACTACCGACGCGCGACTGGTCGGCTAACTTCCGAGCAGGGAAACCTATTTATATTTTCTTGTTTTTTAATGAAATACAAACCAATTACTTATGCACTTATTTAAGAAAGAAACTCTATTAGGAAGCTACAATCCTGCATTTTACTACATATACTTAGATACAGATGACAGTCTAGACGATCTTCTTAATCTTACAGAAGAAGAATTTACAACGTTTATTCATGAGTACATACATTTTTTACAAGACATTTTGACAATTTATGGCTTGAGGAATATTTTACAAGTAACTGATACGATAAAGTCATTAATACTACAGATAAAAAAGAGTCCGATAGTCCTGTAATACTTCCTATTGTTTCATTCGAAGACAAAGTAGTAAGCATAAACAAGGACCTAGTAAGTTTCTACTATGGAGATTATCAGTGCAATTACACCTTTAATAAGATTGATTCCTTAGTAATTAATCATGATACCCTTATAAATCCAATAACTAATGAAGAAATATCAGTTCAGCATGTAATATTAAAAGTTTATCACGCCTATGATCAAAATAAAACTATTAATGAATTTCATTTTGGAGTTATATCTATTGTTGAGAGTATGGCTTATTTAATAGAATCGTTGATCTCAAAGAAAACAAATCCTCCTACAGTACCATACAGAATAGTTGAACTGATTGCAAAAGAAACATTACCTAATGTTAAATGGACGAAGGCGATGTTTGTCGCACTTTGCGAGATTTCACTACAAAGTTATAACCCTCCCCATATATTTATAGACATCCTTCATAGAATGAAAGAACAATCTTTTATTCCTAATTCAGTCACATGCATATACAATTTTTGTGATTCATATTCCATAGATAATCAAACTGTATCAGAATTTGCAGAGGATTTATTAAATGATATCAGTAAGCATTTGTTTAACTTTTTTGGAAGCCCAGCTTTACTTGATACTTTAAATTGGATAAAGAATATAGTACATTATAGTAAGAAATGCTTTACTAATAATTTCTCATTTAGTTTGCTTATAGAAAATAAATCTTCTAGTGAAATAATTAAGAAATTTGGGGTAATAATAAAGGAAGTTGGTTTTCCTTTAATGTCTAATAATAAAGAACAATACTGGGCTGATGTAGATAATCAGATTTCATTTAAAGCTATACTAGAGAGTTACAAAATACTTACCTTATCTGATTATTCAAGTTGTGGCTTGTATACATATTGTACTCAGGGAGAGGATATAACAACTTGTGAAAATTGCAAAAAAGCACCATGGAAGAGAGTCAAAGAAGGAAAAATATGTCCATTAACTATGATATGGAAAATTTGGGGAATAAATGATATAGAATTCGAAAAGAATCATAGCTAATTAGTTATTTCGGCTAATTGAACGCCTTTTCTGTTTCATACCAAATGGGTGATACTATGATAAACAACTCTTTTTAAGATCAAATACATTGATCATTAAATCTAATTAAAAAATAAATATCCATAGTTAAACTTAATGTTCTTAATAAGAAACTGAGCCATTCCTTAAATAAGAAATGACTCAGTTCATGTTTTGGTTATTTTTAATGCAATCTTACTAGTCTACTGGTTCCTGAGGAGAGACTCCGCTTTCTTTTATTTTATACGCCTTATATCTTGGTTTATTAAATTTTTCAAAAAAACCTATTTTTTCTAATTCAGCTACTTTTTTTAAAGAACCAGCTATTTTTTCTTTAAAATTTTGAGGGCGAGGAACAGCAATTATACAACCATCTTCTTCTAACCCTTGTAAAGCCTCTTCCAGTAAATCATCATTGGTAAACTCAGAAATAACAGATATTATGTATTCTTTTATATTGTAAAACCCAAACCTTCCATCATAAGTGCCATCCTTAGAGTTATAATCAATATCAATAACTCTATCTACTGGAAATATAAATCTACAACCATGTCCATGAAATTCATAATATATTTCCTCTTCTTTAATAAATATATATCCATTTTTAGGGATTTTTTTGTTTATCCCTTTTATTGATTGTATAGGGGGAAAATCTAAAGAAAATTGCCTTTCAAATGATTTTGTTGTTAAATGGGCATTAGCAACAAAATCCATTATTTCTAACATTAATTTCTTTTTAGTATTCATAATATCAAAATTATCTATTGAGCTGTAATAACTCTTCAAATGAACTAAAAGGCGTTTCTTCCAATTTCAAATATTCTACTGGAACATCAAAGCTTGTATTTGCTTCAATTGCTGCTTTAATTCTATGATGTCCGTCTATTATGTAAGTATTGTTATCTAGTGGATTTTTTATAACTTTAGGATATGAGTAATTTGTCATATCATAAAGCATACTATTAAATTCAGATTGAGTCTTTGCTCCCTTCAATTTAGAAACCATACTACTAATTTTAGAAGCACTTTGTGCACCAGCCTCAGTAGGTATTAACCCTTTCAATCCTCCAGGACAAATAGGCCCTGTATTATGAACTAATATCTCTTGTTGAGAGACAAAATAATTATGAGCATCATGAATCTCTATATTATAAACTTTATGCTCCCCTTCTAAGTATTGTTTACTTAATAACTGAGTAGTTCCTAATTGAGTAGTTACCCATTCTCCTATTTCTAACGCCCCTGCATCTACCCAACGTTCTCTATCATTTGACCAAATAGGATGATTTGAGGTTACCCCTAAAGGTTCTTGCATTCCTTTAAAAGTCAACTCCCATACCATGTTACTAAGATGGATAAACTTACCTGTAACTGGACGAAGACTAGAACAAGGATTGTAGACTTGAATACTACAACTATCTATACTTAATACTTTTGCGTCCCCTACACTTCCCATCTCTGGTAAAGAAACATAAACTGTACTATCTGATTTTCTTAAATTTTCTTCTATCCATGAGTTTGGACGTAATAGCTCTATTAGGGTTCTATCACTATTGGCTTTAGACAGTTCTAATCTTAACTTTTTCCATTCTCCTTCAATGATTGGAGTCCTTCTAAGTTTTTCTAGTAACTCTGTACTAGCCAATAAATCAAAGTCTAAAGGGTTCTCTGAATGAGTCAAGGAAACTGCTACCAATTGTCCTAATTGGACACTGTCTATCACTACACTGCTGTCTGCTGTAATTACTATTGTTCCTGAAACAAAGCAGCCTGCTTTCTTAACAACTTGAGCTGCTACAGATCTTTGAACATTAGGAGAAGTAACTAATTTTGTTACTGTTTTGCTTGAGGTTAGAGCTATTCCACTTAAACTTGTACCTACATCTGCTGCTATTGCTGTTCCCTCACTGCCCGTGAGTCTTTTGACTCCTTGGTAAGTTAGTGTTTGTTGAGGGGCTCCACTAAATGCTTGGCTCAATCCTGTTGCAAAATCATCTATTCCTTTTGCTCCTACTACTGCTGCTCCTACTTTCGTGAGTGTTGGTTCAGGAGCTACTAATAATGTAGCTGCTCCAGCCATTTCTATTAAACCACCTCCTGCTTGTAACAAGCCCATTCCTCGTGTCCCTGCACTACTCCAAAAAGAAGCCCAATCACTTTTTCCAAAACTCTTAGACTCTACATATCCCTCTGCTCCTGTTACATTTCCTTTTGCATCTCTTACCGTTGTAATAACTGAATGATCTATTCGCCATTCCCCATTCTTATCTTTGTAAACACTTCCTGGATCTAGACCATTTTCCCTAGCATATTTTTTTGCTTTGCGCTTTCCTCCATAAAGTCCTAATACGTCTACTTTTTCTATTGGAGAATTGTCTGCAAAAGCGTAAGGGGTTTGATGAGCAAATAGCCCCATAAATGGATCAGGGCTTAGAAACCTACCTATTCTTGGGTCTTCTGTTCTAAATTCAAACGCCATGCTTTGGCCGCCATGCCATTCTTCATCTTGTTCTACCCCATTGAAGGAAAAACGGTAGGATTTCCCATTGGTGACACTTCTTGAAGGTATATTCCACCCAAAGGGAGTATAATTACACAATCATATGAAAGAACTTTTTCTTAACTAACTCACTATTATTCAAAGATAAATATTTATCTCTACTTCAACTATTTTTTTCTATTGAAAAAACAAGCATTAACTTTTTTCACTCTTTCTTAGATACTTCAATTACACTCAGTCTTCTAACGGATGATACTTCTTAAGCGATTTTTGCAAGCTCTCTACCGCTTGAAGCTGGTATCTTTCTGTGCTGCTCGCGTACCTGTGCCCTAACTTCTGTTGTACTTCTAACAACGGTTGATGACTCAACCAATGTACTATTATACTGCTTCGCCAATGCTCTAAATTCTGCAGCTCGGGCAACTGCTTCTTAAGCTTTCTTTGTAATTTCTGAAGTACATTCGCCAAGCGGTTTGAACTTCCTCCTGTTAAGATTAATTGATTCGTTTCAAACTGCAATAACTTCGGCCTTGATTCATTTATGTAAGCATCTAATA
>JBOEFW010000128.1:19791-28206 GCA_050633105.1 Aureispira sp. | reverse complement strand
TGTTACAAGGTACTAAATCTAAATCAACCTTCAGGGATTTATTTTATTAAAATCAGGATTCATATAAAAAACACGCTCCTTCTTCATAGAAAATTGCGACTAAAATTGGTCAGCATGACAAGTGTTTTTATATCTTTGCGTACATCTCCCCCTCGCTTAAAATAAGATACACCAAAGATCTATTAAAACCCATAAGCATGTACTCCAGTTCGGACAAGTCTACTATCAATATGAAATACATCCTACTGTTAGTATTTGGAGCATTTCTTCTTTGGGACTTGTATGCCTCCTTTGATTTCTATATACATTTGTCCTTTCAAGGCGATTTAGCATCTATTGTTTTACCACATCCGTGGTATACTCCTGTGTTAGAAGATCCGCTAGGATTTAATGTATTAATGACTGGGGAATGTCATGCAGGAACAAACCGTTTTTGGGCACACTACATCACCTCCCTCTATTTCAATAACATTCCTTTTTTGCTGCAAGATTTAGGAATCAAACCTTTAGATAGTATTTATGTAGCTTGTGGGTTATTAAAAGTACTCACCCAGCTTAGTATTATGTTGTTATTGTCTAAGTGGGTTATTGGAAAGAAGTCGTTTTTTAGTGTTGATACGATTGTTTTAGCGGCCTTTATTGGTACATTTTTCTTGACAGCAAATACGAGTCATAGAGGTTTTGACATTAGAAATTCCCTAACAATTATAGACAGCTCTATTGCTTATACTATTTTCTATGCTACTTCTATTTTGTTGTTAATGTTTTATATTCATCCATTTTTGCAACGAATATGGGGTTTTAAGGATACTATTTTTAGCATTAAACAGCATGTTTTATTATTCTTTTTATCGTTAGTTATTAGTTTTAATGGGCCAACTAGCTCCCCTGTTATTCTATTACTANNGCCCTCTATTGCTATTAGGAATATGGATTAAGAATTTTAGGCGTATAGAGGAACCAAAGGCCTTCTTTCAAAAAGTGATAACGGCTATACAAAAGATTCCTAGAGGGATTTTGCTCCACTTTATTTGGGTTGTATTATTGAATTTGTATTCTTTTTATTTGGGTACCTTTAATTTAGAGAGTATTGGTGATCAACCACCTTTAAGTCATCGATATACCTTGCTCTGGCAAGGCCTTTATCATGAATACATTTGGAATGATTATCACCCTGCCCCTTTAGGTATTTTATTTATGCTGTTATTCATTAATACAGGATTTCTTGTAGCCTTTGTAGAGAAAGCTAAACGACGTCGACATCTAAATGCTTTTTTTTTATATGTAGTATTTTTTCTTGCTTATACTTTGCTATTACCTTTAGGCGGTTACAGAACTTATCGTCCATTTATTCTTCGTTATGACGTCATTATGCCAACTACTATTGGTTTATGGTTTTTATTTTTCAATTCCTGTTATCTATTATTTAACTACTTTAAAGGAGCCAAACAAGTAGTTTATGGATCTTTATTAATGAGTCTTTTAGTCTTTCTATCTATCATCGATCGAATTCCTACTCCCCCTACTAATGTCTGTGAATACAGCGCTATAGAGCAACTTGCTAATTCTAAAGAAAAAATCGTGGCACTCCCTGCCTGTCAAATACTTTCTTGGTTTTTGGTCTCTAATCCGAATGACTCAGAAACACAATCCAAATTATTGTATCGTTGGAATATTATCAAGGATAAAGAGCAGCGTTATCGCAATAAATAGTGCCTTTTACATCCATTTCATTGATAAATTATCCATCCAAAGAACACCATTAAGAATGAAAAATCTATTAACCTGTTTTTTCCTCTTTTATGGTGTTTTCTTACAAGCACAAGATACCCATTATTGGACCAATCAATATGGCGCAAGAGCCTCCTTGTTAGGAGGAGCAGCCATCGCAGGTTTAGATGATAATAGTGCTGTTTATTATAACCCTGCTAACTTAGCTTTCATTAAAGAAAATACAGTTTCGCTCAATACTTCGGTTTATAAGTACACCGACTTGTATTGGGGCAATGGTGCTGGACAAGGATTAGATTTACAGTCCCAACGCATTAGCTTGTACCAACAAATGATCTCTGGTTTATTAACTAAAAACGCTGCCATTAAAAGTCGCATTGGCTTTAATATTATTACCAGACAACACGCCAATACAAGCATCACTCAACGGCATGAAGGCAGCTACGAGCTCAACCCATCTCAAGATGGAGCAGAGCGCTATTTGGGCAATGTACAATTGGATAATAACATCAACGAAACTTGGGCTTGCTTGGGCTGGGGCTATCGTCTCAACAAGCATTTTTCGGTAGGACTCACTGGAATTATTACCTATCGAGCGCAGCGTTATGCCTTCTTTTACACTACTAGGGCGGCACGTAGTGATTCAGTCTCCACTACAAGTGCCTTGAATGTTGCTACCAATGCTTACGATACGCATACCAATACCTTTATTATAGGAGGCTTGTTAAAAGCAGGCTTTCATGCTCGTTTTGGCCCTTGGCGTTTTGGGTTAAATGTTACCAGCCCTTCTATCTCTATTTGGAGTAGTTCCAAAATACAACGGGAGCTCAGTCAAACTAATTTACCAGGTAACAATGATCGTATTCAAACAGGGGAACAGAAATTCTTGCCTTCTCAATACAAATATCCATTGAGTATTGGCTTAGGCGCTTCTTATTCCTATAAAACTGGAGGGATTAATATTGCCGCCGAGTATTTTGCAGGGTTAAGACCTTATAAAATGATTGAAGCACGAGATGAAAGTTCTACTTTCTCTGTTTTATTTAATCGTCCTTCTGTTGATTTTTTCACTGTTTATAATGCTGCAAAACCCGTATTAAATTTTGCAATTGGTTGGGAACAAAATCTTCACGAACGGTTGTTTATGCACATTGGGCTTCGAAGTGATTTTTCTTATGCACAGATCAATAATAGAGATTATGTCCAAAAACTCCGCCTACAAAACATTCCAATGAATCTCTGGCATGGAACCTTGGGTTTTTCCTTGCGTAGAAAGGCCAGTTTGGTCAGTGTAGGTGTTCAGTATTCTTATGGGCATCAGAAGGAAGATTTAGTTCAATTGGTAAATTTCACGGAACCTGTCGTCAAAGCGCCTTTATATTTAGAGGGAGAACGAACGAAGGAGAGCTTTGCTAATTATCATTCGGTGACTTTATTGATTGGTTTCACTTATTTCTTTGCCTTGAAATAAAACACAGTTTCTTATTTCTATGTTATATTAATAGGATTTTGAGTCCTACTTTTTTACGGAATTATGCGTGAGTTTATGTATTTTCGTCCTTTCCAGTTTACCCCATTCTCTTTATGGGAAGAGGCCTCTTTGTCTGGGGTTCTACATTTAGCTAAAATAAGTTGACCAATTATATAGATGACTTCCATCACACCGTTACTACACGCTTATCAAGAAAATCAAAAAGCACGCGATGCTATTCGTTTGATTGAACACACTTCTACCTCTGTTTTTCTAACAGGAAAAGCAGGCACAGGAAAATCGACCTTATTAAAGGCATTGACGAAGTACCTTACCAAACAACACATTATTTTAGCTCCTACAGAGCTGGCTGCCTTGCAAGTAGGTGGCGAAAACATTCATTCCTTTTTTGGATTTGAATGGCGGGTATACTTGCCAGAAGATCCTGCCATTCCATCGTTATCGCCTACACGGGTTCAGTTATTAGAGGAGATTGAATTAATTGTTGTGGACGAAATTTCTATGGTCCGCTGTGATTTAATGAATGCCATTGACTTGTCTTTGCGGCAGCATTTGAAAAATGATCTGCCTTTTGGAGGCAAACAATTGTTGATGATTGGGGATTTATACCAGTTGCCTCCGATCATTGATGAGCGAAATAAGGAAGAGGTTAATTCCTTGCGTAGTAATTATACTTCCCGTTATTTCTTTAGCGCTAAGGCTTTTGAAGATAATTTTCAGTATCAAATTGTCGAATTATCAAAAGTGTATCGCCAAAAAGATCGCAAATTCATCAGCTTACTCAATGCCATTCGTGTCAATCAAATGGATGACCAACTCTTGGCTACACTCAATGAGCGCCACAATGTAAAAGGGGGATTGAGCTCTAATTTCAAGATCACTTTGGCCTCAACCAATGCGGTTATCAAGGAACTTAATACAGAGCATCTGGCAGCAATTGAGGAACCATTGGTTATCTTTCATGCCGAAGAAGAAGGGAATTTTGCAAATGTAGGTAGTGCCTATCCTACGGATAAAGAATTACGTCTCAAGGTAGGTGCACAAGTTATGTTTGTCAAAGATGACGAGGAAGGCCGTTGGATGAGTGGTACGATTGGACGGGTCGCAGAGATTTCAGAAGAACAACTGTTGATAGAAATCAAGGAAGGCAAAGAAATGACGGCGTATGCAGTGGAACACCATACTTGGCATAAATACATTTATGAATGGGATCCCAATACAGAAGCTGTAGCTCAAAAAGTCATTGGTTCCTTCACTCAATTTCCATTGAAGTTAGCTTGGGGTATTACAATTCATAAAAGCCAAGGGCAGACGTTTGATCATGTCATTATTAATTTAGGACGCAAAGCCTTTGCAACAGGGCAAACCTATGTGGCACTTAGCCGTTGTACTTCCTTCAAAGGCATTACGCTTAAACGCCCTGTTAGCCCTGAAGATATTTTTGTTGACAAACGCATTACTAAATTTTTAGAGGCACAAAAGCAATATCGAGCGGATAAGAACAGCTACATCACCATGCTGGAACACACCGAACGTTCTATTCAACAACAGCATTTGATTATTGCTTCTTTAGAAGAAAAGAACATGCTGCAAATGCAGCAGCAACAAAAGTTAGTCAAAACCTTAGTGAGCCAAGATCAAAAAATTGACTGGCTTTCTACTGATTTAGAGGCCGCTAAAAATAATTTGAAGGACAATGAATCGAAGTTGGGTAATGCCTTATCAGAATTAGCCAATCAAGAAAAAGAGGTCGAAACTGCCGTGGGCACCAAAGGTATTTACCAAATAACATTGGCCATTTTAGGAATGGCGCTCATTTGGGCATTGTTCTTCCAATAAAATTGCTTTCATGCTATTCCACTATCAAGGCAAAGATTATGAATTTGAGCGCTATCCACAAAAAGAGAATAGATCGCTTCAGGCTTGGAGTGCTGTTGATGAACATTTTCTACGTTATCAAGCCGCCGAAAATCCAATTTTAGACACACCTTTATTGATCTATAACGATCGTTTTGGCTTTTTGACTTGCTTGCAATTGCCGAAGGCAACACACAGCATTTTAACTTGGCGTTCTCAACAGGTAGCCTTAGAATTCCATTGTCAAAAAAATCAGATCGCAAACAATAATTGGAGCTCTTCTAGCCCATTGGTTCCTTTACAACATCCTGTACAAGAGGCATGGATCAAACTGCCCAAGTCCTTGGAATTACTACAACTGTTCTTACAACAGTTGTCCCCTCAACTTCGCCCTGGTGCTAAAGTTGTCATTGGGTTTATGACCCGACACTTCAGTCCACAATTATTGTCGATTGCTAGTTTGTATTTTGAGCAGGTAGAACAAAGTCGAGCGTGGAAAAAGTCTCGGTTGTTAATCCTTCAACACCCCAAGCCATGCATTGAAAGAACGTTACAACATCAATTGATCTGGAAAAACTTAACTTTTAAACAGCATTATGGTGTTTTTTCTGCCAAGCATATTGATTATGCTAGCCAGTTTTTATTAGAACAATTACCTACTTTAACTCCTAGGGCAAAGGTATTGGACTTAGCGTGTGGGAATGGCGTTTTAGGCATTGCAGCGACACAAAATGTAGCGGAAGTTGAATTGCACTTATTAGATGACTTTAATGTTGCGCTTGCTTCTACTCAACTAAATCTAGGCGAACAAGAAGCACAATTGCATTGGGATTACAATCTAGCGCAATTGCCTACTGCTTATTTTGATTACATTTTATGTAATCCTCCTTTCCATACAGAACATGAAGTAACCACTACTATTGCCAAGCAATTATTTAAAGGAGCAAAACAATGTCTTGGTTCTAATGGTCAATTTTGGATGGTAGCCAATCGTCATTTAAATTATAAAAGTTTTTTAGGCACACTATTTCAAAATATTTCCATTGTACAACAAAATAAGAAATTTATAATTTATAGGTGTCAATAAAACTAAGAAGGAGTAATTTTTTTTAAGAAATAGTATTTTGTTTTTCTTGTTTTTAGCGCTTTACTTGTCTTTAGGGGCTACTTTCATTTTTGAAACAATCTTCCTTTAAAAAGGAAAGGGTAGCCAACATCTGTCCTTGTCTCCACAGAATTGTTAACAAATGCTCTTATGGAGACCTGGAGATTTGCTGTTTTTATAGTAACAAACTAAAACAGTGCAAATTACCTCTTATATACTTTTGTAATTTCTATAAAAATAGCCCATGAATATTTACCTACAAGCATAAATATTTAATTATTTTAGGCCTACTCCAGTTAACCCTAAGATTTTTATAAGGTAATATTGACCATAAAATTATGAAAGGAAAGAAAATCTTTATTGTTGAAGATGATATGATCATTCAAATGTTTATAGAGCGCATTCTAAGCAACTTAGGTTTGACGATCATAGGTGAAGCTCGGACAGGAGATGAAGTTATTGAGTTTTTAACAAAACAACAGCCTGATTTTATCCTCATGGATATTGGACTTGCAGGTAATAAAGATGGTATTGAGACCGCTCAAATCATCAATCAATCCTATGATATTCCAATCATCTTTCTAACAGGAAACTCTGATAAACCAACTTTAGAAAGAGCCCAAAAAACTAATCCCATTGGTTTTATTAATAAACCAATAGACGAAACTAGCTTAAGGAGCGTCATGCAACAATATTTTGAGGAAACTTAATGGGTAGATTCTTTCCTAAAACTGTACAGGATAGTGTATAGGAGAGGGAGCTTTGGGTTGAATCGCTAATCCTACTCCTGTAGTTACTTGTTGTGATAGAGGATCATACTGCAAACTGGGTTTAATTTGCAAACTGAGATCATCATCTATATCAAAACGAATGAGGTGGGCATCAACAAAAGCATCTATAATGGTTAAACCATAAAAGAGTGTAAAACCTATAATAAACATCTCAGAGTCACTTCTTGCATTGTCTCGTACAATTTTCAAATTGGCATCGCTCAAACTTGTATCACTAATTGAGCACATATAATTGGTGCTTTCAAACTCATCTACCTGTTCTAAGTAAGTTCTTTTGTGGCACTCAAACTCTATCTTTGATTTGACCATGAAGTAACTTAACGTACCAATCCCTCCCCACACTATTGGCAATTTCCAATAGCGGCGATTATAAATTTGGCCAGCCCCTGGAATAAGGGCTAGCAATGTTGCTGTTCGTGGATTATGGTTTTTGGGTAATCGGTCTAGGAAGCGCTGCCGCCTAGCTTCTTTTTTAAGGGCTCTTTCTCCCGCCAAACGTTCTCGTACCAAGTTGGCATTTTGAGAGGCATTTTCTGTAGGAAGGAAGGACGAGTCTTGAGGGCTTTCTGGGGTACTTGTGGAAGTTGTATTTTGCGCATAACTGATCGTAGATAAGGTTAGAAAAAGAACAGTAGTAAAGTAACGCCAAGGAGAAAAAGAAACTGTTTTAGCCATAGTTAATGCACATCCAGAATTACCCTCTTGTAAACAATGGGCAATAAGTCAGAAAATAAAGTACATTGGTAAAGCTAAGGAATCCTATTTATAACCAAAAGCATTTTTAAAGATTGTAAAGAGCTAATAACTGCTACTTAACATTTCTACTGTGGTATTTTTAACCCTTATAAGCTTATTCAAGTTCCTTCCAAGTGTTTTTTTTTATCGAGATAATTGTTCTACTATTTCCAAGGCTTTGGTTACATGCTCTTTAGCCTTTATTTCTGCTTGATATCGAAAGACTAATTTTCCTTCCGCATCAAAAACATAAGTCACTCTTCCTGAAATCATCCCCAATAAGCCTTTTGGTACTCCAAACAGCACCTGAACTGTATTCCTATTATCACTCAACAGATCAAAAGGCAATTGATATCGCGAAGCAAATTGGCGGTGGGAAATAACAGTATTAGGGCTAACACCAATTACACGCGCATTAAATTTGTCAAAATCATTGTGACTACTCTTAAAAAAACAAGCCTGTGCAGTACAGACTCTTGTAAAATCGCTGGGATAAAAATAAACCACCGTCGGGGCTCCCTTCCAATCCTTACTATCCACCCATGCTCCTGACTGATTCTTCAAGGAAAAGGAGGGCAAGGTATCCCCTAGTTGTATTTCTTTCATAGCTTTTATCTAATAAATGATCATAGTAGTTGGGTTATTGTATTAGAGCCTGTTTAAATTTTTTATCAATGAAAAACAAGCCTTTATGAACCTGACTT
>JBOEFW010000128.1:0-19768 GCA_050633105.1 Aureispira sp. | reverse complement strand
AAATTTTAAACAAACTCTTAAAACAACAGCTCTAGACATACTTTGTTTATCATTTTTATGTCTTCCCCTATTTTTACTTCGACTTTCCATAAAAACTAGGTGCGATTTATCCTACTTTAAGGTGTCGCCGTCAAGTTTGTTTTGATGATAATTCCAATAAGAGGCTCCGAAGTGTTTATTGCTTGTATGATTTCATTCCGCACAGTTCGAATTCTACAACAAATGGTGTATCTTAGACCTATAATAAAAAGTATTCATGGTCTATGCCAATGCTTTTATTTTGTATTACCTACCTGAACCATCTTCCCTGAAAAGGAAGCAAGTGTTCTCAAAAAATAGTAAAAACAGTTATGGGAAGAGCGTTTGAATATCGCAAAGCACGTAAAATGAAACGTTGGGGCCAAATGGCAAAAGTATTTACCAAGATTGGTCGGGAGATTGCTTTGGCAGTCAAAGAAGGTGGCCCTGATCCTTCTAGTAATCCTAAATTACGCTTGGCTATTCAAAATTCTAAGGTGGCTAACATGCCTAAGAAAAACGTTGATGCTGCAATTCAACGGGCTTCTTCTAAGGATGCCGAGAATTTAGAAGAAATGGTTTATGAAGGCTACGGTCCTCATGGTATTCCTTTTATTGTAGAATGTCTAACAGATAATACCACCCGTACTGTTGCCAATGTACGTTTTTACTTTTCTAAAGAAAAAGGTTCTCTAGGCACCTCTGGGTCTGTGAGCTTTATGTTTGATCGTAAAGGAGAGTTTATTTTTGATATCGGTGAGCATAATGTGGAGGATTTAGAATTAGAATTAATCGACCACGGTGCAGATGAGATTGATGAGTCTGAAGGAAAAGTGTATATCTACACAGCTTATGAAGATTTTGGCACCATGCAAGCGGCCTTAGAAGCTATGGGTATTGAAGTGCAAGAAGCTTCCTTGCAGCGCTTTCCACAAGTTACTAAAGAATTAACGGCAGAGCAACGCGAAGATTTAGAAAGTCTCATTGAGCGTTTTGAGGACGATGAAGATGTACAGAAAGTCTTTCATGGCATGGCTTAAGTTGTCGTTTTTAATCGATATTTTTGAAACCCAAATAAAGCGTAGCATGCTACGCTTTATTTGGGTTATTTTTTTAATCTCCAACTCCATCATGCAAAACAACCACACGGCCTTACGCGATTGGCTCAATGAGCAAGTAGAACTTCACAATCGGCCCAATTTCATCGAAGACGATCCCATTGGGCTCCCCCATCAATTCACTCAACTGCAAGACATTGAAATCATTGGTTTTTGGGTTTCTATGCTAGCGTGGGGACGACGCAGCAGCATTATCAAAAGTGGCAAACGCTTGATTGAATTGATGGATAATGCTCCTTATGATTTTATTAAGAACCATACGGAAAAAGACCGTGCCCGCTTTGAGCAATTTAAGCACCGTACTTTTCAGCCCATTGATGCCCTCTATTTTTTAGAATTCTTACAGCAGTATTACCAACAAAATGATTCCTTAGAGACAGCATTCAGCCAGCACTTGACTCAAGAATCGGAAACCATAGAAGATGCTTTAATAGGCTTCCATGAAGGCTTTTTTAGTTTACCCAATGCGCCACATCGTACCAAAAAACACATTGCTACTCCTGTCAGAAAATCAACCTGCAAGCGCTTATGTATGTTTTTGCGATGGATGGTACGCCATGATGACAAAGGCGTAGATTTTGGCTTGTGGAAGGAAATTCAATCCAGTCAATTGTTAATGCCCTTGGATGTACATGTAGAACGAGTTGGCCGACAACTAGGTCTTATTGAACGCAAACAGCGAGACTGGAAAACGGTTTTGGAATTGACAGCACATTTGAGAGAATTAGATGCCAATGATCCCGTGAAATATGACTATGCCTTATTTGGTAGTGGGGTTTTGGAGAAGGCAAATATTGGTTTTCAATAATTATTAATCCTTATCAAATTCCTAGTGTCCTTCAAACAAGTCGCCATGTAACTATTTTCTTTCATTGTATAAAAGAGATCGATCTAGTGAAAGTGTGTGCTCTTAATAAGAACAGCCCCTCAAGTGTTTGAGGGGCCATTCTTATCCTATTACTTGATAGAAATTTGGGAATTACTCTAGATGATTAGAAGTGACTATAAACACCTAGATAGAAGCATTCAAATTACCATTAGCATCTATCCAAACAAGAACCTTCTCTCCAGCTTTGATGTGTTTATAAACACATTTTCCAAAGGCAATACCTCCAAGGCCTTTGCATATCTTTTTACCGTCTATGGTAGTAGGATCAAACCAGACAGGAGCTAACTCATAAAAAACATAAGCAACAGAATGTTCTACCACTAAAATATTGTCCTTACTATCATCTAGCATAGATAACATCTGCTCAAGATCTTCTTCGCTATTAATCTGCTGAGAAAAATCCGCATTATCAGCATATTCATTTCCTGAAGCCGATTTCTCAATAACTTGACTAGTTGAAGAGGGAGTAGATTCTATCAACTCTTTCTCTTCACAAGAATACAATACAAGGAGTGATAAAAATAAAAGGGTAATTATTTTCATAATGTAAGAATTTACATAATGCTCAAAATATAGTCAATACAATAATAACATTTTTATTTCAAAATCATAAAAATAACAATTGTTATTTTTATTAAAAAATAAATTCTCTCTAAGTCATTCCTTCAACTGCATTAACCTCCTTTTAATTTTGCAAAGCCTTATACTGCTCTAAATAAGTAGCAAATTTCTTAGTTTTCCTCCAATCATGAGCCTTTCTATCGATATCCAAAAATAAGCCATGCATTTCTGTATGGAAGACATAAGGAATCACCAATTCATTTTTTCGATTAATAAATCCGCATTTAATAGCACCCATTTTGGCTTTAGGTTGACAGACAGCACACAATTCATTTTGAAACAATCCTACCATTTTGTAGGCTAGAGGTATTACGACGGCTCCTTTTCTATCCAATAGACCACACGTAATATGTCTATGATGGATATTTTTTGCACTAACAATCGTGGTATCTTTACACACGATACAGTGTTCGCCTATATAGGAATCTATCCGTCTATAGATAGGAGGAATAATAATCGCTCCTTTTTTATCAAACAATCCAAATATGCCCTCTTTAGATTGTACTTTTATTTCATTAGGCCTATGGTTATAAATCCATTTGTACTTACATTCAATCACTTCTACTCCATCCCTATTAAGACAACCTTGCTGCCCTGCTCTCTTTACTATCGCTACTCCTTCTTCATTGAAAGGCATTACTTTATCATACTCTAAATGGCAGATTTCTTGCATACTAGTATTTATAAAACCCCATTTATAGCCTCTATGAACCTTAGCAAAACCGTTATAAAATCCCTCAATAGCATCATATTTCAAAGCGCAGACCGCTCTCCCCAACGTATCTACTAATCCCCATTTGCCATTAAATACTCTATAAAAACCATCTTTATACATCGGGTTTATATTTTTATATTTTGGGGCGACAATTTCTTTCCCTGTACGATCCAACAATCCTACTAAAGAATCTAACTCTATCCCATACACTCCTGCCCCTCCTATAGGATATAATTTGTTGTACTTAGCAGGTACGATTACCTTCAAGTCCTTATCTGCCAATATGGTTTTACCATCCTTTTGTAAGTAGTACATAGGGTCTAGATCTACCTTTCCATAATGATCTTTAGCTCCATAAAAACTAATATCCTTGTACACTGGCTCCAATAATAGATTCCCTAAGGTATCCATCAGCCCTATCCCTTGATCAGATACTATTTTATATCTATAAGAAGATAGTGGTGTCGAAAAATGGCCAGCTCTTATCGGTTTACGAAAAAAGTAGTGATCTGGTCTACCAACATGGTAAACAGCTGGCAACTGTTCTACTTCATCAGGTAGCATAAATTCATGGTTTGATAAATCTTCTTTGGATATATTATAATGCGCAACAATCCCTCCTCTCTTATCTCTAAGAACATAAGCATTTGATACAGAAAGAGAAATTTCTGGAAGGGGATGAAAAGTACTAGAAGGATAGGCCAAAGAACTACTAGAACTCCATTCATTGGAGAAAAAATATTGCTCTGGAGGTAATCGTGTACTCTCTCTTGTTGCTTTTATTCTTTCTTTTTGAGCTTCTAAGCGAGCTGTCGCGTAATCCAACTCTATAAGTTGTACTCCATTATGATAGGGATAATAAATAATAAGTGGGGTGCCTGTGTTTTCTTCCAAAGAAACAGGTTGGTAAGTAGGCTGTGCTGTGCAGCTACATAAGACACAATAAGCATAACACAGCAAAAATAATCTTAATACATACATTGGTTTAGAGGCAGTTTTGTAGGTTAACTGCTCCCGATAGGTTCACTTATCAAAACATTAAAGTATGATTTTAGCAGTTTAAGTAGATAATCTGCTAACCTAGATGAAATTTTAGGCTTTCTTGGTGGGTAGCCTAGCCTATTAGTCCAATTTTTTTGACAGGGTATGTTTTAGTTCCGTTCTAACTTGCGCAAGAATTCTTGCAATTTCACGGTAGCACGGCCACGATGAGATATGGCCCCTTTTTCTTCTGTTGTCATTTGGGCAAAACTGCGGGCATAGCCTTCTGGCTGAAAAATAGGATCATAACCAAAGCCGTCTGTTCCTTGGCGCGTCTCTAGAATATGCCCATGCACTACCCCTTCAAAGGTTTGTACTTTTCCATCTAAAATGACAGCAATAACTGTTTTAAAATGTGCTTGTCGTGGTTTATTTCCTTCCAATTCAGACAGTAGACGATTGATATTCGAGTCAGGGTTTCTTGGAAGTCCACCATAAAAAGCCGTGTCTACTCCAGGAGCACCGTCTAAAGCATCCACCAATAGCCCTGTATCTTCAGAGAAACAATTGTGCCCATACTTATCATAGACATACTGTGCCTTTTGAATGGCATTGCCTTTTATTGTTCCTGTTGTTTCTGGAATTTCTTCGGTACAACCAATATCTGTGAGAGATAGAAATTGGTAAGCATCGCCCATGATTTGTTGAATCTCTTGAACTTTACGAGCATTACCTGTGGCAAAAACTAACTGTTGCATAGTGATAAAGGGATTGGAAAGATTAGTTTTTCTCTAGCGCTAATTGTTTTAATTCAGTAGCAACCTCTTTGCCTAAATAAGCTTGGATAACGCGATGGATGAGGTATAGTAGCGGTATAAATAGAATAGCAATACCTACTTTGTAAACATAATTGGCTGTTCCGATAGACCACAATTGTGTCATACTCCAATCTGCTCCAATTACAAAAGCAATGTACAACACCAAATAACTGTCTATCAATTGCGAAAAGAGCGTAGAAACAGTTGCTCTAATCCAAATATTTTTCTGTCCTGTGATTATTTTGATCCGTCGAAACAAAACGGCATCCACTACTTGCCCTACTAAGAAGGCAATTAAGGAACCAACAATAATCCACATCCCTTGACCAAAAACACTAGAAAAAGCCGCTTGCATCTTAGGAACACCTTGTTGTTCATAAGCACTGTCCCACCAATCTGCAGGAGCCAAACCTATGGCAAAGAAAACCATGACAAAAGCGTAAGCAATTAATCCTGCTGTGAGGTAGGATAAGAATTTAACACCACTGACGCCAAAGTAATCATTGATCACATCGGTTACAATAAAAACAACGGGCCATAACAAAACACCTGCTGTAAAATTAAGTGGTCCTGCTCCCCCCATAGGATCTAACCCCCAAGGGTCCATTTGCAAGGTATCTTCTAAAGCAAAGATCTTCACTCCAATAAATTCTGCAATAAAAGCATTGGCTAAAAAGAAACCTCCTAAGATAAAAAACAGACGATTGCTTTTAAACTCTGTTACACGCTTGCGCAAGGCCTTAGCATTGGCAGAAGAATCAGATATTTTATTTTCGTCTAATTGGCTCATAATGGACACTTATGTATCGTAATAACAGCAACTAATCTTGAGAGTTTATGGGAAGGGGTAAATAAATAGAATATTTTTTTTACAAAAAAAAACTACTTATCGTTAATATCCTCTAAAGATATAGGATTTGTTAGCTAAAACAACAGATTTTGACAAAAAATTATTTCCATTCTAAACAATCTGTTCTCAGGACCCCAAAAAACTAGTTTGGGATAACTTTTGTAACAACTTCTCATTGAAAGTAAGAAAGGGTTGATAGAATAGTCCGAATTGTTTAGTAATTTTAGCGCTTGCTGTTTCCATTATACTTTCTAAACCCAACAGGAAGCACCCAATACATCTAGGGTTTTCTTTTTAAAATATAGAAGTTGTTTTAACCACTTCACCTCAAGAATAATATTAGTTTGAAGAAGTCTCAATATACCTTACTCCTGATTTTTATCGTCCTGCTATTAGACCAAGTACTCAAAATTTGGGTCAAGCTCAATATGCCTTTGGATGACTACTTTACCATTTTAGGGCAAGATTGGTTTCACATTCATTTTATTGAAAACCCAGGAATGGCTTTTGGTATTGAGTGGGGCGGCGCTTATGGCAAATTGGCATTAAGTCTTTTTAGAATTGTTGCCATTTCTTGTATTGGCGTCATGTTATTTAGATTGGTGCGCCAAGAGGCCTCTTATATCGTTCTAACAAGCATTACCTTGATCTTTGCAGGTGCTGTTGGTAACATCTTAGATTCTGTCTTTTATGGTGTTATTTTCTCTGCTAGTACGCCCTTAGAAGTAGCTACTTTTATGTCTGATGCAGGGGGCTATGCCCCTGTTTTGTACGGCAGAGTGGTAGATATGTTTTATTTCCCTTTGATTGACTCGACCTTCCCAGAGTGGTTCCCATTTTGGGGTGGACGGCCCTTGCGTTTCTTTGAATTTATTTTTAACATTGCCGATGCTGCTGTTTTTATTGGAACTGCGATTATATTTGTGTTCTATAAACACTTTTTTAATCAAAAAGATGGTCAAAACACCTCAGAGAAAGAGCAAGAAAACGAGGATAATTTATCCAATGAGCACTTGTCTATCAGCAAGTAGCATTACTTTTTCTAAAAAATTTGGCCTTTTAAACTTTGTTTAGCACGTGAAGAAGTCTCACTTTGTTCTACTCCTTATTATCACCTTACTTGTCTTGGATCAAACCCTAAAAATCTGGGTAAAACTCCACATGCCTTTGGGGGATTCTTTTAAAGTTCTTGGTTTAGATTGGTTTCAAATTCGCTTTACGGAGAATAGAGGGATGGCTTTTGGGATGGAACTAGGAGGAGATTTGGGAAAGTTGATCTTGAGTGTTTTTAGAATTGTTGTTGTCTCAGCAATGGGTTATTTCATTGTGCGTTTGGTGCGCAAAAACGCCAGTTTCTTACTCCTTACTTGTATCGCATTTATTTTCGCAGGCGCCTTGGGTAATATCTTAGATTCTATTTTCTATGGTGTTATTTTTTCTGACAGTGGCAGCTTCCATTCCCCTAGAATCGCGAGTTTTATGCCTGACGAAGGGGGGTATGCCTCTGTCCTATTTGGTGAGGTCGTAGACATGTTATATTTTCCGCTCTATGAAGGCGCTTGGCCAGAATGGGTGCCTTTTGTAGGAGGAGACTATTTACTCTTCTTCCGACCAATTTTTAATATTGCAGACTCTGCTATTAGTATTGGAGTTGTCCTTGCTTTGTTCTTTTATCGCCGCTTGCAAGCAGAACTCGATCCTGAATCAGCGGCCAATAACAACAAACCCCTCGAAGACCCAACGATGCCTATAGCAGAGGACTCTGAAGAACCTCCTGCCCTTTCATAGAACATGTGCTTATTAAGCAATTACTAGGATAAAAGCAAGTGTATTTTTTTTACATAAAAAATCCCAACACATAGAGCACCCTTGCAAATAGTATAACTAGATAATACTCTGAACTTAACACTATTTTTATTCAATATATTTGTTGTATTACTAACAGAGTATATTGAAATTAAGTAGCTACTATATTTACCTGTTAATAATGAGGTGGAGTTACAACACGTAACCTAAGTTTCAGGATAGGATAAAAATAAGTTTAGTTAGATAAAACAACTAATTCATACCAAAAATCAACTGCAACAAAGGACGAACAGTAGCGACTCGTTCTTCTTCCCAATCGTTGTGTAAGACGGTTGTTGTTTTAACTACTCCGTTTTTAGCAAGTTCTAACATTTTCTGGCGTTCAGCAGCAGCAAAAGCAGCAAAAGTACGCCTTAACGCTGGTAATAATTGCTGGAAATCATGGTGGTTGAGTTGCTCCATCCAAGCATCAATTAATTTCCATAAATCAGGATTGTGTAGCAACAACAAACCACTCCCATGTAAAAAACCTTCTAACCAACGACTTGCTGTATCGTTATCCGCACTTTGAGAAAGCGCATAAGACAAGTAATCCGCTGCTTGCTGAACGTCTAATTCTTGGCTATCTAATAACAACCGCACTGCAATTCCACGTAAATTCGGCGTAACACTGTCCCATTCTACTAATTGATACAACGCGCGTTGCCACTCATACAAATACGCAGGATCATTGAGTAATAATAAAGAACGATTCACAGACAGCACTTGCTCAAATAAAATGGCACTGGCTTCCTCTTCTAAATTATTGGCTGCCATCGGAAGGCCAATACAAATTCTAGGAAGCATATTCTTAAGCAATAAATCAATCATCCCAGCAGCCGTATTGCGTACATCCCCATAACGTTGTACCCGCACCAAAGGAGGCAATGCCTGCATTAAATGCTGAATATCTTTGGTTACAGCTGCCTTATTCTCCAAGGCTTTCACCAAAACCTCTAAAGCCTGTGGTAGGTCAGCATGGATTACTTGCTCTAATAAAGCTGTTAATTCCTGTAAATGCTCAGTGGTATTCACTTTCTTTTGTACAAAATTATTAGCCGCTTGCTCTACGGTATTCCCCCACATTCCTGCTTCTATAATCCGAAGTGCAAACTCAGGCCGCCATTTTAATTGCCAGTATTCATTTTTTGTACTCAATTCCCGTCCTAAAGCAGCACCTAAGGTTCCCCAAGGAATACTCAATAACAATAAGCGGTGTAAGAATTGACTTTGCTTCAAATCATGCGCTTGACGTAAATCTAAGCCTCCTTGCGGTTTATTGGCCGTTGCTTTCAACCAGATAGATTCTGCTGCACGGTATTTCTTCAGTTTTAGCGTCTTAATATGATGCTCTATGTCTTGCTGTAAAGGAATAATAGGAATCGTATCAGGTACTTGTCCCATTAAATCTCCAATAATCAATTGTTGGCGCACCAATTCTAGCTGGCTACTATAACCATTNNTAGTTTGTACTGCTTCTGTTAATTCATCAATCCCTGGCATTTGTAACCCACGCATTGCGGCTAAGGTTTCTGCCAATCGTACGCCTTCAATAGCATGAGAAGCACTGCTTTCTAAATCCTCTTGTTGAAACAACTGCGAAACCTTGGTCATCCAACGAATTGTAGCTTGGTCATAATTCTCAAACAATAATGCATACCAAGCAGGCGATAAAACCCCTGCGCCATAACCGCTATTTGTAGCAATACGCTCATAGGTCCAAGGAATCCAAGTCGCTTTTGTTTTTACTTTTGTAATGCCCTTTAACAAGGCATTATCCTCTTTTACTTTATGGGCATTCAGGTCCGCCAAAGCAGGCGTATGCCAAGCACCACAGACCACTGCAATGCGTTCATATTTATTCTTAATGGCCTTTCGCATAATTTTGCGCATATACGCTTCTCGCAAAAGATTATCAGCTTGCCCTATCGTTCCAATCTCCTCTCGTAAACTTTGCATCAATTCTACAATCACCTCAAAGACCTGCTCATCTCCAATTCCTTGTTCAAAATAAACTTCCCACCAGCGTTCACTGTCTGTATATCCTGCTAAACGTGCCAAATAACCCAAGGGGTCACGCGCAATATCTAAAGTCAAGGCATCAGCAGTTTGCTTCCCCTCTAGGGCCTTTAGGCGCTCTGGTTCCTGTCCTAAACCCAAACGCAAAGATTGTGGCAAATCCATTGCCCAAATAGGAATCTGGCGCGCTTGTGCCCAACAGAAAGTCTGCCATTCTGGAGAAAAACTGGTAAAAGGGTAATAAACGGCTTGTTGTAGTTCCTTTGGATTATAAATCAAAGCTGCAACAGGCGGTTCTAAGCCTTCGTCGTTGACATGTGCTAACAAACCCTCCAATTCATCGGGTGCTTCTACTAATACAATATCAGGTTGAAAACTTTCCAATGCTTTGAGTAAGCTTTTGGAAGATCCTGGGCCATGATGGCGAATGCCGTAGAGTTGTATGTCCATAATTGATAATAAGGCTTGGCAAGTATTAGAAAGTAGTAGAGCGTGTTTATCGAGTAGGTATTGTGATCGTCACTTGTCCATCTGCTAAATGTAAGTGATAGGTCGCTCCTGCTTTCAGATCCTTGATACTAGTAATTGGTCGTCCATCTAAATTGGCAACAGCAGCAAAGCCCCTTGCCAAAATGTGTTGTGGATTGAGTAAACGCAACTGTTCTTCTAGTTGAAGTAACTCCTGCTCAGCTCGTTCTATTTTATTTGTTGCTAAATAAGCTAATCGCTCCTGTAACCGTTCCAATAAACGCTGCTGTTCTTGTAATTGAACCAAAGCTCGTTCCTGAATCGCTTGAGCATATTGCAACATCGATTGTTCATAATTCAAGAGGCGTGTCACGAGATATTCTGCTACAGCCGTTGGTGTTTTGAGGCTCGTGTAAGCCACCATATCAGCCAAGGTTTCATCAATATCATGTCCAATTCCTGTTAGAACAGGCAATTCGCATGTCGCAATTGCCACACATAAGTCATATTGATCAAAACCCATAAGATCCAATCGAGCGCCTCCACCTCGCACAATAACCACACAATCAAATTCCGCTCGTCGCTCTTCTATTTTAGCCAACGCGGCTCCAACTTCTTTGCTAACATTCACACCTTGGACCACCGCATGAAACACTTCGTAATCAAATTGGTAGCCATACGTATTCTCTTGAAGCTGTTGCAAAAAATCTTGTAAGCCCGCTGCGGTAGAGGAAGAAACAACAGCAATTCGCTGCCAAGCCATATTTGTTGGAACTTGAGCATTTAAGGTCGTAAATTGCTCTTCTGTTAACTTCTTTAAGGTTTGTGCACGCTGTAATTCCAATTGACCAATGGTGACACTGGGATCAATGTCTTGAATAGAGAGCTTCATCCCAAAATACTCATGGAATTCTACTTGTACCAATACCAAAATTTGGCGACCAGCTTGTAAGATAGACCAGAGAGAATCTCCAATTTTTTGGCGTAATTCTTCCACTACTCGCCCCCAAATAACTGCTTCGGCTCGTGCCGCCACTTTAAAATCATTGCGCTCAACCAAAGACAAATAAACACTGCCTTTACTACTCCCTACATCCGCTATTTCGCAACGAATCCAAAGCTTATCTCGCATATTAAAAGCAATGACTCGTTTGAGGTGTTCATTGAGTTCAAAAAGTGAAAAAGAAGGCAAATCAGGAGCAGTAGCCATAATTAAAAAGAATCTATTGTTATAAGAAAACGGTCAACAAAGATAGTTGTTCTGAGAGTAACTTCCATAAAAAAACCATCCCGATATGAAATCAGGATGGTCTCTTTTTTTATAGATAAGTCGTTTTTACAAACGCCTTGAATCGTTATTACTGTGTTACGTTCGCTTCGATGTCATACAAAACCATGTCATCTGGTACGTTTCCATAAATGTTCAAACTAGAAGCATAAGCAGGATCTACTTTTGCTTTAGAAGAATCAAATTTGAATTTGATAAAACCTTTCTCCCCTGGCTTAACAACACCTCTTGTCCAATCAACAGGCTCTGTACAAATACATCCCCCTTCTAAGTGAAAGATTTTAAAATCATTCTTACCAGTGTTGGTAAACTCTAAAGTATACTCCTCAGATTCGCCAAACTTTACTGGGCCAACTTTCATAACTGGGTTATCAAAACCTAGTGTTGTTTTAGCGGCAGCAGCTGAAGCAGTTGTAGCGCCTCCTTTTGTTCCTACATTATTAGTAGTAACAGGAGTAGCAGCTAATGTTTTTTTCTGCTCATTGATTTCTTGGAAACCTAATGTTCCATTTACAATTTTGAACTCTACACGACGGTTAAGAGCACGACCAGCAGGATTATCATCTCCATTTGGTTTCTCATTATCAGCAGCAGGTACGCCTTCTCCTAATCCTTTAGGTTGTAGGCGGCTAGCTTCTACGCCTTTTTTAGACAAATAACCAATCGCTGCTTTAGCACGTTTGTCAGACAAACTGTTGTTGTACTGCTCTGTTCCCTTTGCATCCGTGTGTCCACGAACTTCTACTACCATTTCTTTGTTTTCTGTTAATGTACGGAAAACCATATCTAGTGTATCAGCTGCACCTGGACGGATGTTGTGTTTATCAAAGTCAAAGTATACGTTATAGAATACTGGAGGTGGAGTCAAGTACATTTTCTGTACATTTTCCAAATCACTTTGAGTTGCCATACGAGTGTCTGCTACAAATCCATCACGGTTAGCGAAGATTTTATAGTCTTTATCTCTAGGAACGTTAAAGTTAAATTCATTACCCGTTCCTGTTTGTGTTTCTAAAGCATTACCCGTAGCAGCATCATAAACAACGACTGTTACACCTTCCAATGGTTCGTTTGTTCTTTTATTGAATACTTGAACCATCAAACCTTGATCTTCTAGTGCCACAACTTCTTGTACAGTCATTGGTCTAGTAATATCTAAACCTGCTGCTACTAGTGTTTCTTTGCGCAAATCCAATGCTTCTCTTCCACCTTCATCACCATCCTGTAGGGCAACAATGTTATATTCTTTCCCCATCTCGCCAGTAAACTTGTAGTCGTTACCAACAGTATTCGTTTGTTCGTCTACTACTTCACCTGTTGCTTTATCAATCATCTGTACAGTAGCTCCAACTAAAGGCTCTCCTGTCTTTTTGTCTTTTACTGCTACATCAATAATAATGTCGCAACGCTCAGGCATAATCACTGTAAAAATATCATCACAACAAGTAGAGCTTTCTTTTACTGATTTTGTACCAACACGGTTAGACAGTAAGTAAGCATAACAATCATCGTTCTCTTCTTTGTTTACGATAAAGTGGAAATCATCTACACTAGTGTTGAAACCAGCACCCATGTTTTTGATTTCACCCATTGTTCCATCGCTCTTACGAACTGTTTCGAAGATATCCCATCCACCATAACCAGGCAACCCGTTTGTACTAAAGTACAAGCTGTTGTTGCGCTCGTCAAAGAAAGGTGTTACTTCATCACCAATTGTATTTATAGCTTCTAAGTTCAATGGTTCTTTTGTTGTTCCATCTGCATTCAATTCAGCATACCAGATATCGTTACCACCTTTACCACCTTCCATATTAGAAGCAAATAATAGGTAATCTCTTCCATCCCAAGTAGCCAAAGCAGGATTTTTACAAGCATAAGAGCTAGAGTTGAACGCTAGCATTTTAGGATTACTTACTGATCCATCACTCTCGTTATAATCTGCTACATAAATACGAGAGTTATCCATTTGGTTACCTACCAACTCTGCACGTACGAAGTAGAATTTTGTACGGGCTTGGTTGATAACAGGTTGTACAACGTGTGTTCCTTCCTGTTGTAAAACAGAGGTATTGTATTCTGTTGGCGTTTTCCAAGTACTGTCTGTTTCCGCTTCTGCCATATAGATTTTAGCACGCTCATAGTTACCATCATCGTCTACCAAAATCTTCTCCTCTGCATTCAAAGAAGTATAAAGGATTTTTTGACGACCAATAGGAAAAGCCCCTCCTTCTGTTGAAGCAGAGTTAATGCTACCAGCATTACGCAGGATTAAATCTTCTGTTGGTTCTAAGTTATTTTGGGCCCATTGTGCTCCTTCAATTTGAACACGTGCCATTGCTTTGTAATAGTCTGCTTTAGGAGCATCATCAGCATACTCCTTCAAGAAAGCTTCAAAACTAGTAATAGCGCCTTCATAATTACCCATCATTTTCATCGCATTACCATGCTGGTATTTGCTCAATGGGAAATCATCTTTTGCATCCATTGCAACCAACTTTTCGTACCACTCAGAAGCATTCTCATAGTCTCTAAGTAATTCGTGGGTAGACGCAATTTTATAAACAAGATTAGCATCATTCGGGTTATCTTCGTGAGCGTTCATATACCACTCCAAGGCCACGTCACTGTTATTTTGCTCTCTCTCCTCATCAGCGATACTTTCCTTCATCTCTGTGGTAGGATTACTGTTGACTGGTTGCGCAAACGCTGTCTGGGCTAGACACAGCAAAGCAACTAAGAGAAATAGATTTATTATTTTCATTACTCGAAATAAGTTTAGATTAAGTGTTGGATTATCTATCTAGTCGAGGTGGTTTTGTTTGGAGGCATTCCATTTTTGGAATGAGACAACAACCACTTCTAATATAGTAAGTAAGGTTAGAAATTCGCGTGTTGCCAATTTCTAACCTACACTTGGAGTTATTTTAGAAACGAGGACAAATAATAAGTGGTGGTGGATCGATAACTTTATACAATTTCGCAATATAAGATAAGCCTAATTCAAAAGCCATTGCTCTGTTGTTATTGTTGTTAAAGATACGAGAATTTAATCCTTGATTGTTTACGTTAATATCATATGCAAATCCAAATTTCAACCCTTTAATATCTAATCCAATACGAGCAATAGCATCACCACTAGCGCGGTAACCACCACCTACATATAAGGTAATATCTTTTAGGTCATTGAAATGAACACCTAATAAAAGTTGTCCGTTAAAATCATACGCACCAAGTCCTTCTGGCGTTCCTTCTGTTGCCAATAAGTTTTGGAAGAAGAACATCGGCTTTAAGAATACTTTACCTTCTTTACTAATGGCTACTTTAAAGTTCAAATGACTAATCAATGTCATTGGCAAACGTGCTTCTCCATCATCATTTGTACTTGGAGTTACAAAGCTGTAGTTAGGGTTAGTGAAGTGGTTCAAAGAAGCACCTGCTTCTAAACCGAAGCGACGACCTCTGTGGCTTACCATCAATCCTCCTGAAAAATCAGGTAATGTTTTTGTTAATGCTCCACCTGTAAAAGTAGGATCAGTTGTAACTGGTCCGCCGCCAATTAAGAGTTGGTCTTCAAAAGTGAATCCATCTTGCAATCTACGCTGTAGGATACCGCCTTGTGCCGCAATAGAAATAATTGTATTTCCTTTCTGGCCTAATCCTAAGTGATAAGCTAAAGATAAACTAGCTGCTAGGTTAGATAAGCTTCCTACTACATCGTAATAAAAAGATACCCCTACACCTGCCCAGCTTTTCATGCCTTTACCTTTCTCTCTTGGAATTCCAAAAGGAATATCTACATAAGCTGAAGGCGTTTGGTAACCAGAAAACTGTCCAGAACTGTTGTTCAAGGAAGGTGCTTGGGAGATAGACAACCCAGCCCATTGTGTTCTGTAAAGGCCTCCCAATCTAAATGATCCAGCATAATACCCTGTGTAAGCAGGATTTAGTTCGAGGGGAGCCATATCGAACATCGAATAGTGGATGTCCTGTGCTTGACTGCTGGATGTACAAAAACCTACCATAATAAGTAGGCATACACTCTTTAAAATTTTCATCGTCTAAGAGGAGTTTTTAAGTACGAATACCGTAAATGAATTCAATAATGAGATTTATACCGCTATAAATAACTTTGGCGAAATATACAGTTTTTGTAAGCCGAAAGTGAGTAAACTTACGCTTTAGTTTGAAAATTTGTCACCGATTAGACATTTTTTTTCTCTAAATACCTATTTTCTCTACTGTTAACTATACCTAAACACAGCTTCTAAACGTTAGTCAATGGCTATAAACCATCTTTAAAAAAATGTAAAAGCTATTGTATTTTTCTTGGTTTTGGTCAATCAAACCTGTTTGTGGGTTCCATTAAAGCAACAACACATACCTTGACCTGTCGGCACAAAATAACTAATTTAGAGGACAATACTACATATTGCGTTAAGTAATTCTTAACAAGTTATGTTGTTACTTTTTTTTAGCAAAGTATTAAAGTGCCTGTTTTGCTGCCTGTTCTGTCTCAAATGGCCTAAGAAGCGAGGCCTTTTATAAGGCAACATCAAGAGATTGTTTACAGTTTGTTAAGATGCTTCTGCAAAAGATACTCAATAAGATTTTTTTTTCGTTTTTTTGATTCAGAATTTGCGGATCTTTTGTTTAGTAACAAGTATTCTTAATAGATTGCATCTAATATTTATCACACTCATTTTATAAGTTTATGGCCACTTTTTATCGTTTACTTACCCCCTTATTTTTTCTAATATTAGGAAGTTGTTTTTTAGTAGCCTGTACAACTGATCTCCCCCCTGCTTCTATGGTACAGGTGTTGGATTGTGCTCCTAGAGAAAATCCCAATGATTATCTTCAAGTGTCCTTACAAAACTACACCTATACCCAAGGGAAAATGATGTTTACCCCTCAAAATATACGTTTAGGTGGTCAAACACCACTTCTTCCGACTCGTAAGACTTCTAGAACAAATAAAGGGCTTCAATTGCATGTTTCTGTTAATAACCAACAACACCAACTCAGCAATGAGAATATATTTGATTACCCTTTAGAAGATGGAAAGTATGATTTATTTGCCTTTATAACGGATTCTTATGAAGAAGCGATTAAGACCCCCAATGCAATTTTGGGAAGACATATTGAGATCTCAAAAGGAACCTTAGCTGGCAGCAGGCCTATTGAGCAAGTTGCGTTAGTTTATAATCTTCCTATTGGTACACATGAAATCAATGAAACAGATTCTATCTTACTTGATTTTGTACTGTACAGCACTCAACTAGAAGAAAAAGGCAACTATGTTTCTTTTGTTATTAATCAACAAGCTCCTATTCGCTTAGACAAATGGCAGCCTTATTACCTCACTGGTCTTTCTGAGGGAGAGCACAATATTACCATGACATTAAATAATGCAGCAGGAAAACCCATTGCAACTCCTGTAAACAATTCTTTCATTGTCAAAAAACCTTCTTAAATGTCAAAACATGCCAGTTCTTTCATTTTTTTCAGTTAGGTCTTTGTAAAAGAAGGCATTTAATAACTAATTCCTATTTTCAAAACATTTTTTTACATAAAATCCTTTTATTTGTTAAAAAATAAATTATATTTTTAGGTAAGGTTATTGTAACCTCACCATAGTATCAAAGGACATTAATTTTGTGACCCCCCAAATTATTCTCATTATGGCTACGTATAAACTACTAACAGCAATTGTATTGCTAATTAGCACTTTCTCCTTAAAAGCAGCACCAGTGGAAACCCTTGCTGATTTTTTTGAACGCACAGATGACTTCTTTAAAAACTATGCTATTGATGGAGATATTAAATATGCTCAACTAAAAATTAGCCCCATTGTTTTACAACCATTAATCAATTTCATTGGGAAGCAACGCATAGATAAGGTAGACACTTACCGTCGTAAAGCATACTTAATCAATTGTTATAATTTATTGGTTATTCACGCCGTTCTCAAAAACTATCCGATTGAACGAGTAGAAGATACAGAACAGTTTTTCAAACGGGACAAATATTCTGTTGGTGGAGAAATGATAACCTTAGATCACTTAGAATACCGCTTGTTATTAAAAGATTACAAAGACCCAAGGTTACATTTTGTTTTGGTCTGTGCCGCAAAAGGCTGCCCCCCAATTCCTTCTTACGCTTACACTCCTGGAGATTTAAACAACCAAATGAACACACAATGCCAGAGTGCCTTGGATGATCCTAGTTTCTTGAAAGTTAATGCAGAAGGCTGTAACATCCAACTTTCTCCTATTTTCAAGTGGTATAAAGATGATTTTTTTCCTTCCATTCCAGAATTCATCAATGCACACCGTAGTCAAGAAATTCCTAGAGATTGCCCTGTAAATTTCTATGATTACGATTGGACACTAAATGCTTGGAAAGGGCTTTAGATTTTCTTCAATAAATAGACCCATGAAACTTATCTTACAAAGAACAACTAGCCTTGGGACACTGTCTGTAATAATCTGGTGCTTACTAGCTTGCCAGCCAACAACAGTGTCCTCTGGCTCTACGGTTAGTAATACTACAACTGATACTCTTATTGCTCCCCTTTCTCCAATAAATACAGATACCGTATTTATTAGTAAAGCTGAAAAAAAAGAGCCACCACCAGTGGCCCCGAAGCCAACAATAACGGCTCTTCCAACTCCTTCCAATCCACTTGCGTTTCCTTGGTTAAACGATTACAATCCTACCTCGTGTATTCTACAACAAGTACCAACACCCGAAGGTTACCAACGACTAGACTTAACTAAAAATTCTTTTGGATATTGGTTGCGTCAATTGCCATTGCATCCAGAGGGGACTCCTGTTTTGTTATATAATGGTGCAACAAAACCCTATCAAGCGGGAGCCTATCGAGTTCTTAATATTGACATCGGCAAACGTGATCTGCAACAATGTGCTGATGCAGTCATGCGCCTTCGAGCAGAATATCTTTATCATCAAAAGGCCTATGAGAACATCCACTTCAAGTATACAAGTGGACATACCATTCGTTTTTCAGATTGGAGCAAAGGGAAACGCCCTAAAGTTAGTGGTAGCAAGGTTCTATTTTCCTCTCCACAAGGGCAAACAGACGTTTCCTACAAACAATTTAAGCGCTACCTCACTAATGTCTACTGCTATGCAGGTACTGCTTCTTTGAGCAAAGAAATGCCTACAAAGGCTTTGTCCAACATTCAATCGGGCGATGTATTTATACAAGGCGGGTTCCCTGGTCATGCCATTTTGGTTATGGATGTTGCCCATCATCCTGAAACGGGAGAACGTTTATTTTTATTGGCACAAAGTTACATGCCTGCCCAAAGCATACATCTTTTAAACAACCCAACTCGTCCTGAGTTGTCCCCTTGGTACAGCAATGATTTCACTGGACTATTGGCCACTCCTGAGTGGAATTTCTACCATACTGATCTACGTCAATTTGAGGAATAACAACTAACATATTCCCTCTAGTAATCTTAAATACATCAAGGTTTCTCAAGTATTCTATTAAAACAATCGCCCTATTCCTACTATCTGGAACAGGGCTTAACACCGTTGTAGCAAACTCCTTTTATTATTAATATTCTACCAAAAACTCACTAAATGATCCACATAATAATTATCTCACAATCAAAACAATAAAATACTCTATTATTAATCCATCTCCCTGCTGATAGAAAAGATTTTACAAAGAAGGTTTTTTTACTGTTTATTTTTTCCTAATTTTAGAGGTTGTGTAACATTTGCTATCAAAGAGTTAATAAAATTGAAATACTAGCAGCTCTTTAAATGCGTTACTCCTATTTTTATCATTCATTCAACTATACTTATGTCTAAAAACATCTACCAATACTTTTTGTGCTGTTGGCTTTGCTGTTGGCTCTGCGCCAATCAAGCTTGGGCACAAGCACGTGTTCAAGTACGTGTCTTATCTATAGAAGCCGTCAACAATGAGGATTGCGATTTCATTGGAAGAAGTGATTTTATGTGGGAATACCAAGTTGTTGACAATACTTTAGGCTTAACCAACAACAACCCTAATATTGTTACCAATGGGGCCTTTAGTGGTCTTTTTAACCCTAGCTCTAACTATGCGGTTGTTGGCGGAAACAATGGCCCTTTCACTC
>JBOEFW010000127.1:17400-43223 GCA_050633105.1 Aureispira sp. | reverse complement strand
GCCTTTTCGTGATTTTAACCTGGACAATCAACAATTAGTTACGAGTAGCCGAAAAAATAACAGAACGCTTATAAGAAAAAAAATAAAGGTGTCTTGTAGGAGTTTTCTACAAGACACCTGAAAACTTCCAGCTATGCATCGCTTATAACATCATTCCACCAGAAACTTCTAAGCGCTGTGCATTGACCCAACGACTTGCTTCGCTGCATAAAAAGGCGACAACACTGCCAATATCATCGGGCACGCCAACTCTGCCCAAAGCTGTCGCAGAGGCGATTTGTTGATTCAGGGCTTTGTTGTCCCGTACAACTCCTCCTCCAAAATCTGTTTCTATGGCGCCAGGAGCAATGGTATTCACTCGAATTCCCCGAGCACCTAGTTCTTTGGCTTGATAACGAGAGAGAACTTCTACTGCTCCTTTCATGGCAGCATAAGCGGCATAGCCTGGAAAAGAAAAGCGCGCTAAACCAGAAGAGACATTAACAATCCCACCTTGATCCGTTAATAATGGCAACAATTGTTGGGTCAACAAAAAAGGTCCTTTAAAATGGACTTGGTATAAGGCATCGAGCTGTTCGGCGGCTGTTTGTTCAAAGGGAACATTGATTCCAAAACCTGCATTATTAACCAAGTAATTCAGCTGCTCCGTGCCAAAAGTAGTGGATAAGGTTTGTTTTAATTGTTGGATAAAGATAGGGAAGGTAGTGGGTTGTGTGCTGTCCAATTGTAAGGCTGCCGCTTGCCCAAAGGTTTGGAGTGTTTCGACGGTATCTTGTGCTGCTTCTTTGTTTTGGTGATAGGTGACGATTACCTGATGCCCTTGTTTTGCTAATTGTATGGCCATGTTCCTTCCTAGCCCACGACTTCCTCCTGTCACTAAAGTGATGGTTGTTTTTTTCATAACGAGTTGTTGAAGAACGTTGTTTAAAGGAATAGAGGACGGTCGGTATAATGGGATTAACAGCCCTTTCTTCTGGTTAAACAAGCTCTGAATTAAAGTAAGAATACAAAGATAGGTGAGAAGAAAGAAGGCCGCTTGCAGGAATCAAAGCAGTTGTTGCAAAAATCAAACTATGAGTTGGTTCGGAAGGCCGAAGGTGTTGTTTGTGTATGTTTTTTAAAAAAATTAGAGAAGTGAGCGACCTCCTTGAAGAGCAGCATATAAGCAATCTCAGAGATGGAAGCATTGCTGTGGCGCAATTTAATTTTGGCCTCAACTATTAAACGTGCAGCAATCCAATCAGAGGTAGTTTGCTGGGTTTTTTGTTGGAGAATTCGATTGAGATAATTGACATGAATGGCCAATGTGTTGGCGTAATCTTTTGGTGATTTAGAATTTAAGGGCGTTTTGGGAGATAGTGCGCTAAATTGGCGTTCTAATAATTCTAAAAACAAGGCAATGGTGTGATCTGCGGCATCTACAGTAGTTGGAAGCGCTGGGACAGGCGTTAGCTTTTGACCATAGTGTATCAATTCTACCAAATAACTACACAGTAAGTCATTCTTATAGGCATAATCAGAAGCTGCTTCTTGATGCATTTTCTTGAAAATATGGGCTACTTCTTGCGCTTGTGTGGATGTTAAGGAAAAAATAGGTACTTGCCCTGGCTGAAAAATGGGCAATTGTTCTAAGAGCATTCCACCCTTATGGGTTCTGAAAAATTCGTCTGTAAAGATGCAAAAATGTCCTCCTTGTGGACCTTCTTTCGCTTCCCATTTATAAGGAACCTGTGGGGTAGCAAAGAGTAAGGAATCTCCTGTAAGTGGAATGACTCGATCAGCATAAGTGACTTCATTATGGCCTTGTATCCAACTGACTTTGTAATAAATCCGCTTGTTGTAAGGCATCACCGAACGCCCTTTGAGGCGTTTGATTAATTGAATCCGATCAAAGACGGCAAAGTGTCCCAAATGTTGGGGCATAAGAAGAGGGGGAGCTAAATCAATCTCCCGATAAAATGCTTGTAAAGTAGTGTGTGGATCCATTAATAACTAGGCGCTAAACGTAAATTAGAGAATCAATATACAAAATTACAGCCCAGTGGTTCTTGAATAATAGAAAATATAAAGGCCTCTTGTGAAGTAGAGCAGAAATAACAATAGCTTTCCTGTACCATCTACTTCAAAAAAGACCTTGAATAGAATGGATTAGCGCTTCTGAATACGCACCTTCACACCATCACTAGGACATAATGTTAATAAAGGTTTGAAGCTTATTTCTTTAGAAAGGAGTGTGAATTTGTAGCGCCTAGTAAGCATTGCTACAATAAATTGCATCTCCATCATAGCAAGGTTTTTGCCTATACAAAGTCGAGGCCCTGCACCAAATGGTAAATAAGAAAAAGGAAACTGTTTTTTCTTATTTTCAGGAGAGAAACGTTCAGGATCAAAATGATCTGGCTTGTTCCAGTATTTAGGGTTTCTATGTAAATTATAAGCAGAGAAAGCTATATTTTCTCCTTTTTTGATAGAGTAATCACCAATCTTATCATCTGCCAATGCTTCTCGTTCGACATACCAAGCTGTAGGGTAAAGCCGCATGGATTCTTGTATAACTTGTAAGGTATAACTTAAATTAGGTATATCTTGAAAAGTTGGATCTTTGTCTCCTAGAGTTTGCTGAACGGAGTTGAATACTTTTTGCTCAATGTCGGGGTGTAGACCCAATAAATATAACATCCAGGTTATACTAACCCCTGTTGTTTCGTGCCCTGCTATAAATAAAATGACAATTTCATCTAGCAATTGCTGAGTAGTCATACCCGAGCCATCTTTATATTTACTATTTAAGAGCATATTCAAAAGATCATCTTCCTGTTTATCAGAGTTTTTTCTTTGCTCAATAAACTTCAAAATTATTTCGTTTCGAGTCTTTTTTAGTCGCTCATTTTTTGCGTCTGTCCCATTAATACGATACCAAGGTTTGAGATAAGGCTTTCTACCTTGATTGACCACATAGCTGAGTGTAAATTCTATAGATTCTCTAAAGAAATTTAATTCTTTGTCTCCAAAATTTTGACCAAACAAGCTTTTGGTAATCACTTTAAAGGCAAGCGTAAGCATTTCGTGCGCCAAATCTATTTCCTGTTGGTTCTCTGCATATTTATCTAAGGTGTTTTTCATGTAGAGGCTTATTTCTTCTACCATAACCTCTCCAATTCCTTGAAGTCGTTTTCTGTGAAACCCAGGCTGAATTACTCTACGTTGTTTTAGCCAATAAGCACCAGTAGAACATACAAGCCCATTACCAACTTGTTTGCGAAATAGCTCTCTAGTTAATTTTGTTTTGGTGTAGTTTTTTTGATTGTTTTTAAAGACGTGCTCAATAATGGCAGGGCGATCGGTTAGTATTAAGCTATGAGGAAGTTTCATCTTAATCAACCCATCATGTTCTTCTAGTAATTGTTGAAAATAGGTAACTATGTTCTCATTAATATGGCCATAGTTCATCAACATTGTCGTCAATCCAACCTGAGGAATTTCTTTTTTATTACTCATTAGTATTTAGTTTTGAGGGCTTATTTAATGGATTAAATAAATTACAAGACTATTTCCCTTTCCTAAGTAATGTTTAAGTACGATAAAGCCCTTCTATTGGACTAGAAGATAAGGCATTATTTATCTAATAAAATGTAATTATGGTTTTTTTTGTGTAAAAAAAATAAAAAAGAACAAGAGAAGATGGCTTTAGTCGCTTATGTTTTTTTGAGAAATAGAGCTATTTCAATAAAAAGCAAAAAAGCCGCCAAACTTTAGGCTTTAATTTTTATTAACAGTTACAAGCCTATACGCAACAATTAATTAACACTTGAAAAACAAGTGATTAGACTTGCTTTTCAAGTGGAATAAGAGTAATTAAGACTTCTTAAAGACAATGCCCGAAGACTTAGAGGGAGGAGCAATTGTTTTCTGATGCGCGCCCTGTTCAATGCCTTCTTCCAACGCTTCATGGATGCGTTGTAGATGATCAGAAAATTGAGACAATTGAGCAACAACTTGAACTAATGGGTTGTCTTTGTTCCCTTGTAGCAATTTATCTTTATTAAAAGCGGCTTTTATTTCTTTCCAACGTGCAGCGTCTTCTTCTGTTAAGGCCCCAATGAGTTCTTTGAATTTAAGCATATTAGATTCTGCGCCTGAAGTTAATGTTTGAGATTCTCCTTCATAGTGAGAAATTAAGAGCGTTTGCAACTCTTTCTCATTGGTAATAGGAGTGATCTTTTCCACCAACTTATTCATATTTCGATAAGATCCTTGCAACTTAAAGGAAGGTTCCGTACGAAAGGCTTCTTCCATTGCGGCAGAACGAATGTATTCTAAATTGACTTTGAGAATCGCATCTCGAATAACCAACATCCGCTCTACTAGAGCTACAAATTCATTGACCTCTTGGCTGCTGTGGTTGCCTTCTAATTCTGCCCCATCACGGCTGCCTGTCTCGGCATATTGCACGACTGCATAAATATCTTTAGCGCCTTTGGCTGCGAGTTTCTGTAAAACGGCATTAGAGGTCAGCGAATTCTCAATATAACTCAACTCAAAGATCTCTTTGGTATCTCCAATAATATCACCCAGGTTATAAATATCAGAACGATTGGCTAACATATCAGGTACTTGGAACTTGTCCCCACTCTCCGTATAAGGATTCCCGGCCATGACAACAGCTACTCGTTTTCCGCGCAAGTCATAGGTTTTGGTAACTCCTTTATAAATCCCTTCAATTTTACGTTGTCCATCCGTTAACGAGATGAATTTTTGTAAAAATTCAGGATGACAATGCTGGATATCATCTAAATAAATCATGATATTGTCTCCCATTTCCAAGGCCAAGTTGAGCTTTTCCAATTCCTTAGCAGCGGCGGCATTGCCTGCTTCGCTCGGATCTAAAGACACCACATTATGTCCAATGGCTGGACCATTTATTTTCATAAAAATAAGTCCCAAGCGATCGGCAACATATTCCATTAAGGTCGTTTTACCATAGCCAGGAGGTGAGATTAATAACAACATACCCATTCTATCGGTACGAGTACTATCACCAACGGTGCCAATTTGTTTGGCCAAGTTGTCTCCAAAAATCGGCAAGTACAATTGGTCAATAAGTTTGTTTCTAACAAAGGAACTCAAGACTCGCGGTTTGAATTCTTCTAAACGTAATGCTTGTCGGAAGTCCTGTGTCAAGGCACGTTTCATGGTTACAAACTGTTCATATTGCGTGACTGTTTTAGCCTGATAATGGCTTAATTTGTTCATGAAGGCATTGTAATCCATTGGATAAATACCGCCTGCGCCAATCACAGGATGAGCACCGTGCAAGCCTGTGATCTCTTGGCTTGTTTTGACATTAATGACATGGCTTTCTTGGTAGTTTTCTGTTAGAATAACAACAACCGCTTCTTGTAAATAAGGCGTATACTCCGTCAATGCTTGCTGTTCAACAAAAGCGCTTAACCACTTCTGACACAATTCAAATTGTTGTTCCAATTGTCCTTCTAAACCTTTAAGAACGGCATGAAAGGAAGCTTTGGCTTGCTGGCGCTCCAAGAACTGCTTAAATTCTGCTTGTAAATCATGCGCAACACCACTGACAATGAAGTGGTTTTGTCTAGACCATTCCTCAAATAAATAACGAGCAGCAGGAGGAACTAAATGCGCTTCAAACAAAGGATAATGCGTTAAGAAGTCGTTTAATCCTTCTTCTAATTGTTCTAATAAGAAATCAAACTCCTTGGTCTGAGGAAAGACTTTTAGAATGAGTCCTGCGCTTTTTAGTTGTTTGTCAAACGTAATTTTATTTTCCTCCGTTATAAATTTCTGCCAATACAAAGCTGCTAAAGCTCTAGCTTTACTCTCATACACTAATAAATCAATGTACTCATGCAAGTACAGGAGCGATTCTAAGAATTTTGCAGCATCCAAATCGTGGATTCCTTTGCTGTAACCTTCCTCTTTGGTCGCCCGTAAGTTGACCAACTGCTGTACATAAGGCAAGACCTCCTCCGAGGTTAATTTTTTTCTTTCTTTTTGTAAGGCTAAGAAGGCGATATAGGCTAAATATTCTGCACGATAGACCTGCCCATTTTCTGAGACCAAGGCTTGTTCCCAAACGGCTTTGGTTGCTATGAAATCAGGGTCTTGTACTTGCTCATAAAAACCTGTTCCTGTTAAGTGGTAATACATATCTCCTTCTTTCAATGTCATTGTCAAGCCTAGCGCTTGTTTGTTGACAGAGAAAAAGTGTCGGCCAAATTTAATAGCATTGCCATCCGCAGAAAACAAATCTTTCTTGTCTCTCAATTGACGGATGCTGTCTTCTTGAATGGTTTTTAGACGCGTTTGCACATCATCTGCCTTGTTAGAATCTCCTAAATCTTGCAATTTTTGGATGATATCCCTCACCTTTTCAATCATCAAATCTGCGGCAAAAAAGCCATTGATGGCATCTACTTCTTTAAAGTTCTTAACCCGATTGCCAATTCCTTTTAAGTTGCGTTCCGCAGCGGTCTGTAAAGCCGCACTGCGTTTGTTGGTCGCTTCAATAATAGAGAGGCGACGGGATTCAAAGGCATTGCTAATAGCTTCTCGCTTGTCAGCAATCTTAACAATAAACTCATCAAATTCAGCAAATTTGCTTTCCAGCTCTTCTACCTGAATCATCATTTTAGTATAATACTCATCCGCTTTCTCTACCGTATTCGCAATATCCAGATAGTTGATAAGGCCTTGATCCAGTAGTTTTGATTGAGCAGCAAATTCAGCAACGGCCTCGGCACCTGTTAAGTCGCGTAAACGGCGTTTGATGGCTGCTTTGGCTTGGTTAAGCGTCGCAAAGATGGCGGTGATGTTATCAATGATACGCGTGGTTTGCGTGGCATCGTCTATTTTTAGATTAGAAACAATTTCAATTAACAATTCCAGCTCTTTTCCAATCTCATCAATGCGCCCTTCCAACTGTTGGCCTTGACGGGCTGTTTCCACCCCTTCAATATTGCTTTGTGCTTCTGCTACACGATCCAAATAAGGTTGTAGAGCATTGGGCTGCAATAAGAATTGCACACAGGATTGAGAGAGTTCCGAACTGATGGTGGTTGCTTCTCCTTCCAATTCATCAATCAATTTCAGATCGGTATAGCGCAGCGATTTGAGGGAAATAACAGCGCCTCTAATCTGGCGTAATTCGGCTAAATGCTGTACAAATTGATCAATTTTGAGGTAAGTTGTATTTTTGATGGATCGGAATAATCCTACCGCTTCTTTCTGCGTTTCGCGAATGGTTTCACGGGTATTTTTACGAATGTTTTGCACTTTCTCAAACTCATCAATAGCGGTATTAGCAGAACTTCTAATATCAGTAATTGGAGCGGCTAAGTTATACGCTTCTTCGCTTTCAATCCAATAATAAGAATCTAAAATAACCGTGGCTCTTTTATTCAGATCATAATACAAATCATCATAGCTATCGTCTTGTCCCAATAAACTTAACAATTCCTGGGACTCTGCCATTGCCCGCACAATGTCTTTATTGCTAATCTTATAAATGTAAGAATCAGCATGTTCAGACGGCAAAATATTGCCCTTGATATAAGGTGTTTGCCACACTTGTACTAAATGGTGAGCCGTTTTACTGTCTTCGCTTCGGAAGTAACACAACTCTCCATCAGGAAAGAGCGTGTAACCATTACAAATGATGGGTGTGGTAACTGTTTGTTCAATGACATTGTAGGAGAGGAGGACATAGGCGCCATCTTCTGGACTATGAAATACATACAAGTGATCTTCCCCATTAGGGGATTGCAAATGCTGTTCAAATAGCTTGTTTTGACCAGGGGTCTTATCAAACATTTTAAAGTCTCCTGTCTGTAAATAGAAGCCATTGGAGAAAATTAAGCCTTGCTCATTGGGCAACAATACGCCTGAATGTTCCAAGGCATCTACGCGTTGCACGGTCTGTAGTTTGATGTTGTAAACAAAATACCGAAATTCTTCTTGGTAAGGCTTGATGCGAATCGCAATGAGGTTACCTAAATCTGCAAAATTGACGGTTGCATCGCTTACTTTTTGGTTGGCATGTTTGACCGCCTCGGCATAGATCCCTTTCCCCGTATCGGTATTGTCTTCAATCTTAATGGTCAAATCACCGTCAACGGTTTCTACAAAGACTTTGTCTAAGATCGAAATATGTGGGTGTGCTCCTTGGCGATACATGTCCATACGAACAGATTGCCACTCAAATTCAAATTGATTGGGGTATTGGTAACTCTTGTCTCCTGGGGTAGAATCGTAGACCAATTGGTCGTCTTGGATTTCCCATTTAAAGGTTTTTTCTCCATTCCCATCCTTAAACACCATGTAGAAGTAAGGCTCATTTTTGTCACGTGCAAATTTGAGAAAGTAAACTTCTTTGGAGTAACGGTATAAACTCTTGAAGTCTGCTTCAAATTTCTCATTCCCTCTAGCTTGAAGGAGGTTGAGGCCTATTTCTTTATAACTGTGGTCGTCCTTGAATTCATAAATACTAAACACATCCTGCAACTCAATGTTCTTGAGCCCCATTCTGATGTTATAACCAAAAATGCAATAACGTCCTATCGAGAAAATATCTCGTGCAATACACTCGTGTTGTGTTTCAATGCGTTGATTGCTAATGAGTTTCATTTCAATCGAACCAAAAACTTCTTTGCGCGCTTTATTCAATTGTTCTAAACGTCCGCGCAAATCATTACCACTTTTTTGCAAGCGGTTTTTGATGATTTCATAAGTGCCCCCCTCTAATTGTTGTGTGTTTGGAGTAGTTTCTTCTGTGGTTGGTGTTGTTTTATCGTCAGCCATAATGGATTGATTTCTAAGGTGTATTGGTAGGGTAGAGAATTTAACGATACTTATTGTAATGCGCTTTTACTTGTTCCCATTGTTGGGATAAGTCACTTGTTTCATAGGTGGTCATAAGTTGTTCTATTCTAGGGATGATAGTATTGATAATTTCTGCCGTTTCATAGCTATTCAATTCTTCTTCTATCAAATAGGTGAAATATTGCCTTAATAAGGTGTTGGCCTTTTCTAAGGGTTGTAGTTGATAGAATTGTTCTATAAATAGTATTTGTGAACTGGCATCCAATTCTGTGAAAACATTTTTGATGGAGTTATACCATTTGTTTTGTACCTTCTTTGCCTGTTTTAATTGTTGGTGTTGGATTAAGGCTTCTAATACTATATTAACGTTAAGGACAGTAGCATAAAAGGCAGGATAACCTCCTTCGTCTATTTCTTTAAAAACAGGCCATTTTAATTGTTTATTAAACAAAGTATAATTCTCTAAAGCTTCTTTTTTAGTTAGAGAGGTCGGCTCTATTTCTTGATATTTAAATTGATGATTCATACCATAGATGGGAAGATATTTGTTAAGGCCAATAGCCTTGGGAGCTTTTTGATAATTGCAACTAAATGCAAACATTATGGGTCTTGTTTGGTGATTTTGTTCTAGAATGACTAACAATAAAAGAGCATTGCGTACTAAATATTGTTTGGAGCATTCCAATTGTATAGCATTGTTTTTATCATTACCTAAAACAAAACGATTAGTAGAAGCCATGCGAATATCTTTAGCTTCTTCTTTTTCAGATTCTAATAATTGTATTAGTTGTTGAACAGTCCAAGGAGCTTGTTTGGTGTTTTCTTTTAGGTGGATGTATTGATTATTAGTATGTTGATAAGCACTAGCTGCTAAATTAATCTGCAAGTGATTTTTAGGATAATAATTGGCATCTCGTAAGTGATTAATATAATCATCGGTTGTTAATAAACTTTCATTAATGATTAATACATCAGTTCTGATGTTTTTTGCCTGTTGTAAATAAAGAAGGGGATAAGTATCATTGTCTCCATAGGTGAATAAAATTGCATTGGGAGGACAACTCAACAAACTATTTTTAGCAAAGGCTAAGGTGTTTTTTGTATAGAGTTCTTTCTTTTGTACCAATGCTATGGCTTTTTCTTTAAAACCCAGTATCGCCCATTGCATACTCGAAAACAATATTTCATTACAGTATTTGGTATAAATACTACCTACTATTGTTTGAAAGCTGGGTTCTAATTCATAGGTTTTCTTAAAACAAGCGATGGCTTTGTCACTATGAAAAGACATGGAGTCTAGTAGGGCAGGGGTTGTGTCTATAAGATGTTTTGTCCCATATGTTAACATGTATTCAGTAATGCTATAGGAATGAGCCCTGCCTAAAGAATAGTACTCTTGATAGGTTTTAGGAGGGTTTTCCTGATAATAAGCAATGTTTTTTTGCATCCAATCTTCCATCCCAAAAAAACGATTGATATTGTACTCGTCTATTCCTGATTGTTTGGAAGGATAAGGTTTACGTTTTAATTGATCACGATCCAATCTTCCTCCGCTTCCATTTCCTTTTAAAACGATATTTCCTACAAAACCTTTCTCTGGCGACCAAACCAATTGCTTGGGGCCATCTTTGAAGGTCTTATCAGACATGTTATAACTAATGGTGATCCAGAAACCTTCTGTATTTTTGATGATTTTCCATTGTGCTGGATAGTTGATTCGCACATGGCAAGTGGTATAGTTTATGGCATGTTCAACCACTTCATGGTACAGGGGAAAATTACTAGGTAACTGCGCCCAAGTTGCACTAGAGCAGCAACTAATAAAGAGGATAAGGTAAAGTTGTTTTAACATGGTTGGTTATCAGTTTATAGGTTTATTTTATGGCTAATTTTATTGGTTATAATGCGCTTTTACTTGTTCCCATTGTTGGGATAGGCTCGTTACCTTGTATTCATTTATAAGATGCTCTATGTGAGGCAAAATATTATTAACTACCATTGACCTTTTAGTTGTTTTAAGGTCGCTTTCTATTAAGTGACTTAAAAAGTCATTCAACAGGATAGTTGCTCTTTCGTTTCGTTCTAATAAATAAGAGCATTGAATGAATTTTAGTTGAATGTTAACGTCTAGTAATGGTAATGTATTAGCAAAAGCATTGGACCAAAGATCTAGTATTACTTTAGCTTTTTTAAATTTTTTATATTCTACTAAGGCATCAATTAACCCAATATAGTTGAACATAGTAGCATGAAAGGAAGGTGCATTTTCTTCTTCAATGGATTTAATAACAGGCCATTCCAATTGTTTGGTAAAGAGTTTGTAATTTCTTAAAGCTTCTTTTTTAGGAAGTAGTAAACGGTTGGCTTCTTCATATTGGAATTGATAAACCATTCCATTAAGGTGAAGATGTTTTCTAAGACCAATGGCTCCAACAAAGTTATTATTACGAGAGAAATAATAACTGCTGTTGAATAGGATAGGACGTTTATTATGATTCTCTTCTAAAATAATTAATAAGAGCAGAGCAGAACGTACCAAGTATCTTTGATTAGATGTTAAGGTGATGGCTTTTTTCTGATCGCTTCCTAATACAAAACGAGGGGTAGTTGCTGTACGCAATGTGGTACTTTCCGTTTCTAATAGTTGAATTAACTGTTGTATAGACCATGCTTCCTCTTCTGCTTCCTCTTCTAATAAGATGTACTCATTATTACTATCTTGATAGGTGCTAGGATCTAGATCAATTTGTAAAGAACTCTTTGGATAATAGGTTGGACTACGTAAATGGTCAATGTAAAATTTTGTATTTAATAAACTTTCATTAATAATCAAGACATCAGGCCTGATTTGTTTGGCTTGTTGTAAATAGAGTAGTGGATAGGTGTCATTATCTCCATAGGTGAAAAGAATCGCGTTTTTAGGACAACTCTCTAATGTATTCTTAGAAAAGGCACGCGTCGCTGCGGTGTATAGTTCTTTTCCTTCGACAACAGCCAGAGCTTTTTGTTTTAGCCCCAGAAAGGCTAAACGCATATTCAAGGTCACAATTTCATTGCAATACTTGGTGTAGATACCCCCTACAATCGTTTGATAAGTAGGATTTAATTCATGTACTTTTTTAAAGTGTGCAATAGCGGTTTTACTATGAAAAATCAAAGAATCCAATAGCTTAAATTCGGTTTGTAGGAAACGCCTTTTTTCATAGTTTAAAATAGATTTTCCTCCTATAAAGGAATGAGCCCGACCTAAAGAGTAGTAGTCTTCGTATGTTTTAGGTGGATTTTCTTGATAATAATCGATGTTAGGTTGCATCCAATTATCCATTCCAAAAAAACGACTAATATTATACTCGTCTACTTTTGTCCATTTTTTAGGTAAGGGCTTTGTTTTTAAAGAATGAAGCCCAAGCGAGAAACCTTCTTGGTCTCCTTTCAAAAGGATATCTTTTATGAAGCCTGTTTTTTCGGACCAAACCAATTGCCTGTTCTCCTCTACAAAGGTTTTATCGTCTGTATAGCGACTGATGGTTACCCAATAGCCTTCAGGGTTTTTGATGATATTCCATTTCGTTCCTCCACGGAGTTCAACCTGACAGGTGCTGTAGTCTAGGACATGATCAACTACTTCTTGATAGAGTGGAAAGTTGCTGGGCAATTGCGCCCAAATGGAACTAGAGCAGCAACTAATAAGAAGAGTAAGGTAGATTTTTTTTAACATGTTTTTTAAGACTATTGGCTAAATGGAAATAGGAATATGGTTGTTGTAATTTGCTATTAATGAATTAGTTGTTCTGAAAGGAAGGGATTTGTTCGTAATGTTTTTCTACTTGTTGTAATTGATTGCGCAAAGCTTCCGTATCGTACTTGGTCACTAGGTTCTTAAGTTTTGGTAGAAGATAATTTTTTATCATGCTCTGTTCCGTTAGTAGAAATTCATCTTCTAATAGACGTTTCATAAACCGTTTTATACAATTTTTGCTTTTATCTTGTTCCTCTAATACCTCCAATTGTTCAATGAATCTTATTTGCTGGTAAGTATCAAAGTCATCAAAAATGTTAGAAAAAGAAGCATACCAAATGCTTTTTAATTCTGCTACTTTTTTCAATTCTTTATGGGCAATCAACCCTTGAAAGAGTCGTTTAAAGGTAAGCATATTCACATTTATTGCAGGACGATTTTCTGCTGGAATCGATTGCAAAACAGGCCATTGTAATTGTTCTATAAATAACTGGTAATTGTTTAGTGTATTTTCTTTTGTAAGTGTCGCATTGACTATCTCTTCATAATAGAATTGATGATTGATGCCCTGAATATGTAAGTATCTTTTGATGCCAATGGCTGTGGCAAAATTTCTAGTACTATAAGCATAACTAGGGGCAAATAGAATCGCTCTTTTTTTATAATTTTTTTCTAAAATAGTTAACAGTAAAAGAGCCGATCGCGACAAATAATCATTAGAACAAATTAACGTAATGGCTTCTTTGTTGTATTCTCCTAAGATAAATCCATATGTACTAGCTGTCCTAAGCTCATTTCCGTCAGCTTCTAATAATTGAAGAAGTTGTTGCACCGACCAAGCGTCTTTTTCAAAATCTTGTTCTACAAGGATATAACTGTTGTTATCACCTTGATAAGCGTTGGGAGCTAAGCCACATTCTAAATAACTTTTGCTGTAAAAGTTTCGATCCGATAAATGATCAATGTAATAATCCAAATTCAATAGACTCTCATTAATAATCAAGACATCCGTTCGAATTTGTTTGGCTTGCTGTAAATAGAGTAATGGATAGGTATCATTGTCTCCATTGGTAAATAAAATAGCATTGAGAGGACAGCTTTCTAGGCTGTTTTTAGAAAAAGCTATTGTTATATCGGAATACAATTCTTGGTTGGCTATGATTGCCTGCGCTTGTTCTTTTAATCCCAAGGAAGCTAAGGAGGAATTCAGAGCAACTATTTCGTTACAATACTTGGTATAAATACTCCCTACAACGGTCTTAAAATCAGGGGCTAATTCATGAGTCGTTTTAAAATAAGCAATTGCTTGCTTACTATTATAAAGCAACGCCTCTAATAATTTAGGCTCTGTATTTAGTAAATGATGTTTCCCATATTTTAAGAGATATTGGGCACTTTTATAAGAATGAGCTCTTCCTAAAGAGTAGGAATCCTCTGCGGTGTTGTAGTGATTTTGTTGGTAATAATTAATTACCTCCTCTGCCCAGTTCTCTTCTCCCAAAAAACGATTGACGTTGTATTCATCGAATAGTGCCATCTTTACAGACAAGGGCTGCTTTTTAAAGTGCTGCAACTCAATAGCGGTCTCTTCTTGCTCTCCTTCTAAATAAATTTGTTCTACAAAACCTTCTTTGGGAGACCAAACCAGTTGTTTGGAGCCTTGATCCCATTGGGAATTTTCTTGGTAACGGCTGATGGCTACCCAAAAACCTTGGTTGTTTTTTATAACATTGATCTTAGTTGTATTGCCTACTTCCGCATGACAGGTAGCGTGGTTTATAATATACGCTGTGATGTCAGCATAAAGCGGAAAATTGCTAGGAAGTTGAGCCCAAAGAGCCGTAGAGCTACCATAAAAAAGAAGGGTTAGGTAAATAAATTTCAACATGGTGTACAGGTTAAGTTATAGGGAAAATAAGGGGAGCAACGGGGGGGGGCGTTGCTCCCAATGTATGTTGTGATTACAATACTTTATCAGCATCGTCATCGCTCATTCCCAAGCGCTTAACAGTTTCCATTAAGTTCTCAATGACACCTTTGTCATCGCCTGTCGCTTTTTTGTACAGTTGCATCAATAAAGCAGACAACGTAACATTCTTAACGGTATCCGTATCAATCCCATAGTGGCTAACAAACGTACCAATACGAGATAAGATGTTATCGTCGCCATCACCAATCAAAGCTCCTTTAACAGCTTGCAATTCGCTGCTGTTATCCATTAGGCGATCAATTGTTTTGCCACGTTTGATGGCATTAATGATGTTGCTGAAGAACTCAGTTTCACCACCCACGATGTCAATGTTAGCATTGTTGAAAGCACCAGCCAAGACGCGAGCGTGAGATTCTGCAATACCCAATTCTGCTTGAATTTCTGCAATGCGAATTTCTTTTTGCTGCTCTAGACGCAATTTGAACTCTTCGTGTTCTTTGCCTACGCCATCCAACATTTTCATAGCATTCGCTTTGGCTTCAATACCTTTGGCTTCAGAAATCAATTTCTCCCCAATAGTTTTAGCTTCTGCCAAACCATGTTGCTCTACTGTTTGCGCTTCTGCCAAACCTTGCTGCTCGGTGACTTTAGCTTCTGCTAAGCCTTGTTGTTCAATAACCTGTGCTTTGGCCAAGCCTTCTTTTTCTACTTTTTGTGCTTCTGCTAAGGCTTTTTGCTCGGTGACCTTAGCTTCTGCTAAACCTTGTTGCTCGGTAACTTGTGCTTTAGCTAAACCTTCTTTTTCTACTTTTTGCGCTTGTGCTAAGGCTTTTTGTTCGGTGACTTTAGCTTCTGCCAAGCCTTGTTGCTCTTTTACTTTAGCCTCTGCAAGTCCTTGCTCTTCTTGCACTTTAGCATCTGTTAAGCCTTTTTGTTCTACAACTTTAGCTTCTGCAAGTCCTTGCTGTTCAATGATTTTAGCTTTAGCCAACCCTTGTTCTTCGGTGACTTTTGCCTGAGCCAAGCCTTTCTTTTCTGTATTTTGCGCTTCTGCCAAGCCTTGTTGCTCAATGACTTTAGCTTCTGCTAAACCATGACGCTCAATAACCTCGGCTTCAATATTTCCTTTTTCTTTGATGATGTCAATTTCTGCTAAGCCTTTGACGCGTTCTGCTTCTGCCTTGACTTCAATCGCTTTTGCTTCTGCTTCTGCTCTTTTTTGTAAGATATTGGCTTGTGTAATACCTTCCATTTCCTTCGCTTCCGCTTTTGCTTTCATCACATCTGCTTCTGCCAAACCAACGGTTGCTTCCTCTGCTGCCAAAGCTTCTGCATTGATTTTACGTGCTTCCGCATCTTTTTGAGTGGCTGCTTTTTTAGCATCGGCTTCAATCACCATTTGTTGTGCTTTTACTTCAGCAGCTAATTTATCTGCTTCAGCACGACGTGTTTGAATGATTTTCTGCATTTCCGCTTCTTTAGAGGCTTCAATTTCCGCTACTTTCTTAGCCCGCTCTGCCACGGCCAATTGTTTGACATCTTCGATCTTTTGATCTTCTTCTACGGTTTTCTTTTCTTCTGCTTTACGCTCCTTGATGATAATCTGGATATCGCGTCTTTTTTCTTCTAGGATTTGCTCCTTTTCGATCTCGGCAACTCCAGCAATACGTTCTTTATTAGCAATCGCTTTTTGCTCTTCTGTATCCACCAACTGGATTTGTACTTTCTCTAATTCCTCTTTATTGAGGCGCGCTAAAATCAATTGGCGCTGTTTCTCTTCTTCTGCTTCGCCTAATTTTTGCTCAGAATTCTTGCGAATCAATTCTGTTTCCAAATCTTTTTCAATCACTACTTGTTTAGCAGCATTGTCTTGCTCACTAGTCAGTTCTGCAATTTCGCGTTTCTGCTTTTGCTCTTCTTCAATTTGTTGCTTCTCTAAACGAAGAATGTTCTTTTGCGCTTCTACATCTTGCTCTTTGAGGGTCTGCTCGCGATTTCGTCGAATTTGATTGGTACGCTCTTGTTCAACAGAGGTTAATTCTTCAATCTTCTTGATACCTTGCGCATCCAAGATGTTTTTCTGATCTAAATCCGATAAAGACGTTTGCTCCAAGTAATCAATGGCGCAATCATCCAACTCATAGCCATTTAAGTCCGTGCCAATGGTTTTTAGGATCTCTTTCTTGAATTCTTCGCGCTGGGTATACAAGTTGATGAAATCAAAACCTTTACCAACTGTTTTTAAGGCTTCTGAGAATTTAGCATCAAATAAGTTGTTTAAGGTCTCTTGTTGAGAGGCTCGCTGACAACCAATGGTTTGAGCGACTTCTTTAACAGAAGATTCATCTTTATTAATACGCACAAAAAATACCACCTTGATATCGGCGCGCATATTGTCTTTACAAATCAATCCTTCTGACCCTGTACGATGTACTTCAATTGTTTTGAGGGAGATATCCATCTCTTCCACCGTATGCATAACAGGGAAGACAAATAAGCCGCCATCTAAGACTACTTTTGTTCCACCCATACCTGTACGCACCAAGGCTTTTCCTTGTGGAGATTTACGTAGAGATCTTAGTAAGACGATAATGGCTCCTACTGCTATAATTAATATAGCGGGTACGAGTATTGTTGCAATGTATCCACCCATAGTTAGTTGTTTTTAGTTAGTTGAGTAATAAGGTTTTGACAAAAAGGGTACTGTCAAAATATAAAATGAATAATTAGATTGTTTATAGTGTAGGAAGCACATCAATGGTATTAACGATGCAATCCTCTAGTACATAACCATTAAGATCAACACCAACAGCTTTCATGATTTCTAGTTTCAATGCTGGTGATTTTATTTGCAAAGTAGAGCGATCCATTGTTGCCGCTACATTTCTTAGGGCTACTATGAATTTTGGCTCAAAGATTTCTTTTAAAGCCTCTTGATTAAAACTGCGCTCACTACCAATTTTTCTAGCTGCTAGTTGAATAGAACTAGGACTACAGTCAATAGAGAGATAAAATAAAGCTTCCATCATTACAGTCGTCTGGTCTTTACAAAGAACGGCTTGTCGTAAGGTAAATGTTTTGATGGTTAAGTCTAGCGTTTCTAAATGGTGCATGCGAGGAAAAACAAATACAGCTCCTTCTAAGACCACTTTACTGCCTCCTATTCCTGTGCGTAACAATGCTTGACTTTTTAAGGGCTTATGTAGGGTTTTTATCATAATAAAGACCCCAGTAATAATTATGGTAAGATTAAATATAAGAAATATAGTAAGAATTTGTGTTCCCATTTAGTTCTTTATTGTTCATTCAGCGTTAGATGTTTTCAATAGAAAACAGCCTATTTGGTCCAACGCTGCACGAGATAAACTTTTCCATCCTTGTCTTCTTGAATAATGACCACTTCTTCCCCTTTCTCTATCAATTCTCCTGTATCAGAACGCACCATTAAGGTGACAATTGATTCATCAATCATAGCTTTAAGTTGCCCCGTTTCTTCGCCTCTAACACTGGTTAATAGAGTGCCTACTTTGCCATTGATAACTAATGGCTTAGCAAACGTATTACCATGTTTAAATAAAGGCACTAAGGGCATTGTTAAGAACTTAGCAGAGAACAAACTAAGAATCGTAATTGGAACGAATAAAAGCGCGGCAAAACTAGCCGAATTACTTGGATTAATCCAACTTCCTTCATGGTTGCAATACACCGAAAGCGACCACATGGACAAGATAAACATAGAGAACAAGACCATAAAAGGTACCCGTCCTAAGTTGAAAAAACGCAAACTTCCTAATAGAATTGAACCTGCTGTAATACTTGTAGCTACATCGGTGTCTGCATCAACATCCATGTCAGCGTCTACATCAACATCCATGTCTACGTCAATATCGATGTCCACGTCAATATCCACATCTGCATCAATGTCTATATCAAAAGTATCTAGCCCAATAACGCCTAAGATAACCGTTAGCCAATAAAAGCAAATAATGGCTAGTAAGATTGTTAAGACAAGGTTTGGTGTCGAAAAGGCGGCAAGGAGTAACTCTTTCATAGGTTCATATTATAACAGATGTAATAAGGTGGAAGATCAAACAATAATACTTAAAATCCAATAAATAAAGGACGAAGTAATTGGATTTTAAAAATTTGATAGTAATACTACTTTTAAGAAAAGCTTAACTATTGTTGCGATATTATTAATACACTAGATTTTGAAAATTAGTTTCCTTAAGTCAAAAGATTTTGCAGAAAATATTTCTAGAAATAAAAGAAATTGATTCTAAGATACTGTTACAATTATACTACAGCCACTATGGTGTTGAATTTCTTTTTAGGAATTGGGTTGAACATTCTGAAGACTACAAATAGGAGAACGAAGAAGGAAAATTTTGTGGGTTTTGATTATTCCTAATTAGAAGTAAATAAAACGATGACTAACATTATTAATGCGAATCAAATGGTTCTGGATGTAATTATGAATATTTTTTATCCTAAATCGTCGCTCATAGGCTACTGAAAGCAAGTACGTAGTTAAGATCTCTTGATCGGTAAATTTCGGCTCTAATTGGTTGTTTGTATACCGTTTGCAATGCCATTGCAATTCTTCTTCGTATATTTCACATACATAGAAGTATAGTTCGATTAGTTGTAGAAGTTGCATTCCATAAACTTACTTCTACTTTTTTTAGCCCTTGATTTGCATTATTAGAAAAACATAGTTATCTAAAATACTCTGAATTAAAACTCCTTTTTATGAAATAAAATTATAATATTTTTTAAACATTGTAATTGGATGAGATACAGCAAAAGGGAGACCTTGTTTAAGGTAAAGCTACATAAGAATGTTTGGAGTACCTCCAAGATATTGAAGTAATAAGGCTGGAAATTAATTGACTAAGCTTTATATTGAATTTGGATAGAAGCACAAGGGAATTGATTGAAGGTTTTTCTACGAAGTCAGTTTCTTGGAGGGCAATTGTACTAAGAGCATGTTTAAATTTGTTATNNCTAAATTTCTCCACTAACTTTTTGTCAGAACCACTAATTATTGATTTTCAACCTTAATACATTTTAAACCAACTCTTAAATGTATTAAAAGTATCTCTCAAAAATAACCTATTACATTTACATTAAGCATTATGGCAAATCATTATTATTCAATAGATTGGAATTATGACGAAATTTATAAAAACAATATACATTCTGTTGATGTTTCTAACTATAATATTCTGCGTGATTTGAAAAATGTTGATATTTCCGAATCAATTCAATTGGTATTTAATTGTTTTAGTGATTTAAAGGACGCCAGTTCTACAATTATTTTTTGTGAAGACATTGGTTTATACCATGGCTTTATATTACAAAGAGACCTACTTGACAATCTTTGCAAGAACCTTATCATTCCTCATTGTAAAATATCTCTTAACATAGAAGAGCACAACAAAATACACCACAAATTTCTCAAAATTGGAGCTCCCTTTAATGTAATTGATTTTGAAAATTCGTATTTCACAAACTATAAAACCAAAGAACAAAAAAAATTCAAGAATTACGAGGAACTTACTAAGCTGAGAAATTGTGGTGAATATTATTTCGATGTCACAAAAATTCTTATCAAAAAGGAGTATGATATTTTTGTTAATCCACTTTATTCTGAATTGATGTGCTCGGAACGAGGAAAGGCTACCTTAAATAAGGTATTCAAAAATGTATTTATTTTCAACCCTCGTGAGAATTATGTAAGTTATTAAGGACTAGGATAAGAATAGAGGTTATAACAAATGGAATTGTAAAGGAACTAAAAAGAAGACCTTGTTTATTCGTTAAGAATAATAGTTCAATTCTTTTATCAAATACTGCTCTAGAAAAAGCCCCTTTTACCATCTAATGGGGCAACCCTTTCCATTCTACCTGCATTACAGAATAGTAGCCGCTGCGATACACACCCTAAAATTTCTTCTTTAAATAATTGTGGGCTATTTGTAGGAGTTTATGGCCATTTTATGCAAAATTACTAACTCTTTAGTACCTTTGCGCTGCATGGGATTAGAGCCGTCTTAATAGGATCTAGGAACAATTGTTGAAAAATCAGCTACACTTAATATGGAATACACTACTGCTTTTGAGCAAGTCGTCGCTTGGGGCGATATGGATGCCTTTGGGCATGTTAACAATACGATTTATTTGCGTTACTTTGAATCGGCTCGTGTCCGTTATTTTGATGCTGTACCAGAGTTAGCTGGTTTTCAGGGAACTGAAATTCCTGTGATTGCTAATATCTCTTGTAGTTTTAAGCGCCCAGTAGTTTATCCTGATACCCTAACGGTTAAAGTTGGGGTAGAAAGCATGGGACGTGCGAGCCTCAAAATGACTTGCGAAATGATTAGTCCTAAAGTTGGGTTAGCCGCAGTGGCAGAATGTACCATTGTTATTATTGACTCCACCAAAGGACACAGTGTTAGAATTCCTGCTATTTGGAGAACCGCTATTGAGCGCTTGGAACAGCGTAGTTTTGAATAAGAAGAGTATTTAGCTTGCAAAAGAGGGATAATAAACAGAGTATGGTAGAGCAAAAAATGCGCTATGATGTGGTAGTGGTAGGCTATGGCTTATTGGGGAATGCAGCAGCTTTGCTCTTGGCTCAACAAGGTTTATCCGTAGCAGTGGTTGAGCGCAAAAAGAGTGATGATTTATTGCTTTCCAAATCTGCTCGATTGGATGAAGAGGTGTTATTGATCTTAGAACAATTGGAATTGATGCCTTATCTCAAGGAGCAATTACACCCTTTGGAAAGCACACAAATTATTGATAAAAAGGAGCGTGTTTTGTTTCAACTGCGCCAAACCCCTCGCAGTGACTTTGCGCCTTGGGTTGGTTTTTATCAACCTGATATACAACGAATCTTGCAGCAACGTGCTAGTGCCAGTCCTTTGATTACCTTGCTCAGTGAACATCAGGTAGAAACGATGGAAGAGCATGAAAAACGGGTTAATGTTTACATCCGACCAGTAAAAAAACAGACCTTTCGTGCCTTAGAAGCGCGTTTTGTAGTGGTTTGTAATGGACAAGAAAGTCGAGTGAAGGAACTCCTTCAATTGGAAGAAGTGGATTACAAATACCGTTCTTCTATTCTCTGTGTGGATACGCTTAGAGTAGCTGAACAGGTAGATGCGACAACGCATGCGCACGCCCAAACCATCTACGATGCGGCGTTTCCTGTCACCCGCATTACCAATAACGATCGTTACCAGCGCTGGGAATTTCAAATAGAGCAGGCCTATTTACAAGCAGAACAAACCCCTCAAAAAATTCGTAGCCTCTTAGAGGAATTAGGAATGGGAGAGGCGACGGTCTCCGCTGCTTTTATCTATCATTTTGATACTAAGATCTTGCGCGAATGGCGCAAAGGGCGTATCCTAATTGCAGGAGATGCGGCCCACGTTATTCCTCCTTATTTGGGAATGAGCCTTTCTGAAGGCATCAAAGATGTACACAACATTGCTTGGAAATTGCGCGCTATCCTACGCCAAAAGGCTAGCTTAACTTTATTGGATAGTTATCAACAAGAACGTCAACCTCACATTCAACGATTGATTCGCCTTAACATGTGGGTCAAGCGCTTGTTTCAGTCTAGCCGTTTGCGCTGGATTAAAAACTTAGTTCCTGTTCTTCCTAAAGCTATTTTACAAAAAAAATTAGAAGCAGGCAGTCAGATTTATCAAGGAATTATTAGTACAGGTAAGGCCACCAGTCTTGGCCGAATAACCTTGTCTCCTAAAGTGACTACCCAAAAAGGGAAGATTAAATCACTCAATTGTGTTTTGAATAATAATTTTGTGGTACTAGCTTTAGAGGCTAATCCTGTGGATGCCCTACGTCCCAACCAGATCGCGTATGCGGCGGCTTTAGGAGTGCAGTTTATACAAATCAGCCCTCAACAGCAAACTTTTCATTTGGATAGGCGTTATGCGCAACAGATACATGATCGAACAGGAGCGTTGCAAGTGTGGTTGAAGAAACAGCGCGCACATTACTTAGTTTTACGCCCTGATCGCGTTGTTTATGCCTGTTGTAAAAACAAAAAACAACTGAATGTTGCTATACAGGAATTGAGTCAACAATTCCCCCTGTGTTTTCATTAAGATATCCCTTGTTTATGCCTTCTTAATGCAACGTTAGAGCGGAGAAGAAGACAAGCCTAGTGGACTTAAGAACCCTAGCTAACCCCCTGTTTAATAGAGAAAAAAACGCCTACTTTGTTAGGCTATTTTAAATTAATACGTATCTTTCCTTTACTTATGGACAACAATAATTTAACAATTTATTTAAAGAATAAGAAAGATACCTTTGTAAGGCGCTTTCACCCGTGGATCTTTTCAGGAGCGATTAAACGCAAAGAAGGAAATGCTGTTGATGGGGCTATTGCTAAGGTTTATAGCAATCAAGGAGAATTCTTAGCACAAGGACATTACCACGAAGGCAGCATTGCCATTAAGATTTTTTCTTTTGAGGAAAGTAACTTGGATCTAGAATTTTGGACCAACAAATTGCAACGTGCCTTTAATTTGAGAGCCAAAGTTGGACTCACAGAAGGAGAACGTGTTTCGTATCGTTTGGTACATGGAGAAGGAGATGGGCTTCCTGGCCTCATCATTGATGTTTATCATCAAACGGTGGTATTGCAAGCGCATACTATTGGAATGTACCAACTAAGAGCGACCTTAGTAGAAGCCTTGAAAAATGTCTTAGGAGAACGCATTGTGGCTATTTATGATAAGAGTAAGAATTCTTTGCCTAAGAACTATGCACAGGATAAAGAGAATGGCTATTTGTGGGGAGAGGCTCTTGAACAAGACGTAATCGTAGAAAATGGTTGTCGATTTGAAGTAAATTGGCAGACAGGGCAGAAGACAGGTTTCTTCTTAGATCAGCGTGATAATAGAAAACTTTTGCAGCGTTTTTGTGAAGGCAAGCGCGTCTTGAATGCCTTTTGTTATTCAGGCGGTTTTTCTGTCTATGCGCTTCAAGCAGGAGCAAGTATGGTCGATTCTGTAGATGCTTCTGCTAAAGCGATCGAACTGGTTGATAAAAATGTTTTGCTCAATGATTTGGATCCCAATAAACACCAAAGTTATAAGGCGGATGTGATGAAGTTCTTGAAGGAACAGGAAACGCCTTATGATGTGATGGTGTTAGATCCACCAGCGTATGCCAAAACAGTGAAAAAACGCCATAACGCTGTACAGGCGTATAAACGATTGAATGTTGAAGGACTCAAATTAGTATCCAAAGGAGGCATTTTATTGACATTTTCTTGTTCTCAAGTAGTCGATAATCCCTTGTTTTATCACACAATTACTGCTGCTGCCATTGAAGCTGGCCGTCAAGTACGTGTCTTGCACCGTCTGACACAACCTGCTGATCACCCTGTTAATATTTTTCATCCAGAAGGAAATTACCTCAAAGGACTTGTTTTATATGTAGAGTAAACTTAAAACGCCTATTAGAATCCCTGTACAATTTTCATTGGCTTTATTAAGGCCAGATAAATGCTCCCTTATTATGATAAAAAAACAAACTGTACATCTTTGCTTAGGATTCTTAACCTTGGTTTATCTCTGTACTTTTACTGCTTGTAGCACTACACGTGTTGTCAAACCGCTCCAAGCGAAAGAAGTGATGATTGGGGCCGATTTTGGTGGGCCTTTAATTGGGTTTGGTGGAGGAACGATCCCTATACCTTTTTCCTCTATATCAGGAGCCTATGGAATTGATTCTAACCTTACGGCTTATAGTGGATTACATCTTACTGCTGCTATGTTTGGAACCATTCAGATGGATTTGGGAGCGGTTTACCGTGTGTATCAATCTAAGAAACAATACATTCCTAGTATCAGTGCAGGAGTGGGGACGCAATTATTATTCGATGTTTTTGAAGGAGATTTCAGAGCCTACCCTTTGGTTGATGTCAATTTATATTGGCAATATCTGAAGAGTGGAAACAATTATGTTTATGTCAATTGGAGCTCTTGGTTTGATTTCTTCAATCGAGCGAATGGCCAGCCAAACACCAAGGCTTATCGCCCGTCTTTTGGTTTGGGACATACGTTTGAGAATGCTAAAATGCGTTATACCATAGAAGCCAAGTATATGCTGCCAGGAGAAGACAGTGGAGGAACTCCTGTAGAATATAGAGGGATTGGTGGAAAAGGGGGGATCGGTATTTATATTGGTGTCAGTCGTAAATTTTAAAAGATTGGGCAAGAGAATTATTCTGTTTAATCGCTTTTAATAAAGTTGCTGTTCCTATGCCTCTATTGATTACTTAAAATAGACCGCTTCTTAATAAAAATAAAACTATGCGTCAGTTTTTAATTTTGGCCGTATTAGGTCTCGTAATAAGTTTGCAAAGTTGCCGCTTGGACAACTTTTTATTTAACCCTGCAGAGACAGAAGAGTACCTGTTGGAAGACTTTCCTGATGATAAACAATTGTTTGTTTTGGAGGAAGAGTACGATATAGATCCTAGTCGGATTGACCTCATGACGTTAGCTTCAGGGGATGAAACAATTTACGCTGTTTATTTAGGGGATAAAGCTCGTATTACTCAAGATACGGTGATCCTATATTGTCATGGTAATGCAGGACATTTAGATTGGTATTGGGAACGAGCGAAATTACTAGCCAATGCAGGCGGTAAAAATCGTTTTGGAGTATTAATGATGGATTACCGAGGTTATGGAAAATCAACAGGTGCCTCTACAGAAGATGGGATGTATGAGGATGTAGATGTTTGTATGCAATGGCTTAAAAGTATGGGACTGAGTGATGATCGATTGGTTGTTTATGGTTTCAGTTTGGGGGGCGCCCCTTCTACAAAGTTGACCGCTAACCCTAGAGCAATGCAACCTAGCAAAGTCATTCTAGAAGCGCCTTTTGCTTCGTTTGATTTTGTGGCCCAGCAGATTACTAAAGTTAGCATGGCAGGTTCTTTTTATGGTAACTTAGAAATCAACAATGCCGAAGAAATTAAATTAGTAGAAGAGCCGTTGCTGTGGATGCATGGAATAGATGATGCTTTCACGGCCATTGAAAATGGAGACTTGATCGCAGCAAATTACCAAGGAACACATCTAGTGAAACGTCGGGTACCTAATGGAGAACACAGCACTGTTCCTAGTGTTATGGGATTAGATATCTACATGGATTTGATCGCTGATTTTATTACAGGAGCTATCTAAGCATAAATTATTACCCTATCGTAGGATCGAGTTGCTTTTGAGTAAGAGCAAGTTTAAATTTTTT
>JBOEFW010000127.1:13872-17329 GCA_050633105.1 Aureispira sp. | reverse complement strand
AATTTTAAACAAACTCTAAGAAAACGCTCCCACAGTCAACTAATTTTTAGTTACTTTGGGCGCGTTTTATAGTTTCTATCCTTTGTCTTTTTTAAATCCCTTCATTATGCAACAAGCAATCGGCTTTGTGCAACAGGCAGGAGCGGCTTTTTACACCCGCCACTTTACTAAGGCTGTTTATTTGCTTAGACGGGCTTTACAAGCCTTGCCTAAAACTTGGCCTTATGCTTCTTCTTTGCGTTGGGCTTTGTTGGATTTGTTGGAAATGGTGGAGAGTTGGTACCAAGGGTTACCCATGTTAGAGGAAAGTCTGTATTCTAAAACATTGTTGCAGGAGCTCACTCAATTATTAGAACAAGAAGAAAAGACAGAAAAAGGGACCTTGCTCCAAGAACAATTAACGGCCTTAGATGGCTTGTTAGAAGGACTTTGGATAAGCTTTGATTTTTTTGAGAACAATAATTTGCCCTTCGTGACAAACCCACCTTTGTTATCCATACAATTAGAAGCAGAGGGAGGCATACAGCTGTACAAATGGCAAGAACATCCTGCCATTGATACACTTATCGCAGAATTTAAGGCTTGTTTTGAACAGCAGTTGGACGATCCAGAAGCTTATCAAGAAGCAGTACAAGCGTTATTAGAAGCGCAAAAATTAGAAGAAGCAGAAGCCTTATTGCAAGAACAGCTAGAGCGTTTTCCCGAGAACCAACGCTTGGCTTTTTTGAATTTGGGCGCCTTGTATTTTAAACAAGAACGGTATCAAAAAGCGATGGAGGCTTATATGAAAGCGGTGGTGTTAGGTACCCCAAAAGATCAAATTCGTTCCCAAGCCCAAACCGCTTGCAATGCCTTGGCACGCAATGCAGAGAACGCTAAAGCAGCTGCGCGTTGGCGCAAGATCTTGATAGATTTTTTCTAATAAGGAGTACATAAGAGGGGCCTCCTAATGGTATTAGAAGCCCCCTCTTAAACAACTCTTTAAACGTTTATGGAGAATATAATACGCTTAGTTACAAGTGACATCACAATCGCCATTTCCACAAAGACCACCTTCATACTCATAGCTGGCTACTCCATTGGCGCAATTGGCTGCTACGGCGGCACAATCACTAGACGAATTAGAATTGGCTACTGCGCAAGAAACTGTTCCTATCACTGCAATAAGAGCCATGGCTACAGGAATCCATCGCTGGTTTCCTGTAGCAGTACAGTCACCAATATCTGTCATGGATAAAAGTGCAGCAGTACTCACTGCTCCTGTTACTTGTAAAATAGTCGTATTGCCATTAAGTTCGTATTCTACTTCTACTGCATTTTGCCCTGCTGCTGTAACACTTAAACTAGCAACATCAGAACTTTGATTAATGCCTCCTATTGAAAATTGATTAGGAGTATTGACATCTTGTTCTACACACATACTGGCCAAGTAACGATTAGATAGTTTGATGTTTGTAGGGTATGAACGCCCATTAACCGTCATAGAACCCTGTGTCAGGTCATAATTTCCTTGCTCCAAATTGCTAACATCAAAACTATGGAAACCATAGTTATCTGTAAGGCTAATTTTGGAAGGCGTATTGTTTTTAGAAACGGCAGTAGAAGTTGGTTCTGTAACCTCTGTAGCAGTAGAAATAGGAGCTTCTTTGGTACAAGAAATAACAAAACTTAGGATTAGAACAAGGGATAAAAAAGATATTGTTTTCATAATAAAAAATATTGGGTTAAGAAAAAAGTTATCTCAATACAGGAAGAAATTAGTTCGCTTTGCTCGTCAGCTTTGCATGGATACTAGTGTTATGCTGTATTGTAATTTAAAAGTGATAACACAATGGTAAAACAATAATTAATAACTTACAAGATGAATTGGACGAATGGAATATATGCGTGTCCGAGTGACAAAAGTGCTTTTATAGAACTTAATTGGAGTTAATAGCAATAATGGAGAGTAGAACCATAAAATTGTTAAAGAAATAAAACGCTATTAGTAAATAGTATTTTAAATTTTAATAATTATAAAAGAGTAGAAAATATATTAATGAGAGTCTTTGTTTTCCTAAGCATGCCCATAAAAAAGGCGGGCTTGGAAGAGAGCGTAGGTAAACTTATCAAGGAGGGAGGGACCCATAGTTTGACTACAGCATAGGAGAGTCTTCTTGTTTAAGAAACAAGAGGAGTTGCTTTTAGGAAGAAAGAATGATTTTTGGGTTTAATTTAGAGTGCTAAAGCATGAAAACGAAGTTTTTATGCATAATTTTAACGGTAAACTGTGTCTAAAAAAGTGTGATGGAAGAAGAGCCTTCTCAAGAACTTCTTGTTATTTTGTGTCCTTTTTTGGATAAATGGTCTCTAAAACATATCCCGTTATTCCTCCTAAAGTATAGCTAGCTAAATCACTCCATAAAAATCCATGACCAAGTATTAAACCACCTATTCTATGGCTTCTTATATGGGTAATCCAATCAGCTTGATATAATTGCAATGTTTCGATACCATAACATACTGCAATGCTTATTACTACAACTTGTAAAGAACTTGTTTTAGAAAGCAAAAAACCAACAATCCAAAAAATCATTAAGGCATATAAATAATCGCCTAAATAAGGATAGATGATTTCAGGTATGAGGTGGCTTCTAGAAATTAAACCAAGAATTATGGTAATAACTATAAGGCATAGGTATACTATTCTATTTCTTTTCCAGTTATTTTTATTCATGAATGACTAGTTAAAAAGTCGATCAAAGATCCTTTTGGAACAAGATATCCCTTACTCTGCCAATTGATAAATGTCATTGTATTGGCGTCCTAATCCATCATAATCTAAGCCATAGCCCACTAAGAAATGATTGGGAACTTCGAAGCCTATATAGTCCAAAGGGATGTCATATTGAATAGCTTCAGGTTTAGTTAATAGGGTAAAGATGGCAATCGAAGCAGGGTTGAGGGCTTCTAATTGTGGTAAAAATTCATGCAAGGTTTTCCCTGTATCTACAATATCTTCTACTAATAGAACATGGCGATCAGTTAAGTCCATGTCTAGCCCAAGCAGGGTGCTTACTTCCCCTGTACTGCTGGTGCCTTCATAGGATTTGAGTTTGACAAAACTCACAGCACAATCGACCTCTACATAACGAAATAAATCCCCTACAACTCTAAAGACACCATTAAGTACACTTAAAAAAACAGGCTCTTTGCCTGCATAGCGCTCGTTAATCGCTAAGGCTAATTCTTGCAAACGTGCTTGAATGGTTTCGTTGCGCAAAAAAACTTTGAATTGTTTGTCTTTACAGGTAATCATAGTGCAGAGAATTAAAAGTGAAGAAAGGCGATGAGTGAAGCGGCAAAAGTAAGAAAGTATTTGGATATATAAGGGGAGTTGTCCAAGGCATTAGAGTTTGTTTAAAATTTATTAAGGTCGAAAATCAATAATTTGTAGTTCTGCCAAAAAGTTAGTGGA
>JBOEFW010000127.1:0-13796 GCA_050633105.1 Aureispira sp. | reverse complement strand
AAAAAATTTAAACAGGCTCTTACCTTACTATTACAAAAGAAATATTCTACTTAGGCTGGTACGGCTCTCAGCGCGTCTATATCCAACAAAGTGATATGACTGCCTTTTAGGTGAATCCATCGTGCCTCCTTAAACTCACTAAGTGTACGGGTCACTGTTTCTTTGGTAGTGCCGACTAAATTGGCCAATGCTTCTCGGCTAAGGTGTATTTCAAAAGGAAGAGGACTTTTAGGAACAGCGTATTGTTGGTGGAAACGCAATAGACCTTCCGCGATTCGTTTGCGGACCGAACTATAAGCCAATTGTAGAAGTAAGTTGTTTTTCTGTAGGCTCTGTTGAGCCAATAAATGCAAAAAATATTGCGCAATACTAGCATCTTGTTGTAACCAAGCTTCTACAGCAGTTTTGGGAAGGATATAAAGACGGCAAGGGGTGATGGTTGTGGCGTTATTCTGATACACCCCTGCTGTTAATAATTCAGGCAGCCCTAAAAAATCTCCCGCCCCATAAAGCGCTAAAGTTAATTCCTTCCCAAAGTCTGTTTGTGCCGCGCGTTGAATTCTTCCTTCTTGTATATAATACAAGGCTACAGGCGTATCGCCTTCATCAAACAACCATTGCTGGGCGCCATAAGAACGCAAGGTATGTTGTTGTAAAAATAGAGGCAATTGCTCTTGAAAATATTGCTCTGGATTAAAAAAACTCTGCCCTGAGGTAGGCACTTGGCGCTCTTGTTTATCTAAACGCAATTCTACCGCTTCCAACAGCTCTACATCGGTAAAAGGCTTGGTAATGTAATCGTCAGCTCCTAGATTCATCCCTGCTCTAAAATCTTTTTTTTCGGCTTTGGCAGTGAGAAAGATGAAGGGGATTTGTTGTGTTTTGGGATTGTTTTGTAAAATTTTGAGCGTCCCATAACCATCTAAAACAGGCATCATTACATCACAAATGATTAAATCAGGGCTCGTCTCCAGAGCTAACTTAACCCCAACTTTTCCATGTTCTGCTTCTAAGGTCTCATACCCTGATAACTCTAAAAGCTCTGCGATGTTTTCTCGAACTTCTAAGTTATCCTCAATGACTAAGATTTTCTTCATATTGGCTGTTTTTAGGGAATTGAATGGTAAAGGTCGTGCCTTCTCCTTCTACACTTTCAAAGCTAATATTTCCTTGAATGCTCTCTAAGTATTTTTTGACAATATAGAGTCCAAGACCTGTTCCTTGGATGGCAGTGGCATTATCGGCTCTGAAAAAACGAGTAAAGAGATGTTTTTGTTGTGTTGGAGGAATGCCCATTCCATTGTCTTCGACCTGAATAGTAACTTGGTCTTCTTGCACTTGGCTGTGAATTTTGATGAGGGCATTATCAGGGGAATATTTGATGGCATTAGAAAGAAGATTAAGCAGAATGTTTTTGAGTGCTTGAAGGTTGGTCTGTAGAACAATAGGTTTCTGTTCTTGTCGCAACTCAAATTGTTGCTGTGCTTTGGCCATTACTTTTACTTCTCCCAAAATCGACTGGAAGAGCTCCTCTAAATTAAATTGTTGTTGATGTTGTTGGACTTTACCTTCTTCTAAGGAAGATAAGGATAAGAAGTCTTCTAAAATATGCGTTAAATTCTTGACAGAAGACTTAATTCGATGGACGTGTTTGAGGCGTTTGGGTTGCTGTTCTGTAGTGGTATAACGTTCGATCAAAGCCGCCGAGGATAAAATGCTGCTTAGCGGCGTACGAAACTCGTGAGAAGCGGTTGCAATGAAACGTGTTTTGAGGTCACTCAGTTCCTGAGACCGATCTAGAGCCGATTGAATCTTAGCCTTGGCGACTAAGAGTTGTTGTTCCATGGCTTGGCGCTCCAAAATCTCTTGTTCCAAATCCAATTGATGTTGTTGTAACCGTTCAAGGGCTTGTTGTAAATCGCGTTCTCGGTAGTTAAGCGTTGTTTCTAATTGAGCTTCTGCTTTTGCTAAATAGTCGTGTAAAGGAGGTTGCTTGGTTCGAGGAATAAGTAGAACTAAGTGTAAGATACCATTGGTGGTTTGTTCAAACGTCTGTTGGCTACAACGTAAAGAGAGAGCTGCTCCACTCTTAGCATAAAACAACCATTCTTGAATTTTTGAGGAGGACAGGTTCCAGTCCAAAGATACTTTAGAAATATTGTTTTGATTGGAGCAAAGGTACTCAAAGGGTTGCTGTTCTAATTCCTCCTGCGCATAACCGAACAACGTACTTAAACTAGTATTGACCTGTAGGATTTTTTCTGTGGCATCTAAGAGCAAAGCAGGCTCTTGTAAAGCTTGCAGAAAATTACTGATGGATAGCATATTTGTGAGCGGCATAGAGTCAAAGATAAAAGATGGATAATCAACGGTCGCTATTGGTACTGTCTATAGGAGGGGTAACAGGGAGACTGCCCTTTTTTTGGCTGCCACCTTTCTTAGACGAAGTATTATTGGTTGGCTTTTTGGTGCTTGCTTTCGGTTTTTTAGCGGAACTGCTTCGTTTTTTACTACCTGCTTTGGAATTGGTGCTAAACAGTGACCCCTTCTTCTTTTTGCGTTTTTTACGCGCTTCTTGCTTGGAGAGGCCTCCATTTTTTTGAGTGTTATTCACTCCTTGCTTCTGGGCGGTATTACTGCTGTCGCTAACAGTGGGTACAACTTGGCTGTTGCTGTCTATTAAGAAGCTATCCATTAAGGTGCTGTCTAGTGTTAAACTATCCACGCCTAGAGCGTCTAAGAATAAGCTATCTACGATTGGCTCTGGTTCGGGGACCCCCCACAATTCATATTTGGATTTGATCCGCAAACTATCCACCCATCTAAATCCATCTAAGAGCAAAGACTGGTGGTCCACTTGATGCATGGGATAAACAACAGCAGCAGGCTTTCCTTGGTACTTGATCCGTTTGAGATTGGACTTAGAGAAGAATAAAAGCATGTTCTCACAATCAATGTCATTGACAAACATGTAAGCCCCTTTATCATCTGTTGCATAATAGACGGTTTCTCCCTCTTCCGTGACTTGCATGGTGGAGAGTTTGCCTTCTATAAATTGAGCAACAGCATCGCGCCCTTTTATTTGATTAAAAAAGGTGTCTTCCTTGGTACTGACAACTAAGGAGTTTTCATAAAGCAATACTTTATCTAATTTGGAAGAACGCAAGCGCATTCTAACCGTATCAGCAGTAAATTGATTTTCATCTACCCAAAGTTTGGGATCTTGATACAATTCAAAGGTCGAATCTACGCCATCATAAAAAAGGGAATCACAACGTGCTTGCATGTCCGATTTAAAAACACGGACATTGTTATACGCATACAAATTGCGTTGTTCTGGAAATGCTGTGTCAGGCAACGAAATAAGGGTATCTGCTTTGAGCCAAAGACTATCATTGTCAATGAGCGTAGTTAACATTGGCTCTTTTTGAGCTAATAAATAACCTGTACTATCATTATAATAAGCCCGCCCACAATTAATGCGCACATTAGCAGCGGTATCAATCCATACAACATTGCCACGTGCTAAACCATTTTTTTCTTCTGTATTGTAATCTAAACTATCGGCTTTGATAATTTGAGCATCTTCATAAACGACGACATCGCCTCGGAACATCATGGTATTATTGATGGCATCGTAATCAGAAGTAAGTGCTTGGATACTTTGGTTACTCGTACTATCCTTGCTGCGAAATTGAGGATTGCCAATAAAGAAATATTGCTCTGTTTCGCCATCCATTACAATGGTATCGGCATCTACTTCTTGTTCTTTGTTCTCAAAATGGGCATTGCCTATCAGGTAATAGCGGTCAATACTTCCATCATAAATAATGGTATCACCTGTTGCAATTTCTTCTTTTTCATTCTCATAATTCTCAAAACGCGCATTCTTATACAACTCTGCATAGTTGTTCTTACTATCATAATAACCATCCTCACAGTAGACAATTTTCTCTTCGTTATAAACTTTAGTAGGCCCTAAAAAGGTAGCAACTTCTGTCTGTGTATTAAAGGCTAGAGAATCGGCTGTTAACTTATAATTAGGATTAGTAATGCGCACGGAATCAATGAAATGTGCTTCGTTGGTGTTGGCATTATAAGTTCCTCTTTTACTGATGAGCGTAGAAGAATCGCTCTCAATAAGGGCTTGTTCAGGGAAGTAGGCGATGCGGGTATTGAGATCATAATCCAGCTTTTCCGTGAACATAGTCATACTGGTATCAGTCAGCACTACGTTCTGGCGAAGGCGTGCAAAACGAGTTATTCCATCATAATACAAGGTATCAGAAAAAATGCGAATGCTATCATTTTGCAACATTTCTACATTGTCAAAGGCTTCAATTTGTTTATTCGGAAAAATGAACCCCAAGTCGCACCAAAGGTGCATTTCCTGTTGTTGAAGGTGCACATTGCCTGTAAGTTCCCTGAAAACACCACGATCTGTGCTGCGTTCTTTGTATTTGTCAATATTAATAATATCGATCCTAGAACTATCTTCCTCTAATTCAGGAGATGGAGGGGCCTCAAATACTTGTGCTTTTCCCAGTAGCGAAAGCAACATAAAAAATACCCACAGAAACCAATTCAAACGCGTCATAAATAGCATATCATAATCCAGTCAGAAACCAGTATTATTGGATGTTCTAAAGAAAACATCCCCAATAATAGGTTCTATTAATGTAGCAGCAAAGGTAAAGTAATTTTTTACTGCTTTTAGCTAGAATACGCTATAATTAGTGCCAAAGTTGGAGGACTAGAGAAAAGAAGCGTGATTTTAGGATTTTATTAGTATTTGAAGGGGATTAAGTATTGTTCTTATGATAATTCAGAACAGCATCACGTATTTTATTTAAATGGCGGAGGTAAAGAAATTGGAAAGGCCCTAAAATAAATCCAGGCAACATCAACAACAGATAGTTTCGAGTAAGCTGCCAAGACTCTACCTCACTAAAACATAAATTATAGATTAGGAAGGCGAGATAAATGCCCCAGAAGAAACAAGCGATTCCAGCCATCATAATAGGCAAATTTGCCGTTGTTTTTTCAAAAACCTTTATTTTCCCTGTTACTCCATACGCTAGAGCAGCCTTTCGCCAATCCCATAAAAATAAAGGAATAGAGAGACTAATAACCAGGGCAAAAACATAAGGGACAAATAAAAATAAAGTAAAACCGTCTTCCATGGTGCCTATGATAGCAGTTACCGTAAACAGGATCAAAAAAGCTAGATTGGTGAGTCCTATAATTAGTTCTAAAACACTGCTGTAAGATCGTCGGACAACAACAGGTGTCTGGTTGAGGGGTTGGTCTAAGGGGGCTGATTTAGGCATAGAAAAAGTATTTAGTAGCTTTTTTAGAAAGATTGGCAGAGAAATAAGATGAAGAGCTATTTCAAATATTATCTGCCTGTCCTAAAAATTGTGACTACAGGTTTTAAAAGGGTAGAACATGGGATCATTAGAAGGTAAGATGAGTGGTGAAGTATAGGATTCCTTGCTAAAATAACGAATAGGATGGAATACTTGGCTTTCTGCAACTACATATCCTATTTGACCTGCGGTATTTTATTGGTGTTAAGTCTAAATACAAGGAATTGTGATCGAAAAACTATAAGGGCTACTTCTAAATAAAATTTATTTTTCTTGGAATCTTGCGCTTGTGTTTGTAAACTAGCCCTTCTCCTAATAAGCAATCGTAGAAATAGTGTGTTGTTAGAGACTATGCTGCTGTTTTTTTGATTAAAATGCTTAGAAGAACATCAAACATTGTATAAAACACTTTCTTAGTCGGTTTTTAATAACTGATAGCTAATAAAACTAACAATGACAGTAAGACAATTAACAGTATTAATGGCTCTTAGCCTTCTTTTTTCCTGTACAACAGACGCAACAAATCCTCCTCAGGAGCCGACTACAGTAGAGCCTGTTGTAACTGAAAAGAAGGTGCAGCAGAAAAAAGAGACGGATTTATCTAAAAAGAACTTAAAAGGCGCTGTTAAAAAGCGAGTGGTCTGGGTATATGCTTCGGATGAGACAGGAAAAATGGATGAAAACGCTTTAAAAGGAGGTGTAGAAGTCACTTATAATGAAGCAGGAAACAAACTGGATTGGAAAAGCTATGATGGCAAAAAGCAATTATTAGAGGCTTGGAACTTTATTTATAATGAAAAGGGCCAGTTGAAGGAAAAAATAACAACAAACGATGCTGTTGTTCGCCAGATGTACTATCGATATAATTCTGAAAAACAAATAGAGCACACAGAAGAGCACAGCAATGGGACGATGATTAAAGCGACAAGCTATCGCTATAATGACGCTGGAAATCTGGTGTGGAGCCACAGCTTTTTTGAAGGCTCTTCTAGTGAGAGTAAGCGCAAACAACGATACAACGCTAAAAATCAATTATTAGAATTGCAAGTCTATGATGAGCACGATGTGGTGCAGCTCAAAAAGGTGTTTGGTTACAATGAACAAGGCTATATCTCTGAACAGGCCATTTATTCGGGGAGCAATGTGCCTAGTTATAAGCGCCAATTGGTGTATGATGAGCAGGGAAATTGTACCAAGGATTGGGCGTATCAAGGAGATGGTAAGAGAAATGAACGCGATGCCTTTAATTACCATTACACCTATGATGAGCAAGGCAATTGGCGCACTAAAACTAAAACAACTCCTGATAACAAACCCTTAGAATACAGCACGCAAACCTTGGTCTATTTCAAGTAAAAAAGTGCTATTTAGAGGGGATAATAGGAGTGGAGCAAAAAAAGTTGAATTTAATACTTAAAAACAAAGCTCCTACAAGACATAAACCGTATCTTGCCATCTTTTGCTGGTATAAACCAACGTTTACTATAAATTAAGATATTACTATGGCTACCAATTCCAATTTCATTGACTATGTTAAGATCTGTTGCCGCTCTGGCGAAGGTGGTGCAGGGTCAGCCCATTTCTTCCGAGATAAACTGACCAGTACAGGTGGTCCTGATGGTGGAGATGGAGGTCGCGGTGGTCATATTATCGCCCGAGGCAGTAGCCAAATGTGGACACTACTTCACTTGAAGTACAAGAAACATGTTATTGCTACCAGAGGAAATCCTGGTGGTTCTAGCCGATCTTCAGGAGCGGAGGGCAAGGACATTATCTTAGATGTGCCATTGGGTACGCTTATCAAAGATGCAGAAACAGGAGCGGTCGAACATGAAATCACAGAAGAAGGACAAACCGTAATTGTCACCCGTGGAGGACATGGTGGACGAGGCAACTGGAACTATAAATCCGCTACCAATCAAATTCCTACTTATACTTCTCCTCCTGGTGATGGTCGTAGAGAGTGGAAAATTTTTGAGTTGAAAGTTTTGGCAGATGTTGGTTTAGTGGGTTTCCCTAATGCTGGAAAATCTACTTTGTTATCTGTTTTATCGGCCGCCAAACCCAAAATTGCTAATTATCCTTTTACCACTTTAGTTCCTAACTTAGGAATGGTCGCTTATCGAAATGGCCGTTCTTTTGTGATGGCAGATATTCCAGGGATTATTGAAGATGCCCACAAGGGGAAAGGCCTTGGTCATCGCTTTTTGAGACATATTGAGCGCAATGCTACCTTGTTGTACATGGTACCTGCCGATAGTGATAATATTGCGAAAGAATACCGCATTTTGGTAAGAGAATTACAACTCTATAATGAAGAGTTGTTGGACAAGCCACACATTTTAGCCATCTCCAAAGCGGATTTATTAGACGAAGAACTAAAAGAACTGTTACAAGAGGAGCTGCCTAAAGAAGTGCCAATTATATTTATTTCATCTGCGGCCCAAATGGGACTAACGGAGTTGAAGGATTTATTGTGGCAATCGATACAATTAGAAGTAGAATAAAACAGTTGATTGAAGTATATGGATCCTATTGATTTTTGGATTTGGTTGGCCAATTATAAAACAACCTTAGAAGCGTTCTTACACAGTGATTTTAGCGACCATACTCCTTACCAACAACTGTGCATGGAGATGGAAGCTTATAGTCCTTATTTAATTCCAGAACTGACTTTAACAGAAAAGGGAGAATATTTACTAATTATTAGTTGTGATGGACAGCGGTCAGGTATTCCAGATGCAATCGCTTTGTACGAGGCTTTTCCTGTAATCCAAGGGTGGACTGCCCAGCTTTATCGTCAAGGACAAGGCTTTTTTAGAGCTAGAATTGAAGGGGTAGAATTTACAGAAGAAGAATTACTCTTGCGTTGTAAAGCAGTGCCAGAGTCAGATCAATACGATGTGGTGCTGTATGTGCATGGTTTGGAGCCTTCGGACAAGCGCTATGAACGAGCCGCGCTTATTTATTTGGACCACAGTGTGGGAGAGTATGAGGTGATGACCAAAATTCGCAGTTTATCTTTAACGATTTTAGAGCCTTGGAAGCCTCAAAAAGGCTTGATAACGCTACGTCAATTTGCTAGTTTATTACAAGTGGAAAATTAGCCTTCCTGTATGCTTTTCCGAAATTCCAATAGGCTTATTAATTGATGGACTTCTTTTTGCCAAGAAGGCCAAGCGGCGCTTTCTTTGGGCCAACCTTGTTGCGCAAACGCGTGCAAAGAAGCAGGAATAGCGTACGCTGCTCGTTTGAGTACTGCTTTGAGTGTCCAATGAAAAACATAACTCTCGCGCTCAATGGTTAATTGAATGCGGCGTAAAACAGCTTTACTAAAATCTTCTCTCCAATCTTGTCCTTCTATTAATAATAAAGTAAATAGAGGATGGTGGTCATTAAATGGCCGCAATCCTTCTAAAGCAATCGCTTTTGCCGCTAATTCTTGGAACAACTGGTTGGATAGATTATCATACAAAAACTCAAACGAGGCGGTTGTGATTTCTTGTTGTAAGGATTTATTTAAGAACCAAGTTTGGCAATCCACCAACCAGTCCATGTCCTCAAATCGTTGTGCTGCTCTAGCCCAACCCGTCATAAATACGGTAGCCCATTCGTTGGCCATAGCCCATTCTATCCATTGGCTTCGACTCCAATCATAGTGTTCACTCCACCATTGTGGCGGAACGGCTGCAATAACCTGTACTAAGATGTTGGCCGATGGCCCTCCATTGGCGACCCAACTGCGTTGCTCTACAATGCCATCTTTGCGTAAAGATGGAGTAATGTGTTCGGGTAATTCTAGGAGAACAACTTCGATAGAATCCACCAACGTTACCTGTACCCATTCTTGCAAACAAGTTTTCATACGTTGAACAAAAGACGCTTGTGGAAAACGTTTTAGTAAAGCGAGGGCTTGTTGGCGGACCATTTTTCGTTTATCCTGCGCTGCTTGTTCCCAAAAGGGCAAGGCGATATCTAAAGGAGGGAGAGGAACAAAAACACCTAAAAAAGCAGCACGTAAATCGTGGCCTTCTTCTGACCAGACTTGTTGTACCAAGGCCAATGCGGCGGTGGCATCTTGTTGGGCGAGTTGCCGCAAATATTGCAAACGCACGGCTCGTTCTCCATAGAAAAAAGCGTCTTGATCCGTCGCTCCTAAGTGTTGGGCATATTTCCAATTGGGGTTTAGTGGTGCTAACCACTGTCCACGCGTTCCTAAAATAGGTGGTAAGTAAGGCTGCAAAAAATCACGTTTACTACAATAGTCTAGTAACTCTGGTAGGAGTTCAGGGAGTAAGACTTCTTTAGCTTGTGCTATGGCAGTGAACCATTCTATTAAAATCTCATCGTGTTTGTAGCGAAGTATAGAACGCAGTTGAGTAATGCGTTGACTACTACAGTAGGCTTGTGCTTCTGTTGGGGCGGCTACTTGTAGCGTACCACTAACCGAGAGCGGTTGGCTTGCTGCGGCATGCAAGTGTTGTTGCAGGGCTGCTGCTTGTAATAAGCGTTTTTCTGGAGGCAGTTCATCTTTGATGACAAAACCATAACCTTGCAGTTGTTCTAATAGAGCAAAAGCATCTTTGTTACGAACATTATTACCAACTAGTGCTTGTCGCACGAGGGCTTCCCAAGCATTCATAGGCACATTTGTTAGATGGTTGTTTTTAGGAAGAAAATTGCTTAAAAATCAATGCTAATAAGGCGTTCACGGCTGATGCCTAAACGTTTAAGTGTTTGGTCGGTAATGCCCCCTTCTTCTAACATATTATCTTGTTGAAAGAGAAGTAAATTACGTTTGGTCTGCTCATCAAACTTATTGGTTACTTTTATGGGGTAATCCTGTTTGATAAGTGCTTCTTGGATTTGCGTAATAGAAGGATCATTAAATTCTCCAAAAGGGCAGGTAATTTCGTCCCAATTTTTCCATTTTCCAGCAGGAACTTGTACCAACTTTTCGCCTGCGGCGACATTGATGGATTGCGGCTTTGTTAGATAATATAACCGTGTTTTTTGCTTCAAGATTTTACGTTTAACAATAATCACCTGCGCTGGAATAATATAATCCGTTGCGGTGGTATCGTAAATCGTTTTGAATGGAAAAAACTTACGGTGTATAATCTTATACTCAGGAGTAGTTTTCAGTAGGCAAAGCGCTACATGTGGAACACCTTGTTCAGGACGACACATTGGAGAAATAGTGGCAGTTTTCCAATCAACACCAGGTTCTTTTAGAACTAGAATCTCTGTTTGAATAAAATAATTACTAGTATCTAAATTACCATTGAGTGCAGGAGCAAGCTCTACCGTATCTAAGATCGTTTCATAGATAGGAGGGACCAAATGAAAATAATGTGTTTCTGTAGCCGTTACTACATTTTCATCTCCCGCCTTCGCCTTGTACAAAGCATATGCTTTACCTGTCTCAACCATATTTAAAAGCGCTTCCAAATTATTTTGGGCTTTTAATAGACTACTCGTGCAAAAGAGTAGACTTATGGTGATGATAGCTGCTATGTTCATTCCCTACATGTATTTATTTGATGCGCTAAATTTCGTAGAAGCAAAATAATGAAAAAAGGTTAAAAAACGTTAAAGTTTATTTTGTTTTTGTATCAAATTAGTGACCTTTTTATTTAAAGATCTCCAATCTAACAAGGAACAAAAGTCGTATACCTTTGATTATTGCCTCTTAATTTTTTTTTAACGAATCGATGATGCTATTTTTCATTGCACTATATACTTGTATTAGTGATATATAGTTTCATTTTAACTAAAAGAGGTTTTATGGACTATGTTTAGTGCAAAGCAAACAAAAGTACCAAAAAATAAATATTTCTCCTTTAATCGTACCAATTTATGTGCGTCTATAAATTGTCATTGTTAATTCTTAACAACAGTTCTAGGTGCAAAATATTACTTTCTTGCTAGAACTGCGTTATATTTGCCTAGGAACTTGCGCAAAGATAATCACTCTTTGCAAGAGTAGGGAATACATACTGTTAGCTGTGTGTTAAAAATGCAGCTTTCTTATTTTAATCATCTAAGGGTTTGACCCACTAATTTTTTAAGCAGGTGTTACAAGAAACTAGTCTTCTACCAGATTATTTGACATTAACTAATGTAGCGGCAGCACAATTTGGTGCACGTATTATTTATTGTACAGACGAACATTTTGCAACCGCTGACCATCTTTTGAAAGAAGGTCGTGGAGGTTGTCAAGGAGAACAAATCGATGGGTGGCTCTCTCGCCGCAAACGTACAGAAGGACACGATTACTGTATTATTGAATTGGGGGCGATGAGTTCTTTGAGAGGCTTAGAGTTGGATACCCATGAGTTTATTGGTAATTATCCTCCTTATGCTTCTGTTCAGGCTTGTTGTTTGCCTTTAGGAACATCTTTGGAAGAGATTTTAGTTCAGGAAGATTGGGATCATTTAGTTAAGAAAGTTGCACTGCGTCCAAATGAGCGCCACTTTATTGATATGTATTCTGATTACCACTATACCCATATCAAATTACATCTCTATCCAGATGGCGGCTTGGCTCGTTTTAAGGCCTATGGCAACTTAAATATTGATTGGTCTTATTATGAAGAAGAAACACAAGTTAATCTTGCAGCAGCAAACTTAGGTGCTTGTGTTGTTGCTTGTAGTGATGAGTTTTTTGGAGCTGCGGTACAATTATTAGGACCAGAACCCGCCAAGAACAGTAGTGACGCTTGGATTACACAACGCAACCGACTTGAGCGAGAAGGCGACTGGGTAGTCGTACAATTGGCACAAGTGGGCAAACTAAGTGGCGTGACTATTGACACACAGCCATTAATAGGCAATTGCCCTGCTAAGTTTAGTTTAGAAGGGCTGTATTTGCCAGAGCAAGATTCTAATTTAGCCAATGGGGAAACATTTGATGTGCAACAAGTGGAACATTATCATTGGAAATCGCTGGTTAATCAACAAGTTTTGCCAGAGAACACTTGTGTACAGCAGGTTTTTGCGGAGCTGACAGAACCATTCACGCATGTTCGTTTGCGTATATACCCTGATGGTGGTGTTGCCCGTTTGCGTCTGTTTGGACAACCGATGGTTTAGTCTCCTTTGTTTTTTAACAAAAAATGAATGTAGAGGATTACTTTGAACGAGTAAGGTTCAAACAGCTTTGGTCACTATTAAAATAAAGGAATTATAGTACCTTAAAATAACTGCTTTATATGCTGTATGATACGCATCAACGCCCCCATCAATACTTAAGAATTTCGCTGACAGAGCGTTGTAATCTGCGTTGTTTCTACTGTATGCCAGAAGAAGGAGTCGAACATTCTCCTGTGGCTAGTTGGATGAATGCAGAAGAGGTCCTACAAATCGCGCGTACTTTTGTAGACTTGGGAGTGACTAAAATTCGGTTGACGGGCGGAGAGCCTCTCTTGCGTAAGGATGCTGGACAAATTATCGAAGCCTTAGGGGCCTTGCCTATACAACTAACCCTAACCACAAACGGTGTCCTAGTTGACAAGCATCTTTCTTCTTTAAAAAAAGCAGGAATCAAGGCCGTTAATGTTAGTCTAGATACCTTAGATGCGGATAAGTTTACTTTGGTGACTAAACGGCCTAACTTTCAACGGGTTTGGGATAACATCCAACTGTTATTACAAGAAGGTTTTAAGGTTAAGTTGAATGTGGTGCTGATGCGTGCGATTAATTGGACGGAACTCTTAGATTTTGTTGCCTTGACCAAAGACCAAAACATTGGCATTCAATTTATCGAATTTATGCCTTTTGATGGGAATCAATGGGATTGGAGCAAGGGCATTAGTCTAGCGGAAATACTAGAACAGGTAGAAGGGCATCATGGCCCCGACCAAGTTTTGCGGGTGCAAGATCGACCACACGATACGTCCGTTAATTATAAAATTAAAGGCCACCAAGGCAATTTTTCTGTAATTAGTACCATCACTAATCCTTTCTGTAGTACTTGCAATCGCATTCGCCTCACGGCGAATGGTCGTCTCAAGAATTGTTTGTTCTCTAAATCAGAAACAGACATTCTAACGCCTTTGCGTGCAGGAGACGACATTATTCCGCACATCCATGCTAACCTAGCCGCTAAAGCGAAAGGACGCGGCGGTATGGAAAATTTTGAAGATTTTGCCGACCCTGAACAACATGGACAAAATCGATCTATGATTTTGATAGGTGGTTAAGCGATAGCATACCAAGCTATTGCCCTAAAAATAAACTGAAATGGAATTGCGTTGATAAGGAGTATTAGTTTTGTTTTAATCAAGGCGAAGGCCGCAGGCCTCACAGAGTATAACTTTTAGTTTGGTGACTCAATAAACTAAAAGTTATAGGGTATTAATTACACTGTAACAGAAGTTTGTTTAGATTTTAAGTGGTCTGGTTTTTACTTTTTGTCATTAGCTC
>JBOEFW010000126.1:0-17497 GCA_050633105.1 Aureispira sp. | reverse complement strand
TGTTATGCCAATGGGTTCTTTGGTGCCGTCTACGGTTACAAAAGGAGAGAGGATGGTCCAAATTGTTTTTGGATCACAATGCTGTTGCTTGGCAATTTCCAAAATTTGTTCGTCCAAAAAATCGCGCAAAATGTTACCAATATCTCCAATTTCCTGCAAGGCAGCTAGGGTAAAGGTTGCTTCTGTGGATGGATTCTTAGCCTTGTCCTTAGAAATATGCCGATAGTATTTGTCTAAGAAAACTTGTAAATAAGGGAGCTGAATGGTGAGCGTTTTATCCTTCCCTCTGATTTTTTCAAAGACCTGTTCGGCAATCGCATCCGCTTCTGTTGGTTCTAGGTGAACAATGGATTTTTGACAGTTTGTAGCGCCTAAGATAACGGCCTTGGCTTTTTCAAAATTCATAGGATCAATGCGCAATTTCTTGCGCAACAACTCTGGGACTACTTTCTCAAATTCATAGAGAGAGCCTAAGTATTCTTCTCGAATGCTAAAAATTAACTTCACGGGCTGTTCTACAGCTAGAATCTCTTGTATGGTGGCAATAAATTGATTTTGTTCTGCTTTGTTACCCAAGATGAATAACTCCTCAAATTGATCAAAGATCAAATAAATTGGGCGAAAATGTTGGAGATAGATGTTTTTGAGAAAGGTTTGTGTTGGGCTTAATGGTTGATGTATTGCTGTTTCTTGCCCCTCCTCCATGAGGTGATCCAGCCAATCTTCCTCTTCTAAGCTGTCTGTACTGTTGGCTCCTTCGCCGCCTACGGCAATCAAGGCCTTACGCAAAGATTCATTGAGATTGTTGTGTCGTCGAATGAAGACATCTAACCAATCGTGCTGTTGGAATTGACTCGCCAAACCACACTGAATAAGACTGGTTTTGCCTGTACCAGAAGCCCCATATAAGAGCAAGATATCCGATTGATAAATCATCTGATAAAGCTGGCGGACTTCTTCGTCGCGACCAAAAAAGATGTCTTTATCCGCTACCGTATAAGAATCTAGAAACTTAAAGGGGTATATTTTATTATCCATGAGGTGGTTGTTCTAGTATAAATGAAGGAAATAAAGAAAGCAGCACTAACTAAATAAGTCATCTAAATCAATGTCTTCGTCTGCTTTTTGGGCACTATTTTTAAAAAATAGCTGCTTGGCTTCTTCAAATTGTTTATAAATAAGATCAAATTTTAGCTTGATATAATTGCTCTTATCCTTCATCACCTCCTCTATCGTATTCTTACCAAGGACATCAGAAAAGACAATATTTTCCACACTATTATCCTCTAAGAAACAATAGTTGAGACTGGCGTCAGAGATGTGTTTGCAAGAGAAAAAACAAATTTTAGCCCCTTGTTCAAAAACCTGTGTATTATAATCTATCACAAAGGGAGAAAGGTTGATGTTCTTTTCATGGTTTGCTCGTTTGTCATAAATAATAACAGCATCAGTGACAACAGGCATTCCTAGAATATGGATTTTCTCTGTGTTTTCATTGAACTTTTGATCAATCCCCAATTCAATATAACTGTGGATGTATTGAGGAGTGGCAGCACGTTTTTCATCATAAGCAACCCCTTTGACGGAGATCATTTTATAGTTACTTAACAAGGTGAGTTGTGTTAAAACACCAGCCAACTGACTTTCCATTTCAAAACAAGTCATCAACGAATGCTGTGAGGTTTCAAAAAGACTATACAGTTTTTGAATGCGGCTACAGGTTTTCTTAAAACGATTTAATTTTAGCGATTGTAATTCCTTTAAAGGCAAGGAAATTTGATGTCTTTGGAAGAGTTGGATTAGTAATTCCAACAGTTGAGCGTAGGCGGTCAAGTCCCGTTCAATAGAATCGTCAAAGAACAAGGTTAATTCTTTTGTTTCTAGCTCATTGAGGGCATAGTTGCCATTTTGTTGCGCATCCCAAAAGGCCGAAATAAGCGTAAAGTTGATTAATTGGACAGCCTTCACGGCAATGAGATAACTGTTCTTAATATAAGTTTGCTGCTTGCGCTCTGATAATGCTTCTTTACCAATGGCCATGATTTTACGCAATTGAATACCAATGACTCCAATAAAGGCAAACGTAATGAGGTTTTTGGCAACATCCGTATAGCGGCTATGATTTTCCCAGCCTTCTTTTGTTTTTACTTTGTCTAAGAATTTTTGGGCAGGTGTTAAGCCATTGTCCGCTAAGGCACGCATCAATTTTTTTGTTAATAAAACATTGAAGGTTTTTTTAATGCCCAAGTCTGCTTGTCCAATTTGGCTTAAATCATAAATGGTGTCTGCCATTTGGACCTGTTGGGTATTCATTTGTTCCATTAAGGCATGGAGCGTTGCCATTTCGTTTTGTATCTCTTGGGTGACCCCATTCACTTCCAAAGTGATATTACTATCCGTAATGCCTTGGATAATAATATTGTTGTTCCCTTGATTTTGAATTGTATTTGCCATAGAGTATGCATTGGTTGAAAAGCTCAATTATTCTATTGGGCTAGTGAGAGATAGAGATTTAACAGGCCGCCAGCGATTCTCGGTTTGTAAGAAATATTAATATGCCATTCTAATAAAGGAAGATTGATAGTAAGCTCATTAAGCAGAAAGAGATAAACAACATTCATAGAAGCACAAGGAAGTTGATTAAAGACTTTCCTAATTTTGATCCAAGTAAATTTTTTAGAAATGAATTTCACCCAAACACATTTAAAATATAGATCAAAATGTTGAGTGATTTGATCAACTAAAAAGGCAAGCAAAGTCAAAAGAGTAAAAAAAATGATGATAATATATTTTTTTTCATTACGTAATATTTTTACTAGACAACTTTCACAGCGCGTTTTACAAGAACAAAAGGTATCTGTCGCATCTAAGCTGGCTGTTAAATGGCCCCCTAATACTCTTTGGATTAAAGAATAGTCGCTTTTCTCGCATGAAAGATTGTAAATGAACTCGTTGTTGTGACAATTCTTTTGGGGGACCTTGTCTAAAGTCTCCTGTATTGTCGTATCCGTTATTTCGTAAATTTGCTGCATGCGCTAAAAAATCTTGCCGAAATATCAATAAGGACGGATCTTTTAAGAAAAATATTGCGAAGGCACCTATTAAGGAATCTAATTGGCTATATGTTTTGTTATACTTCCGAGCACCTGCTATCTTACTCAAATTTGTCCGAACTTCTCCTAATAGGCTATCTAGTATATTGCATTTTTGTTAAATGTACTATTTTTATGTTTATTTGTATTGTAAAGCAAAAAATGCTGACAGGCAGTGATGTAAATATAGATTGTTACTTCAATGTTATTCTTAGGGAATTCTCTTGTTTTTAATAATTAGTGGAATTCCCTAATTAGTGGAATTGTCCATTTAGCCTTTATAAACCTTGATTATTTTTTGATCACATTAACCATGTAAATTGGTAGAAGGAGACAAGAGCTGCTAATTAAATCAAGAGTACTATGATTAATACTAGAAGGGAGGATATAGGGCAGCCTTAGATAGAGATAAGTGTATACCTAGAAAGGTATCTACTTTTTGAAATCGCATGATTTGTATTTGTGTCGGAGATGTCATTGCCAGGGGCTTCTATCTAGGGCTAAGTGATGGCAATGGTTTTATGGCGGCCGTAAATACTGGCTGTGTTATGGTAATGGGCGAGCATCCCAAGAGCCAATTGCCCTTGGAGATTTGGAAGGAAGAAGTATTGGTAGAATTGTAATGCTATCTAATTTTTTTAGATTAACTGCTTTAGGATTAGTGAGAACCACCCAGCCTGCCAGAAGTGCCTGTTTTTTTGTTGGTAACAAAAATAATACAGTCAGGGAATTGATCTGAAAAGGTAGACAGCTTCTTCTCCTTAGAAGGATATTGCTCATTATCATACAAGGTATAATTAAAGCTTGATAGTTTTTTGAAATGATGGAGCGGAGGAAATTCTTTTAGTTTTGGGTTGTCATTAAGGTCTAATGTTTCTAGATTGCTCAAATTAGAGAAACTATTGGGTAATGTCTCAATGGCCGTTTCAAGGGCTAACTCCTTTAATTTAAAGAGTGCTCCAATGGTTTCAGGCAATGTTTTTAAGACGGAATTGCGTATAGATAAGCCCTCTAAGGCTTTGAGATGACCAAAGCTATTCGGAAGTGTTTCAAATTTCCCTTCCAGTGTCAAGCGGTTTAAGTTGGTAAGGGTTCCAATAGTTTCAGGAATAGTTTTTAGATGAGTGTTGATCAGGAATAGTTTTTCAATTCTGCTAAGTTCCCCAATAGTAGTAGGCAAGGATTCAAGTTTTCCTTTAACAATACATTCTTTTAAGTGGAGGAGTTTTCCAATGTTATTAGGCAGTGTTTTTAGTGCTTGATTCTCTAGGGATAATATTTCTAATTCTGTGAGCGCTCCAAAACTATTAGGCAGGGTCTCAAATACTCCTTGAAGGGATAACACCTTTAATTGTCGGAGTTGTCCAATGTTTTCAGGCACAGATTTTAGACGAGCAGTGTGTAGATATAATGTTTCTAATTGGGTAAGATGACCAAAACTACTAGGAAGTATTTCGATGGCTCCTTCAATAAACAATTTTTTTAAATGGAGGAGCTGCCCAATACTCTCTGGAAGATCGTTTAATTGGTTTGTATTAAGGGTGAGCTCGGTGAGTTCGGTCAACATTCCAATACTGTTTGGTAACGTTTCTAAAGGTGTATTTAGAGACAAGAATTTTAACTGAGTAAGTTGACCAATATCAGCAGGGAGCGTTTTCAAAGAACCATAAAAAGAGAACGATCTTAAGTTGGTCAGCTCCCCAATGGTTTCTGGTAATGCTTTTAGATCATCCGTGTGCAAGGAAAGCTTTTGCAAATTTTCGAGTTTCCCAATACTATTGGGAAGTGTTTCTAAAAAGCCTTGAAGGGCCAATTCTCTTAAATTAGTGAGTTGTCCAATACTTGTAGGAATGGCGCTTAATGGAAGGCTAAATAATTCCAATTTTTTTAATTGTTCCAGCTGTCCAATGTTATTGGGAAGTGTCTCAAAAACACCTTCAATGGACAATTTTTTTAAATTCGTCAATTCACCAATAGTGGTAGGAATCTTATTCAATATAGAACTTGCTAAGTGGAGCTGTGTTAGCTTTTTTAATTGCACAAAGCTATTGGGAAGTGTTTCAAAAGAGCCTTGAAGCAAGAGGTCTTTCAGATTGGTAAGTTGGCCAATAGTGGTCGGAATAGTGGTTAAAGCAGCACTTGTTAAGTGCAGTTTCTCTATGTTTTTTAGAGCACCAATACTGTTGGGAAGTTGATCAAAATCACCATCAATAGATAATTTCTTTAAATTGGTGAGTTGGCCAATGTTTTCAGAAATACTTTCTACGCTACCAAGAAGAGATAAGGATTCCAGTTGGGTAAGTTCTCCAATGATTTCAGGAAAACTGGTAATGGCTGTGTAATCTAAGTTTAAAGAAGACAACTGTTTAAGCTCTCTCATGGCTGGAGGCAAGGTCGAAATTGCTGTTTGACTCAGGTCTAACCACTTTAAGTTTTTGAAAGCAACAATAGAATTAGGAAAAGTTTTTAAGCCTGTCTCCTTAAGAAACAGTAATTCAATCTTATTCTTAATCGCCGTTTCTTGTTGAAGTAAATTAAGCGTCCTTAAGATGGACTTCCTATCCAAGCCTGAAAAATCTAACGCTAGTTTATTTTTTTCTTGTTTGAGCATGGTTACCAGATTCGAGGTAGCCATTGCTACATCGTTGTGGATTTTTTCTACCGCAGCTAGTAACTGTTCCCTATCACTATCGTTGGGGAGTTTAGCTTCTATCCATTGTACATTTGCTTTGGAGAAAATAGTATTAAATTGGCCTCCATATTTTAATTCCTCCACAATTTTTATAAGCCGATATTTGTTCCTACTGGTGTCAATGAGATATTTAAGACTCTTAGAAGTTCCTTTTACTTCCATATCTATCTCCATCTTTGCAAAACCTGTTTCTGGATCAAAAGGTTCTCCTTTATCATACTCAAAATCAACCGTTGTATTGCCTTGTTTATCTATAAAACCATACTTTTCATTTTTAAAGGCTAAGGCATATTGATCCTCATAAAAATCCATCGCATCTAAGATTTTCTGATTTTTTTGAGAGGCTTGTTCAGCTATGTTTTTTTGATGTTGTGAGCTAATGGCAAAGAGCCCTATAATAATAAAAACAAGAATTAGAGAAGAGCCTATGACAATTTTTGTTCTCCTTGCCGCGAGTTGTGCCTTTTCTACTTGTTTGTGACTTTCTAATAGTAATAAATTTTCTTCTTCGTTCAACTGCAAACGCGTTAAGAAAGGGGCAATAAAGGCCAATTGTCTTTCCGAAAACAGCTCCCGCGTTTCATCCTTAAGCTGGCTTTGACTCTTAATTAAATTACGAACCTCCAACAGATTAATTTCTTCATCACTGCGTTTTTCTGCAATACGCAAGGCCAAGGAATCATGGGCAATTTCATACAGCTCTTCCTCTTCAATATAGCGCAGAATTCGGTTGTTCATAAGCGCTAGAACGATGTGCTCAATTTCTGTTTGATCAATACCTAAAAGCTGGTAATCAAGCGCTTCCAAACCAATGGGTTCCTTGGTGCCATCTACGGTCACAAAAGGAGAGAGAATTTTCCAAATTAGCTTATAGTCACAGTGTTGGTCGTGAGCAATTTTAACAATTTGCTCATCCAGAAAATCGTGTAAAATGTTACTAATGTCTCCAATTTCATGAAGTGCAGCTAAGGTGAAGGTTGCCTCTGTCGTGGGTGGTTTAGCTCTGTCTTTAGAGATGTGCCGATAGTACTTATCTAAGAAAACCTGTAGATAGGGGAGTTGAATGGTCAAGGTTTTTTCTTCTCCTCTAATTTTTTCAAAGACTTGCTCTGCAATCGCCTCCGCTTCCTCCTCTTTGATATGAACAATGGATTGTGTAGAGGCTGTTGCACCCAAAACCACTGCTTTTACTTTTTCTAAGTTCATGGGGTCAATGCGTAATTTTTTACGCAACAACTCTGGAACGACTTTTTCAAATTCATACAAAGAGCCCAAATATTCTTCCCGAATGCTAAAAATAAGCTTAACGGGATGTTCTACTTGTAGAATTTCTTGAATAGTGGCGATAAAAGTAGCTTGTTCCTCTTTACTGCCCAAAATGAATAACTCTTCAAATTGATCAAAGATCAAATAGATGGGGCGAAAGTGTTTGAGGTAGATGTTTTTGAGGTGAAACTGGGTCGTTGTGAGGGCTTTTGTAGTTAATGGCCCTTGATCGGTGTCCATAAGATCATCCAGCCAATCTAAATCATCCTCCTCTTCTTCTTTGGAAATATCCTCTCCACCTACTGCGAGCAATGCTTTTGTTAAAGATTCGTTGAGGTTTTTATTTCTTCTGACAAAAATATCCAACCAATCATGTTGTTGAAATTGACTCGCCAAACCACACTGAATGAGACTGGTTTTCCCTGTACCAGAAGCGCCATAAAGCAACAGTGTATCGGATTGATAAATCATCTGATAGAGTTGACGTACTTCTTCTGATCGACCAAAAAATAAATCTTTGTCTTCTGCGGTATAAGAATCTAAGAACTTGAAGGGGTATATTTTATTTTCCATGAGGTGGTTGTTCTAATACAAATGAAGGAAATAGAGAACGCAGCATTAACTAAATAAATCATCCCAATTAATGTCTTCGTTTGTTCCTTGGGCGTTGTTTTTTAAAAATAGTTGTTTTTTTCTATTGACCTGTCATTTGCCAAAGGCTTTTATTTAGGATTGAGTGATGGGATCGATTTTATGGCGATCGTAAATGCTGGCTGTGTTATGGTTGTGGGAGAATATCCCAAGAACCAATTGCTCTTAGAGCCTTGTATTGGTGGAATTGTAGTGGGTTGATTTTTGTGGATGTTTTATTCCTTGGATAGATCTATAGGGTTTCCATTTTCGTCGTGAATGGAAAGAGTACAATCGGGATTTTCTTTTTGGAAGGCAAGGAGTATTGCTTTGTTTTTCTTGTAGTTCTTATTGTTGTCTAAAGTGGAATGAAATTCCTTTAGGTTTGTAAGTTGTCTAAAGTTATCAGGCAGGACTTTGAGCTTACCATAAATGTTCAAATATTGTAAATTAATGAGTTGTCCAAAGTCATCAGGAATGGTTTCAAACGCTCCATCAATAGATAATGTTTTTAATTGGGTAAGATTACCAATACTTTCAGGAATCGTTTTAAATACGCCATAGAATTCTAATGCTTCTAATTGTGTAAGGTTACCAATACTTTCAGGAATGGCTTCAAGCGCTCTATAGAATTCTAATGTTTTTAATTGGGTCAGCTTACCAATGCTTTCGGGGATGGTTTTAAACGCTCCATAACATTTTAAGGATTCTAATTGGGTCAACTTACCAATGCTTTCAGGAATGGCTTTAAAGGCTCCATCAATAACTAATGATTTTAATTGGGTAAGATTACCAATGCTTTCAGGAATGGTTTCAAGCGATCCATCAATAGATAATTTTTTTAATTGGGCAAGTTTACCAATGCTTTCAGGAATGGCTTTAAATTCTCCATAGATGTCTAAGGATTTTAATTGGGCAAGTTTACCAATGCTTCCAGGAATGGTTTCAAACTCTCCATAGATGTCTAAGAATTCTAATTGGGCAAGCTTACCAATATTTTCAGGGATGGTTTCAAGCGCTCCATTAATAGATAAGGATTTTAATTGGGTCAGTTTACCAATGCTTTCAGGAATGGCTTTAAAGGCTCCGTCAATAGATAAGGATTTTAATTGGGCAAGTTTGCCAATGCTTTCAGGGATGGTTTCAAGCGCTCCATAGATGTCTAAGGATTTTAATTGGGCAAGTTTACCAATGCTTTCAGGGATGGTTTCAAATTCTCCATAACATTTTAAGGATTCTAATTGGGTAAGGTTGCCAATACTTTCAGGAATGGTTTCAAACTCTCCATAGATGTCTAAGAATTCTAATTGGGTAAGGCTGCCAATACTTTCAGGGATGGTTTTAAGCTCTCCATAGATGTCTAAGGATTTTAATTGTGTCAACTTACCAATACTTTCAGGAATGGTTTTAAGTGCTCCATAGATACCTAAGGATTTTAATTGTGTCAGCTTACCAATACTTTCAGGAATGGTTTCAAACACTCCATCAATAGATAATGCTTCTAATTGTGTCAGCTTACCAATATTTTCAGGAATGGTTTCGAGCTCTCCACTAATAGACAGTTTTTTTAATTGAGTAAGCATTTCAATAGTTGGAGGGAGTTTTTGGATGTTTGTATGGTCCAAATCCAATCTAACTAATTGGCTTAAATTACCTAAAGAAGAAGGCAAGGCCGTAATGTTTGAATAACTCAAGTCTAGCCATTTTAAATTCTTAAAGCTTGAAATAGAATTAGGGAGCGTATTTAAATCTGTATATTTAAGGAATAATAATGCTATACTGTCTTTGATGGAAGATTGTTCGGAAATTTTTTGAGTAATGCTTAGTATCTCAGCATTATCTAGACTTGAAAAATCTAAGGCAAGTTTTGTATTATTTTTATTAAGCGTATCAATGAGCGTTGTTATATCCTTCCTATTGTTCAGGAAATCGGAAATATTAATTAATCTATATCGTTGACTACTAGCATCAACTAAGTATTTATTTTCTGCTATCTCCATCTCTGCATAACCCGTTTCTGGATCAAAAGGCTCTCCTCGATCATACTCATAAGGAATCACAGGATCACCATTCTTATTAATAAAACCATATTTCCCGTTATTGAAGGCGAGGGCAAGGTTACCTTGATAGAAATCCATGGCATTGATGATCTTTTTATTTTTTTTATTGGCCAGATCTGCCACTACTCTTGCTGCCTTTGCTCTACTTTCTGACTTTACGGCATTTTCTGTCTCTATTTTTGCTTTCTTTTCTGCATTTTCTGCCTCTATTTTTGCTGCCTTTGCTGCCTTCACTGCATTTTCTGCCACTACCTTTGCTGCCTTTGCTTTCTTTTCTGCTACTACTGCATTTTCTTTAGCGGTGATTGCTTTTGTTTTTTCATTTTCTGCTTCTACTTTTGCCTTCTGAGAATAAATAGCAAAAGCAGAAATGATAATAAAGACAAGAGCTGCCAATACTAGTAAGAGCAATTTTTTTCGATTGGCCTCTTGCTTCAATTGAGCAACTTGTTCCCGACTAGACTCTAAAAGTTGCGCCTCTTCCGCATTCAACGGAATTTGTTTCAAATAAGGATTAATAAACTCCAATTGTTTTTCAGAAAAAAGCTCCCGAGCTTCATCTTTGAGCAAACTTTGGGTCTTAATCAGATGGCGTACCTCTAGCAAGGCAATATCATCATCACTGCGTTTTTCAGCAATGCGTAAGGCGAGCGAATCGTGAGCAACTTCATAAAGCTCTGCCTCCTCCAAGTAACGTAGAATTCTATTGTTCATCAAGGCCAAAACGACCTGTTCAATGTGTGTTTGGCGCACATCAGGAAGTTGTTGGTAGAGCGTTGTTATGCCAATGGGTTCTTTGGTGCCGTCTACGGTTACAAAAGGAGAGAGGATGGTCCAAATTATTTTTGGATCACAATGCTGTTGCTTGGCAATTTCCAAAATTTGTTCGTCCAAAAAATCGCGTAAGATATTGCCAATATCTCCAATTTCCTGCAAGGCAGCTAGGGTAAAGGTTGCTTCTGTGGATGGATCCTTAGCCTTGTCCTTAGAAATATGCCGATAGTATTTGTCTAAGAAAACTTGTAAATAAGGGAGCTGGATCGTCAATGTTTTGTCTTTCCCTCTGATTTTTTCAAAGACTTGTTCTGCAATGGCATCCGCTTCTGTTGGCTCAATGTGGACAATGGATCTTTGACAGCCTGTAGCACCTAAAACAACGGCTTTTACTTTCTCCAAATTCATAGGATCAATGCGCAATTTCTTGCGCAACAACTCTGGGACTACTTTCTCAAATTCATAGAGAGAACCTAAGTATTCTTCTCGAATACTAAAGATCAATTTCACGGGTTGTTCTACGGCTAGAATCTCTTTTATAGTGGCAATAAATTGATTTTGTTCAGCTTTAGTACCCAAGATAAATAACTCCTCAAATTGATCAAAGATCAAATAAATTGGGCGAAAATGTTGGAGATAAATATTTTTAAGAAAGGTTTGTGTTGAGCTTAATGGTTGGTGTATTGTTGTTTCTTGCCCCTCCTCCATGAGGTGATCCAGCCAATCTTCGTCTTCTAAGGTTGCTGTGTTCGTAGCGCCTTCGCCACCTACGGCAATCAAAGCCTTACGCAAGGATTCATTGAGATTTTTGTGTCGTCGAATGAAGACATCTAACCAATCGTGCTGTTGGAATTGACTGGCCAAACCACACTGAATAAGACTGGTTTTGCCTGTTCCAGAAGCGCCATATAAGAGTAAAATATCCGATTGATAAATCATCTGATAAAGCTGGCGAACTTCTTCGTCACGGCCAAAAAATAGATCTTTGTCTTCAGCAGTATAAGAATCTAGAAACTTGAAAGGGTATATTTTATTATCCATGAGGCGGTTGTTCTAGTACAAATGAAGGAAATAGAGAAAGCAGCACTAACTAAATAAGTCATCTAAGTCAATATCCTCATCAGGTCCTTGGGCGCTGTTTTTAAAAAACAGTTGTTTGGCCTCTTCGAACTGTTTATAAATAAGATCAAACTTTAGCTTGATATAATTGCTCTTATCCTTCATGACCTCTTCAGTTGTCTGCTTACCAAGCACATCAGAAAAGACAATGTTTTCTACACTATTATCCTCTAAGAAACAATAATTGAGACTGGCATCAGAGATGTGTTTGCAAGAGAAAAAACAGATTTTAGCCCCTTGTTCAAAGATCTGTGTATTGTAATCAATGACAAAAGGAGAGAGGTTGATGTTCTTTTCATGGTTGTCTCGTTTATCATAAATAATAACAGCATCGGTGACAACAGGCATTCCTAGAATATGTATTTTCTCTGTGTTTTCATTGAACTTTTGATCAATCCCCAATTCAATATAACTGTGGATGTATTGAGGAGAGGTCGTGCGTTTTTCATCATAAGCAACCCCTTTGACGGAGATCATTTTATAGTTGATTAACAAGATGAGTTGTGTTAAAACACCAGCCAACTGACTTTCCATTTCAAAACAAGTCATCAAGGAATGCTGAGAAGTTTCAAAGAGGCTATACAGTTTTTGAATGCGACTACAGGTTTTCTTAAAGCGATTTAATTTTAGCGATTGTAATTCCTTTAAAGGCAAGGAAATTTGATGTCTTTGAAAGAGTTGGATTAGTAATTCCAACAGTTGAGCGTAGGCGGTCAAGTCCCGTTCAATAGAATCGTCAAAGAACAAGGTTAATTCTTTTGTTTCTTGTTCATTGAGGGCATAGTTGCCGTTTTGTTGCGCATCCCAAAAGGCCGAAATAAGCGTAAAATTGAGTAACTGAACTGATTTTACCGCAATGAGATAGCTATTCTTAATATAAGTTTGCTGCTTGCGCTCCGACAATGCTTCTTTACCAATGGCCATGATTTTACGCAATTGAATACCAATGACTCCAATAAAGGCAAACGTAATGAGGTTTTTGGCAACATCCGTATAGCGACTGTGGTTTTCCCATCCTTCTTTTGTTTTTACTTTGTCTAAGAATTTTTGGGCAGGTGTTAAGCCATTGTCCGCTAAGGCACGCATCAATTTTTTTGTCAATAAAACATTGAAGGTTTTTTTAATGCCCAAATCTGCTTGTCCAATTTGACTTAAATCATAAATGGTGTCTGCCATTTGGACCTGTTGGGTATTCATTTGTTCCATTAAGGCATGGAGCGTTGCCATTTCGTTTTGTATCTCTTGGGTGACCCCATTCACTTCCAAAGTGATATTACTATCCGTAATGCCTTGGATAATAATATTGTTGTTCCCTTGATTGTCGATTGTATTTTTCATAGTGTATTCGTGGATAGTAGAGACTATCCTTTCTAGTCTTGGGTGAGAGGAGCGTAGTTTCTAGTTTTAACGGATGGTGTCCCATATTACAAGGACTACCTAAGATACCATATTATTTTAAATACTAAACACTCACAAGTGTACTTAATCATCATAGTCTTCTAAGAAGATATAATCTGCATTTTCGTCTGTTAGTAGGAAGGTACAACCTGGTAGTTCTGTTTTTATTGCTTTTAATTGCTTGATGTTCGCTTGATGGGTTTCGTCTGTGGTTGGGTCACCATAAACAATACAAGAGAAAATCCACAAGCCTTGAATTTGGCTTAAATCAGGGATGTTTTTTATATTTCTAGTATTGTTTAAAGAGAGGGCTTTGAGTCCTTGTAACTTCAAGATACTTTTAGGAACCTCTTGGAAATTCCCCCCTAACCATATAATACCTAGATTTCTTAAGTCCCCAATGGCGCTTGGAATGGTTTTAATATTAGCTTTCTCAAACCGTATTTCTTCTAAATTTTTAAGTTGAAAAAGGCTAGGAGGAAGCTCTTCAAAAGGGCCTGAAAGAACCAAAGAACGCAGTTTTTTAAGTTGACCAATGTTATCTGGAATAGCCTGAATCTTGGCATCAGGAAGTTTTAAACTTTCTAGGTTTTTGAGTTTAAATACACTGTTTGGAATACTTTCAAAAGGCCCAGGCAGAATTAAGAGTTTTAATTGTTTTAATTGATTAATATTATCAGGGACAACAGGAAAAGTACCCTCTATTAATTCAAGTGTTTCTAAGTTTTGTAGCGATAAAATTTCCTTTGGGAAGGTTGGTAAAGGAGCGCCTAAGGCCAATCTTTTAAGTGTTGTTAATTGTTTAAAACTGCTAGGAAGTGTTGTTAGTTTTGTGTGGAGTAGTTTTAGAATACGAAGCTTTTTGAGTGTAAGAATGCCTTTTGGGAAACTCTCCAAAGGTGCTCTAAAGACAAGTTCTTCTAAAAGACCCAGCGCACTAATTGCTTCAGGAATATGGGTTAACTTATTCTTAGAAAGCTCTAAATGTTCTAGTGCTTTAAGTTGTAAAATACCCATTGGAAACTCTTCTAGGGGGGCTTCTATGGTACACTTTTTCAAGCGACTCAAATTACCAATAGTTGTAGGAATACGTTGGATTTTGGTGCCAGATAAGGTTAATTCTTCTAAATTTTTAAGGGTAAGAATACCTTCAGGAAATGTTTCTAAAGGTGCTTTTAGGGAGAGCGACTTCAATTGTTCCAATTGACCAATGGCCTTTGGAAGGCTTGTTCGTTTGATTTGCCCAAGCAATAGAATTTCTAAATTTTTGAGCTCAAAAAGACTAGCTGGGATGGTTTTGGAGAACCTAGGAAGATACAGTTCTTTTAAGTTCTGAAGTTGCCCAATACTACTGGGAACAGCTTCTATCGAACTTCTCCTTAGGTCTAATTGCTTAAGTTGACTAAGAGACCCTATAGCGTTAGGTAAAGAGGTGAGTTTGGTATCATTGAGGTTCAGTCTTTTGATGTTCTGAAAGGTTGAAATATTATCAGGAAGTTGCTCTAAAGGAACACCTTCTAAGGATAATAATGCTACTCGATCTCGAATGCTTGTTTCTTGTTGAATTCTGTTTAGGGCATGCAAAGCATCCTCTGCTGTAAGGTCTGAAAAATCTAGTGCTAGTTTTTCTTCCGTCTTATTCAGCAGATAAAACAACTCTGTATAAGCATTTTCTCTACTTTCTTCAACGTTATTTAGTTTGTTGAGTAAAGCATCATCGGCCTTGCTTTGTGTGAGTTGTTGCTGGAGTACAGCAATCTCGTCCTTGGATAAAATGGAATTGGAAGAGTTGCCACGGTTTAAGAGTACGGCTAAATTAAGGAGTTGGTAACGTGTGGCATTAGAAGCGACTAAGTACTTGGTGTATTTGTATTTTATCTTTGTACTAGGTCCTCCTTTTCGTTCTCGATTCATGATTTCCATTTCCGCAAAGCCTGTTTTGGGATCAAAAGGCTCTCCTCGATCGTATTCATAAGGAATAATGGGATCACCATTTTTGTTGATGAAGCCGTACTTTCCATTATTAAAAGCGAGGGCAAGATCATCTTCATAGAAATCTAGGGCATTGATGATCTTTTCATTTTTTTGATTGGCGCGTTCTGCTTTACCTTTCTCTAGTTCTGCATATTTCTGTGCTACATTAGCTTTTGTTTTTTCACGCTCTGCCTCTTTTTGTGAGGATTCTGCTTCTTCTTGGGAGAGTTCGGCCTCGACTTTAGCAACTAGTGCTTCTTCTCTAGCTTTTTCGGCTTCATTTTTTGCTTCTAGAGCTATTTCTTTGGTTCTTAAGGCTTCTTCTTTAGCCACTAAGGCCATTTCTTTAGCGGTTAAGGCAGCTGTTTTTTGTGCTTGAGAATAAAGAGCAAAAATGAATATAATGGCAAAAAACAATAGAAGAAGCAACCCCATAAGAATTCTTCGTCTAGTCCTTTCTTTTTGTGCTTTTAATACTTGTGCTTGACTTTCCTCAATAAGCGTTTTTTCTTCTGTATTTAAGGAGATCTGTTGTAGAAAAGGACTGATAAAAACCAACTGCTTTTCAGAGAACAACTCTCGTGCTTCATCTTTGAGTAGACTTTGGCTTTTGATTAAATGGCGAACTTCTAATAAGGCAATTTCATCATCGCTGCGCTTTTCTGCAATCCTTAAGGCAAGAGAATCATGGGCAATTTCATAGAGCTCTTCCTCTTCAATAAAGCGTAAAATTCGATTGTTCATTAAGGCAGCTAGTACGGGCTGTATTAGTGTAGACTCAATGTCAGGCAATTGCTGTTGAAGACTACCAAAACCAATGGGTTCCTTGGTACCATCCATGGTTACAAAAGGAGAAAGGATTTTCCAAATAGTTTTTTGGTGACAACCCTGTTCTTTGGCAATTTCAATGATTTGCTCCTCCAAAAAATCGCGCAAGATATTACCAATATCACCCAACTCAGCTAAGGCCGCTAAGGTAAACGTCGCTTCTGTGGTTGGTACTTTGGATTTATCCTTAGAAATATGTCGATAGTACTTGTCTAAGAAAACCTGTAGATAGGGGAGCTGAATGGTCAAGGTTTTTTCTTTGCCTTTGATTTTCTCAAAGACCTGCTCCGCAATCTTTTCGGCTTCTGTTTCCTCAATATGCACAATAGATTTATCAGCTCTAGTAGCGCCCAAAACAACTGCTTTTGCTTTTTCCAAATTCATGGGGTCAATCCGCAATTTCTTGTGTAGAAGTTCTGGGATCGCTTTCTCAAATTCATACAGCGAACCTAAGTACTCTTCTCGAATGCTAAAGATCAATTTAACAGGCTGTTCTACTTGCAGGATTTCTTTGACGGTACGAATAAACTGTTGTTGTTCTTCCTCCTTTCCTAAAATAAACAGCTCCTCAAATTGGTCAAAAATCAAGTAAATTGGGCGAAAATGCTTGAGATAGATGTTTTTGAGATAGAGTTGTGTTGTGCTTTGGTCTTTTTTTTCTGTTGACTGTTTTTCATGGCCCATAATATCATCTAACCAATCTAGGTTTTGTGTGCCTTTGGTTGTTGATACACCTTGTCCGCCTACAGCAATTAAGGCTTTATGGAGCGATTCGTTAAGGTTTTTGTGCCGTCTGACAAAGACGTCCAACCAGTCATGTTTTTGAAACTGACTGGCTAGGCCACATTGAATGAGACTGGTTTTGCCTGTACCAGAAGCACCATATAAAAGTAGTGTATCCGATTGATAAATCATTTGATAGAGCTGGCGCACCTCTTCATCACGACCAAAGAATAAATCCTTGTCTTCTACAGTATAAGAATCTAAAAACTTAAACGGGTATATCTTATTGTCCATTAGGTTATTGTACGGCTATGAATTGATCGATGGAAGCAGAAAATGGAGGCGATTTAACCAAATAAATCATCAAATTGTATACTATCGGAATTGTCTCCTTGGGTACTGTTTTTAAGGAGTTGTGTTCTGGCGTCTTCAAACTGTGTGTAAATGAGGTCGAATTTTAGCTTAATATAGGTGCTTTTATCCTTCATTAAATCTTCCACTTTGCTGTTTTCAGTGAGCGTGTCCGAAAAATCAATATTCTCCACACTGTTGTCTTCTAAAAAACGATAATTGAGACTGGCATCAGAAATATGTTTCGAGGAGAAAAAACAAACCTTTGCCCCATGTTCAAAGATTTGTGTATTGTAATCAATGACAAAAGGAGAAAGGTCAATGTTATTCTCATGATTATCTCGTTTGTCGTGCAGAATGACCGCGTCAGTAACGACAGGGATACCAAGGATGTCTATTTTCTCTGTATTCTCATTAAATTTCTGATCGACTCCTAACTCAATATAACTGTGAATGTATTGAGGAGAAGAGGTACGTTTCTCATCGTAAGTAATGCTTTTGACAGAGAGCATTTGATAGTTGGTTAGCAAAATAAGCTGACTCAAAAGTCGAGTTAATTGTCCTTCCACCTCAAAGCAAGTCATTAAAGA
>JBOEFW010000125.1:0-17045 GCA_050633105.1 Aureispira sp. | reverse complement strand
CTATGTATTTCCTGTTTGGGAGTTGTTGAGTGGTTGGTATGTGTTGGAGCTGCAGCAGGATGGGAAGTTGATGGGTAGTGAGGTATTTATTAAACAGTGATTGTACTGTGATGAAATCGTAACATAAGGAACTTGTTACTTCATAACAAAAGTAGAAGCTTATATTATTGTAAGTCAAATATTTTACTACTTTTTTTAAAAAATGAGTACTAAAAAAATAAAAAATAATGAATAACTCCCTTATTAATTTACTGCTTATTTTATTGTGTTACTCTTCTTCTATCTTTGGGCAATCAAGCGTGCCATGTGGCCCTGTTCTCGTATCAAGGCATTATGTTACATAGCTATTGATTCTATAAGCATGCCTACAATAGGCAGTTCTTACAATTTGGGAGATACAATAGAAATAGACTTCTATGGAGCATTTGACACCTTATCTTATAATTATATACCTGAATGTATGGAGGTAGTTGTAACTTCTCAAATACTAGGTCTCACACGCATAGATACAGGACAAAATAGTCTCTATCATCTTCATATTACAGATATAGCGGGACGCAATATTGTACAAAAAAAATATAGTGGATCGCTCTATAGTTTTAATACGTCTTCTATGTTAATGGTTTCTGGTGTATACCTTATTAAATATAAAGATGTTCTTAAAGGATCAAGGGGACAAACTGTAATAATCGTAGATCCATAGCTATTTAGCTGGAACAACTCTTAAGTATAGCTTGAAAATGGAGGAATAACTAACCTTTAGGATAACTAATCAACAATAGCAAGTAGTACAGGGGGAGCGGTATTTTAGAGAAGACTCCTGTGTTTCCTCTTTAGGAGTTACGACAGGAGGACAAATTATTGAAGAGTGAGGCGTTTATGAAGAACTAATCTTTTATAATTATAGTTGGCCTTACTGTTTATCAATTTTAGGATAAACAGTAAGGCCAATGATTTATAAGGCCTTAATAATATCCATAGCGGCAGAAGGACGATCATTTAAATCCTTGGCAGGCAGCGTCATCAATAATTGAGCGGCTGTTTTGATATACCCTTTTTGTGCTATGGCTAAAGCATAGGTACGCATACCCGACTTGCGATTAGCTGGCGTTTGCTTTAAGAAAAGAGCATGGGCTTCCTCCATTAAATCCAAGTCAATGTATAGGCGTTGGAAATCATTAAAACTATAGAATCCTAAATCCTTGTTCTTTTCAGCCAATTCTTTAGCAGCGTTGGATAATTGAATATAGTCCTCTTGGGCTTCTAGGGCTTTGGCCAAGCCAGCTAGACGAATCAAGTATTTGATCGTTGTTTCTGCTTTCTGGTCAATTTCCTCCAATAACTCCACCGCTTGTTGTAGGATCGCCAATTGCTTCTTCTTATGGGCAAAACTAAACGAATCAAGTAGCCCTAGAAGGTAAAGGAATTGATGTTCCTTTTGAGGGATGGTTGTAAGAATAGCCTTGACATCTTTGAAGGATTTTAAGTTCGATTTTATTTTTCCTAAGTGTTCATAATAAGTACCTCGATAATAAATAGTTTGACCAGTAGGAAGTTGCTTCAATTGTTGTTGCGCTTCTTTTGGATTAACTTGACTTAAAAAGAAGATGTATTTAATACTACTGTTGCCATATTTTTTGACTTCTTCTAATTTTTGGAGCAGCCAATTGGTGGCAACGGTTACTTCTTTCTTTTGGGCTAATTGTTCTAGGAGCACTGTTTCGGCTCCATCTTTACTAAGTCCTCCAAACTTTTGCATCCAAACAATGGCTTTCTCATAGTTGTTTTGTGCCAACAAGGCTGCCATGCCAGCATCTAGTAAATCAAATTCGTCAATAGAACCATAGGCATCTAAGGAGTGGTCAAAATAAGCTAGTGCTTGCTCTAGGTGCCCTTGTTGTAAGAGCTGTATTAAGAATTCCATTTGGTAGGAACTGAACCAACTGCCTTCTATTGGACCATTATATAGGACGTCCAACGCTTTATTTATCTGACCACATAAAAGATAAGAAGTGGCTAGATGGGAGTATTTCTCAAAGGTATTGGACTCCTCTTCTATCTTTTGTAAGGCCAACTTAAAATACTGTTGGCTGGTGGTTTCTTTTCCTAATAATTGGGCAGCAGCGGCTAGTGGAGCATAGACAAACGTGGCTGCCCAAGCATCTCTGTCCTTTCCTTTCCCTTCTTCCAAAGCTTTGACACCTTGCTCAAACGCAGCTTCTGCGAATTGTTTTTCTTTTTTGTTGGCTAAATCTGCGGCTAAAAAACCTAGGTTGGATACCAACATATACCATTCTTTGCTTTTAGCGGCTATTTTAATAGCTTGCTCATATTCGCCTACTTGAAGAAGTTTTCTGGCAATGACACCATTGTGCTCACTAATGTGGTAATTCCATCCACTACTCAATTCGGATAGAGAAGTTTGATGGACCTTGATGAGATCTAAGATAGTACCTCCTTTGGTAAAGCTAATGCCTGCTTTTTTCTTCTTCTTTTTACCTTTATTGGGCTCTTTGAGGAGTGCTTTGTCTTTATCACTCAGACCCAATTTAGGATCTTCTTTGGCTTCATAGAGGTTCTGATAAAGAGAAGCAACGCCACCCCAGCTATAAGGCCAAGCATATTTATTCTGATAGGTATACGATAAATGTTCTTTTAGGTCTTCTAAGGTGCCTGAAGGGCTAATGACAAGGCCTGTTGCTAAAACAGCAATCCATTCTTTTTTATCGTTCTTATAAAGAGGATAATACGGTTGAATTTCTTGATAATCTCCATAATCATCTTGTTCTGTAGCGAAGGGCTTAGGCCGATCATAAAGTTCGTTGTAAGCGTCTACTTGTTGCTCTTTGTTGCATTGTCTAATTAAGGTACCATCTTCTTGGTAGAAGGAAAGGTGATAAGGATCGACGACTACCAAACTATTTCCCCAATAAAGGCCATTGCCTGTTGTTTTAAATTCTGTGAGTAATTGAGGGGTTTGAATGGTCCAAATTTGTACTTTCCCATTGTTTAAAAGCACCGCTATTTTTTCGCCTGAAGGGCTAAATTGTATAGGTGTTAGTTCTGACATCGAACTATAGGGCATCTGGATGTGCTCCTCTAAAGCTAAGATAGCAATGGTTGTTTCTGTATTGTAAAGTGTTATATGCCGTTTATTATAAACGGCAAAAACTTGCCCCGTAGAAGCGTATTGTATACCACCTGCTTGTTGATCGTAAGGATGTTGTTGTATAATTTCTCCTGTTCTAATCGCAGCAACAACGATAGAGTGCTCGTTTTGATAAGCCATTACTTCTGTCACAGCGCTAAAGGCTAAAGGCATGGTTAGATTTTTGAGCCAAAGGACTTGCTTGGATTCTATACTAACAGCAAAAACTTGGTCATGTCTATTATAACCATAAATGACCTGCCCATCCTTGGTTGCTGCACACCAATGATAAGGCTGTAAATCTTCTCTAGTGAGTTGTTTTTGAATAGCAGGAGCCAATTTAGTGTTCATCCATTGCGCATCATCCTCATAGGATTGAAGTTTCTTATTAGAAGTAATGCCAACAGGAATTTCTGAATTGCCTCCCCAACAGCTAATGACAAAGGCATCTTGGTGGCCTTGCCAACTCCAAGCAGGAGGCCTAGACCATCCATTCGTGATATAGGCAACGGACATAGGTTTTGGGGCATCTGAAAAAGGGTGTAATTTAACGACTGCATTGGTATCAATACCAGCGCCTAAATATTGGCTATTAGGGCTCCATTGGAGCATATGGTGATAATCGGGCCAGCCAATCCCCCCATAACTTTCTTGGAGTAAGTTGACACAGCGACCAGTTGCCATTTCCCATATTTGTACCGTTCCATCCTCTTCATAAGAATCGCCGACCCAAGTCCCTATGGCTAAATAGGCTCCGTCTGGACTCATGGCAAAACTACCAGTAGCTTCTTCATGGGCAAATTCATGCCTTAAATAAGCCCCTGTTTCTAAGAGTTGTTGGGTAAAATAGTGATGGGCTTTTCCTATGGTGGCTTGTTGTTCTAAGAACACCTTAAGGGTTAAAAATTCTTCTTCTTTTAATTTTTCCCAAGAGATCATGGACATAAAATCCAACAATGCTGCCTCTGTTGGTTGGTCCCCTAGGCTGTTCCAATCTAGAGTAGGGACGTTTTTAGGACTTGATTGTTGGGTCGTAATAGTCAGGTATGGAGAACAATCCACTTGGGTAATGTCTAAAGCTGTTGTAGCAACATAAAGTTGTCCTTTTGCGGTGACTGTAGCTTGGGTTATTGCTGCTGAGAGTTGGGCAATTTGTTGAAAGTGTAGTGTTTCAGGGTGTAGGCTGTAAATCGCTCCTTTTTCTGTAAAGATGAGGTAAGTTTCTAAAAAGTCTTTAACCAATACCTTTACAGGAGGGCTTTCAACCAATTCAAATAACAAGGGCTTCATACTAGTCCCATCCCAGAGTTTAATTTCCGTTTTATTATGAGAAAGAAAAGTGGCTTGATTGGGAGCGACAACTAGGTGACCAATTTCTTGCTGGTGTGCTTTTTTGATAGAGAGTCTTGGCTTTTTATCTCCCAATTCCCACAGGTCGATGTGTTTTCCTTTGGTGGTAATGAATTGTCCTTGCTTCCAAAGGTAGCCACTTAATTCTTGGCCCAGTTTCATTTCTTTGAGTTGTTTCCCCGAGTGGCTCCATAAATGGGATACTTTTTTATTGGGAGCAAAATAACTAGCTGTTGTAATAACGCGTTCTGCATTGTAATCAATAGCTCTAAAATTGCCCGATAGGATAGGCGTTTCTTCTCTTGTTGTTAAATCTAACCAGGCGTAACTTCCACCATAAGTACCCAACCTACGCTTGACTAACATTTTTCCTTCTACTTTGCCAGCGATAAAGTCGGTGATGTCTGTGGTCGAATGGATGGAACCATCAGGGTTAAAACAACAAGCTGTCTTTCCTCCTAGTGCCCACAAGAGTTGATTTTTATTATCAAAGAATAGGCGTTGACAGGTATTGGCCAACCCTTGAATTTCTTGTTGAGGGACCCCATCAGCTTTGTTGAGGGGTAGGATTCGATTGCCAACAGACTGGTATAATATCTGGTCAGGACCAAATGCAATATGGGCGTCTAAATCTTGGTTGGTTTTCACCCATGCAACTGCCTCTTCTCGCAAATTCCAAAGAATAAGATCAACTCCTGCTGCTCGAATAACCATCCAATCGTCATCAACAGAATTAGCAAAATGAAGAACCATTCCAGTACTAGAATAATTGGCCATTTCTTGAGTAACCGTACCTTTATATGGATCCCAAAGTTGTACTTTTGTTTCCGCATTGCTAGAAGCAGTCGTGTGAAAAATAGTACCAGCTGCATTAAAATAGGCCATCATGCCATAACTGCTATGGTGAACTGACGCTTTGAATTGACTAACCGTATTCCCTTCTAAGTCAATTATTAGTACTTTGTCTCCTTTGTTGCCATAACCCGCATATTCAACAAAGGCAATCAATTGACTAGTGGCTGAAACAATCGTTCCATTAGAGTTTTCGTGCTTTTGAGGGGAGGTTAATGTTTTTTGGATCTCAAAATCATAATCCAACAGCATAAAACCACCTGTGTACCCAAAGTAGATGTAATCTTTGTCTACATCTATTTGACGAAAATAGCCTTCTATAGGCACGGTAATGCTATGCTCTTTGGCTAGTTCAAAGCCCTTTTGATGACAGTCAAAAATGTAAAAGGTATCAGGGGTGCGACTGCCATTTTTGTGAATGATAATTTGATCCGTATTAGGGATGGCTTTTATGCTAAAATGCCCAAAAAAGTATTTTTCTTCAGAGAATTGATGTTTCGCCAACAAGGTGCCTTCTGTGGTCCAGCAAGAAAAGTGTGTATTAGTAGCTGTTATAACCAAAGAATGTTGGTTGTAATAATAGATCGCCTCCACATCTCCCTTATGTCGGAAGGTGGTGTTGTTGACCTCCAAAGGAGCTAGAGAGAGGGTAGGGATGGGCTGTTTTGGATCAATGTAACCTCCTTTTCGCTTTTTTAGAACCTCTTTTTTGAAGGCTACATAGGCTTTTTCAGTTGTTTTGAGATCTTTGCGGGTCTGGCGTCCTGTCTGGCCAATTTTACCATAATTAACTACTAAGAATTGCCCCTCCAATTCTACTTCCCAAAATTTAGATGATTTTCCTTTGGTATTCTCTAGATACTGTTTCATTGTTGTAATAGTGTATAAATTCCCTATTTCTGAATACTACAATGATAAACCATTTACTTACAAAAAGCAAATAGCTTTCTTTTTTTGGTGATAAAAAAGCACAAGAAACGAGAAGAGAGCTTGTTATAACACTGTTTTATCATTTTTTACTTTTAGTAATTGTTTAAGCTTTTATAAAGGCTACTTTTCCTCAAAAAAGCGGTATTTTGCACTTTCTTTAACACGTTGAATACAAATAAGTAGCATTTCAAACACGGTCAAGTTAAATAATCAATGAAGCAATATTTGGATTTATTAGAGCACATCAAAGAACAGGGTGTTGATAAAGGTGATCGCACGGGAACAGGAACACGCGCTGTTTTTGGTTATCAAATGCGTTTTGATTTACAGAAGGGTTTTCCCTTAGTTACTACAAAAAAAGTACACTTAAAGAGTGTTGTTCATGAACTGTTGTGGTTCTTAAAGGGCGATACCAATGTGGCTTATTTGAAAGAACATGGCGTGCGAATTTGGAATGAATGGGCCGATGAAAAGGGAGACTTAGGGCCTGTTTATGGCAAGCAATGGCGCAGTTGGAAAGGCGCAAATGGCGAGACGATTGACCAAATCAAGCAAGTGGTCGAAACAATTAAAACAAACCCTGATTCTCGACGTATTATTGTTAGTGCTTGGAATGTGGGAGAGTTATCGGAAATGGCCTTGTCGCCTTGTCATGCTCTATTCCAGTTTTATGTAGCGAATGGCAAGTTATCTTGCCAATTGTACCAGCGCAGTGCGGATAGTTTTTTGGGAGTGCCTTTTAATATTGCTTCTTATGCTTTATTGACACACATGATTGCTCAAGTTTGTGGGTTAGAAGTGGGTGATTTTGTGCATACCTTTGGCGATGTTCATATTTATAACAACCATCAGGAACAAGTGAATTTGCAGTTGCAGCGTACGCCTAAGGAGTTGCCTACCTTGGTGCTAAATCCAGCTATTACATCTCTTTTTGATTTTACATATCAAGATATTAGCTGGAAAAATTATCAACCTGATCCTGCGATCAAAGCACCTGTTGCGGTGTAAACAGAATACCCTTTTCCCCTACATTAAAGCCGTCTTATTCTATAGCGTCTAGTATTTAGTTAATGAATACTAGGATATCAGCGATAAAAACAGCCAACTTGTGAAGTATTTTTACTACCCCTCGTTTTTTTGTATTCTAATAGGAATTTTTTATAGTCACTCTCTTTTGGGGCAAATTGATACCAGTGGTCGAAGTAATTTGACGGCGGTTTATACAACAACTCCTCCCAAGATAGATGGTCATTTAGAAGAGGCCGTTTGGGAAACGGCCCCCATTGCAACAGATTTTATTGAAAATTCTCCCAATCCAGGCCGAATTGCTAACCAGCGTACGGAAGTAAAAGTGGTCTACACGACCCAAGGGATTTACATTGGAGCACGTCTATTTGATACGGCCCCTGATAGTATTCTGAAGCAATTGAGTGTGCGGGATGCACTTAACAATGTGAATGCCGACATGTTTGGCGTGAGCATTGATGGTATGTACACTCAACAAACGGATTTTTATTTCATAGTAACAGCAGCAGGGGTGCAAATAGATGCTAATGCAGGAGATGAAATCTGGGATGCAGTTTGGAAGAGTGCGGTGACAATAGACGAATTGGGGTGGATTGTAGAAATGGAGATTCCTTATTCACAACTGCGTTTTCCTAAGAGCGAAAAACAAACTTGGGGGATTAACTTTCGAAGAGATGTCCGTCGTACCCGCCAGAGTTTTTTTTGGAGTGCAGTCGATCCACTACAACCGAATGAGGTACAACAACAAGGGTTATTAACAGGAATTGAACGTATTAAACCACCCGTTCGCCTTTCTTTTACGCCTTATTTAGCAGGTTATCTCAACCATACCTACAATGATGTAACCCAAAAACATACTTGGTCACCTGCTTTTTCTGCGGGAGCCGATATGAAGTATGGAATCAATGAGAGCTTTACTTTGGATGTAGCTTTGGTGCCTGATTTTGGCGATGTGCAATCTGATAATGTTATTTTTAATTTAAGCCCTTTTGAGATTTATTATGAAGAGCGTCGCCCCTTTTTTACAGAAGGAGTAGAGTTGTTTAGTCGCGCCGATTTGTTTTATTCTAGACGAATTGGTAGCCGTCCAGAGCGCTATGGTTTAGCGAATGGACAAGCAGATCCAAACGATGAAGAAGTGGTTAAAAATCCAGAACGGCCCTATTTGATTAATGCCTTGAAGGTATCAGGAAGAACAAAAAAAGGTTTGGGATTGGGATTGTTTAATGCGGTTACAGCGCCTTCATTTGCTCAAATTAGAGACAATCACACAGGAGAAGACCGTTCTTATGAAACGGAATCTTTTACCAATTATAATGTGTTGGTCGTTGATCAGCAGTTTTGGAAGCATTCTTATGTTAGTCTTGTTAATAGCTCTGTTTTGCGTTTTGGCGGTTATACGGATGCTTTAGCGACGGGCACAGAGTTCAAAATAGCGGATAAAAATAATTTGTATGGGGTAGAAGGAAGTGCCGCGATGAGTCATCGTTTCTTGGATCAAGAACGCTATACAGAGGCGTATCAAAGTGGTTATCGCTATGATGTAAGCTTACAGAAATTCAGCGGTAATTTTACAGCCAGTTTACGACAACAGGCATTTAGTCCTGATTATAATATTAATGATTTGGGCTTTGTTGGTCGAACGAATTACATTAGAAGCACGGCAGAAGTTGGTTATAATATCTATGAGCCGTTTGGATACATTTTAAGAATGTGGAGCAGTTTAGATCTTTCTCATGAAATGCTGCATACACCTGCCTCTTTTACTAGAATACAGATAGGAGGAGAGTGGGGCGCTACTTTGCGCAATTTCTTGTCTCTTGGAGCTGATTTTAGAATAGAACCAATGGGTTATGTGGACTATTTTGAAGCGCGTAGACCCAATAGCCCTTGGCGCAAACCAACTTGGTCGCGTATTGGCTTCTGGTTTTCTAGCGATTATCGAAAGGTCGTGGCCTTGGATGGTGGCCTTAATTATCGCCGCTTTTGGTCCAATGATGCTGCATGGGGCGGTTCTGATGTAATACAAGGAAATTTGAAGCCTTTGATTCGTTTTAGCGATCACTTTAATATGATTGCAGAAGCTAATCTAGCTGTTCGACGGAACAGTTTGGGGTATGTAACGACTCAAACTGGTGTAGGAAGCACTAGTCAGGTTATTTTTGGAAGCCGTGCCCGACAAGATTTAGTCAGTTCTATTTCTGCTAATTATTTATTTACAGATCTTGTTTCTTTGAGTTTGCGTGTGCGCCATTATTGGGCCGTCGTATCTTATGGTGATTTTTTTGTGTTAGGGCAAGAAGGGAATATGGAGCCTATTAATTATGGGGGAGAACACAATACAAACTACAATGCTTTTAATGTGGACTTGATTTTTCGTTGGAGATTTGCTCCAGGGTCAGAGTTGAATGTTGTATGGAAAAACTCTATTTTGCAAAATGGTACAGAGCCTAATTATAATTACTTAGATAACTTCTCTAGTATGCTCCAGAGCCAACAAAACAATCAATTTTCTATAAAAGCTTTATATTTTCTTGACTTTTTTACGTTATTTAAAAACAAGAATACAGGAAAACGGTTCTAAATATAATAATATTTTGTACCTTTCTTGTAGTAGACATACCATTTTTCCAGCTAGAAACTCAAATACTTGGCTATTGTTTATTCATCAAACATATTTTACAACGTATGAGAATTCTGTTTTTAGTCATGTTAATGGGGATAGCCTGTGTTGAGCTTATAGCACAAAGCCCTGAATCCAAAGCAGAAGCAGTAGCGGAGCAGTTTTGTACTTGTGTGAATACAACTTACAGTAATATTGATGCAGATGTCAAAACAGTGATGGGACGTGTAGTGAGTTATCAGTTGCAAAAACAACCCCAAGATTTAGAACGTTACATGAAACGCCTGCCCGCTGAGTTAGTGATTCGGGTACAGGAACAAGCGGTTGATTTTAAGAAAAATGGTGCTTTGGCACAGCGCTGTGTTCATGTCATGGAAAGTGAAATGGAAGCTGTAGATCTAGCAAATCCTATTTATGAAGAAATGACAGAGGACAACTTTAGTCGATTGATTCAGAAAAAACTAAAAGAGGACACCTCTTGTGAGTTTGCGGCCTTATTATTAGAGTTAGGACTCAGAGAGCAACCCAAAGACCAACAAGTGCGCATAGGTCAGACACGCAGCAAAGAAACGGCAGGCGCCGCGACTTCTACTCCGTTCAAAAATCCAAAGAGTTAACTTTTGCACTTCAAATTGGCTTCTACTCGTCTATTTATTGGATCTCCTTCTGGTTTTAAGGGCTTTTCTGGACCATACCATTTGCAAGCAATGCGTTTGGGATGAATGCCATACATACTCAACCAACGTTGTACTTTAATGACGCGCGCTTTGGATAACTCCATATTGTGTTCTTTATCTCCAAAAATATCTGTATGCCCATGAAGGACTAGGGTAGAAGCAGGGTTTTCTTTGAGAAAATTAGCTAACAGTTCAATGTTTTTTCGTGCTTCTATAATTCCCTTATAATCTGTACTATTATCTTGAAAGTGGATACCCCCTAGAATAAGCATTTGGTTGCAAACCAAATCACTAACATTGTTTAGGTATTTTTTTTCTGCTTTTTCTGTTTTAGGTTGTTGTTGGGAAATAGTAGGAATCTCTTCCTCTTCTGTTACAGGTTCTTCTTGAGTCGATTTTCTTGCTTGTTTTTCAAACTTAGCAATGGTCTCACGGCTGTCTTCTTCCTTACCAAGCGTCTCATCATCCCAGGTCTTAAGCTTGATTTTAAAACAATTAAAATGACGGCGGTTGTATTCTTGGCCAGGCCCTTCAATTAAATCGGCTACTTTAACGTCATTGTCTAAGGGACCAAAGTGGACTTCACAACTAAAAATTGTGTAGCCTGTAATATCTAGTGGCGCGCTGTTAAACACTTCACTTGTCACTTCACTTTTGATTAAAACACCATCTCTACGAATATTTTTGACAGCGATTAAAGGGAAATTACGCTGGACATCTGTTCCTTTTAAATACCAAGCATACCTTCCTCCTGGAGGGTAGAATATTGCTCCACCCGAGTTGAGGTTATCACAAATAAATCGAAAATGAAGTATGGTTGCCGTAGGACTATATTCTATTTTATCTAAAATATAGGAGTCTTGCCATTTGCGATATTCTGGTTTATAATCGGTATAATTTCTTTCACTATTCTCTTGGGCTTGGACTAAAAGTGTCATGCCTAGGAGGCAGCCGATTATCATTATTATTGTCTTCATCATAAAAAATCATGGCTTCCCCAAAATTGGAAAGCGGTTTTGAAAAGAGCTTACTCACAATTTACTTTGATCTCTACCCGTCTGTTGATTGGACTTCCTTCTGGATTTAAAGGCTGTTCTGGGCCAAACCACTCATAAGTAATGCGTCTAGGATGAATGCCATACATGGACAACCAACGTTGAATTTTAATAACTCTAGCTTTGGATAAGGCCATATTGCGCTCTTTAGGGCCAAAAATATCCGTATGCCCATAAAGAACTAAGGTGGAAGAAGGATTATCTTTCATGTATTGAAAGACAATATTAAGGGTTCTTTTTGCCGCTACCATTCCTTTGAATTTAGGCATATTATCGTGAAATTTTAATTTATCCAACACCAACATTTCTCCACATTGGATGGCTTTGCTAGAGCTTAACAAACTAACCGAGTATGGATAATCTTCTGGGTCTGGTTCTGGTTCAGGCTCTGGTTCTGGCTCTGGTAGAACCTCTGGTATTGGTTCAGGCTCTGGCTCTGGCTCAGGTTTGGGCTTGGGCTTAGGTCTAGGTTTATTGACTCGTTTAGAGCTGGTATTATATTTTTTTTCAAACTCTCGCACTTTTTTATCACTATCTCTGGAAGAACCTAAATCTGTATCATCCCAAGTTTTAAGCTTGATATTGAAGCAATTGAAATGGTTCTTGTTGTATTCCTGGCCTCTACCTTCAATTAAATCAGCCGTTTCTAGATCATTGGAAAAGCGTTCAAAGTGTACTTCACAACTGAATACGGTATAGCCTACTCCATCTAAGGCATTGATGCTATAGGCGGTACTCCGAACCCTACTTTTCATCAATTCCCCATTTCTACGCACGTTGCGAATTTCTTTGAGGTAGTAGTTTTTTCTGACATTTCTACCTTTGATATACCAAGGGTGTTCTCCTCCAGGAGGGTAGAAAATAGCATTGGTGTACTTACCACTTTTACAGACAAAACGGAAATAAAAAATTGTACGATCTTTAGTGTATTCTATTTTATCTAGAATATAATCATCTTGCCATTTCCGATATTGTGGTTTGTGGTCGGTATACGTTTTTTGTGCAGCCGCCTCTGACAACAGAGCTCCGCTAAAAACGAGGACCATCAAAATGTATTGGACGATTGTTTTCATGTATTGTTTGATCTTGGGGAATGCTTCTACAGAAGCAATTAGTGAATACCTAAAGTCTATAAACAAGATTTTTGCCAGTATTATTATAAAGAATGCTTTTATTGATTAAAAGTTACCTCAAAAGACTTCAAAATGGCAAATATACGCATCTAGACGCACTTTTTGTAACAGGATAAAAAAGGAAAAGGATTTTACGCCTTGACAAATTTCTTAACACCTTTTCAAAAGTAGTGGCGCAAACACAATGGTTGGTTCAACAAAAAAAGTTGTTTAGTAAAATAATTCTTTAGGAGAAGAATCATTTTTGCTAAACAACTTTTAAATTATGGAATGCTTTTGATTTAGAGGAATTTATTGGCCTTTAATTTTAAGCATAATAGCTTATTTTTATAAGCCTTCCATCGTTTGTTATAAGCTACTATTGTTGTTTGGACTCTGTTGGTGCTGCTTTATTCGTGTTCTCCGCACTTGTATTGTACTCTTGGTTGATCTGTTGTATTCTTTTGTTACTATCACTAGAAGAACCTAAATCTTTATCGTTCCAAGGTTTGAGTTGGATGTTAAAATAATTAAGGTGATTTTTATTCTGTTCTTTATTTAAGCCTTCAATGAGGTCAATGCTAGAGAGTGTATTAGGAAGGCGTTCAAAATGAACTTCACAACTAAAGATGGTATAGCCTGTTTTGGCACTTTTTGTATAGACGACATATCTTCCGCCTATTAGACGGCGTTTCATCAATGCTCCATTTCTACGCACTTTTCGAATTTCTTTGAGGTAATAATCTTTTTGGCCGTTCCTGCCTTTTATATACCAAGGATACTCCCCCTTGGGGGGATAGAAAATAGCGGCATCATGTTTATCATTCTTGAAAACGAACCGCACATAAAAGATGGTTCGGCTGCTGGTGTATTTGATCTTATCTATACTATAATCCTCTTGCCATCTTTCATATTGAGGTTGATGATCGGTATATGTTTTTTGTGCGCTTGCTCCTGACAATACCCCATTAAAAAAGAAGAGTATTAAAAGATATTGTACGATTATTTTCATGTAATGTTAGGTCTGTTCCTACAAAAGTGATGGACGAATAGTTTGGTCTTAATACCAATTTTCTGCTTTTAGAATATTATTATAACTATTATAATCAACCCTTGGTATAAAAATAACAAGGAGCTAAAACATTCTTGAATTTTGCGATTGGACCACCTTTATTAATATCCACGAATATTCACTTTGATGCTTACTCTTTATTATTTTTATACCTTATTACCAATTATTTTCTCCTGATATCATTTTATGGATTCGTAGACCATAACGAGGCACTTTTGAGCATAGCTCTTTTTGGCAGTTTTAAACCTGCAAGGATTAATTCCGCAAAATCTTCTGGTTGTAATACACTATCTTGAGAATCCTTACTTGCAATACCCAAATCAATGGACATATCAGAGGCTATAGTACTTGGTGTTAATGTACAAACTCTAATATTGTTCTTGCGAACTTCCTTCATTAAGGATTCCGACATTCCAATAACTGCGAATTTTGATGCAGAATAAGCAGAGGTGTTTGCATTTCCATTTAACCCTGCTGTAGAAGAAACATTAATGATTTCTCCTTCATTCTTTTCTATTAGATAAGGTAAAACTTCTTTAGTTACATAATACATCCCCATAAGGTTAGTTTGAATGATTTGACTCCACTGACTAACCTCCATATCGTTAAAAGTCCCAAATGCAGCAATTCCTGCATTGTTTACTAAGATATCAACAGATCCTAGCGTCTCAACAATATGTTTGATGCTTTTTTTAACGTCTTCATAATTACCGACATCAAATACAGAGTAAATCGCTTTGATTCCAAAAGCTTCCAACTCGGCAACTGTTTCTTTTAAGGTTTTTTCATTTCTACCTGTTATAGCGATGTCCATTCCTTCTTTCGCAAACGCAATGGCAGTAGCTTTTCCTAAGCCTCTTCCACCACCAGTAATTATCGCTTTTTTATTTTTCAACCCTTTCTTCACTGATATTGTTTTATGTATTTAATTAAAGTATGTGCACGCAATACTAGAGGCTATGCGGGCATAAAGATAGCTATTCCTAAAATCAAAATTATGGTTTTTGCTAGTAATTTTTTCTTCTATGGACTCGTAATAAATGCAACTTTAGGGCCTTCAATAGAAGACTAGTATTTGGCCCTAGACCAAACTTAGTATTGCTGGGTTGGTTCCAATATAGTTCAAAAACTAGATTAAAATCAGGAGGATGAAAAAGTGAGGCTTGACAGCAAATTTTAAAACAGGAGAGGTGTTAGACGTTTTAAGCAGCTGGTTTAGCTTCGCTGTTATCACCCAATAAAATTGGAACTAAAAAAGAGGCTGTCGGAAAAATCCGCAGCCTCAAATTAGGTAATTTATGCACGTGTTAAAACTTAGCTAAGAATATAGATCTATTTTTAGCATGTGAGATCTTTTTTGACTACGGGAGCCAGCAAATTGCGTTCTGCGAAACCCTTTTTTAATAATTTCAGGCTATGTCTTTAATTGACAACGATTTATTGGATTTTGATTTTAATCATCACATCTTCTTTTTGCCCTTTGTAAGCTTCTAGTATGAATTCATCTTGGGAGCATTGGAGCATTCGGTAGGTGCTGAATTGTTTGATTTTAATTCCTTGTACATTTCTACTATCAAAAATGGAGATCTTACCCACTTTTCCAGTAGTATCATCAACACCATAAGCTGTCAAAAAGCCTCCCTTACCATCGATATGCACAGCAGGACGCTTGTTAAGACCAAGAGTCATATTTTTAACATTATCTAGGAATACCACATAATGCTTACCCTTAATAGCAAGATACTTGAAACTAACGCCCCCTCTTGGATTACCAGAAGCTTGTCTTTTGGGGAGTTTTTTCATCCAAGCCAAGGTACCTGTAGGGTCAATTTTAGTAATAAGCATGTCTTCATAATGATAGGTGTAATAAACACGTCCATTAGAGCTATGTTCTTTTATGTAGAATTGTTCTCCAATCAAGACAATACTATTATCATCTTGGACAATAAACCTTTTCATATCTAGGTCTTCAAATTGAGCTTTACCTTTTTTGTCTTTGTTTTCATTTCTTCGTTGTGCACCAGCTTTTTGATATTGATTGATGACCTCTAATGGGATTTCATAGAAATTCTTTTTGTTGATAGAGCCTGTATTCTGCATTTCAAAGAGGCAGATACCATCGGCATCAAACCAAGACATACCTGGTTTAATTTGAGTATAAAAACCTGCACAAATCATATTATTTTGAGGGCCATCATACAACCAAACATCTTTAAGTAGATAGCCCTTTGCATCGAGTTTGGTTACCTTGATATTACCAGCAGGGATATCAAATTTGAGCAATTCAATATGATGATTGATCGTTTTACCAGCGCCAATGCCCTTATAATTTTTATGAGAACCATCAGAGCGAACTCTAGCTAAAAGATAAGGAATTCCTTCAGAGTCTAAGTGATAATCCAAATTGTCCATAGCCTGTTCTGTATAAGGCATTTTGATCTCATTTCCTGACAACTGGTTGTGATCTTGGTCAAATACATACATACCTATGATGTCGTTATTGATGGCATCATTCCTCTTAACAGGTTTTCTTCTACATTGAATCAATAGTTTAGATTCATCGTGAGAGGTCAGGAAGGAAAACTTATCAATTGTACCGACACTCCAGAAAGCTATCTGCATGATAGGAGCACCTGTTAACTTTCCTTGCACAGCAATAAGTCGCTTAGATTTCCCTTTGAAACTACAGCTTTCAGGAGCAATTTCTCTGTAATATAATTGCTCCGTTTGATTGGCTCTATCCCATAATGAAAAATAACAATAAGCGCGTTCTCCAAACCAACGGATATGCTCCAATACAAACCCACTAGGCATGTCGGATACTTTTTTGCGTTCTACCTCTTTCATGGCATTGGCGTCAAATCGTTGTAACCAAATATCTTTTCCTACCCGTTTGAAGCCTAGGACTATTCCATTTTTGGAAGAAGAGAGATAAAATTTCTCAGGACTGTCAATAACCTTATACGGTTCACTAACAGAATAATCAAACTTATCTTGTCCAAAGGACAAGAAGGGGAGGAAGAGAAAAAAGAGGATCTTTAAATGTTTCATTGTGAAATTTTTAGCTCTACATAAGTAGATGAATTGTAGTAATGTGTTGAGTGATTTAATAAGGCTTAGTACCGTGTAACAGAAGTTTATTGAAAATGCAATCACCAAAAGCTTTAACACCTGCGACGGTTTTTGAAGGGTATAGGAAG
>JBOEFW010000124.1:12610-29543 GCA_050633105.1 Aureispira sp. | reverse complement strand
GCACAAACACAGCGTTCGCTAGAAAATTTTAAAATTGGTGGACAAAAAATGCCCCGTGAAGTAATTCGTGCTTTTGCTATTCTAAAAAAAGCGGCGGCACAAACCAATGCGGAATTGGGTGTTTTGGATGCTGGAAAGGCGGATTTAATTGGTCGTGTTTGTGATGAAATTTTAGAAGGGAAATTAGATGACCAATTTCCTTTAGTTGTTTGGCAAACAGGTTCTGGTACCCAGTCCAATATGAATGTCAATGAGGTGATTGCCAACCGGGCACATGTCTTGCAGGGTGGAAATTTGTTGGATGAACAAAAAACGGTTCACCCCAATGATGATGTTAATAAATCACAGTCTTCTAACGATACATTTCCTACAGCCATGCACATTGCTGCTTATCAGAAAGTAATGGAGACGACCTTACCAGGAATTAAAGCTTTACGGGATACACTAGCTGCTAAATCAACTGCTTACCAAGAAGTGGTTAAAATTGGTCGTACCCACTTTATGGACGCTACGCCCGTAACAGTAGGGCAGGAGCTTTCTGGTTTTGTGGCCCAGTTGGATCATGCAACTAGAGCTATTAAGAATACCTTGGCCCACTTGTCAGAGTTGGCTTTGGGAGGCACCGCTGTAGGAACAGGATTGAATACCCCAAAAGGATATGCTCCATTAGTGGCGGAGAAGATCGCTACTTTAGCTGGATTACCTTTTGTAACAGCAGCGAATAAATTTGAAGCACTAGCTGCACACGATGCTATTGTAGAAACACATGGTGCTTTGAAGACTGCTGCTGTGTCGTTGATGAAGATTGGCAATGATATTAGAATGTTAGCTTCTGGTCCTCGTTGTGGTATTGGTGAATATTTGATTCCTGCGAACGAACCAGGATCTTCTATTATGCCTGGAAAAGTAAACCCTACTCAATCAGAAGCCTTGACGATGGCAATGGCACAGGTTGCTGGGAATGATGTAGCCATTAACATTGGAGGAATGACAGGACAATTCCAATTGAATGTCTTTAAGCCAATGATGATTTATAACTTTTTGATTTCTGCTCAATTGATTGGTGATGCTTGTGCTAGCTTTAATACAAATTGTGCAGCAGGTTTAGAACCTAATTTAGAAGCCATCAAAGAAAACTTAAACAACTCCTTGATGTTGGTTACGGCTTTGAACACTAAAATTGGTTATGATAAATCTTCTGAAATTGCAAAGAAAGCCTATAAAGAGGGGAGTACACTCAAAGCTGCTGGAGTAGCATTGGGTTATTTGACGGCGGAAGAGTTCGACCAATGGGTACGTCCTGAAGATATGATTGGAAGTTTGTAGAACTATAATCTTTTCTAATAGAGTTATTCCTCTAAAGGTGTAATGTAATAACAGGGCAAAGAAAAAGGGCTTTCGGAATTTTCCGAAAGCCCTTTATAATTTAGGTATGAACTATGCAGCAATGTTTATTTGCTGATGATCAATTTTGTTGATTTTACAATCTTACCTTCTTGATCTTTTAATAGTACAAAGTAAGTACTGTTTGCCCATTGGCTTACAGGGATTTCCATGCTACCAGATGCCTCGTTAGAAGGCTTGCTGTAAATCAATTTACCATTGCCATCAATGATGTTCAATAAAACTGATTTAGCAGCTGTTTGATAACGTACTTGTACCATGCTAGAAGCAGGGTTAGGATTAACATCCAACGCAATAGGGGTAGTAGTTACCATATTAGTACGTTGAAGGATTCCTCCTCCTCCATCATCATCGTCATCATCATCATCGTCGTCATCATCATCATTACCACCACCACCTTGGCAGCCGTCTAATGTGAAGCTAGTAGAACAATCCGCACTACAACCGTTAGCATCGGTTACGTTTACTACAAATTGACCTGCATTTTGGCTTAAGAAAATACCTGTAGTGTTTGTAGTAGAAGCAGCAGTAGTAAAGTTAGCTAAGTTGAACGTATATGGTGCTGTTCCGCCAGAAGCGTTAACAACAGCAGTACCATCGCTACCTACACAAGTTTCATCAGAAGTAGAAACTAAAGTTACATCAACTGGATCTGGATCAGTAACTGTTACTGTTACAACATCAGTACAACCGTTAGAGGCAGTAATCGTAGCCGAGTAAGAACCAGCACACAAGTTAGTAATAGTTGCTGTAGTAGCACCATTATCCCAAACTACAGTAGTGCTGCTAGAATCAGCTACAGAAGCCGTTGCTGTTCCATCACAATCACCTACACAAGAAGGGCTAGTACTAGTACCAATACCTACGATGCCAGGTGTATTTGGAATAGTGAAGGTCGTGTCATAAACACAGTAGTTCATGTCACAAACGCGGAAACTGTATGTACCAGGAGCCAAGTTGTTGAATGTTGAGCTACTTTGAGATTGACCATTGATATAGTACAAGAATCCACCTGTACCACCAGAAGCCAATAAAGTAATGCTACCAGTAGACTGACCACAAAGTGCTGGCGTCAAGTTGACAACAGAGATATTGATTGGGTCTGGTTCTGTAATAGTTGCATTAGCAGATCCAGTACAACCGTTAGCATCAGTGACTACAACAGTGTATGTACCAGCAGCTAAGAAATCAAAATCAGCACTAGCTTGAGTTGTTGCACCACCATCAATAGAATAAGTAAATGGAGCAGTACCATTTGCAACAGTTGTATTGATTGCACCACTTAAGTTACTAGTATCTCTTGTATTGATAGAGTTAGATGGGCAATCTACATTCTGACCAGTAGCTGCAACCATCAACATTACTACACTATCAGGAATAGTAAAGGTCGTATCATAAACACAGTAGTTCATATCACAAACGCGGAAACTGTACGTACCAGGAGCCAAGTTGTTGAATGTTGGACTACTTTGAGATTGACCATTGATGTAGTACAAGAATCCACCAGTACCACCAGAAGCAGTCAATGTAATGCTACCGTTGTTGTTACCACAAATAGCAGCAGTGATGCTTGCAATAGAAATCTGAATTGGATCTGGCTCTACTACTGTCGCTGAAGTTGTTTGTGTACAACCATTGGCATCCATTACTACAACAGAATAAGTACCTGCTGCTAGGAAATCAAAATCAGCACTAGTTTGGAAGCTGTTGCCACCATCAATAGAATACATGTAAGGAGTAGTACCACCTGTAGCGTTTACATTAATTGCACCGCTTAGGTTGTTGGTATCTCTTGTATTGATAGAATTAGAAGGACAATCTACATTTTGTGCAGTAGCTACTGCTGTCAAAGGTGTGATGTTACCACTAATAGTAAATGCTTGGCCTGTACAAGAAGGCGTACAACCATTCGCATCCGTTACCCAAATGGTATAGTTACCAGCAGTCAAGCCAGTGAATACACCTGTAGTGTTATTATAAAAAATTCCAGTCGTCCAGTTTACAACTTGGTAGTTGTAAGGCCCTACACCACTACTAGCTGCGATAGTAGCTGTACCATCACTGTTGTCACAAGCTAAATCTGTAGAAGAAACTAATACTACAGTAAGGGAGTCACAAGATGGAGGTGGAGGTGGAGGAGAAGTAACATTAATCGTGTAAGTGAAGGTGTTCTGACCAACTACAGGACAGAAATCATCTCTTACTGTTACTGTAAAGTTATACGTTCCTGCGGCTGTTGGTGTCCAGCAGAAAGTACCATTCGCAAAAGGAGAACCAGTAGTAGTGAATGTTGCTCCTGTAATACCGTTGTTCCAAGTCAATGTAGTAGACTGGCCAGCATCAGCATCGTTAGAGAATACATCAAAACACAATTGATTACCTGCTTGTACTGAAGTGTTAAAATCAGTCGTGTTATTAATACCACTTAATGTAGGAACTGTATTAGAACAAGGAACAGCAGTAAATTGAATGTCACGAACAACACGTCCAATCAATACGCCATTTCTGAATTCTTGTACTGCTACACACAATACGCCTACTTGAGCGATTGTTGGTGTAAAGTTGATTGCTCCTGTGTTTGCATCAATAGACAAACCAGTAGCTGTCAATGGGCTAGTAGCACTAAATCCAGCGCCATAACCTACAGGCATAGATTCGCGATCAAGACAATCAACAAAAGCATACGTTAGGCTATCTCCATCAACATCTGTTGCACCGTGGTTGTAGAAGACAGGTTGACCAACACATCCAAAAGGAACAGGGTCATTCGTAAAAATAGGAGAGTTGTTGCAAAGACTGTTGTTTGCAATTTCTGCTTCTACATAGATTCCTTCATTTAAAGGAGTCGCTAGAGTAGTAATAGCACCATTACGACAACAAGTTTGGTAACTCAAAATAACATCTGTACAGTTATTAGGTAATGTTATGGTATCTACATAGGTATATTTTTCAATACCAAAAACACCATTACCACCATTACAGGCAGAACCAACTATGCCTGGGCAAGATGGTGTAATCTCCTGTACAGTACGATTACCTAATGTTTGGCTACCTGTACCGCAAGAACCCTTCCAACGAATAAGAGCATTGCTAGTAGCTTGAATCCCATTACAATCACGATAAAAACTCAACGTTACACGATACTGGCTATTGCCAATACAACTGTACGTGAGATCAACGCCCATAGAATGGGTAGCTTGGGCGCTTTGGGAGTAACATAGCATACAGCCCAAAATACAGAGCCATTGCCAATGTTTAGTTAAGAGGTTTAACATAAAAACTTGTAATTAAAGAGGTTTGATAAAAAAGATTAAAATAGGCATTTATTTTTGGGGGAAAATGCAGCAAAAAATCTGCTACAAAAACTGTCTTTCAGCCTCTTGTTATCTTGAGAACGTGAAAGAACTGTTAAATGTACGCCTCTATCTTAATAAAAACAAGATTTTTATTCACCAAATACTTAATTAGATTGATTTACAATAGATTTAGATTAAGAAATAAGAAAAAGTAATGAATGATCAATGTGTAAAATGCTGTTTTATAGATTAAAATAAGAAAGCGGCAAAAAGCCGCTGAAATTAGAGAGGAATATATTTGAAAAAAAGGAAAGAAAAAGTCAAAAAAAAATAGCTTAGAGTAGGTGGCTCTAAGCTATCAAATAAATCTTGTAGGTCTGGTTAAAACTTACTAGAAACTCGGTATGCGTTCGTTACTTTTATAAACGCAAATGCTAGGCCAAAAAGTTTGTGACTAGATGTTAAAAATACCTTAAAACTTATTATTGTAGCTTTTTTAGAAGAGTAGGCGTTTTTAGTCAAATATTTTTTGTTCAACGAAGGGCTATTTTGTTTAACAAAACCTTCAACAACAAAAAATAAGAAATAAATAACATTTTCTAGAGAAAAGTTTTAAACTTTTGTTTTTCAGGCATTTATGACGAATTATGATGTAGGTACATCTATTATTGTTTATCTTTGGCCTCTCAAAAGTTAAACAATAGTTTGCTTTTTGTTTAATTAATGTCTATCTTTGTTTAAACAATGAGAGAGGGCAATATTGCTGGCGCAAACAAAAAAATTGAACATGTCTACTATCAACTTTAGCACTGAAATTTACAAGTTAGAGCATATTTTAACCAACTTCGCACTCAAGTTGACTAGAAATATGGAGGATGCAAAAGATTTGTATCAAGAGACTGCTTATAGAGCCTTGGTTAACCAAGACAAATTTAGAGTGGGGACGAATATAAAGGCATGGATGTTTACAATTATGCGCAACATCTTCATCAATAACTACCGTAAGAAAATCAAGAAGAACACCATCTTAGATTCTACCGATAATCAGTATTATCTAAACTCAGGTGGTCCTGCAATTTTGAATGATGCTGATTCTTCTATGATGATGAGTGAGCTCAAAGAAATTGTTAACAAATTAGAAGACAATACTAGAGTGCCTTTCTTAATGCATTACTATGGGTATAAATACCAAGAAATCGCTGATCAATTGGATTTGCCTTTAGGAACAATCAAAAGCCGTATTTTCTTTGCTCGAAAAGAGCTAAAAGCTAATGTCTTAGCCAATTATTCTGGAGCAATAGAGCGTACCGCCTAATTGTTTTTGCATAGCTCACCTTGCCAGTATACAATAAAAAATTCTATTTATAATAGAATAACGCTGCCTATCATCTAAAGATGATAGGCAGTTTCTTGTTGCGTTAATTTTTTCTTTGTAAGTAATTTGGAGGCTAATCCTCGTCAATAACATAATCCATTCCCCGAACACTGCTAATATAATGCATGAGCCGCTGCATAAAATCAGGGGTAAGATGATAGGCTAGGGCAGGGCGGTCTACCAGTAATATTTCATAAAAGACAAATTCTTCTACCAAGGCTCGGTCCAAACAAAGCCCAAAAGCATTCATGGCTGGATAATTACGAGGATCATCTTCTTTTAATTCGGTATAGGTCATATAAGTGCCAATCGCTGCTTCCATTTCCTGCTGAAATAGATAGTCGCTAATGGACTGCTGTGCTTTGATGTATTGATAATCGGTATCGTATTGCCATACTGCTTTGTACAAACCATAAGTCAGCCAAATTCCATCAGCGCTCACAACAACCGTTTCCCCATCTTTATAAACATGCATTAAGGGATCAAAGCCCCAGTTTCTATAATAGGGTTTTCTCGCCAAGTCATAGACTTCAATTAATCGTGTTAACAAACGAGGGTGGTTTCTATTAAACAAATGTGCCATTGTAAGTGTGTACAAAGCGGTATCTAGCTGTTCCTGTTGCAGGAACAATTCTCCTAACAACCAACGGGCCTTGTAATCAATTGGATTAAGAGCTAAGGCCTTATCAAACCAACGTTGTGCATTGGCCCATTGCTCTTCTTCATAATAGGTAGTGCCTATTAGTGTATGTAAGGAGGCATCTTTAGGATGCGCTTTTAGTAACTTTTGATAAAGTCGTCTAACTTTGGGGTAAGCAGGCTGTTCTGTATTGAGCCAATCCGTTGCTATTGTCAAAAAGACTTGTTCTTCTTTGGAATAAGCACTTTGATACACCGCTTGATGTTCCTTGCCATCTATATTGGTTAGATAGGCTCCATGAGGGAGTATGGTGCGCTTTTTTCGAGGAGGAGTACCATAGAGTTGTTCAAATTCATAGGTAGTTGGAGATGCTTCCATGAAGGTCAACATTTCCAGAGGAGTTGTCAATTGCACTTGTGCTGTTAACGAACCACTATAAACCAAAAATAAGATATAAAGTAAAGAACGAGACACGTATGAAATGGGATCAGGTAAAAAAAATTAGAGGAACAAGAGTATTTTGCTATAAAATTGAGCCAAATGTACTATTTTTTGTTACTATTCAGCAGCTGAATTACAATTAGCAGCTCGAATATTTCTAAAACGTCTGTGATAGTTAGCGTAGTATCAATATATTTGTTAAATAATAGCTAAGGTAAGCTACCTTATTTTAGTAATTTAGGGGCATCCCTTTTAGTGATCTTTTGGAAAGTAAATAGCACAAACGCTTGCCTTCTTACCAAAGATTTAGTATTGTCTTATGAAAGTAGAAGAAACATTGGAACAACTAGCGTCCTTATTGAAACCTTTTGGATATCAAAAAGATTTGACACAAGGAACACCGCTTTTTTGGAAAAAAGTGCAGCAAAACGATTTGCGTAGCCCTTATGCTTTTAGTTTGATAATGGTCACCTTGGATACCTTTACTATTTGTATTGAAGGACTCAATGAGCCGCGTCTCAAACGCGCAATTAATGCTGGATTAATTGAAATTAATTCTCCTGAAGATGTAGAAGCACTCAAAGAAATAGTCTTTGAGACCACTTTAGACAGTCAAGAACGACTCAAAACAGTGCTTCCTTTCTTTGAGCAACAGTTAGATACGATAGAGCAAGAACCTATTGATACCGATGCTTACAAAAAAGCACTTTCCAATATAGAATTATTGGTGGATGCAGCGAATGAGGTAGAGTATTAAGTAAATTTTAACGTAAAAGAAGATAAAAAAAGATTCTAGGAAACTATTTATCACAAAACTTTGTACGTATATTTATACCAAGACCTAGGCTATTGTGCTATTTTCAAGACACCTTAATAACTGACTATGAAGACCTTCTCGATACAACATGCTCTTTTACCACTTTTATTGTTGCTTAGCGGAAGCTCTTATTGGTTTTTACAAGCAAGGTCTACTACTTTACAAGCATACAAAGACCAACAACCTTACAGTTATCCTATGCTTCAAAAAGGGAAAAGTAAGATTGGCTTTGTTCAACCAACTGCTCCTAAAAAAGCAAAACCAACTAAAAAAGACGAAAAAGAATTTCAAGAAGAAGAAAACCTGTTACCAGATGTTCAACTTCTAAAATTCATTTTAGATAAGAGTAAAGAAGGACTACCAGTGTTGCAATTACCAGCTTTTTTATACCGTTAATGCACCACTTCTTATCATAAAAAATGCCTCTTCTAACAACCGTTAGAAGAGGCATTTTTAGTACAAGCAAACAACGGATTATTTTAAGACCCAAGGAAGGACACGCGCTTTGGTGGCACTTTGCACTGTAACAAAATAGGTTCCAGAGGCCCAATCTTGTTTTGATAAGAGAATTTGATGTTCTCCATGGCCTAAGAACGCTGTTTTTTGTTGGTGTACGATTCTACCCAAAGCATCACAGATCACGATATGGAGAGCAGAAGCCTGTTCTAATTCAACCGTCAATACGCTTTGATCACTGCTTGGGTTAGGGAATAAACTGGCTGGAAGGCTAGGAACCGTTGGAGAAAGTAGGGGGATATGAAGACTGGTATCCATACTGAACTTTGCGACAAAGATATCATATCCAAAAGCACTAATTAAGGTGTCGTTCACAAAAATAGAGGTATCTTGATAACTTCCTGCAATGTAGAGTGCTTGACTATTGGGCACAATAAGATCATAACAAAAGTCATTGTAATAATGCCCAAGCGTTTGCCCCCATTTATAATTGCCTGTAGAGTCGTATTTTATGATAAAAATATCAGTAGGACGATTAAGGTGGCGATTGCGCAAGGAGTCTCCATTGATCACTAGTAAACTATCCAAGGTACCCATAAAATAGATGTCGCTGTTCTCGTCGGTTTCAATGGCATAAATACGTTCATCAAATGTTCCGCCAATGATTTTTGCCCAGATCAAATTACCCGCAGGGTCATATTTTACAGCAAAAGCATCCTCTTCTCGATCCCCCACAATAAATGTAAGGGTACTAGGAATAGATAGATAAGAACTAATCCAACCGCCAGCAATAACATTTTGATCAGCATCAACGGTTACATAACGCCCTTGATCGCCTGCTGGGCCACCCATGACTTCTGCCCAAAGTAATTGTCCTGTACTATCATATTTTGCTAGAAAAGCATCAACCCCACCTTCCGACCGAACAATAGCACCATTAGGATATAGAAAGTCTCTAAACGAGCCCATAATATACAGACAATTGCTGCTGTCTGTTGCAATAGAATTAGACTCATCAACAGCAGGCCCACTCATGACACTTGCCCACAAAGGGCTGCCATCAGGTTGCACACATCCTACAAAAACATCTCTAGAGGTGTTTGTTTGTAAGGTGTCCATTCCCCAAGATAATTCTATCTGAAAATAACCTGTTAACACTAAATTTCCATTGCTTAAAACATCAATATCATGAGCACTATCATCTTGGGTACTGCCAGCATTAAAAGCCCATAGAAATTGTCCTGTGCTATCCAGCTTGGCGACAAAAATGTCCAAGCGCCCTTTACTGACTAAGCTATCTGTATTGTAATAAAGTTTGTTGCGAAACTCGCCAACAATATAAATGGAATTATCATCGGTAATTGCAATGCCGTTAATTCTATCCGTACTAGTGCCGCGTAACTGTTGCACCCATTGCAAGACTCCTTGATCATTATATTTCGTAATAAAACCATCTTCTCGATCTTGGCCAAAGGTGCTTAGAGGACCAAATTGTTCTTGAAAAAAACCTACTGTATAAATGTCACCACAAGGAGCTTGAGCTAAGCTGTTATTTTCTTCAAATTGACTGCCTCCAATGGTGGAAATCCAAGAGGTTTGTAAGGCTTGGGCGGAAAGCGAATGATTAAAAAGCAAAAGGCAACTCCAAAGGCAGATAGACTGGTATATATAGCGCATAAAACGGGGGTTAATAAAAAAACAAATGTAGCGATGTCCGTGCTAAATTATAGCAATAAGAGCTAAATATTTAACCTAATTCAGACAAAAGACTGTTCTATTCAAACGAAAGGGAACGTATATTTGTACAGTTCTTTCAGGTATAAATATTTTTCCAATGGTTGAATACTTTTTCTGTCCTCCAAAGGTCTTAAAATAGTATTTTTTGAATTAAAGGATAGGGAGTGTTTATGCCACAACAACCGTGCAGTTTTTAGAAAGAAAGAAGCGAGAATATTCTATTGACGATCAACTACTACTGATGTTACTATTACTAGGCTGTATTTTTTGTTGTATAACAACAACGATGGCGCAAAACCAAACAACTTTTATAATTTATCCAACAACGATTACTCCTCAGAGTATCACTTTTGAAGAAGAGAAAGCGCCTATTGGAACACTAGGAGTATATTATGGGCTTGCCAGCCTTAGAATTAGGAGAAGGAACTACTCAAAAATCTTTAAGAACATGGCGCTTAATGAACTTAGAAGCGGCTCACTTTTATTACGTACAACCTTTTGTATGGACAGGAGTAGATACGATTTGGGGGCGTGTAGGTTACTACAGCACTCAATCAAACTCTACAGGAGATATTTTGGTGTTTTTTAATAAAGGAGTTGATCCAAGTTATTCTACAGGAAGTAGTCCTGATATTGTGTCAGGAGGGAGTAATATAGAAAATGCGATTATTACCAAAATCAATCAAGCACAATAGAGGGGTACAAATTCGATTTATAGCAAATGCAGGCACCTTTACCAGTAATGCTGCTTTGGTGAATAGCCAGCCCCCTTTTCCTGTTGCTTATGTAAATGCAGTAGATCTAATGCACAACAAATTTGTAGTGATTGATGCCCAATCTGTGGACAGCTCTTGGATTTGGACAGGTTCCTGTAATTGAACCTATACCGATATGTTTACCAACTACAATAATGTTTTGGTTCTACAAGATAAAGCCTTAGCGCAAGCTTATACCTTAGAATTTAATGAAATGTGGGGAGGGGGAGGAGCCATCTTTAATGCCACAAATGCCAAGGCAGGAGCAGCTAAAAGAGACAATACGCCACATGTTTTTAATGTAAGGGGACGTGTCCTTGAATTGTATTTCTCGCCTTCGGATAGGGTAACGTCAAAAATTACATCTAGCATTTACAGTGCAGACAATGACTTAGAATTCTGTATTCTTTCTTTTACTAGAAATGAAATTGGAACGGCGGTGCGCAATCGACATCAAGCAGGCCTTTTAGAACATGGTATTATGGAAAATATCAACGATAATGGCTCAGAATACAGCTACCTGACTAATTCAGGAGTCAATCTATTAGCCGACAACCAACCAACTGCCCTCCACCATAAATACGCTATTATAGATGCAGGAGATGCAGCCAGTGATCCACAAGTTGTGACAGGCTCTCATAACTGGACAACAGCGGCAGAATCTCGTAATGATGAGAATACCTTAATCATTCACGATGCCACAATTACCAATCTATATCTACAAGAGTTTGCCTTGCGTTGGTGCCAAAATAAAAACAATATGGGCTGTGCTTTGCCTTTTGCTCGATTTAATAGTACAACCCCCTTAGCTAATAGTACAACCCCCTTGAAATTATATCCCAATCCTACCAGTCAGTTAGTGACCCTAGAATTGGAAGAAGTACAGCGTGGAGAGCAGGCAACGGTAGAAATATACAGCCTAACAGGACAATTATTAGAACAATCATTTGTGAATATGCAGAGAGAAACAGTTACTATAAACGTGGGATATTTACCCAATGGCTGTTATTTACTGCGGTTGAAGGATGGAGAGCGCTGGTATCAGGAAAAGTTATTAATTGCTCAATAAGAAAAGGGAAAAACTAGCAGCCCCTTTTTTTCTAAAAAAAAACAGTAAAAAACACAAAAAGTTAGGAATCCTATCTATATTGTAATCAAGTTATTTATCCAACAACAAAAACATACCATGAAAAAACAATACATTCCTATCAACTGTGGCTTCCACGACCTTTTATTAGATCGAGCAACGCGTCGTTCTGTTGTTGTATTAGAATACGTAGTAGAAGAAAAAAAACGAACGAAAGAAGCGGTTTTTAAAGATGTCTACACCAAACAAAAGGAAGAGTTTTTGTTGTTAGCCGATGGCGAGATTATCCGATTGGACCACATTATTAGTGTGGATGGAGTTCTACGTCCAGGGGATAATTCTTGTACGATCTAGAGTATTAGCGAATTATATTTTTAATCAATAAATTTTATAAACAATGGAAAAGTCAATTTTTTATCATGCAGGATGTTCTGTTTGTGTAAGTGCAGAGCAAGATATTATTAACCTCATTGGTGCTTCAAAAGTAGAAGTTGTTCATCTGGGAGAGGAAAACCATAGAATTGCTGAAGCCGAGAAAGCAGGTGTAGCATCAGTTCCAGCGTTGTTAACACCTACAGGTAAGGTGTTGCATCTCAATTTTGGCGCCTCTATGGAAGAGGTTAAAGGATAAAGCTATTTTTTGACCTAAATAGTTAGGATTCCTAATTTTTTTTAAAAATAAAGCCTGTATTAATTTTTTCTGTTCTTCTACTCTATCCTTGCGTTGTTTTGGCGCAAGGATAGATAATGAAGATACAAGTTTAGTGCAAACCATTTACAAAGGAACGATACCGCCTTGTTTTTATTGGGAGGCTATCAAATTTATGAAATACTGTCAGAAGATTTATTCTGACCTAAGGTGCAGTAAACCATATAACTATGAATGTTATCAAAATGATAGGGACTATTTTTATACTAATGATGATCTTCTCTAACACTATAAATGCGCAATACACCATGCAACAAGAAGCTAAAAAAGTAAACGTTTGGGACACTTATGTGACCAGAAAAGATGGAAAAACCATGCACTTTGATATTATCGCCCCTGTCGCAATAAAAGATGCGAATATTATCCATAAATATGGGCAAGCTTATCTAAAAACAAAAGGGCAAGAGGGGCAGGACTTATCGGCCAAACAATGTCGCCTTTGTCATATAGAAATACTACAACCTGCTTGGGAAAAACAAATAGACGAGAAAGGGTATTTCATTATAGAGATGGAAGGCTGTGAATAGCAAAATTTAATTAGGATTACTATCTTTATGGTAATCCTAATCTTTATTATTAGAACAAGAGCATGCAATTGGAATCCAAGATACTAAATGGTTTAGAGCGACTCTCAGAAGTACTCAAAGCATTGCTTTGGGAAAAAGCAAAAATACATGGGATTAGTCCCATACAAATACAAATACTGTTATTTGTTTCCAATCATTCCGTAGACCTTTGCAATGTCAGTTATCTCGCTAAAGAATTTAGCATTACAAAAGCTACTGTGAGCGATGCGGTAAAAGTCTTACTCAAAAAGCAATTCTTAGAAAAGGACTTTTCGCCAACTGATAAAAGGAGGTATAATTTATTAATTACGAAAGAAGGGGAAGTCTTGGTAGGAGATTTAGCTGCTTATTCCTTACCCCTTTTTGATGCCTTTGCTGAGTTTAGCCAAGAGGAAAAGATTCATTTATTTGAAACACTATCCAAACTCATTTTTCAACTCCATCAAAAAGGTATCATAGAAGTTCAGCGTACTTGTTACAATTGTCAGAATTACCAAGGCAATAAAATTGATCAACACTTCTGTATTTTGTTAGACCAACCGCTCCAAAATGTCAACTTAAGGTTAGATTGCCCAGAATTTGAAGAGAAAACGATTCAAGAAATCTAATTGAACCTTCTAACACAGCTTCTAATCATTTGGGGTAAGTAGTATTTACCTATACAGTTGAATAAGGGCTTATATTCAGGATGCTTATTTTTAAAGGCCTTAATATGTTTTCCTCCAGTAGTTGTAGGAAGAGCGGGAGCTATAGGAGAGTTAATGGTTTTGGAGAAATGACAGTAGGTACCAGTAGAAAAATTACCTGATTTGGTATTACGTTTTAGTATAGTAAGGTGAGCCAGTCCATTCTCATAATAATATATTTTGCCTTCACTCATTAACTTTACAGGCTGGTGGTATCTTTGATCAATCCGAAATAAGTTGTCTTTATAAGTACCCCCTCAAAAAAAATTCTTACAACGGACTGAAATCCTTTCATCTCCATCCTTAAAGTAAAGAGTAACTGCACCTAAAATGTGGAGGTATCCTTTATAACTATCATAAGTGGTTCCTTTTTTACTAACAAATTCTTCATACGTCTTAAATACTGTCACTTCTTTTTGAGCGATAATAGAGGAAGAAAGACAAAAGAATAGAGATAGGACCAAAAAAGAATAGAAATTTATAAGAATGACAATAGAATTATAAAGAAGGAGGCTGTAGAGTTCTTCTACAGCCTCTGCCTCTTGTAATAGACTTACAAAAACTTAAATGCTTGACGACCTGGATAATAAGCCGCATCGCCTAATTCTTCCTCAATACGCAATAATTGGTTGTATTTAGCTATTCGATCAGAACGAGACGCAGAACCCGTTTTGATTTGACCCGTATTTAAAGCAACAGCCAAGTCCGCAATGGTGGTATCTTCAGTTTCCCCAGAACGATGACTCATAACCGTAGTATAACCCGCTTTATGCGCCATATTTACGGCTTCAATAGTTTCTGTAATACTACCAATTTGGTTGACTTTGACCAACATAGAATTGGCCGTTTGTGACTCAATACCACGAGATAAACGTTCTGTATTGGTGACAAACAAATCATCGCCTACAATTTGAAGGCGCTCTCCTGTTTTCTCCGTCAACAATTTCCAGCCATCCCAGTCATCTTCATCCAAACCATCTTCGATAGAAACGATGGGATATTTTTTAGACCATTCTTCCCAATAAGAAACCATTTCGCCAGAAGACAATTTACGGCCGTCTGATTTATGGAAATGGTATACTTTTTCTTCTGCATTATAAAACTCAGAAGCGGCCGCATCCAAGGCAATCAAAATATCTTCATTCGGGCGGTATCCTGCTTTTTCTACAGCGATTAGAATGGTTTCAATCGCTTCTTCGTTAGAAGAAAGATTAGGTGCAAAACCTCCTTCATCCCCTACATTAGTAGAATGATTCTTTGATTTTAGAACACTTTTGAGGTGGTGAAAAATTTCGGTCCCCATTCTCAAACCTTCATGGAAGGTATCTGCGCCAATAGGCATGACCATGAATTCTTGAATGTCAATAGAGTTGTCTGCATGAGAACCACCGTTTAAGATGTTCATCATTGGAACAGGCAAGGTGTAGGCTCCTACACCACCCAAGTAACGATACAAAGGCATTCCTGCCTCTTGTGCGCCCGCTCTAGCAATGGCCATAGAAACGGCCAAAATAGCATTGGCGCCTAATTTTCCCTTGTTGTGGGTGCCATCCAAATCCAGCATGATTTGGTCTAGATTGGTTTGATCCAATACACTGAGGCCAATGAGTTCAGGAGCAATCGTATCCATAATATTAATACACGCTCCCAAAACCCCCTTACCCAAATAGCGTTCAGGGTTTCCATCACGAAGCTCCACGGCCTCATATTTACCAGTAGAAGCGCCAGACGGCACCATTGCGCGCCCCATTGCTCCTCCTGTTGTAAATACCTCTACCTCTACGGTAGGGTTACCTCTAGAATCGAGTACTTCTCTTGCAAAAATATCTTCAATAAGCATAGTTGATAAAAGACTTAAAAAGGTGAATCATAGAATTTATGGAAAACCCTAGCAACACCCGATTACTCGGGAAAGGGCTATTAACGACCCTATAAGAGCGTCGCTAAATGAATTTTTTACTAACAACAAAACTACTCATTGACTAAAGCAATGCAAGAAATCTCCACATTGACAGATTTTGGTAGTTCTTTAACTGCTACAGCTTCCCGTGCAGGAGCCGTATTGGTGGTACTTCCTTCAGGTTTGAAGTAATGTGCGTACACTTCATTAATCGCAGCATAATCCTTCATGTCTGCCATAAAGATGGTACATTTTAATACATTTTCAAAGCTACTATTGGCTGCCTCCAAGACTGCCCCCAAATTTTTTAGAACTTGATGGGTTTCCTTTCTAATATCTGTTAGAATATCTGCTGGAAATAAACCAGTAGCTGGATCCAAGGCAATTTGACCAGAAACATAAACGGTCCCATTGGCAACAACGGCTTGGTTGTAAGGCGCAACAGGCGCAGGCCCTTGGTTGGTGGTAATAATCTTCTTTTTCATAAGGATAGTGTATTCAAAGTTAGGATAGATGTTTAAGAATAACCAACTCTTGGGCATTTAAGAAACGTGCTTTACCGACAGGCAAATTCTTCTTAGTTAAGGAGGCGTAACGCACACGGTCTAATTTTGCAACATGATAACCCAAGTGTTCAAATAAACGTCGGACAATTCTATTGCGACCAATATGAATTTCTAAGCCAATAATGTTGGCCTTAGGGCCATATTCAATGGCGTCAACAGGAGCAGGGCCATCTTCTAGCACCAAGGTTTGACGAATTTTCTCTAAATCTTCCTCTAAAAGTGGTTTATCCAAAGTGGCCTTATAGACCTTTTTGATGTTAAAGCTAGGATGGGAGAGCTTTTGAGCAAAGGTTCCATCATTTGTCAACAACAAAAGCCCTGTAGTATTTCGGTCCAAGCGTCCTACTGGATAAATGCGTTCATTGGTCAATTCATTGACAAAATCCAAGACCGTACGACGGTCGCGTTCATCTTGTAAGGTCGTAATGACATTTTTAGGCTTATTAAGCAAAATATAAACGTGATTACGGGTTGGTTTAACAATTTCTCCCTGAAATT
>JBOEFW010000124.1:0-12592 GCA_050633105.1 Aureispira sp. | reverse complement strand
TTTATAGCCCATTTCCTTGAGGACAACCTCAGTAACCATTACCGCCCCATGCTTAATGTGCTCACTGGCCGTGCGGCGGGAGCAAATACCAGCATGAGCAATGTACTTGTTGAGACGCATGTTTTCCTCTACAGGAGCAGGAACAGATTTAGGCGCTTTCTCTTTTTTCTTAGGCTTCTTGCGTTGCTTAGGTGTACCTTTTCCATCCCGCTTTTTGAAAGCAGGTTTATCCTTTTTCTGTTTCTTAACAGGCTTATCGTCTTCTTCGTCTGCATAATAAGAAGGCTCGTCCCAGGCCGCTTCTTTGGGCGGCTTTTTTTTATAGAATTTACTAAAAGGAGAATCCTTCTTAGGTGGCTTTTTCATAATAATTATAATAAGAACACAAAGAACAAAAAGGTAGAGCAATCTTGCTCTATGGTTCTTTATGGTGTTTTTTATCGATTTGTTCTTGCTCGTTAGTAATAGACGGGAGGGGAGTGGTTGTGCTGTTGTTCTCCACAATCGGTAAGGAAGCTATATCTTCTGGTTCATTGGACTCAGAATGAATTGGGGCTTCCTCTTTGTAGATTGATTCTTCTGGACTGCGCAATAAAGCAGCCATAATATCAAATACAGGTTGCTCAATGTAGCGCTTTTTGTTTTTTATTAAATAATAAGTCCCTGCAAGCAGCAAAATGGCTAGGAGACCAAAACTCAATATATAAGCTCCCGATCCCAATAGAAAAGACAGGGCCCAACCAATTAACAATGCCAATGTAATGGATGAAAATATACCACTAATAATGGCCACACTCCAAAGAGCTACTAAACCTGCTAGTGCTCCTAATCCACGAGAAAGATCTAAAGCAATTTGACTTCTATATTGATCAAATTTCTCATCTAAATACTCGGTCAAAGAGTCCTTGACACGATCGGTTATTGTTTTTTTGCTACCAAACATTCCTTGGAAAAGATTAGTCAAAATAATGGAGACAAGAATGATGTCCAACGTTTTTATAGACGTTTGCCGCTCTAATTACCCCCATTCTAATAGGCAGCAATAGGGCTTGCAAAGTACAACAACTAGCAGGAATACACGAAAGAAGCCCTATAAAATTGCCCTTTCTGTTGTAAACAGCTTGTCTTGTAATGCTTCTGAATAGTTGTTTAACAGGATTCTCATAGACTTAGTTTTAAATGGATTTCACAAAAAACACCCTAAGCTCTCCCAAAAAAGTTTTATATTGAGGAATTGACGAAGAAGCATTAGCTTCTCTTTTGTAGAGCTTGATATACAACTATGCGCGCACTTTTATTCTTTATTACCATATGGTTATTGCCCCTGCTGGCTATGGCTCAACCACCTATGTTGAGCAATCAAGGCGTACTTATTTCTGTCCAAGATAGCGCCTTTCTAGCGGTGCATGGTAGAGTGCAGAATGATGGCACAGGAACCTTTGATAACCGCAGTGAAATCTATGTAATAGGAGATTGGGAAAATAATGCCAACAACGAAGCCTTTATTAATAGAGGGGAAGGTATTGTTTATTTACGAGGCAATACACCAGCTATCCAAGGACAATCCATTACTCGTTTTTATGATTTACGTTTAGAACAAGACAGCATTGCTTATGGGAAAGTAGGCGTATATGTAGATGGTTTTTTACGACTCAATAGCCGAGAATTCAGTTTGGATACACATACCGTAGAAGTGTTTAATCCAGATTTATTGGCGGTAGAACATACCCAAGGGACCTACTGGGGATATGTGAGTGCGTTGGGCAATGGAGGTTTATCAAGGGCAATGGATCGAGTCGCCTATTACTTTTATCCCTTGGGATCGTCTGTACAAGGCCAGAACTTTTTTCGTCCTGTTGGAGTCCGACCTAATGTGAGTACTGCAGGGAGTTTTAAAGCGCGTTTGGCCCATGAAGACCCTAGTAATGCAGGCTTAGATCGCCAACGACGTAACTTTAATATTTGCGCGATCAATGATGAATTCTTTCATCGAATCGAGCGAACCAATGGCACCGCGGCTGGTGATGTTGTTTTTTATTATGATAACAATAGAACTTGGAATGGCCTAGGACAGTGGACGAGTGCTTTTCAATGGGACAATGCGCAAGAAGGAATTGCAGGAACGAGCAATGTGTATAACTTGGCAACATTAACAAGTAGCCAAATCCTTACTGGTTTTACCCCCCCTTTCTTTGCTTTATTGGATCGAAGCGCGAGTACACAAGCTACGGTAGCACCTAATCCTATTTGTGCGAATGAAACGGCTATAGTAACAGCTAGTGCTAGTCGAGGAAATTTCAGTAATTATGATTTTTATGTGGACACGTTCTTGGTACAATCAGGCCCCAATGACCAATATATTATTCAAGCGAGCCGCTCAGGCGATGTGCCTATTTGGGTAGTGGGAAGTGCCGTCAATTGTGGCGACCAAAGCGATACCTTAACTTTAACCGTTTTTGATAGTGTTTTGGCAAGGGCTTTTTCAGATACTATTATTTTAGCAGGAACCGCTGCAAATTTGAGTGCTACAGGGGGCGATTTTTACAATTGGTTGCCTGATTCCGCCCTCACTTGTCCTGTTTGTCCAGCCACAGAAGCAATGCCGAGTAGCACACGCCGCTACCAAGTAGAAGTAGAGAATATGGATGGTTGTAAAGATACCGCTAGTGTGTTGGTAGAAGTACGGGAGTCTGTTGACCAGATTGTTTTTATTCCCAATGTATTAACGCCGAATGGCGATGGGTACAACGATACTTGGTTTATCAAAAATGTAGAGCTCTTTCCTAGAAATAGTGTACAAATTATTAATCGTTGGGGAGATGTTGTGTATCAGAATAGAAACTATCGCAACAATTGGGACGGAGAATATGGTGGTGGGCCTTTGCCTGCAGGCACCTATTATTACATTTTGGATTTAGGAGATGATTGGGGACTTTTTAAGGGAGACGTTACGATTTTAAGAGAATAAAATATGAAGCACATTTACTGTTTATTAATAATACTCTGGACAGGCAAACAAATACAAGCGCAACAAATGCCTTTGTTGAGTGAGTTTTTGCACAGTCCTGCCCTCATTAATCCTGCAATGATTGGCTGGGAAGATTTAACGGCTATTACGGCTGCCTATCGCCATCAATGGACGGGGTTAGAAAACAACCCGATTACGTTTGCGCTCAATTTTCGCCACTTTGATGAAGATCGAAACATGGCTTTTGGTGGCGGATTAACCCATGACCAAACAGGGCCAACATCTTTTACAGGGCTGAATGTCCAATATGCTTACCATTTAAAATTTAATTCAGAACGTCGGAAAGCAGACAAACGCCATCGTTTATCTATTGGCTTGTCTTTATCCGCCAATCAATACCGTTTAGATGGCTCCAAATTACGTTATAATGACATAGATGATCCTTTGATTGTTACCAGTCAAACAACCACTATTTTGCCCGATGCAGGAGTAGGGGTGTTTTATTATAATGATTTGTATTACTTTGGAATATCTGTTCCACAGCTTATTGCTATGAATGTGCGGTTTGAGAGTGACAATGCTTTATCTAATATACGTCGTGTGGCACATTTTTATTTTAATGCGGGGGCTAAGATCAAATTACAATCACCAGAGAAAAGTGTTTTGCGCAGCAGTACTTATGAGCGGGCAGAGCACTTGTTATTGCCATCCCTTTGGTTTCGCTATGCGCCCAATAGTCCATTGAATATCCATCTTCATTTACGCTACTTATGGCGCCAACAATTGGGTTTGGGCGTCTCTGTATCAACCGATGGAACACTTGGATTTGATGCCACCGTACAAATCAAACAACGGTTTAGAGTAGGATATGCCTTTAGTGTGCCTTTGGGGGATATCTCTCCTTATGTGGGCAGTAACCATGAATTGATGTTGACCTACATTTTTGGAAGCAATGGGAAAGGGTGGTTGTTTGAAGCTGCGGCTCAACAAATTCAACTCAAAAAAAATAAAGCAGCTAAAAATCCAACAGAGTAAGAGCCTGTTAATGACCTTCATTCTATGAGAAGAGCGCTTTGGTTACCCCTGTTTTTATTTCTTTTATGTTTATTGGAAAGCTGTTGCCAACGCTCCTTAACTTGTCATTCTATGAAAAATGTTTTTGATGCCCTGACTTTATTTCATTACCATTTTCAGGATGCCTCTGTCCCTCCTCCTTATCATAGAAGTTATACAATTCGAGCAGACTCCAACCAAGTACAAATATGGGTCTATTGTTATGGCGATACTTTAGCCTCTGAAGTATATCCTTTGCCTGATAGCGCCTTGCAACGAGTAGGGGGGGCGCTCTTGAAAAATGGAATTGCACAGCACAAGAAAAAGAAAACCTTGAAAGGATGTACAGGAGGCGTAGGCCATGAAATCATGTATGCGTCCACAATAAATAGCACTACTTTCTCTGCGAATCGTTATGTGTGTGGGGGCGGTTATGAAGGAGACCTCAAAGGAGATGTTAATCAATTTTTGGAAGATATTGCTTTTCTGACACCAGCTTTAGATAGCTTGATTAAGAGTACAAAATAAATCCAACGAACTGTTAAAGTTTACTTTTCTAATAAAAAAAGAGAAAAAAAATCGCTTTGGAATGGATTTGGATATTCAATGGTAACAGCTACTAAATTAGCGTTTATTTATTGTGAAAAATTACTGCTCTAAAAGAGTTATAAAAATATAAAGGCCTTATGTCTAAATTAATCTTAATCACCAGTTTATCTTTCTTTTTGTTTTTATTAGCGGCCCAAGCTCGCCCTTTTGCGGATCCTCCTGAACTACCTGTTAAAGAACAGCAAGTAGAACTAGGAACTACAAAAGAAAACTTGTTGAATACCGTTAAAATTACAATGGATAAAAATAGTAACAAAATTTATTTTTCTACGCCTCATGTATTGACGGACGTTAATATTACAGTCAAGCAGTTGGGAGAGAAAGTCATTTTACAACAATCTAGTAGGACGATTAATAAAAATTACTCCATTACCTTTCCAGCACAAGCAGGGATTAATAAGTATACTATTATTCTACAAAAGGGCAATCAAATTGTCGTGAAGCGTCTAAATAAAGATTGGATATAAATGGATGGAAGAAACAAGCCTCCAAAAAGCCTTCTTGCATTATGTAAGAGGGCTTTTTTATTGTGCTAATTCTCTGTTGCCCCTTTCAGAAAGAAATAAGGCGTGTCAATCATTGCTACAGGCAGAGTAGTTTCTTATGAAAGGCCTATTAAATTCAAAAAATAGCTGGAAGAATGCTCTGAATAATGTATTTTAGGACAACTATTATTTATACAAGCACATCTCACTATGTTATTAGATAAAGAACCCTTCTTAGCTCTAGCTACTATTACTAAAGAAACACAACAATATCCTACTTCTTTGGAGAATTGGAGGAAAGCTGTTGATCCTAAACAGGAACTAATTGATGCTTTGCAACAACATTTAACCGCTATAGCAGGAACGGTGACGATACCAGAATTGCTTCCTGTTTGGACAGAAGAGAACAATGCTGATTGGGGAAACTTAGTAGCATTGGCTATTTATCTATTTCAGGAAACATTGCAAGCACAAAAAGGTACTCCCACTTCTATAGCAGGAGATTATGTAATCGACTCTTCTACCGTCATTACAGGAGATCTAGTGGTGGAAGGTAACCTTTCAACAAAGTATTTAGAGGGACATGCGATTGGATTGCTTGTTTTGGGTGATTTAACAATTAAGGGCAGTTATAATTTTAGCGATGGCTCCTTGATTGTGCTAGGGGATGTCTTTATTGAAGGCGCTTTTAATGAAGGCAGTGATTGGTCTCTAACGGTTATAGGAGGGAATTGTCAAGCGAATCGTTTTGTGAAATCTTCAGGAGAGTTATTGGTGCAAGGCAAAACAATAAGCCCTTTGATTTATGTGAGTTACAACCACGGGCATTGCTTGCTGAATGCTGGATTTAATACCCTGTATTTTCATGAATCTGATCATGGTAGAAGTTATTGTTTTGGTCCTTCTCAAGCTTTCTTTATTAGAATTGATGAAATTACTGGGGTAGAAATCATAGCACCTGATCAAAACTATACCAACCTTAAAACTATACTGCAAGCAGAGCATTTAGGCGATATAGCGACGGTTGATTTTACAAATTATGACCGAGATGAATTTGGTGATGTGGGAGCATTTTTAGAAAGCGAGCACGAGTTTGAGATCAACGAGTTGACCTATCAATTGGTTGGCGTGTTGGAAGGAGGACAATCTATCTTTAAGGAGGACGTCTTAAAGGATTGGAGCAGTCACCATCTCCCAAAGTAATTGCCCCCCATAAAAAAGGTGCTCTACAGAAAAAACAATACCTTTACAACAATTCTTTTTATCTTTCTAACGATTAATTACCATGAGCAAGTCTATTGCAATCCAAACGACGAGACTAGAACTGCGACCAACCTCCAAAGAGGATGCGGCCTTTATCTTAGAATTGTTGAATACTCCAAAGTGGATTCAAAATATTGGAGACCGAGATGTTAAAGAGATCGGAGCCGCTGAACAGTACATTGCAGAACGAATGGAGCCTCAAATGAAGCGGCTAGGGTTTGGTAACTTTACATTGATTCGAATAGAAGATGGTAAAAAAGTAGGAACTTGTGGCCTGTATGATCGCGAAGGCCTAGAAGGCGTAGACATTGGATTTGCCTTGCTGCCTGCTTATGAAAGAATGGGGTATGGATTTGAAAGTGCTCAAAAATTAATGGAATTGGCAGAGCATGAATGGAAATTACCTGTCGTGCAAGGAATTACAATAGAAGCGAATAAAGCTTCTCAAGCCTTATTAGAGAAACTAGGGTTGGTATTTGTAGAACACATTCGTTTGCCTGATGATAAAGAAGAATTACTCCTGTATCGCCGTCGATTTGAAGCGAATACTTAACTGGTGCCCCCTTGATTTAAAAAATAGCTATGATGAATCCTATTTCCAGCCACTTTAAGAATATTTACCTTTTTCCTCTGCCTATTGTGTTGTTTTTAGTCAGTTGTTTTGTTGTTACCTTAAAAAGTTGTGGGGAGAAGGAACCCGTTTTGATTTGTACCAATAGCTTTGAAGATGTGCGCGATGGTCAAACCTATTGTACCACGCTTATTGGTACCCAAGAGTGGCTTGCAGAAAACATTCGGTTTCAGCAAGAAGGTGCTTTTGAGAATCCTAATAACCCTGATATTGCGCCTAAAAAATATGGCTTATTGTATACTTACGAAGCGGCCCAAACAGCCTGCCCTGTTGGCTGGCATCTCCCTACCGATGAAGAGTGGAAAATGCTAGAAAGAACGTTAGGAATGGGGGCTTTAGAAGTAGAACAATTAAATGAACGAGGTACGAATCAAGGAGAACAGCTCAAAGATGAAGCGGCTTGGGAAGGGGAAACGAATACCAATGACCACAGTTTTATTGCCTTGCCTTCAGGAGAGTACAACCCAAGTTATGGCCCTTATTTTAACTTGGGAGAACAAGCTAGTTTTTGGACGGCGACCCGTTCCGATACCAGTGGTGGTGTTTGGGTACGAGTGTTGAAACGCCAAGAACAAGGCATTACTCGAACATATTACAGTGAATTATCAGGCCATGCATGTCGTTGCGTGGCTGACTAGAAACCCTTCCTACATTTATCTGAATAGAGTATATGATTATTGATTTCTTTAGAAATATAGGCCGCTATGTTTTGCGGCCATTTTTTGCGCGTTATTGGAAACGCTTGGTAATGGTGTTATTAGGGAGCTATACGGTATTAAGTGTTGGACACCAGCAGGCTTGGTTTAGAAGCCCTTTGATGGCGACTAACCCTTTGGAAGCATTTTCTGAGGATACCGCTTTATTATTAGAATTACCTGCTGGAAAAGGGCTCCCCTCTGATTTGCTAACCGCAGATTATGCACCTGCATTACTGCAACTTTCTATTTTAGACAAATGGAAAAAAGGGGTTCATTTATTGGATTCCTTGTTTCATGTTAATGAAAAGTACCAGCAATTATTAGAAGAAACCACCATCATTAGTGGTGTACAAGTGACCAGCAATCGCGCGGCCAATTGGCTTTATGTGCTCCATATTTCAGCGCGTGATTTTCAATCCGAAGAATTCATAGCGGCTATTCGTCCAAAACACATTCAAAAAAGTACTTTTAGAAATTGTACAGTTTATACTTTGAAGTTAGCGGATGATCAAGAGTGTACATTTACTTTATTTAGAGGCTTGGTGCTGTTTAGTCCAACCACTATTTTAGTGGAATCAAGTATAGAACAGTTGTATGGGATTAAAGCGAGTGTGCATAGAAATGAAGCTTTTCAAGCAATTGCAGCTGTCCCAAGAAAGCAACCGACTTGGAATATTTATTTGAATTTTAAAGCAATTCCTTCTTTGACGAATGTAGTGACTACGTCCAATCCTAGTGCTATATTAGGATTAAGACAAGCAGGGGACTGGATGCGTTTAGATGCCCAATTTTTACCAAAGGATTTTAATTTAACTGGAAAACTTTATCCAGAAGCTGATAATGTTTTTTTACAAGCTTTGGCGCAGCAGGAAGCGCCTAAAAATAGCCGCATGATAGAATTGTTTCCTAGTAATTTAGGAGCAATGTTGTATGTAGGTTGGGGCGATTTTAATTCGTTTTATGGGCGTTATTCTAAGGAAAAAAATGCTGATTTTGAAAAATATATTAAACCTTGGTTGGGGCAAGATGGTGCTTTGTTTTATGAAGATTTAACAGATAATGAAAATGGTTTTGAGAAGAATAAATTAGTGTTCTTACACAGTAAAGATACGAGTCTAACTTGGAAACTGTTAGATCGTTATGCCAAGAGAGAAGGAAAGGTAACGCGTTATGGGTATCAAAACTTTGAGATCACACATTTGCCTATTGAGAATGTGTTAAAACCTTTGTTTGGTAGTACTATCAACCCGTTACAAGCACCTTACTTTACAATTATTGGAGAATATATTGTCTTGGCAAATTCAAAAAGTACCTTGGAAGGTTGGATTAAACGATTCAACAATGAAAAGGAAAAAACTTTATTGGAGTTACCAACCTATCAAGCTTTCCTAAAACAGAGTAGCAAACAGGCGAATATCTATATGCTTATTAATACGCCGAATGTCAATAAATTTATACAGTATATTGGCCGAGATAGTCTATCAAAGAAACATTTACAAGCAACGTGGAAAGGCTTCCAAAATATTTATCCTATTGGGATCAAATTACATGGACAGGGAGATAATTTTTTAACTACCTTTTCTGCTAGTTATAATCAAGTAACAAACAAAGAAAAGGTTACAGCGACGGAGGCTTGGCAGGCAGACCTTAACAGCAAAGCAGCTATAGCACCCAAAGTCTTATTCTCTCATGATGGGAATTACTACATTTTGATACAAGATGAGCGACGTCAGTTGTATTTGTTTGATAAGAATGGAGAAAATAAATGGCCTGCGCATAAAAGAACCAATCGTCTTATTAATTCTCCTATTTTTGAGGTAGATTATTATAACAACGATGAAATTCAGTATGGTTTTAGTACGGATTCTGCTATTTACATTTTCACCAAAGAAGGAGAAAATTTGATGACCATTCCACTCATTCATAGAGCAGCTAGTGGCGTATTGGCAATGAATAATGGAAAAGGACCACGGTTCTTTATTCCTTGTAGAAATGGGGCGGTCTATGGTTATGAAGAAACAGGACGACCACTTTCTGGGTGGCAACCTCTGAAAGGAGCAGGGCGTGCTGGGTGGCCCATGCAGTATATGAATTACAACGGGGAGCGTTATTTCATACTGGTAACAACAGCAGGGCATTGTCATGCATATGAACAATCAGCTAAGGTTCATTTTAAACATGCTAGCTTAGGTAAACCAACGAGTTGGGGGGTTGATCCGAGTATTGGGCGCATAGCAGCAGGGCAGGTGAATGGAAAAATTAAGATGGTTAATCCAAAAGGAAAAAGCTTTAGCTTTGCTGCTGTACCACAACTCAAAAAGAAGGTCCAGTTTTTATACGCGGATGTTGTTGGTGATGCCCGCAAGGATTATATTAGAATGGATGCCAACCAAATGATTATCCATTATTATGAAAAGCAAACCGACGAGAAGGGGAGGACTAAGGATAAATTACAACAGACCGAAATTTACACCATTCCAGAAGCAAAAGACAGGCAAGTTTTTGAAGTAGACTTAGAAGGATCAAGTAAAAAAATGATAGGTTATTGGGAGCCCAATACCAATAGTATAGGCTTGCTTAATGCTCGTGGAGAATTACAGCAAGGTTTTCCTTTAGCAGGAACTTCTACTTTTGAAGTGGTTGATTTATTTGAAGAACAAAGCAATACATTAATTGTTGCCAACGATAGTCGGGTATATACCTATAAATTGAAGTAAATAAGCTTCTAAGGAAGAAAGGGGATTGGTTAGGAATATTATTCCTGACCAATCCTTTTTTTGTGGAGGAAAAAGCTTTAACCATATTTGTTCGATGTTTTTTATAAGAACTGCATTTATCCATTTGATAGCAACGCTTATCCATTAAAGGAGAGCAGTTGTGGGTTTTGGCCCTTTATTACGATTTGATAGGAGTACTTTAGTAGAATACTTTTAATTATTAACACCCTGATTTTATAGTTATGGAACAACTTCTTGCCGTTTTTGAAACTTGGGAAGCAGATAAAATGAGAACCATTTTAAGCGCCCTAAACACAGAACAAGAAACAGCTTTATTAGAACGCTACGAAGGTATTATGAAGTTTGCCAAAATCAAGCGGCTTCAAGATATGATAACAATTGTTGATAGAATTACAGAAAAAACGGTCGCTAAAAAGACAAGGTGGAAACCGAATGAGGTGGACCAAAAGATCATTGCTAGCTTACCCATCAAAAAAATAGACCTCTCTTATGTAGAGTTGAAGAAAGGCTTACCAAAATGGATGGAGTCCATCAATCCTGAGCATTTAGAAGAAATAGACCTTTCTGGAAATGATCGATTGACGGAATTGCCTGATTGGGTGGCTTCTTGCACCCAATTGACCATTTTACACGCTTATTCTGTGGGCTTAAAAAGCTTACCTAATACCTTTGAAAACCTGTGTAAATTATCGATTAATGCAGAAACCTTGGTAGGATCTACCATCGATTGGTCAAAAATGACAGCGTTGGAAAGACTTATGATTGCCGCCGAAGAGCTGAAGGAAGAAGACAAAGCGGCTTTTTATACGCTTATTAGTCAATTTGGAGAACTTCCTAATTTAAAGGACTTATCCATTAATGACTATCCTTATGATACAGTGCCGAGTACTTGGACAAGATTGAAGAACTTGACAACCTTAGAGTTAGGGCATTTTAAAGATGGACAAGAAACAGGGGTATCAAGTCGATTTTTCTCTATCAATTGTACGGGGTATTATAAAGGAAGGCCTTCTATGCCTGGGCAATATAAAAGCAAGGAAGCTTTACAGTATTTTATTAGAGCAGCGAGTAGCTTTGAAGGGCAGAACGAAAAAGATTTACTGTATCAATATTTAGAATCTGATCAAGTGGAATGGATCAAAAAAGGTTTGGCGATGGCTAACCAAGATGCACTTCTAAAACAGCAAGCAGAAAAACGGTATTTGAATATACTAAAGGCTCTGCTAAATAAACCCAATGCGACTTTAGAAGATCTATTGTCTTTAAAAGACATCCATCAAAAAGCAGAAGAGGCCAGAATGCTACTGATGGGAAATGTTTTGGATTTTTCCTATAAAGAGAAACCTATTTCTCGAATGTTGGTGGATATATTAGGAGGTTTGACGAAGAACTTTGTAGATGTAGACGAGTTGTTGAAGGAAGTCGCAACAATGGAGGAAGAACTAACCGTACAACGACACTTTAGTGCACTCTGTGCGGCGTTTCGAGCCTACTTAGAGCTAGAAATGTGTCAAGGCTTATTGGCAACCAATGGATGGTTACAACGCTTATTACAAACCATCAAAAATTCACGCATCTTCTCTATAGAAGAGATTCGATTCAATCATACTGATTTTGACTTAGCCAATAAATCTACGGTATTGCAAGCGTTTTTTGTTTTTGTAGGAGCACATGCTAGTTCGAGAATAGTGATCGATGTTGCACAATCTACTGTACCTAATTTGACGCCTATTTATTGGTTGTATTGGGAGGTGCCTCCAACAACTTGGCTAGATGTTAGTCCTACTTTTCCTGCATCTCCGCTAAGCTTCGAAAGAAGTACTACCTATAGAGTGGGAGATAGTGGCAGTTGGAAGAAGAAGAAAGCATAGTTGTATTCAACTTTTTGAATTAGTCCATCTATTTTAGAAGAACATTGTAATAATAAAAAAAGAGCCACTTCAATAGTTGAAGTAGCTCTTTCTCATTTTGTTTGTGAGAACCTTATCTCAAGATAGTAACATTCCCTTTAATTTGAATAGTTTCACCATCGTTATAAAGGATATCGGCATACCAAGAGTAAGTACCCGTTTGAGCAGGCGTACCTTTGTAGATACCATCCCACCCCTGTTCAGGAACATTTACTTGTGAGTTCTGCCCTTCAAAGA
>JBOEFW010000123.1:0-5091 GCA_050633105.1 Aureispira sp. | reverse complement strand
AGACCATTCAGGTGAAAGGGAATGTTACTATCTTGAGATAAGGTTCTCACAAACAAAATGAAAAAGAGCTACTTCAACTATTGAAGTGGCTCTTTTTTTGTATTTTCTAACTAATCTATAAGCAATAATTTCCTTTACTGATTCTTAGGTCGAGCATACTCTAAACGTTTCAACTCTTGTGGCAAATGATAAGCATCTAGACCACTAATACAAACGGTTTGAGCAGCAAATTGGTATTTCTTCTCGAAATGCTAAACCAATTTTAATAACAGCCTCTTGCACATAAGGAGCCAAAAAGTCTCCTCTAAACTCTGTATTCAAAGCAGTTTTATCAAACTCTGAAATATTCTCTGGATACTTCGCTGAAGTATGATGTGCATCTGTTATAATGTTTTGATTGATGTGGTTAATCGTGTAAAAACCAGTCTCTCTAATATTATCATACGTATTTCGAGTGACGGTAGTAGGACGCACAATAAAACCAATCAATGGTGGATTAGAACCTATATGCGTCACGGAACTAAAAATAGCTACATTCAAATGACCTGCCGTACTCTTTGTCCCAATTAGAGAAGCTGATTTATAGCCTGTAATGCTATTAATTAGATTAATACGCGACAAATGACTCATTTCTTCTAAATCAGCAGGTGTTATTTTTTTCTCTTTTATCATAATCACTTCTTCTTATAACTTACGTATAGCAGACATGCCACCATCCAATCCAATAATTTGACCTGTTATCCAACGAGAAGAAGGTTGCAACAAAAAGCTAGCTAAAGCAGCGCCATCTTCTGCCTGTCCAATGCTATTTAATGGGTGGCGTTGTTGAGCGGCTGTTATTTGTTTTTCATTGCGTAACAATCGCGCCGCTAAATCAGTTTGCATAATTGAAGGAGCTATACCATTCACACGAATAGTTGGCGACCATTCTGCCGCTAAAGAACGAACCAAGCCTTCTACTGCCCCTTTGGCAGCACTAATAGAAGCGTGAAACGCCATGCCTGTTTGAACAGCAACAGTACTAAATAAAACTACAGATGCCTTATCTGATTTTTTGAGCGCAGAAGCGTATTTTTGCAAGGCGCGAACAGCTCCCAATACATTAATATTAAAATCTTCTTGAAAGTTTTTTTGCTTCAAGCCCTTAAAAGGTTTTAAGTTGATGCTACCAGGACAATAGAGCAGTCCATCTAGAGTTCCTCCCAAATCTGGCAAATCATCTTCCAATACATCAACTGCATGAAAAATGTAGTTGCCCTCCCATTCAGGTATGGAGCGCGCAATGATATGAACCTCATGGCCTTGTTCCAATAATAATTGGGCCGTTGCTTTTCCTATACCTCTACTTCCCCCTATCACCAAGTAACTTTCCATCTATTTTATTTTTCTTTTGAAGAATACATTGTTAACAATCTTTATTCTAGTAGGTTGATTACAATTACTAATTTTTTAAGCAAAAAGAAAAATTAAAAGACACAGTAATTCAGTCTAAAACTCTATCTATAAATATTCTAATAAAATTACTATTAAAAACGACTATTAAAATAAGGCAGCAAAGCTAGCTTGGAAAACGTTTTGTAGAAATATAATCAATTGTCAAAGTAAAACAAGAATCATCGAGTATTGTTAGTCTTAGACAATAAATACTACTTTTGCGAGAAATAGTGATTTTCCTTCATTGGATATATCAATCAAGGTGAGTTCTGCGTTTAAGACAGATAAGCCTACGTTCTACTAACATTATCTTTTCATAAGTTATTATTATGCGACAACTATTCTTATTTTCTATCTTACTCTCTCTCCCCTTCTTATCAAAGGGGCAAGATGCTGCTACACTACAATACCTCCAATCCATGGGCTATGAGCAAGTTGATTTGAAAGCGATGCGCCAACAACAAACAGCGGCCCCTTGTGCTACTTGTCCTTATAAAAAAGCAGCACCTAATGTTACTCGTGTTCCAATGACTGCGACAGAGGAATTACAAAACCTAAAAGGCCATCTACCAAGATTGCAACAAGCTGTTGCCGACAGCCAAGCAGACCCAACCGTGAGCAGAGCAATACGCCAAAAGCATCAAACAGCGTTAGATAGAACTGTAAAACGTATTCAAGAATTAGAACAAACACCACCCCCTACATCAATTATCCGATAAATTGTAGGGCTTTTGTTTTTATTGACTTGCCTTCATCCAACAGGCATCATTTTATAGATAAATATTATGAATATACTATACAAGCATCTAATTTTGTTTGTTTTCTTAGCTTTAGCACAAACTTTAGTAGCTCAAAGTCCAGATTGTCTTGGAGCAGAATTCTCTCCTTTCTGTGATAGTGTTAATCAATATCCAGCTACTACTAGTGGAATTAATGCTCCTGTAGGTAATAATTATGGTTGTTTAGGTAGTTCTCCCGATCCAACCTTTTTTACCTTGACGGTATCTCAAACAGGGTCTATCGATATTACATTACAAAGTACTGCCAATGTAGATATTGATTATATTCTTTGGGGACCATACCCTAATTTAGCAGCAGCTATGAGTCATTGTGGGAACCTAGGAAATGGGACTACTGCTAATGGTAATGTAGTCGATACCTGTAGTTATGACCCTGCTTCTATTGAATTTGTGCAGGTTTCAAACGCCACTATAGGCGACGTTTATATCTTAATGGTTACAAACTTTTCTGGGCAAGCGACCAGCATCTTTAGTACCTCCAATTCGGGAAGTGGTACCATTGCCTGTCCTTGTGATTTTACTTATAATTTAGATACCTTACCTTTTCCTGCTAATAATGGAGGAACACTAGTTGATACAACAGGGGGGATTGGACGTTATGTTGTTTGTCCTGGTGATCAATTAGGAATTCAAGTGACCTCCGCAGGAACTCCCTCTGATACATTAAGTCTTTATGCTCCTTATACCACTATTGATACTGCTTTTCCTGGCTCTACTGTTTTTACAGCAACAGGGCTTTCTAACGATACTATTAGCATAGGCGCTATTATCGCCCCAACCCAAGCACAAGTAGGTAACTATCGTTTTGACCTAGCTTTTGAAGTCAATACGCCTGTCAATACTTGTCAAGAACGAGTCCCCATAGAAGTCATTGTACCAGGCATCAATATTTCTGACAGTACGGTGTGTTCGGGCTCTAGCATTGTGCTTCCAGTAGATACGTTCCCTAATACCATTGCAGGAACAGGCGTCTATTTATGGACACAGATAGGAGGTGTTACAGGTACTATTTCTGACCCTACTATTGCACGACCAGTGCTTACAGCGCCTGCCCTTCCTACAACAACTCCCTTTGATTCCATGGTTTTTCAAGTACAATTCACCTATGGTGGTTGTAGTACTATTGATACAGTAAAAATTATTGTCATTGGAATACCTGATGGTAGTTTTAGTTACAGTGCCCCTGTTTACTGTCAACAATCCGCAGCTAATCCTGTAGCCGTTATTACAGGAACACCAGGAGGTATCTTTACCTCTAGTACAGGTGTTGTTTTTATTAACAGTAGTACAGGAGAAATTGACGTAGCCAATACCCCTACAGGAAACCATACAATTACCTATTCTTTATCTAGTCCAGGTGGCTTGTGTAATGCCCAAAGTAGTGTTAATATCGAAGTCATTGGCATTACTGTATTCAACGCAATAGCAGATCGTTATTTTATTTGTGATAATCAAACAGATACTATTCAACTCAATGTAAATGTTGCTTATGGTGGCACCGCTCCTTCTAGTCCAACATACAGTTGGACACCAACAGCACCATTGAGCGATCCAACGATTGCTAATCCTATTGCAATTCAATTGACACCAGATACCTTTATCGTAGTGTATAATGATGGAGTATGTTTACCACAATCAGATACAGTACAAATTGCAGCACCTTACCCAATCAATGTGACGACTAGTCCAGATGTTTCTCTTTGTAATACAGGATCAACACAATTGGGAGCAAGCGTTTCTAGTGCCACAGGAGGGCAATCTATAAATATACCTTCTCCAGTGACAATACAACGTCAGGATACCACTAGAGTGACCTTAAATCTTTCGGGTGTAGCCCCTAATATTATCACTCCTGTTCTACTCTCTTCTCTTGAAGTGTGTTTTGATATTAATATGAGTTCTCTCAATGAAGTCACAGCCTTCTTAATAGCGCCTAGTGGACAGCGAGCTATTCTAACACAAAATAATGGTGGTTTTAATACCGCTTTAAACGCTGTAATATTTTCTAATGATCCAGCAAATGATCCAATTACAGGTTTACCTTTCTTCCCTCCAATTACAGGAGGCCCTAACTACCTCCCTCAAGGAGGAGTAGCAGGTTTTAATAGTTTACTTGGAGCTACAGCGAATGGTACATGGACATTGGTTATTGTACATAACAGTGTCTCCCCTGGGGGAACAGCTGGTACTTTAAATGATTGGTGTTTGAATTTCCAAGATTTATCAAGCACAACATTTAATTGGTCTCCAAATACCAACATTAGTTGTACCGCTTGTGATAGTCCTTTTGTAACACCAGCAACTAGTACAGTTTATACTGTTATTGCTCAAAATGCATTTGGCTGTAGCGATACAGGTAGCGTTAATGTCAATGTTGGTTCTGCTGTTTTAACAACAATTGTTCCTAGTGGCCCTACTATCTTATGTGCTGGGGACAGCATAGATTTAGATGCGGGAGCTGGTTTTAGTACTTACATTTGGTCTACAGGGAGTACGGCTTCTATTCTTCGTGTAGGAGCTTCTGGCAGTTATAGCGTTACAGTCGATGATGGTGCAGGATGTACCGATTCTGATACAATTGCGATTACTGTAGGCACACCACTTACTGCGAATGTAACCGTTAATAATTTATCTTGTAATGGCACTACTGCAACAGATGGACGCGTCATAGCAACAGCATTAGGTGGCTTTGGAAGCTACTCTTATAGTTGGTCCACAGGAGCCAGTATTACTGATACCTTAGATAATTTAGGCGTAGGTACTTATTGTGTGACCATTACCGATGGGCAAGGTTGTGCTTTTGATACCTGTGTTATGGTTAGTGAACCAACAGCAGTAAGTGTAACGGCAACGAGTA
>JBOEFW010000122.1:3961-11697 GCA_050633105.1 Aureispira sp. | reverse complement strand
GCCGCATCTCCTACTGGTTGATAAACATCCATATACAGACTGTCTATATCTCCTGCATAGGTGGTATTCACTCCAAAAAAGACATTTAAAGTAGTATCTACTTGAGAAAAAACAGGCTGTATATAACGACTACCGTCACAAGTAAGATGAGGCGTTTGTGCCTGTATGAATTGGCTCATCAACAGCAATACACCTAGTATATAATAACGAGTAGAGCGCCGTGGCGCTCTACTTTGTGCTTCTTTAGCAGAAGCAATTTTTCTTGTTATAAACATGATAAGGATTTACTGGAAAATAATACTTGCTTGTACTGGAGCTCGATTAGCCGCTTCAAATTGTAATTGAGCATGATACATTCCTGCAGGTAATTTTTCTCTAGATAAAACATAGCGGTCGTTTTGAATGTTGTTGACGGTTCTTACAACCCGTCCCATATTATCATACAACACCAAATTGTAGGCGCTTGGTAATTCTTCAAAAGCAATCATTACATCTTGTGGACTTGGGTTAGGATAAAAATTAGCCAATAAGTTTTGTGAACCCGTTTTATTCAAGGAAATAACAATAGGGCAAATCACCTCATCGTGCAAAAATTGACTGGCTGTACTTCGTACGGTATCCGCCCATTGTGCAGCATTACTTTGAAAATAACTCACGTGTCCTGAACTATTAGGGAGAGTAATCAAAATGTTAGGTAACCCTATATTAGTGGCCTTAGCAGCCATCGTTTGGCTTCCTTCAATATAAACAATTGGAAAACCAGCAATGGTAGCAAAACCATTACCATAAGGAACTACACCATCCCCATCATCATGAGCAGAAAAAAGTGGTGGATCATTCGCATCAATGTATTCTGCAGAACGTAACGCTCCTGAGAAATTAACAACACCTTGTACGCTAGAGCTGTACAAGTTTGCATTATTAGTTGTGTTTCCTTCAAAACCACCATTGTTATTAATAGCCGTTTGCTCATTAGCCATCAATGTATCATCGGCCCCTAAATAAGCAACATGGTTCGCCACAATTCCTCCTGCGGAGACTCCGCCTACAAAAATATAATTGGTATCAATTTGGTAATTATTAGTAGTAGCGGCATCTTGACGCAAGAAACGGACAGCAGCCTTCATATCTCCTACCGCTTTAATTACAACATCAGTCATTGCAACAGAATCTGGTAATGGAAAGAAACCACCATCATATAAACGATAATCAATCGTTACTGCGACATAACCTCGTTTGGCATAATAGCGACAAAGCGCATCCAGGTCCTCACGATTCCCATTAATAAAAGAACCTCCAAAAGCCAATACAATTGCTGGACGGGTGACCGCAAGATCTCCTGTTGGCTCATAAATGTCCATGTATAGGTCTTTGTTATTACCATTGTAAGTAAGATTACTCCCATAAAAAACACCTTCGGTTGTATCAACAGAAGTAAAGACTTCACTTACATAACGGCTTCCATCACAAGTAGGATGGTTTTGAGCATGCAAAAGCAGTGTGGTGAAAAATAAAAAAAGTGTTGTTAAAAAATAGTGCATTTGATTGATTTTATACCCTTAAAACAAGGTGTTGTTGAAGAAAGAGCTGTTGAAATTATTGAAGTTGTTGAAGAAAGATAAATCATGTTAAATGAAAGCTCTTTTTTAAACCACTTCATTATAAAATTGAAAACATAGGCGTAATTACATAGCTATCGCCAATAAAAAAAGAATTGTTTTCTACCGTTATCAAAATGGTGATTCGCCGCCTTTTTCAGAAATAAAGAAATGTTATAACCTCTAATTTACGCAAAAAAAACAAAAAAATAATCTACTTTTCTACCTGAGTTCTCATTTTACCTACTGGCTGTTCCTTATGAACACTCTTTTTACTTCTGTTCCTTCAGTTCGTTTAACAAGGATGGATTCCTGTATTAGAGGAACCTCTTCCTTACTAATTTGAGGGGATTATCTGGCTATTTTTTTTATAAAAATAGTATTTTTGATTTAATTCTACCTATCATTATAATCAATAATGTTCTTACAGATATTTGAATACCACACTCCAGTTCCTACAAAATCTGGCATCTTTTTAGACTGTTAGATAGTAAATTGATCTATTCACCATTCTTAATTTTTCATCTTACATGCGTCCTTTCACATTATTAATCTGTCTGCTGTTAACCTGTACTTTATTTGCTCAAGATAAAGGGCAGAAAATTGTAGAAGCGAATCCCTTCACTCATATTAATGGAGACCAGCAGACTTTACTGGAAATTTTCAAAGCTCACAAAGGAAAAGTGATCTACGTAGACTTTTGGGCAAGTTGGTGTGGCCCTTGCCGCCAAGAAATGCCCGCCTCTCATAAGTTACACAAAGCTCTAAAAGGAGAAGAAGTAGTATTTGTGTACATTTCTATTGACAAACATATCGATCAATGGAAGCGCAGTATGAAGCAATTAGATTTAGCTGGACTAGGGGAACATTATCAGCGTAATCAAAATGAGATGGTGGATTTCTTGCGCTTTTTCAATATCTATTCTATTCCACACTACATGATTATTGCTCCTAGCGGAGAAATTATAGATGGCAATGCCATGCCTCCTAGTCATCCTAGTGTCAAGAAAGAAATCAAGCGTTTATTAACGGAAAAATCTTAGGACCGCGCTCCTGCCTTTGGAGCAATTTGTTGTAGAAATAAACGAAGCGCCTGCCTTTTGGCGGGCGTTAAATCGTAGTGGATGTATTGATAAAAATAATCATGTACACTAAAATTGGGATGGCTAGATTGAAACATTTGAGCAACTTGAGCACGTTTTTCAACACCTGTTTTCAGAGCGGCATTAAATTTTTCTAAGAAAACATCAGATAAAGGCGCTGTACTCACCCATGCGGCAAAAACAAAAGGCAAGCCTGTGTGTTCCTTCCAAATGGCTCCTAAGTCATATACATAAGCATATTCTTCTTCTAACCCAATCGTGCGATCACCAATAATCAGTGCCGCCGTCTTCTGTTGAATCCGTTTCTCAAAACCTGCCTTAGCCGCTAAAATTTTAGGGGTAATCTTCCAATGATTAGCTAAAAGGTAACGCGTTAAGGCCGCAGAAGTTCGGGAATGATAATCCAAATACAAGGCCTCCACTTGTTCAATAGGCACCTGGCTGTAAATACAAACTGTTTTTACAGCGCCCTCTGTTCCAATACAATAATCTGTAATAATTTGTGCATTGGGTACTTGTGGAATAGCCGCTACAGGGATCAATCCTACATTAGCTCGACCATCAGCCAATTTTTGGGCACAAAGAGCAGGGATATCCAAATTGATAGAAATCTGTTGCTCTAATCCATGTTGATAGATACCATACAAGAAAGGTTTGGTATTCAAATAAGCCACTGCTGACAGGTTAATGGTACGCATACATTTTGTGGTTTAGTGATAAGAAACACCTAATTTAAGAAGCATGAGTGGTATCGTTTTGGACCAATAAAGTGCCTGTTCCTTCCTTGTATTCAAAAATATCTAAGCCTGTATTGTGGTGTTTATAACTAGGCATAGTGGACAAAGGTTCTTCCAATAATAGAGGCAATAAAAAGCCTAAGGTACCACCATGAGAACAAACCAACACCTGTTTGTATTTCAAGGCCAACAACTCCTCTACAAAAGGTTGTAAGCGCTGTTGCATAGATAGAGCACTGTCTCCATTCGCCAAACTGCAAGCATAGTTGCCCTCGCCCCAAGCAGTCAACATTTCCAAATAATCATTACTCATTTCCTGACTCGCCGACTTCCCTTCCCAATCGCCCCAACTGATTTCATCCAGTGCTGCTCGACGCTTTACAGGAATCCCCAAAGCCTCAAAAGGCGCAGCGGTTTGCTGGGTTCTTTGGAGTTCAGAAGTAAACAAACAATCAAAAGGCACCCCCTTGTAGACTTCAAAAAAGGCGGCTGCTTGTGCTCTTCCTGTAGCATTCAGATTAGAATCTATGCCTCTTCCCTGTATCAAACGCGCCTTATTATGCTCTGTTTCGCCGTGACGGTATAAGTAAATTTTCATGGATTGTTCTAACTAAGACGGATTAATAACTGGTAATTCTAAAAAGCCTTGCGCTTCTTCTTGTGAGAAATCATAGTCTTCATAATCTTGCAAGACATTGTATACTGTATCGCGCTCAATAGGGTGCCTCCCGACCGCTTTGACCAATTCTACCAATTGCTGGGTACTCATATTAGGCGACTGTTCTTCAGAGCCAGCCATGCTGTAAATCTTGGTTGTATCGTCGATCGTACCATCCATATCATTCACCCCAAAGGCCAAAGATAACTGAGCTGTCGTCCGTCCAATCATCGGCCAATAGGCTTTGACATGGTCAAAATTATCTAAGTAGATGCGGCCAATCGCGTAATTGCGCAAATCGTCTACTGCTGACACCTCTTCTAGGTGTGACAATTCATTGTTTTTATTTCTAAATTTGAGTGGAATAAAGGTTTGAAATCCACCAGTTTTGTCTTGCAACTGACGAAGACGCTCCATGTGGTCAACACGATGGCGATATTCTTCAATATGTCCATATAACATGGTTGCATTAGAACGTTTGCCCAAATCGTGTAAAATCTCATGAATTCTCAACCACTGATCAGCATCGCATTTTCCACGAGCAATCTGCTCGCGAATCTCTGGGTCAAAAATTTCCGCGCCACCCCCTGGCATAGAATCTAAGCCCGCCTCTACCATCGCTTTCATCCCTTCTTCGTAAGAAATTTTCGCTTTCTTAAAGACATAGTGGTATTCTACAGGAGTTAATCCTTTGACATGTAGTTCTGGGCGATGCGCTTTGATTGCACTAAAAAGCTTAATGTAAAAATCAAAATCATACTGCGGCAAAACTCCTCCAACAATATGTACTTCGGTAACGGGTTTGTTGTCATATTTCTTAACAATATCCATCATTTGCTCATGGGTCAATTCCCAGCCTTCTGTTCGCTTCTTGATGAGTCTAGAGTAAGAACAAAAGGTACAAGTATACACACAAACATTGGTCGGCTCCATGTGGAAATTCCTATTAAAATAGGTCTTGTTACCATGTTTCCGCTCGCGAATATGATTCGCCAAGGTCCCTAAATAGCCTAAAGGCGCTTTCTCGTATAAATACAGTCCTTCTTCAGGGCTAATACGCGTTTTTTGTGCTACCTTTTGGGCAATTTCCTGCAAGGTTTTATCAAGGGTTTTATCGTTCAAAAGAACCTTTATATCACTATTCATGTATAGATGTTTTGATAGCTAGCTCGATAAAAGCTATGGTGTTGTTTTTTCCAATTTTTTGTAGGACAATTATAATACCGTCATGGGCAAATATAGTAATAATTTAGTGCCTACTGCTCCAAACTTTTAAAACTTTCAGAAAAAAATGAAAATTCGTAAATACTATGACTAAGATAACACCAGAATTTTTACAAAAGTTTGAATTCTACAGTATTTTTCTCAATAATCTTTTTGTTTTTCTAGGGGTTTGGCTCCTAGATTGGAGCTTGTTTGCCTCTCTATTTTTGGTTTGGTTAGAACTACTAGCGGCTATCCTGGTTTTGAACTATTTAGTGCTTAGAATTCCCATTAAATATGGTCGCCCTGGTGTTCATCATTTGCAGGAATATCGACGTCCTGCTTTGAAGGTCGTTTTGTTGAGCCTCTATACCTTAGTTGGGCATTATCTTGCCTTAGTTTTCTTAATACAACTCGGTGATGTGGATAGTTGGAATACCACCCAAGGAGTTTGGATGACCTTGGCCCAATTACCTGCCGAATTATGGAAAGAAAGTCTATTATTCTTAGCAGTTTTATTCCTATTAACGTATTTATTGCCGCCTTTTCTATTAGAACGTCAAGGCGTTATTCCTTCTTATAGACGACTGCCGATGTCTACGCGGGTCATGGTACACCGCAGCCAATTCATTATGCAATATGTTTGGTTCCTTTGTTGGTGGGCCTTGAGCCATTTGGCAGGCTGGGAGCACCCTCTTTTGTTGGTGGGGGTGGTAATGGTCTTAAAATCTATTTATGAGGGGTTGTTGTTTTTTGCTATTAAGAGGAAGGGGTAAATTGTTTTAAGAAGATAATAATATTTTATTTATTTATTGTATATCAGTTCAGTTATTCTTACTAATAAACAATAAAACCTAATGACTCTTCTTAAACTACAACCTCTATTACAACAGGCCTTAAAAACAACATTTCTTAATCCTGCAAATAGTTTACTAACAGATCCTTTAATTCAAAAGTTAAGGTACATGAAAACTAATACTCAACATAGAAATGAGATTTTAGATCAGGGTAGAACAGATTTTGATGAAGATTCACATGGGTTGACTGGTAAACAAAAGGTTGATCTATATGGATTTTATTATGCTCAGATGCATTTTACAAGTAATTACATATGTTTTTTAAACAAAAAACCCTTACTTCAAGAAGTTTTAGATGAAGGAATATTGTATTTTATTGATATTGGTTGTGGACCAATGACCGCAGGAATTGCTTTTGATCATTGGCTAAAAAAGCATTCTAAACAAGATCAAAAAGTAGTCTATATCGGCATAGACATTTCATCAAATATGATAACAAAATCCAAGGCAATTATTAACAATCGTAATTTCAATCTACAATATCACGATTATTTTCTAGACACAGATAAAAACGAAATAATAGACTACATAAGAGAAAAACATGATCCTAATTTACAACAAAGCTTTATTATAAACTACTCTTTTCTCTTTGCAAGTAAATCGTTAAATGTTCAAGAATTTGTAAGTTTTACTAATAAATTGTATGAATCTACTAAAAATCAAAATGATACCTACGCAAAATTTATTATACTTTACCAGAATCCAACACATTCAAATTTAAGCACCAGCTGGGTGAGTTATTCAACAAAAATTAATATTAATGAAAGTAATTCTAGTGAAACATTCAGGTACAGTTTTTGTGATATTATGAATAGCTGTAATTACCCTATAATGAAGTTAACAGCAAGATTAGACATTGTAAAATCTTACTAAAATGATAAATCTATTTTCAAATGTTAGTTCAAGAAACCAGTGTATCATAAAAAAGGACATTGTCCCTGATTTAATTTACATAGAAAATTATATTTCAGATTTTGAACATGATAATTTATTACTTCAAATTGATAAAAATTCTTGGTTAACCGAGCTCAAAAGAAGAGTTCAGCACTATGGGTATAAATATAATTATAGAGCAAGAAGCATCAATCGTAGTATGCAAGTTAAAGATTTGCCAACATGGGCAAAATCGATTGGGAATAAATTATACGAAGATAATTACTTCGATACGCTCCCTGATCAATTAATCATTAATGAATACTTACCAGGGCAAGGGATTACAAATCATATTGATTGTGAACCTTGTTTTGAAGATGTAGTTGTTTCAATTTCACTAGGATCTTTTACAACAATGAACTTTGTCAACGATCGTACAAAGGAAAAAATACCCGTCGTTCTAAGTCCTAAAAGTGCTGTTATATTAAAAGGAGACGCAAGATATAAATGGACACATGGAATTCCTTCAAGAAAATCAGATATAATAAAGGGCATTAAAAAAGAGAGAACACGTCGAGTTTCATTAACATTTCGAAGAGTAATCCTTTAAACATCATTCATCAACAGCTTTAACTTAGTGATTATTTTGAATGACATTTAATCCTTTATTTTTCTTTCAGTTAAGTGCACTGTAACAGAAGTTTATT
>JBOEFW010000122.1:0-3839 GCA_050633105.1 Aureispira sp. | reverse complement strand
AAATATCGTCTTACAAAAAAGCAGTTCGCTTATCCAGCTCCTTCCAATGCCCTTCCAAAACCGTTGCAGGTGTCAAAGTTTTTAGTCATTATATTTTTAAATTAACTTCTGTTACAAGGTATTAAGTAACTGATCTGGATTATTCTTTTTATAAAAAAATAAGAGGGACAGAAAATTATTTTCTGTCCCTCTTATTTTAATCTAAATAATCATTATTTCACTTACTCCTCTTCTCCAAACCCTTTCAACAACACATTGAGTTCTTTGATTTCCTCTCTGTTGTATTTATTGGTTGGATTGGTCAATAAGCCAATGTAATATTCAAAGCTGGAATTTTCTTCATCCAACTCAATTTCTTCTGTTTCCCAATGGCTCAAATTGTCCAACGTATCGTAAGCAGCCAAGTGTTCATACACTAAGCGAATAGATTTTACGATTGTAGGTTGCTGGAGTTCTTTAAAGAGCTCGCGCAACGCTTTCATTTCGTCAATCATTGCAGGAGTGACTTCCTTATTTGTTTTATAAGCAGTCTGCAGCCCTTCAATATTCCTTCTGATCGCGTTCATCACGTCTTTTTCAACCGTCTTCTTCATGTCTCTTATCCGTGTTCTTTCTTAGCAATAAACAGCTCCAAGACTGCTTTTTTCTAAGTACAAATGTAAGCTATTTTTTGGTAATCTTAAATTGAATGCGCTCATTTTTTTGACGCCCCTCTACAGTCTTGTTCAGGGCAATCGGTCTGGATTGTCCATAGCCACGGTAACTCAAGCGTTCTTTGGCAATTCCAGAGGAGAGCAAATAGTTATAAACTGCTTTTGCGCGATTTTTGGAAAGGATTTGATTTTTCTGTGGATCACCACGATCATCGGTATGTCCTGCGATCTCCACAGAGTAGTTGGGATGAAGGCGCAATGTTGCCACTAAATCATCAATAGCCACTTGGGAACCATTTAACATGGTCATCTTTCCACGCTCAAATTCTAGGTTCTTCATAATAATAACCTGCCCTAAGCTGTATTCCTTCTGACGTGTTTTAAAATCCATCACAATACGCTCCTCTCCTCTTGTTCTCACTAGATCAAACGACCCACAATCACAATTAAAGTTGGTTTTGGTATTCGTAACACAGATATCATCAATATAGTAATAGGCAAAATCTACATGAGGGTTGGCAAAGGTGTCGTTGACAATGGCACCCGATATTTTAGTGGTTCGGTCATCATCAAAATTCCCTAAAGTGAAGTATCGTTCTCCCCCTCTAGCTTTGAATTGGCAAGAGATTTCCACCCAGCGTCGATCATCTAACGGCGAGCGGTCTTCTTGTAGCATATAATGTTTTTTATGCCCTATAAGCATGGCCTCGTGGCGCTCTGTCATCTTGAGTGGCGTCGCTACCATCCCTAAGGCACCAACAGCACGATTAGAAGATTGCGATAAAAAAACATGCGCCTTAATACAATATTCCTGTCCAGCCAACAAAGGTTGTTTCAGCTCGACCTGTACATATTCTCTAAAATTTTGCTTGATATAACGACTAGCATAAGCATAAATCCCTGCATACGCATAGCCCGAACGAGCACTGCAACGCCCCATTTTATTCAACGGAACATCAACCTCTCGACTACTTGCCCGTTTGTGAAAGTAATCTGGACTAGCAGCTGTTGGAGACGACCAATAGTCAATGGCATTAATGTGCCCTAAATCAGCAGGAACTTTATCGTATTGCTCAAAGCTGGGATTTTTCACCATATTTTGCAACACCTGTGCTTGTATTACGTTGACAGAATTCCATCCGATAAACAGACAGAATAAGTATAGGGGAAACAGTTGTTTTTTCATTTATTGGTATCTCTATTAGTCAAAGGAGGAAGTGGCCTTCTAATACAGGGTTATTTTTATTATTTACAAAATGGGAGGACTTGTTTTTAAAGCAAGGCATAAAAATACTTAATTTGACGAAGTCATGCAATTGTTGTTCTATTTTTGTGTGCTGTTACCGCCTTCAGCAATTTTTTTTACACTTTTTTGTAACATTGGTACAGCATTCGTATTATAATCGACAAAAGCAGCGTTTAAAAACAAGTAACAGTGGCACTGTTACCTAACATATCTTTCAAAAAAATACTCCTCTTATGCTACGTCTACTCTTGTTCCTCTCCTTACTCTTTTTTAGCTTTTCTCTCTACGCTCAAAGAGAACCCAATGTACGACAAGCCCCTACGCTTCCTACAGAGGAAGTCGCTACCAATAAAGTGATTATCAAAACACAAAAAAAACGAGGCGATGTAGTGAATGACAGCATTTACCAAGCGCGTGTTAAACAGTCGAAACTGGACGGCATGTACATCCCTAGAGACATTTATGACGTCTTTCGTGAGTTAGATAAATTAATGGACGACCACGCCAAAGAAACCTTCATGGCTTTCAGTGATGAAGAGGTCGATGGACGTACCCACGGGACACTAGGCGTTTGGTTAGAAAACAAATGGTCTCTCAGCGAAGGTTCTCGCCTCTCTGAATATTTCCGAAAAATGAACGTCCCCCACTATGATTATATGATTGGCCTTATCATTCGTTCGTATCATCGCCACCTCCACGGCCGCGATCTTGGCCTAAAAGAACAAGTATTGGCTTTTCGCCAGCTTTGGAACAAGCGCCAACAGAAAAAAGCCGACCAATGGCTAGAACGCGGTACGGTACAAGATAATGGTGGAGAAAAGTAAGAGGTAACCTTTATACAGGGTTTTCTTGAAGGGAAGCGTTAAATAGTATATATTACCAACGGTTAGAATCTTTGATAATATTTAAACGCGGAAGACTAGAAAGCTTATTAGCTTCGCTGTTACTTCGTGGTGTCCATTTTTTTAATAACTATACAATTTCACACATGAAAATTTTATCTAAACTTTTACTTTTCACCCTATTACTAGGACTACATAGTTCTTGCAAGAAAAAGACAATTGACCCAAATAGCATTAGTTACCTTTACTCGTTAAAAGGTAATTATAATAGTGTCACTTTAGAACAGAAGGATGCTAATGGAGATAATTTGTATCGAATCTATTATCCTGAAAACTTTCCTTTAGTACAAGCTCCTATTGTTGTTTGGGGAAATGGTACTGACGCTCTTCCTGATGATTACAATGAATTACTAAAACACCTGTCTACATGGGGATTTGTTGTTATTGATACTTACTCAAAAACAACTGGTGATGGTTCTGAAATGATTGGCGCACTTGATTTTTTAATTGCAGAGAATAATAATTCTGGTAGTATTTTTCACCAAAAATTAGATACAACTAATATTGCTATAGCAGGGCACTCACAAGGTTCTGGAGGAGCTATTAATGGTCATACGAATTTTACTTCTGGACACAGAATTAAAACAGTTATTCCCATAGCACTACCTGATTTATCTTTCGCTAGCCCTAATCATAAATATGATGCATCTTTAATCACTGGATCTTTTTTAGTTTTGGGAGGTGTAGATGATTTTATAATTTCACCTAGAAGTACTAATCAGAAAGCCTATGATTTAGTTTCTAATACTCCTGCAGCTATGGTGATACTAAAAAAAGCTGGACATAATGAAATACAAGGAGATGGTGGATTACATAGAAGTTTTCTAACATCTTGGTTAGCTGCTCAGTTACTTCAAGATTCTGTAGCTCAACAAGTTTATAGCGGTAGTGATCCTGAAATCTTCAAATCGACTGTTATCAAGACAGCCCTTTCTAAAAATTTGTAATAAAGTTCTAAATACACTGTAACGGAAGTTAATTGAGAAATATAATCGTCTAAAGCTTTAGGATCTAGGACGGTATAGGAAGGAGCTACTC
>JBOEFW010000121.1:7390-8113 GCA_050633105.1 Aureispira sp. | reverse complement strand
TGTATACGAGTAGCAACACTACAGCAACTCACACTTTAACAAATGCTGTAGGCTGTGATTCTGTGGTGAGATTAGATCTTACGATCAACCCACCAACTCTTTGCAACCCACCAACCTGTCTCCCAATAACGAATATTATCAGTACAATGACTTCTAATGGAGCTATTATTAATTGGGATACAGTGGGAAGTGCAATGCATTATGAATTGCGTTATCGAGAGGTAGGGACTTCTGCGCTTTCTTATGGGACGACTGCTACGAATAGTTTTACATTTAACAATTTGCAGAGTAATACTTGTTATGAATTTGCAGTGCGTACATTTTGTGATAGTCTTAATACTAGTCCTTGGTCAATAGGACAAAGTTTCTGCTTTTCAGTTTGTTCCGCACCTAGTAACATTACAACTACGACTACAGTAAACGCTGCGCAACTCAACTGGATGGCAATGGGTAATGCAGAGGGATATGAAATACGCTACCGCGAAATAGGGACCTCTGCACTTTCTTATGCCACTACACCTATGAATAGTATTACTTTAGGAAATTTGAAGGCTAATGCTTGTTATGAATTTTCAATTAGAACACAATGTGATTCTACTAACTTTAGTTCTTGGTTGCGCCCCGCTCAAAGTTTCTGCTTGTCAGGTTGTGCTGCGCCTAGTACGATTACAACTACGACAACAGCGAATTCTGCACAACTCAACTGGATGGCACTGGGTAACG
>JBOEFW010000121.1:0-7167 GCA_050633105.1 Aureispira sp. | reverse complement strand
ATTAGAACACAATGTGATTCTAGCAACTTTAGCCCTTGGTTGCGCCCTGCTCAAAGTTTCTGTATTGATACGATAGCTAGTGCAGTTTGTATGCTTCCTGCTAATATTAATGATAGTGTAAGTCCTACATCGAATTTAATCTATTGGTCGAATGTAAGTGGTGCACAAGGGTATGAAATCCGCTACCGTGAAGTAGGGACCTCTATGCTTACTTATCTCACAATAAATGATAACAATCAGTTCTTGATGGGGTTGAATTCTGGCACTTGTTATGAGTATTCAATTAGAACGATCTGTGATTCTGTCAACAATGACTACAGTCCTTGGTTAATTCCAGCGCGTACTTTTTGTACACTTAGTAGACCTGCTAGACCGAATGTAGCCGCTACGGATGCTTTACATGCTGTTGCTAAAGAGTTGCCCATACGCTATAATGTATTCCCTAATCCTACTACAGGAGCAGTGAACATTCAGTTTGAGCGTACGCTAGCGACGACCTATACTGTTCGTGTATTCAATTTACTAGGGGCAGAAGTTACTCCTAGAGCGCTTAAACGTGGTCAAGAAACCTGTACCTTTAATTTATCACACCTAACTAATGGTTTGTATATGATTGAAATCAGTACAGCCAAACAACGTTGGACTAGGCAGGTACAAGTTTATAAATAAAATTTTAGAATTGTTTTAGAGAGGTATGCTAAATATATTTAGCATACCTCTCTTTTTATTATTCATTCCCTTGTGTTTTTTAGAAACAACACCGCGATGTAATCCTGTTTTTTGAGATGAAAATTGTGTTTGAAGAAAAAAAATGTAACACTTGAATTGTTATGTAAAGTAAATAAAGGGCTAAAAGATAGAAGTAAGTTTTTTTAGAAAATTGCTGGTTTTATTGTTTGAATTACAGATTATTTACGTATTTGGTAAATGCTTGCTTGTATGTTGGTGTGTTATTTTTTTTAAAAAGTAATTTGCATGAATGCTTTTACCGTAAAAAAATCGTTTTAATAGTAGAATGTAAAATAATAAGAAGAGGGCATTTATCTACTATTTCTAATGATCGCGTTTATTAGAATGCGTGCTGTTTTTATTTATAAAAACAGAGCACATTTATGGTGTTAATAAGTGTTCAATTTACGCCTAGAGGAGAGGAGAGCAGGCTACTTGTTTTTGTTGTCCAAAAAAAATATTATGAAACTATTTATTCTGTTGTTCCTTCTGGCAGGAGCATTAAATGCTCAAAAATCAAACGATTTAACTCAAGCCAAGACCTTTGCTGCTCAACAAAAAGTTTTTTTTGAAGAGAATAAAGGACAGGTTTGGGGAGCTGACAAAAAAACAGCCACAGATGTCCAATATCATTATCAACAAAAGGAGGTTGATATTTTTATGTTATCTACTGGACTAGCTTATCAGTTTACACAAGTACATTATCCAGAGGGCTATAAGGCTTCGTCTAAAGAACCTTTGACAAAAGAACAAGAAGCTTTGAGAGCCGAAATTCAGGTAGAAACCTATCGAATGGATATGGAATTAGTGGGATCCAATCCCCATCCGATAATTGTCACAGATGGGAAGAGCCAAGATTATGTACAGTATTATAATAGAAACGTAGTGGATGTTCACAGCTTCCAAAAATTGACTTATAAAGACGTATATCCAGGGATTGATTGGGTCATTTATACAACAGAAAAAGGCTTGAAGTACGATTTTATTGTTGAACCTGGAGCTGATCCTCAACAAATTAAATTGAAATTTAATCATCACGAAGATTTGAAAATTAATACGGATGGTAGTTTTACAGTCGCTAATAGAATGGGGAGTGTAACAGAACAGGCTCCTGTTTCTTTTCAGAATAAAGAAGAGATAAAAACAGCCTTTAAATTGAAGGAAGATATTATTTCTTTTGAGTTGACGACTTATGACAAGTCTAAATCATTAACCATTGATCCAAGCCTTGTTTGGGCGACTTATTATGGAGGGGCTGGCAGAGATCAGGGCACTTCTTGTGCTGTAGATAGGAGTGGACAGGTATATTTGGCGGGGTACACTAACTCTAGTTTTGATATAGCTTTAGGGGGATATCAAAATACTTATGGAGGAACTGCTGATGCGTTTATTGTGAAATTCACTCCTTCGGGTAGTCGTGTTTGGGCGACTTATTATGGAGGAACTAACTGGGATTCTGGTAATTCTTGCACTGTAGATATTAATGGGCAAGTCTATTTGATTGGAGAAACCACATCTACTACTAATATAGCCTTAGGAGGACATCAGAATACTTATGGTAATGGCTTTCATGATGCGTTTATTGTGAAATTTACCAGCACTGGTACACGTCTTTGGGGATCTTATTATGGAGGAAATGGGGATGAATATGGTAATTCTTGTGCTGTAGATGGGACAGGGAATGTTTATATGGTTGGCCAGACAACTTCCACTACTAATATAGCTTCTGGAGGGTTTCAGAATACCTATGGTGGTGGAACTCATGATGCATTTATTGTGAAGTTTAACAGCATGGGTACACGTCTTTGGGGATCTTATTATGGGGGGAATGCTTATGAAAGAGGCCTTTCTTGTATGGTAGATAGTAGTGAGCAGGTATATTTGGCAGGTTATACGAACTCTAGCGTTGGTATAGCTTCAGGAGGACATCAAAATACCTACGGTGGAGGGAATCAAGATGCTTTTCTTGTAAAAATAAGTCCTTCTGGTAGTCGAGTTTGGGCCACATACTATGGGGGAAGTACTTGGGATTATGGAATTGCCTGTACTATAGATGGGAAAGGTAATATCTACTTGGTAGGTTATACCGCATCCATGACTAACATCGCTTCAAGAGGGCACCAGAATGCCTATGGAGGAGGAGATTATGATGCGTTTATTGTGAAATTTGACAGCACTGGCACACGCCTTTGGGGGTCTTATTATGGCGGAACTCGTAGTGATTTGGGGATTTTTTGCAGAGTTGATGGCAGTGGAAATGTCTATTTGGTTGGAGATACGCGCTCTTCTACTAATATTGCGTATGGTGGATTTCAGAATGCTTATGGTGGTGGATTTTACGATGGTTATTTAGTGAAGTTTGATAGTATAGGAGTGCGTCAATGGGCGTCTTACTATGGAGGAATGGATAAAGATTATGGTAATTTTTGTGTTCTAGATGGTAGCGGAAACCTCTATTTAGGAGGGAGTACAGAATCTACTACTAGTATAGCCTCAGGAGGATACCAGAATAATTATGGAGGAGGAGCTTATGATTCTTATTTAGCAAAAATTAGCAATAAAGGGTGTTTAAATACAACAAGTACAGACGTACAAATAGCTTGTGATCGTTACATGTGGCTAGACGGGAATACTTACACGGCATCAAACAACACCGCAACCTTCACCTTGCCAAATGCGTCAGGTTGTGATAGTGTCGTAACCTTAGATTTGACAATTCATACAGCAGATACCACTACTTTGGTAACGGGAATAACCATTACGTCTAATGCAATAGGAGCAAGTTATCAATGGTTGGATTGTAACAATAATTTTTCTCCTATTACTAGTGCCGTAGGGCAAACATTTACACCTGCTCAGAATGGCGATTACGCAGTAATGGTGATAGAAAACGGCTGTGTAGATACTTCTGCTTGTGTTTCAGTAGTAGTAATTGGAGTGAATCTACTGGCTAATAAGGGGGCAATTCATATCTATCCTAACCCAACAAAAGGAATGGTGTATCTAGATTTAGGAACACTAGAACAAGTCTCTATTAGAGTGTACCGTGTGGATGGCACATTAATGGAGTATGAAGTCGCTGCCCAAGGAGATTTATATTCCTTAAAACTTCCAGAAATGGCAGGCGTGTATACCCTAGAAATAAAAACGAATCAAGGCAATAGTTCCTATAAAGTGATTAAAAAATAGGAAAAACTTCTTGTAGTAGAAACAAGTCTAAATTTATGGAGCGGTATCGATGAAAATCGGTATCGCTCCCTAGTTGTATAGCAGTACTACGCTTCCAAAAATCAATGCTTCCATTTTTGTACCGTACTATTCTCCCATTTAGCACAGCTTGCTTGATGAGAGTTGAAAATTTAAGTAAGGTGCCCTTCTTCTGAATTGCCACTTTTCTAGTGAGTTTATTCTCACTAGGAAAATGTCCTCAAATCAAGTAATTGCTTCGCGATAGAAACGCATGTACATCCTGTTTGGGCAAATATACATTATAGAACGACACTTATACATTGGGGCTTTTTTTATCTAGCCTAGCCCTTACCTTTGCGGTATAAGTACCAAATGAAAAATTAAGTATAACTAAAATTACATGAATTTTTAATCAAAAAAATATTATGAATAGAATGAAAATAGGCCCCTCTATTAAATTATTTATTACCATATGCTTGTTGTTAAGCAGTATCAGTAGTTTTGCAAAAACAATATATGTAGATTTAAATGCTACTGGAGCTAATAATGGAACTTCTTGGACAAATGCTTATACTAACATTGAATGGGCTTTTGCATTTGCTGTTAGCGGTGATGATATCTGGTTGGCAAAGGGAACTTATTATACGTCTACAATGAATGACCCTAATAATACTTTTGCATTAGTTAATGGTGTGAATCTCTATGGCAATTTTGTTGGTACAGAAACAAATATTAATCAACGTGTTGGCTTGATTCCTGACTCAACGGGGATTGATAGAATAAATGAAACCATTCTTTCAGGAGATATTGGTGTGTTAGGGGATCGTTCTGATAATGCTTATCGTATAATGTACCTCGTTGGTAATACGTTGCCTTTTGTTATTGATGGTATAAAAGTAGTAGGAGCAAACTCTAGAGCGGGGGTGCTTCAAGGAAATGGTGCTGGAATTTTTATTCAAAACGGCACAGATGTTACTTTGAATAATGTTGTTATTGCTGATAACCTATGTCAAGTACAGAATATAGGTGGTGGTGCTGGAATATACCTTGATAATTGTACCTCATTAACTCTTAATTCTTCTGTCATTAGGGATAATGCTATCATTGATGACCCGACTCATAATTCAACTGTAAACAATAGAAGTACAGGTGCTGGAATTTTTTCTAATTCAGCTTCTATTTACATCAACAATTCTACCATTAGTAATAATAACATAAAAGAAACGGATGTTATAAGAGGAGGAGGGATTTACTTATATAGTTTTGTCCATGCAGAAATACTTATTAACAACTCTTTTATTGGAAATAGTGTCTTGAGCGCTTCTGATGAACTTGAAGGAGGAGGCGTTTACTTTTATAGCTCTGCTAATGCAGAAATGCTTGTTAACAACTCTTTTATTGGAAATAATAACTCTATAACAACTTCCTATAATTCAGAACTTGCAGGGGGAGGAATTTATTTTAATTGTTATCAATACAATAGTCCTACTATTGGAAACTTAACCATTCTAAACAGTCAAATCAATAACTCTACTTCAGAGACCGTAGAAGGACAAGGCGGAGGCGTTTATTTTATTGGCGATTCGCTTGACATTACTGATTCTGAGATGAACTATAACGGGGTATTGGGATCTGATGTTGTTTATGGAGGAGCACTAAGTGTAGACAATGTCTCCTATATCCGTCTCAACAATTCTGATTTTAATTACAATAGCCTTGATGGGGAGGATATTCAGGGGATAGGCGTCTTCTTGGATTCTGGAACAGATACAGTCCAAATCGATAGCTGTAGCTTTTCACACAATATGGTCCAATCATCTACTCAAAATAGGTGTGTCGTAAAAGGAGGAGGACTTTATACCAATATGCCTACAATTATTACTAACTCTACATTGGATAGTAATTCCATTGATATTTCAGTAAATAGAAATACTTCTGTTGCTAGTACTTCTGTTTTTGGACAAGGAGGTGGACTTTGTAACTATGGTTCCATTGATATTGATAATTGTACTTTTCATGATAATAACATTACAACCTATTTACGCTACGGATTTGAAAACTATTTTACGTTTCGCTCTCAGATCAGTAATTCGGAGGGAGGTGGACTCTATTCTTCAGGTTGGACTAATCTCAAGAATTCTACCATTCGTAATAATATACTTTCTTCAGAAACAATAGCTGTCTACGCAGGGTATGCTTGTCGTGCTTATAGTCATGGAGGGGGGATTTATCTTTCTGCTCCGTCTTCCATAAATGATACTTCAAGGATTTCTAACTGTGAAATCATTGGAAATGAAACGAATGCAATTGCTAGTTCAGATATTAATACTGCTAGAACGAGTGCTGGTGGAATGTATGTTGGAGCTGGCCACGAAGTTCATATTGAAGATTGTATTGTTAATGCCAATAAGACTTATATGGAAAATCCATACAATTCTTCTACAGAAGGAGGAGGCATTTATTTTACGGGATTAGGACATATATACCGAACCGAAATTGGATACAATCAAGCTTCTGCACTTGATGGTGATGTGTCTGGAGGAGGCATTTATTTTGGAGGTGGAAATACAGGCAGCCCCAATATTGCTAGTTGTCTGATTCACAATAATAGTGTTACTAGTGAAGAAAAAGCTTATGGTGGTGGAATCTACAATATAAGGCGTGGGACTATGTCTAATTTGACGGTAGTAAAAAATAAAACAAATAGTACAATTAATGACAATGATGGTGCAGGAGTCTATAATAATGCATCAACAAGCCTCTATAATTCGATTGTATATTATAATCAAACCACTAATAATTACTTTGGTTCCTCCTCTGCCTTACCACTCCATTGTGTTATTCAGTATTTTTCAAATGGAGCTACTAATTTTAACATACCTCCTTTCTTTATTGATACAACAACCAATAACTTTCATGTTGCTGCTAATTCAATAGCCATCAACAGAGGGAATAATACTTATATTCCAACAGGTCTGAACCTAGATTTAGAGGGCAATCCAAGAATCCTGAATACAACAGTTGACATTGGGGCCTATGAACGTAATCCTTGTGTAGATCAAACACTTCTTACAGAGACGATTTGTCAAGGTAGTTCTTATTTATTTAATGGACAGAACTTAACAGTTACAGGAGTTCATAAAGATACCCTACAAAATGTATCGAATTGTGATAGTATTATTACATTAAACTTAACGGTAATCAATACTATTTTATCTACAGATGTCCAAACGGCATGTAATAGTTATA
>JBOEFW010000120.1:4034-14426 GCA_050633105.1 Aureispira sp. | reverse complement strand
GCTTTCGTGATTTTAACCTGATGGAAAAGCCCTTTAATTTATTTGTTGCGTATTTTTTCTATTATTGAAGTAACCTTAGGCTTAATCTCTGATCGTTGTACAAGTTCACTAATAACAATTTTGAAATCGCCTTCTCGTTCAAGGTCAATAATTCTTCTAAACTCATCAAGGTTATCTTTGTCTGCGATATGACTGAGAACATACATCCCTAAATAACAAAAAATTAAAAGTGTAAGATATGTCATAAACTGATAGTAGTATAAAATAACTGAAAGTAGGAATATAGAACCATGGACAAGCAGTGCAAAAAGGACTATTTTAGCACGAACACTTATAGGTGAATCATAAAGTTTTCCTGTCCTAATTTCTGATAAATTATCAGAGAAACCATTCTCTAAAATGATATTTTCAAAGATAATAGTTAATTCACTAGGATTTTCTGTTACATACTCAAATAGAAAATCGCAGTTTGGTTTTATTTTATGATAATCCCAAGCATAGCCTTTGAGACTTCTTCTATAACCAGTAGAAATATCTTTCGGTTTTATAAAAATGGAGCAAAGTTTATTGTCAAACCAAGCTATACGATTGTAACCATAAAGTTCTTGAATTCCTTTAATAGCAAAATGAACATCCTTATTTATTTTATAACAGGTCTGGTACTCTAAGATTAAACGATATATTTCTTGTCTTTTTTCTTGTAAATGTTCTGCTTGTTGATTGTTGCCTATATTATTATTAATAGCTTTAATTTTTTTGTGCACAGCTTTAAAATAACGTGTGGCAATGGAAGAAGTAATTTGATCATAGGAATCAGATTTATGATCAAACTCTAATGCACGATCAAGATATACAATGACTTTCTGACAAGAAGAGTCAATTAAGTCCTCAATATTTGATTTTAGAAATAAAGTAAGCGCCCCCCATTCATAGATTTCAGGAGTATTCCCATAGGTTTCTTTATGGAGTAAACAGCGCTGGAAGGCATATTCTATCTCCCCAGCTTGTAAGTCGTGATTTACAGCACTAATAAGTCTATTAAAGTTGTTACTTTGTTCATAATTTAAATCGAGGTAATTGGATACGTTTTTCGCTATTTCATCATATTCATAGTAAGAATTCTTACAATTAGCACATCTAAAGCTTTTATATGTTTCTTGCTTTCCTGCAGAGTTCTCATCTGCAGGTTCTCCACAATTTGGGCATTTTGTTTTTAGAGTTTTTGATTCTAAGTCAAAGAAAATATTTTGATCTCCTACATGAATTCTATTTTCGTCAGAGTCATTAAGAATTACATTTTTACTTCCTAGAACTTTATTAAGTATAGTTTTCATTTAAATAGTTTAATAAGTAGGAATAAAAGCATGGGTGATATATAGATTAGTTATGTAAATTAATAATTATTTGCAATATTTTTAGTTTAATTTTATTAAAAATAAAATATTTTTAATAAATATTTTATTTTTAATTGAAAGCTTCCCCCAACGCGGCACTTTTTCAAACGACTCTTAGTTATGGTTCATAAGAGGCCATTCAGATGCCCTTTTTTTACAATAAAATTACTTCCTGCATGAAATTATTACAAGAAATACCGTCTGGTATACAGCTCCAACAAGAGCGTTATGAATGGATGTTGAGCGCTCAAAATAGAGAAGGAAGTGGATGGGGGCGTATTCTTCTTCAGAGCCTTGTTTTGTTGGCCATTGTGCTAGTAGAAATCTTTGTCTTGTATCGGTTAGTTGAAATTTGGGAGCATGCCTATCGATATAACCTATGGTTTTATGGATTTTTCTATTTAGCGCAAGCAGGATTATGTATTGTAGTGGTGAAGGAGATAATTTATGCCATGAAAGAGAGTTGGAGGGACTATCAAACAGTTTTGGAAGTGGTTCTTAAGAATGAGGGCTTTGAATTGGTTGTTCGAAACAAAACCACCCAACAGACGGAGCAGAAGTGGTATGATCGAACCACAATCAAAGAGATTTTTTACAACCAAGGTCCTTCCCAGAAAGCATCTATTGTCAAAAGAAGCTTATTAAATGTACCCCAGGAATTGTTTATCCGTCCTAAAGGAGCAAAGCCAGAAGCTTGGGGGCGCTTTTTGAAAACCGAGCAAACTACTTTTGTAGCCTTGTTGTTACGCAGATTGTACTCTAACAAAGAAGTTGATCAGCAAATTTTGTTAGCACCACCGAGTTCTATAGAAGATGATTTTGAAGACTTAAGCCAACATTTAATTGATGAATAAAGACACTTCTTCTATACAAAATTCGTTGCCTGACCCGCCAGAAAACATAACTTTGGTGGATAAAGGGGCGACTTGGTCGGTAATTGTAACTACAGCGAATGAAGCGATGGTCAAGTTGGTAAGAGGAGGGTTGTTAATTGGAGGCTTCGTTTTTATAGCTATACTCTCCAATTCTCTTGACCCTATTATGGAAGGCCGTACTCAATGGGAGGTGATAGGTGTATTGTTATTAGTAGTGATATTTTTAGGATTTTGGTATGTTCTTATTAAGGAGCTATGGTTGGTGACGAGTGGATACCACCAACATATACGATTAGTTTTGTATCCTGATAAGTTTTTAATCAGACAGACTGCTTTTTTGAGCTGGCGAGAAGATTGTGTTTTGTATACTAAGGAGGAATTGGAGAAGATTAGAGTGGAATCAATAGAAGTACTTCTGAAAAAAAATAGGCCTTCATCGAAGCAAACAGGCCTTCAAATTAAAACTAAGATAGAGGGAGTAAGCCCGTTTCTTTGGGGGGCTTGTTTGAAAGAAAAGCAACTGGTTTATATGAAGCAACTCTTGCAATCCATTTATATGGAGGAACAAATGCCTGCTATCTTTGCCCCTCCGAAAGACCTCTCTAAACATTTATTAGAAGAGTGATTTTTTAGCAATATATTTTATGACAAGAACAGATAGCTTTCCCTTTGCTGCAAATGTTGCTCCTGCGGAGCAAGTAGAGGTGATACACCATGCAGCACAAATAGACCTTGTGGCCTATACTGATAATTGGTGGTCAAAAGGAGCAACCGTCGCGATTACCTTGTTTGGAGGGGCCTGTTGTTTTGGCGCTGTTGTTTGGTTGTTTTATTGGTTGTCTGAAACTGGACATTCCTCTGTTTATTTTTCAGTGGGTTTAGTGGCTACCTTTTTTACTGTAGGATTGACAGCTATTAAATACCGTGTTCAATTGACGCAAAATCGCCTAGAATTGACTTTGGAAGAAGATTTTTTTACAGTGCGACACTGTATTTTGATCTTTCAAGAGCGTCAAAATTATGCGTATGAAAACATTGTTGCTATTCAGAAGAATCCTGCCCTCAAGATTCTTACCAAAAATACAGCATATACTAGAGTTTGGGGCGATTTTTTAGAAGAAGCACAAGTAGATTATTTGGTAGAAGCTTTAACGCCTATTTGGAAAGTAACTGGTAAAACAACAGGGGAACAGGAGGATTGGTCAAGGCATTTATTAGAGTAGAGGGAACTATCGCTTTGGAAAGTGGGGTTAAAGGTAGATATGAAGATAGACCAACACCTTGCTCTTGGAGCGTTTCATCCTGTTTTTTGTGAAGATTTTTGTGTGTGCTATGATTTGGGGGACAATTGGACGGTCTTAGCCGTCTTGGATGGTTGTTCCGCAGGAACCGATAGCCACTTTGCAGCGACTTTATTAGGTAAGATTATTCATAAAATTAGTCGTGAAGTACCTTATTGGGGCTTGCAAAACTCCACCTTCTATTTATCAAAAGTAGAGATTACTGTTTTAGGAAAGGCATTGATGAAGGCGCTTTTTGAGGCGTTTTGTCAAATAAAGCAACAGTTGTTCTTAGAAATAAACGAGTTAGTAAGTACTTGTTTATTGGCACTTTATCATAATCAACGCAAACAAGCTTGGGTCAATAGTAGTGGAGATGGCGTTTTGGTCATCAATGAAGACCATTATGTATTAGATCAAGCCGATAAACCGAATTACATGGCTTATCACCATCTATTATCAGCAGAAGAATGGTTGGCTAAACAAACCTATAGTGCACTATTTGAAGAGGTTCATAACTTGGCTTTGTCAACGGATGGCATCTTAAGTTTTGAGGGAGCGGGGACTCTAGATCCATTGTCTTATTTGCTAAAAGAAAATAGTCGGGATCAATCGTTGACACTATTACAAAAGAAATGTCGTATTTTAGAACGAGATTACCAACTATGCCCTAATGATGATTTGGGCATAGTGCGTTTATGGAATCCCTAAAATCGATGAGAACCCATGTATTTTTATGATGAAAATCTACAAAATCACTACCGTGATTTGTCAAAGCAAGAGCTATTGGATGATCCCCCAAAGGGGGTAGGAGTAAGGACACCTAAAAGAGGTGTACTAGAAATAGAAGTATTCTGTTTTCGCTTGTTGCCTTTTTTAGCAGTCTTGTTGCCTTTGTTATTTAGCTTTTATATGTTGTATGTGGGAGGCTTATTGTTGTGGAGCAATCCCAATTTATTAACCACTATCTTTGGCATTGGTTTTTTACTCTTGGCTGCTTGGATTTGGTATACCAAACCTATGGAGGTACTGGCTTATAGTTGGGGAAAGGTTCGTCTACAATTGTCTGCTAAAGGGGTAGAAACACCTTTGTATGTGGGCGAACGTCTATTACGAACGGGGGTTACCTTAACTTGGGAGGCCATCGAAAAAATTACGATCGAAAACTCTACTGCTAGTCGAGCAGACAATGAAAAAGAGATTCGTATCTATCAAGAAGATGGTAGAATTGCCTATTTATACGATTATTATACCCAAAAACAACTCTTTTATGTGCTTGCTTTATTGCAGTTATATCACTTTCATTGCCTAGACCAAACGGGGACAAATGATCCTTTAGATCTAATGGATTTTTCCGACCATTTATTAGAAGAATAAGAACGACAAGATATGCAACATAAACTAATGGAACAGGCACCAGAGGGAGTTGAGGTATCTTTTCCTAGGAAAGATGTAGTGAAATTGATTATTCGTTGGAAAAAGCCGCTGGCTTTTTTACTGTATGGAACATTGACAGTTATGCTATTTTTGGGAGGAGGGATGATCTTCTTTTTAATGGGTGGAGGAGCTGCTGGAGTCTTGATTGTTAAAGTTATTGTTTTGCTTTTATTCCTTTTACTCGCTAATCTTACACAGAAAAAAGCGCAGATGAGGCTAAATGGTTATGCTGAAGTGTTACTAACACCTCGTGAAATACAACATCAACTTTATAGTGGTAAGAAGGAACAGGGCGAAAAAAATCAAGTACGTTGGCGAAATATGGAGGTATTTATGCCAAAAGCATCTACTGCTAAAGAAATTAGTATCACAGGATCACAAGACCCAAGAGGGCAATTAGATAAACATTTGAATTGGGAACAACTAGAGGTTCTACGCAACTGGATGACACAGCATTATCGTTTTTTTTATGCTTATTATACCCCTCCACAAATTCAATACATTGAACAATGGACCGAGGTGCAATACCAGCATTATCAAGAGAATCCTCAAGTAGATGAATTGGAAGAAGATTACTTTTTTAAGAAAATAAAGGAATTAGAGATAGATTTGTCTCAACATTTGATTGACGATGAGAAGTGAAAATAGGATTCTGTCCAAAAAACTAGAGGAAAGTGCTCCTAGTTTAGTTGCTTTATCTTTTGAAGCAGAAAAGGCCATAACACTGAAGATTAAGGTGCGTAAATCTTGGCATATTGTGAAATACCTTGTTGTTTTTATAATAATCTTTTGTGTCTTTTTTAACTTGCCGCCTTTGTTTGTATGGAAAGAAGCGACTCTTATTAGTTGCTTGTTAATGACGATCACTGGAGGAATCTTGTTCCTAACGGTATTGCCCATCATCATTTGGATAGGAGGGCACAACCAAGTTAAGTTGACTCCAGAAGGAATAGAACAATGTATTTATGTTGGTCAATGGCGATTGGCTCGTATTAGAACTGTTTCTTGGAATAGGGTTCAAATGATTGCTTTAGTAATGACCGATAATTCTACATCGTATCAAGAAGTTCAGGTGCTTAAAAAAACAGGAGAGCCCTTTTTGTTTAAGCAGTATTATGCAACCGAACAACTGTTTTATTTGGAGCAATGTCTACAGGCTTATTTTAAATATTATAAAAATAGTAAAAAAGAATTAGATGCAGCAGAGGCTGACAAAATAGATTGGTACGATCACTTAATAGAATAATGAATAAACCATCCTTATGAACATTTCTGAAGAACTCGCAAAGGCGCCAAACGACATTAAACCGAAGTATGACGCACAACAGCTTCTTTTCTTAAATTGTCGTTGCTTTAGTTGGCGTTTTCTTCCTAATCTATTGTTGATACCTGTTTTTGGAGCGCTAGGCGGCATTTCTATTACTAGTATTACAGCCCCTGATGTAAGCATCATCGATCAAATATTTAGATTGGTAGTAGGGATAGCTTTTTTAGGAGTAGTGGCGTTTAATGTCAAGCACAGTTTGATGTATTTACTAGGACGGGTGGAATTGTGCTTATCAAAAGAAGGAGGAAAAATACAGTGGTATTGGGGGAAAATAGCCGTAGGGAAAAAGGACGTTTTCTATTGGGAAGATGTAAAAAAAATTTACTTGGGGCAACCCAAAAAACCAGAAAACGACAAAGATGTGTTGGTGGTTATAAAAGGAAAAACTAAGCTAATTCTACATCGTTTTTTGAGGTATCGACAGTTAATCTATTTAGAAGCATTGTTAACACAAGTACTAACAGCCCATCAAGAAGGAACCTTAGCATTAGCACCTGATTGGACAGGGCATTTGATAGATCCATCCTAACAAACGGTTGTAGAAAACTGTTTTTTGCCCCAAAACACACCCTATGTTTAAAGATGCCTTAGATATTATATTAAGAGAGTTACCGCCCCAAAAGGTGGACTTAGAACGCCCTGAAGAAAGTACGCTGTTACTTATCTTTAAAGGCGTCTATCAGAATGGAGATACGGAACAAACAACCCTGCCTTTAATTGTTTTATTAATCGGTGTGTTTATCTTTTTTCGAGGGCTTCTTGGTGGAATGGAAGTAGGATTGAGAGGAATACCTCTTACATGGGATATTGTCTTTAGTGTGGCGGTGGGAGGCGTGTTGTGTTGGCAGAGTATTAAGCGATTAATCGGACTGGGAGACCCTAGTTTTGGAGGAAAACGTTGGTTAGAATTGTCATTGACAGAGGACGGAGGGCACTTGTATGAAGGAAAAACAGGTAAGGACAGCGCCCTATTGGTACATTTTGAATGGAAAGAACTAACCGATGTTCTCCTAGAACGTCAAAAAAAAGAGAAAGCGAACACCCATCCTTATTGCATTCACCTCCGCTCTAATACCTATGAAGATATTTATTTATTTGAATGGGAAGCGCTTGGTCAAGAGGTAGACTATTGTGCGAATGTCTTAGCGGCATTATGGCAATTACAAAATACAGGAAGTTTCCCTAAAGATTGGAATAAAGCACGTGACGAAGAACCTCCTTTTATGGATTTATCAAACCACTTGATTGAAGATTAGCTAAGCACGGAAAACTGCCCTCGTAAAAGTGTTTATAATAGAAGGCTCTCAGCCTTTCTTCAGGAATCTAAAATTAGTAGTATAGAAGTTTTTACGGAACGCCCTTGGAAAACCTTTGTCACTGGTACAAGGATTCCGTCTACTCGTACAATTTACCTTGCAAGTTCTGAATTATTAATCGACCATTGTAATACAACCCCTTGATGGAAGTGCAGGACAACTATCTCTCTAGCGTTAATTTGCTGAACTAACGATTCCCTTTTTCTGCACTCCAATCATTTTTTTAATCCAAATACTTTTTGAAGTTATTTGAAAACGATTGGTGTCGATTGCTTCAATGAAAAGTATACTATACTTTATACCCTAAAAATCAGTAAAAAGAAAGGCCTCCATATTGGAATGCCTAATCCAGTGTTGTAAGTACAGTCACTCAAAACCTTGTAAAATAGATGCCCAACCTATTTTTGGAAAACTTCCTAGTATTAACTACCCGAAAATTTTAAAATGAAAAAACTAAATTTCTTAGTAGGCATAGCATTCTTAAGTTTAATCGCCCTCTCTTCTTGTAAGAAAGAAGAAGTTACCCTTGAACAGTTATCTAATCCTCTAAGTAAATCTTCCCGTTCTACCAGTTATGGTCCAAATAATGATGCCCTTCTAGCTGATATGGCTCGAAAAGTTAGAGTGAATAATGGAATCTTACGATTTGCAAGCCAACAAGGCTTTGACGATTACCTAATTGCTTTAGAAAGCTTTCAGAAGAATTGGGAATACGGAGAAGAAAATTACAACTTGATTGGTGATGAAGCGTTAAATGCGCTTGATGACTATTTAGGCTTTAATTCCTTCCGATACAAGCAGGATGAAAACTACGATATCAATGGCCCTACTTCTGAATTGGAGGTGGATGTCGCTAGTTACACACTTGCATCTGTTTTGAATGACAAAGCAGACATATGGATTGGTAATACCATCTATAGAATGATGAGACATCAATACATGGCAACAATTGCCAACAGTAATCTTCGTGTTTTAAATGACTTGAATGAATTTGGTTTTGATGCTCAAAGTCCTGATTTGCATTTTACAAACTTAAGATTTGGTACTGGTCATACAACGACGCGGCCACCATATGGAGGATATCCCAACAGTAGATCCGCTGGTTCTTGCGACTTATGGCTAGATGGTGATCATCGTGGACAATACACTAGACGAACCAATATTTTCTTTCAAAACATAGATAGTGATGGTGCTGTGGATCTTGGTAATGTCATTAATAATGTATCGTATACAATGGAAGTCAAAGATGTAGCAACAGGAGCAGTTCTACAGGTTGATCATTGGACGGGTGTTGGAATTGCGAATAGAGACTATACCTTCCCAACTCCAACTACCGCGTTCAAAATGTATGCTGTAAAAGTTACGGGACAAGTCTTGAGTAATGGAGAGGAATGTGCTGCTGTTACCACTACAAAGTCTAGAACGATTACTTACCGAATCGAAAACCCTGCTCTAATCACTTGTATCAAAGGAGACGAGAGTAAGAACATTGGTCGAACCTTTGATGGTGGAAGTACAAATGTCACTGCCAAACTTTGGCAAAGCAACACAGGTTTTTTTCAAGGAATCGGATGTTGGACGCGTTATTACAAAAAAATCAATGGTCATTTTAGAGCACGACGTCCAGATCATTGGATTAGAGCAGAATATGATGGTTATTGGGCTTCTAATAGTTGTCAAAGTGTGAGCCAAAGAAAGACCAGTCATAGTCAAGGGAAATATCGCTGTGCGGAAATAAAAATCACACACAATAGTGGAGATTGGGGCACCTTTGATGATGCCACTAATCCTGCGGAGGCAATGTATGGCAAATGTTCTGCTCATACTTTTACAGGAACGCATGTTTTACCAGCTTTTGATATACACTAGAAGGGAGATTATAGAATGGCCTTGCCTATGGTGTTTAAACATCATAGGCAAGGTGTTTTTTTAGAGAATATTATGAAACAATATCTTTTATTAGCGCTTCTATTCACCATCACAACAGTTAAAGGGCAGATTCAATGCTCTATAAAACCGAGGTTAGCCTATACCACTCCGCTGATAATTTGGTATGATAAGGACGCTCGTGCTTATCATAAAAGTATAGGGTTTTATCCTATTAATAACAAAGGAAGTTTTCGCCCTGCTCTCAGCTTACAATTAGCACATGAATTAGGAAAAAATTGGAGTATTTTTTATGGTTTGGATTACAAGGGATACCACTATCGATATGAAGACACGACTTATACGCTTGTCCAGTTAGCGAATGGCACTATTTTAAAAGGAAATCGGAACAAAGACACTAGATCTTTTCATTATATTGGTGGGCACCTTGGGATCAACTATTCTATTTGGAATAAATTTGGAGTGCAATTGGACTTTTTTGTTAATCGCCTTTTGGGGGTTAAAGAACATTATAAGACCTATCGTGATGATGCCTTGATATGGGAGGGAGTAAAAACGTGGCGTTGGAATTGGCCCCAATTGGATTATATACGAACTTGGGATGTTGGTTTTCGATGGAGTTTGGAACATCGACTGAATCCTTGGTTGCAAATTGGATGGTCCTATCAGGTTAGTTTAAATCCTATTTATATTTCAACAGGCGGACCACACGACTACGATATTTATCACCAGTCTACTTCCCTGTACCTAAGTTTTGATTTTTTGTTTAAGAAGAAAAAGGCTAGACCTCTTCCAAAACCAAACTATTAACTGATTTAGAAAATATTCCCCGTCACCACTGCTCGTGTTTTCTTCTTTAGAGTTTGTTTAAAATTT
>JBOEFW010000120.1:0-3931 GCA_050633105.1 Aureispira sp. | reverse complement strand
AATTTAAACATGCTCTTACATTTTTAATAGCTGTGTGGTTGTTGCAGAACAACAAATAAAAATTATGGATGTAAAAGCTGCTTTTGATAGAGTAATGGAGAGTGGGGCTCTTGTAGGAGTGCTATTAAAGCGGGTGGATGCCACAACTCTTCATGTAAAGTTTCCCTTACTTAAGGATAATAAAAGTACTCTTGGTATGCTGCCTCTGTCTGCTATTTTGGGGCTTTTAGGGGGGGATGTTCTCTGTGATTTTATATAAAAATGGTCAAATTTCTCTTGCTTTTATAGTCCTAGTTATTGGTGGACTATTGTTAACAAAGGTGCCTAGAGAAGGATGGCAGCTGACACTATATACCTACTTTTTGTTAGAATTGACCGACCAAGGAGGAAAAGTCTATCATGGTACCGAAGAGGGCGAAAGAAAACTACAAGCCGATTACAATTGGGCAGAACGGATAACTGTTGCTGTAAAACAAGTCCCTAAATCCAAAGAAAAAAAGCCTCCTTATTACATTCAATTAGGAACGCTTCCTAAGACATTTCGGTTATTTAATGGACAGTTACCAACCAATGAAATTAGTTATGCGGCTAGTTTATTAGAGGCTTTGTTGGAACAACGAGACAAGGGAAGTATATCCCAAAATTGGATCAAAAACCTAAAGGACTTAACAATACCAGTATCAGTAGATTGGTCGGAACACCTCATTGATGACGAATAAAAATTAACAGATGCGCGTAAAAGATGCTTTTGATGTGTTGGAGCAAGGAAAACCTCCTATAGGAGTGACCTTAGAACGAGTTAAATCCACCCTTCTTCATCTAAAATTTACCTTACCAAGGGATACTCGAACAGAACTGGATGTATTTGGCTTACCTATTTTATTAGGAAGTATTGGAGCAGTGGGAACTATTTTTCTTTTTCTGGCAGGGCTTGGCCTATTTAGTATCATACTTTTAGTGAGTGGAGTGCCTTATTTGGTAAAAATGGTACATCGATTACATCAAGAACGTTTGTATACGGCCCTTTTATTGAGCTTGAGTGCCAAAGGAGGAGAGGTTTATCGTGTTGGCCATCAGGTCAAAAAAAAATTAGAAGCCTATTACCGCTGGGGAGAATTGAAAGCTGTTTCTGTTAAAGAGGTGCCAAAATCTAAGGAAGACTTTCCCCCTTATTACATCCATTTAGAGGCTAAAGGTTCTGACATCCGATTGTTTGAAGGCAGCTTATCCGCAGATTCCATTAGCTATACAGCGTCTATGATAGAAGCATTGTTAGACCAGCGTTATCGGGGGGCGGTACCGACTGATTGGATGCGAAGTTTAGAAGTCTTAGGAGAGCCATTGAGGGTTGATTGGTCAGAACACTTGATTGACGATGAATTATAACTAATGGGTTCTTAGATGTAACTTTTTCTTGTTCCAACATTAAGGTTATAGAACTAGCCTTAATAAAGAACGAGTTATGTGTATAAAAATAGTATGCTTCCTGCTTTTCTCCTGCTCTGCCATTGCCCAAAAGCAGTTTCAACCCAAAAATTTGATTCTCAATCCCTCCTTTGAATCCTATAATGCTACTAACTTTGAAGGGGCAAGTGGTTTTATGTCCTTTCAAGAAGACCTAGCATTTTGGAAGACTGCTAATAAAAATACGCCTGACTTAAAAATCTTTAATAAAGAAGCTTATTTAAAATGTCAGCGGGGATCAAAGTACTGTTCTAAACCACGGACAGGTAAAAATATGGTAGGGATAATGAGCCATATGACCAATCATTATACCGATACCTATCGAGAATATATAGTGGTTCCCTTAAAAGAAAGCCTACGCCCTAATATAAGGACCTATGTAGAAGTTTGGGTACGTAAAGATACTTATGCTAGACTAGTCTGTAATAACTTAGGATTCTTTTTCTCCAAAAGAGCCCCAATGAAAGATATTATGACCAATCTTGGTTATACACCTCATTATAACCATACCGCCATCATTAATCAAGATACCCAAAAATGGGAACGAATATCAGGCAGTTTTATGCCCGAAGAAGCCTACACGTTCTTAACTATGGGCAATTTTTACGATAATAGATCAACAACTGTCCAAAAGTCAAAGCACCATTCTATGCCTTCTCGTTCTCCCAATGACTTTGCTTATTATTTAATAGATGATGTGAGAGTATGGCAAGAGGGCGATAGCCTAGAGGAGATCCCTCCCTTTAGTTCAGAAACAACAACCCCCACTACATTAGAAAACATAGAATTTGAAACCAATTCCGCTATTCTTCTAACTGTTTCCAAAAAAGAACTACTACTGCTGGTGCAATTCTTACAAGAACAGCCCCAGTTACGTATTGCTATTCATGGACACACTGATATAGTGGGAGACAAAAAAGCAAACCTCGATTTGTCTACGGCTAGAGCGCAAATTGTTGTCAATTTTTTAATTAAAAATGGAATAACAAAAAACAGATTAACCGCCAAGGGCTTTGGTTCAGAAACGCCAATTGCCAGTAATGAAACGGCAGCAGGAAGGGCTAAAAATAGACGAGTAGAGTTTGTTATTTTGTAGCAGGGCCTATAGAATCCTATAGATTACAACTGCTCTGGAAAATGTATGTGCAAGACTAACGGGTAGCTAGAGTGATGATTTCTTTAACTTAAAACTTGTCAAATGATCAGCTTGTTCTTTAAAATTATATTCTCTTTTTATCTGTTGTTTTTCTTTTGCCTCTCTATTTCTATAGGGCAAGAAGAGAAAGTTTATCAGTCGTTGAATGAAGCGTTGGAAAATGCTGACCATGTTTATGATCTTGATTTGACTAGAGGGCTATTTTTAGATGAAGAGATGATAAAAGAGTTACCAGAAAGTATTGGGATGTTGACTAATCTACAACGGTTGTCTGTATATTCTGATGCGCTAACTTCCTTGCCTGAAAACCTTGTAACACTTCAACAACTAAAGGAATTGTATTTTGATACTCAAAAGTTAAAGTACTTGCCTAAAGAAATAGGAAATCTAGATGAATTGATTAGTCTAGATTTGAGAACATCTAGTATAACGGAATTGCCTAAGAGTTTTAATCAACTTAAAAAACTCCTTTTTTTTTATTATCCACAAGCGCTGGCTAAAAAGGTGAAAAGAGCTTATCCCAAGCTATATATTTACAATAATTTGGATGAATTGCCTTCTGATTTGACACAAGTATTTAGGTTAAACCTCTCTAACCAAGAACTGGAAACGGTTCCTGAGTGTATAAAGGATATGTCCAATTTAATAGAATTGGATTTAAGCAAAAATAAATTAACGACTTTACCCCAAACGATAGGAAATCTTGTTTTTTTACAAAAACTGGATTTGTCTAAGAATGAGTTAATGTCCTTACCAAAAGAAATTGGACAGCTTATTTCTTTGGTTGAACTAAATATACCTAATAATAATTTATCTGTACTTCCAGAAAGTATTGGTAATTTGAAACAATTGACATTCCTTTACTTAATAAAAAATCAACTGGTCAGCCTGCCTTCTTCTTTAGGAGAACTTGTTCATTTAAACATCTTATTTGTAGGTGAAAACCAACTTCAAAACCTTCCAGAAACGATAGGGAATCTTAAAAACCTAAAAAGCCTCTGGTTGAATAATAACGAGTTGATAACCTTGCCGAATAGCATAGGAGCTCTTTCTAAATTAGAGGTGCTAATGTTATATTCTAATGAAATAAGACAATTGCCTAAAGAGATTGGGAAATTGACAAAATTAGAAAGACTACTCCTTTTTTATGATAACCCTATTCCCTCTAAAAAAAAAGAACCCCTCAGTAAGCTACTTCCAAATTGTAGCGTGGAATAGCTTGTCAAGAAACTGTTTTTTAATAAACTTCTGTTACACGATACTTGCTACACTGTAACAGAAATTTATTTAGATTTCAAGTGGACTGGGTTT
>JBOEFW010000119.1:0-1709 GCA_050633105.1 Aureispira sp. | reverse complement strand
CCCAACACATAATTATACCCAGACCAAGTAGAATAATCTTCCGCTAAAGGATCAACCCCATTCCACCTCGCTATACTAGCATCATACCATCTAGCTCCATAGTCATTCCAGTTCAAGCCATAATCATCGTTCAATTCCTTACCATTATACAAGTATGGATTCACCCCACCAACCTGCGGCTGCACAAACTTCCACTCGCCTCGTATTCCCATTCCAAAGGGATAATAGTGTTCCTGCTGCAATAATTCATTAGCATTTCCGCCCTGTGCCACGTCTACCACCCCATTCTTATCCACATCAGAAAAGAAGACGCGATTGTTGCCGAGATGATCTTTTAAGTTGTAGTCCTCTAGGTACTTTTTCAGTAAAAAAAACCTTAAATCATCTGACTAAGAGGCTTTCTTTAACACTTTTCTGTGTTCAGTTTTTTCGACACTCCAACCAAAGGCATGACAGAAGGCAATGACTAATGGACTGGCTACTCCTGAGGAGGAACACCGCTTTCCTTTGTATACCAACCTTCATGAATCTTTACATAATCTTTAATTTTATGTGCAGTATCTATATTTGGAGGTAGTATAAACTGTTTATCTTTTCCCAATTCTAAAGTTCCAATAGTATCTATTTTGAAATATGTAATATTGTTTTCAACTGCAAATTGTAATGCTTTTTGAATTTTATCTTCACTAATTAGTTCCGTACAGGAACCAAAACGTAAATCACTATTGATTTCATTTATCTCAAAGTTATGCATAGTCACTTCAACAAAATAAGGGGAACAATCAGCCTGATAGGTATTTACTCCATAAATATTACTCCCTAAAGTTCGCCCTCTACTCCTATAGTATAATGTAATGTTTTTTATACTTGGTAGTTTTTTGTAATTTTCCCCAATTTTTGACAAATTACTATACTCATTTGAGCAAGAACAGAAAAATATTAGAACTAAAAATACAATATATTTAATCATTTTCTTTTTGGTGTTACAGTATGTCCAGAAAAGTATTCTCCATTATTATTTTTTTCCAGCATCATATCTAAGCCATATCTATCAGCAAACTTAATTCCTTTTACTATAGATAACTGATCATCTGCACTATCTAACTCTGGTGAATATCCATTTGAATCCGAATTTAGCAAACCATTAGCATGTGCACCTAGTCGTAAAACATCTGAACTAATTCCTAATGCCATCCCTGCTGCTCCATACAAGAAATTTCCAAAATTCATATGGTTATGAACATGAGTAGCACCATCATAATTTACTAAAAATAAAAGAGAGGATGGATTCCCTAAAGGATCTTCAGAAGCCCCATCTGCCTTGAATACACTTGGAATAGCAGTATAAGAAAAGTCAAAAGCTTGTCCACCTAAGCCAGCTTTTTTAATGTAACTTATTGGACTAGCTCTATTTTCTTCATTCATAGCTCCAGCATCATTAACCATTTCCATAATTACATCTGGCTGTACAAAAACTACACGATCAATTTCACCCTTTCTAATACTCTCGGGATCGTTCACAGGATCAGCAAATTCATATTCTTCTCTTTGGCCATTAACTGAACTTTCGATTACTAAGCGGTCTGGATCATTATTTTTGTCTATTCTCACAAAATCTCCATTCTCATCAAAAACAAAATTATCTTCCACTCTCATGCCATCAGGATCAATATACTTCAAGGGGTTCCCCAACACATAATTATACCCAG
>JBOEFW010000118.1:0-1806 GCA_050633105.1 Aureispira sp. | reverse complement strand
ACGTCTACCACACCATTTTTATCCACATCAGAGAAGAACACCCGATTGTTGCCCAAATGATCTTTGAGGCTGTATTTTTCTACATTTTTTTCAATAAAAACTTATCAAAAAAAGCCTCTTCAATCAGTTGACCAAGAGGCTTTCTTTAACTCTTTTCTGTGTCCAGATTTTTCGACACACTCCAACTAGCAACTGGTAGTTTTTTCAACTACTCGGGTTGGCTTGTACCTGTGGTACAAAAGCAATAGCCTTGCCTATGGACGGGCTACTCCCGAGGAGGAACACCGCTTTTCCTTTTTACTTTTTTTATTTCTTGAGTCCAATATAACGGTAAATTAGAATCCTCAAACTCATTGAACAGAAGATACATGTTTGAATCTTTATCTTTCTTTTTAGCTAAGATGTGATATTTTTGACGCTTCTTATCAATACTTTTACATTTAAGAACTATCAACACCTTCTTTCCTATCATATCTTTCTGAATAGATTCTGTAATAAGAAACTCAAATACACCCGCATAAGCAAGTTCACCACAATGTGACATTTTTTTATTGTAGGATGGTATTTTAGTAATGCATCCTGTGATTGATATTGTTTCGTGATTTACCTCATTTATTGGTTGTAATGTTGATATTTCAGGAGCATTCAAAAGAAATAGAAAACCAATTGCAATTAAATATATATTCATGTGTTAGTGTACTTTTATATAACTCTTTGTTACGTGATCATCAGTTTTTCGATTATATGTCCTTCCATCACTTTTTGGATAAAGAGGAAATCTATAAACCTTCTTTAAGGCACCAAAATCTTTTTCAATTTCATGATAAGGATTACCTTTATCTAAATTTTGATTTCCTAGCCCTTCACCATTAAACCTTATATTCTTTGCTACATTAGGGAATTTTTCTTGAAAAAACTTTTCTTCTGCATCATGCGCAGCTTTATGTGCTTTCCCATACTCGTTTGATAATTGCTCTCTTCCCTTCCTTGTCTTTGTTTTACGATCATAATTATCAGTTGCAAACCTCTCTGTTGTAATATGAATCATAGTGGACTGAAAAGCAATATCATCAGACCTTTTCAAATCCTGTAAATCTATATCACCATATTGATAATCATCAAAATCAATATAGTCTGCTGCAGGAACTATCTTATAACTTATTTTTTGTTCATCTTCTATGCCTGCTAGTAATGTTGTTTCATAGACACCTAGATCTTCTCGTTGTTCCTTTGTCATCTCATTTCGACCAGCTACTTCTAGTCTTCTACCTTTCATAATGAACTTGACATCTGAATTTTGATTAAGTAATCTCAAAAACTCCTCTCGATCTTTTTTTCTTCCTTTTAATCTTATTTCATCTCCATCAGGATCAATGAATTTGATTGGATTATTTCCCATTCCATTATAAGGAGACATGGAGAAATATTTCTCGGCCAATGGATCAACCGCATTCCATCTTCCAATGCTAGGATCATAAGAACGGTAAAAAGCCATATTCCAATTCAGCCCAAAGTCATCATTCAGCTCTATACCATTGTATTGGTACTGATTAACCCCACCAATCTGCGGCTGTACAAACTTCCACTCGCCTCGTATCCCCATTCCAAACGGATAATAGTGCTCCTGCTGCAACAATTCATTAGCATTTCCGCTCTGTGCAACGTCTACCACCCCATTCTTATCCACATCAGAAAAGAAGACGCGATTGTTGCCGAGGTGATCTTTAAGGCTATAATCATAAATGGGCTGGTTATGTACATCTACTCCAATTAAATCCCGAATGATCCGTCCTTCTTGATGTTGTA
>JBOEFW010000117.1:0-41200 GCA_050633105.1 Aureispira sp. | reverse complement strand
GAAGAATGGTCTATTGAAAATCAAAAAAGTATAATAGAAAATACTTTTGTACCATTTATTGAAATGCTGTATGAAGCGTCTAGGAGTTTTAAACCACTTTACGATCAAACAGAATGGAGGATGGATCCAGATAAATATGTAAGTAGAATATTACAGCAGAAAAACAAATTGATAGGGAAAGACGAAATAATAAAAGGCTTTAAGGAATGGAAGGTGATCGTTAAAAAAAAAGCATCATATAATAGAGTTAAGAATGTAATATTGCAACTAAAATCCAGCGATAAGCGCATAAAAGGAATGGCTATTCAATTTCTTTTTTCTTTAGAGACCGCATTTTACGAAATTAGTTACCAATTGAAAGGAGTTACTGTTAGCCTTCATGAAAGTACCTACAATGAAGTAATAGAGAAGTCAGAAATAGATCGTTGGACAAATTTAGTGATGTCAAATATTGTCAGTGAGGTAAAAGAAAAGAACAATCCCTCCTAAATAAAATAAGCCAACACCACCCAAAAGGCAATGTTGGCTCAGAAAGACTTTCAACCAGCATAACAGGGTACTATTCTTCCTTGTGCTTATCTTTCACTTTACGGCTGCTTTGATCTACTTCCTCTGCTTCAATAGTGGAAGCTTCACCAGAGTGGGTATTGCTGATTTTACGTTTATTGGCGACGGCAAAATCTTCTAGTTTTTTTGCTAGAGTAGAGGGCGTAATGTATCCTGTATGTTTGCCAATGACTTTTCCGTCATGGACAAAAACCAAGGCAGGTACTTCCGTTACCCCAAAGCTTTTGTGGAGTTTGTGACTGCCATCCACTTGGATGCTTTCATATTTTACTTTGCTGTAATTACGGGCTTGTTCCTCAATTACAGGCGTTGTTTTTTTACAAGTGCCACACCAAGAAGCAATGAAATAGAATAAGAGATATTCTCCCATGCCATACAATTCTTTTTGGTTGACCGATTTCATGTCGCTAATGGACTTGATACTACTACTATTAGTGAAATTGGCACCTTCTAGCAAGATATTAATCTTACTTTCTAAGGCAGAAACACTTAATATGCCTTGGTGGGTAGCAATCTTTTTGTCTCCTCTTTTGAATATTAATGTGGGGAGATTTTCTAAGCCCAATTCGTGCATGGCCTCTTCATCATCTTCTACTTTGTGCTGTTCTACATTAAGGAGACCATCGTATTCGTCCTCAACAAACTTTATCGTGCGTTTCATTTTACGACAGCGTTTGCTTTTAGAGCCATAAAATACCACACTAATAGTATCTCCATCGGTTGTTTTAGGAGCGGCTAAAAGCTCTTTAGCGCGTTCATGAATACTAGCAACCAATGCTTTGCCACTTTCATTGGTACTGCTATCGGCAAATTGCCCAAACCAGTTGGTGGTTAGCTTTTTGAGTTTTAAAGCTAAGACCGTTGTTGCTTTGCCTACTTTAGCGGCTTGTTCTGTTTGTACAGGGCCAAAGCATTGAGCGAAGGCAGGAGAGGGTTGAGCTAATTTCTCAATTTCTCCCAATTGTTCATTTTCATCACCAGAGGCTTCACCAGCTTGTCGATCCATCAAGCGATCGGTTTTGGTTTTAAGGATTTTCATCTCCTTGTGTTGACGTTTGAGTCGAGGACTATGGTTGCCTAGTTCATTCTTCAGGTAACTTTCGATCCAATCCTTGGCTAAAGCATTGAGTTTGACAACGTGTTGATATTCTTCTAAAGTCATGGTAAACAATCTATGATGATGGAAAGATTTGCAATGATTATAGCCTCAAAGAAAGGCCCTTTATTTTGACCACTAAATATAGGCATTTTTTTTGGATTAAACAAGCGATGTTTGCAATCTGTCCAATAAAAAGGCCGTTTTTTACAGCCTGCTGTTTTCCTGTCAAAGGCTTTAGGAAGTAACAAGACACTGTAAAAAACGGCTAATTATGCTTGGATAGAAAGCGCTTAAGAATTCGCGTCTTCAATCCATTTATCACGATCATCAGGAGAAAATGCCCAAGGAGCACCATTGTTCTCTATCGTATTGAACATATTGTTCCATTCTTCAGGAGAATCTGATTGCTCTAGAATTTGGTTACGACGCAAATCTAAAATAATATCCAAAGGATTAATCATAATTGGGCAAGCTTCTACACAAGCATTACAAGTGGTACAGGCGCGTAATTCTTCGGTAGAAATTCTATCAAATAGATTCTTACCATCATTATAATTCTCAGGAGTCAACTGACTGGTTTCTTCTTTGAGTTCATCAGCAATTAGCTCGGTATTATTGTTATTAATGTGACCAACAATTTCCTCTGCACGATCTCGGACATCCATCATGATCTTTCTTGGAGAGAGCTTTTTACCAGTTAGGTTGGCAGGACACATAGAGGTACAACGACCACATTCTGTACAAGAGTAAGCTCCTAGAATACTCGTCCAAGGCAAATCAAAAACATCGGCTGCTCCAAATTTAGGGAGCGGTGCATCTGGATCTGGCTCTTCAAAAGCAGCATCTGGATCAAACATAGACGCAACTTCTGCTTGAATATCAGGCATGTTTGCCATTTCACCCTTCGGCTGCAAACGCGCATAATACGTATTAGGAAATGCTAAAATAATGTGCAAGTGCTTAGAGAAAGGAAGGTAGTTTAAGAAAGCAAAAACTACTAAAATATGTCCCCACCAGCCTACACGCTCCATGATGTGTAAAGTATCAGTAGAAATAGTATCTCCCCACAAGGGAGCCAATTGGCTACTGATAAGGAAATTTCCCCATTCAGGATAGGCGGCCATGTCAGCGCTGTTCATCATAAAAATACAAACAACCAAAACGATCTCTGCATATAAGATCAAATTGGCATCTAATTTTGGCCAGCCATTCATTTCTGGTTTGACAAAACGTGGAATCTTAAGCAAGTTTCGACGTGCCAAAAAGATAAAGGTCGAAATCAAGGCTCCTAGCGATAAAATTTCAATGAAGCTAATTAAGACGATATAAACACTGCCTAATATTTCTCTAAAAAAACGATGAGACCCTGTCAAACCATCAATGAAAATTTCAACCAGCTCAATTTGTGTAAACAAGAAGGCTACATAAATAAAAAGGTGTAAGACAGCGGCTAACGGGCGCTTGAACATTTTTTTCTGTCCCAACGCGATTAATAAGGTATTCTTAATACGAGCAGCTTTATCATCGACCATTGGTTCATCTTGCCCCAGCATGATTGCACTATAAATAGAGCGATAGCGACGAAACGCAAAACCAAAGGTGAGAAAAACGACCAGTGCAAATATAGCTTGTTGCATATCCTAGTTTATTTAGATGAAATGTTGTAAATTTAATGAGTTAAGAGTGCCATTTATATCCTTCCAAAGGGGGGTAAAGACAACAAACTATTAGTTGCTGCTGCTTAAAAATCAACAAGAAAGGAGACATTCTTTTGGAAAGGAAATCTTCTTTTTGGAAGAAACACTCGTGCCTCAAGGAGCTAAAATAAGCCAAAGTTGGAAAAAAACAACACAACTTACCTTTAAATTATAGACTTGCCATAATCTAAAACCGTTCTACATAAATGAACTTACTGCAACAATCCCTTCTTTCTCGCCTTTGTTTTGGAGTCCTTTTTATAGCACTCTTAGCACAAAGCTCTTCTACACAGGGACAAAGCCCCTCTAAAGTTAACACCGCTTTGTTTCGTTTGTTAGAAGAAACGCCTTTGGTGCAACAGGACAGTATAGAACTACCTGTTCTAATCAAAGGAGATTTAACGCAATTAGTGAAATGGGTAGAAGAAGAAGGGGGGCATTATAAGTATGGGGTGAAAGATATTGCTTCCGTCACCATTTCTCTTCGAGGAATTGCCCATTTGTTGGAGCGTCAAGGTATAACGCGAATTGTATTTGAGCCTGCTGATGCGTATTTTTTAGACCATGAAGACGACAGCCTAATGTTGGTCAATAATCGAGTACAACCTGTTTTTCAAGGCGCGGCTCCTTTCCCAAAAGCCTTTCGAGGAACGGGGGTTTTATTAGGGGTTATTGATGATGGATTTGAGTGGCAGCATCCTGATTTTTGGTTAGCAGATAGCAGTACTCGTATTTTGGGGCTATGGGATCAGAACTCGACAGACAGTCGCTATTTTCAATCGTATTACAGCTATGGGGCAGAGTGGACGAAGGCTGATATTGACGCTTATCAATGTACCCATACTGCTTTGGATCATGGGTCTCATGTGATGGGGACAGCAGGAGGAAATGCTTTTGCTACACAAAAATATCGTGGAATCGCTCCTGAAGCGGATTTGGCTGCTGTGGGAATTGTATTAGAGGGATCTTTTTTATCTAGTTTTGTAGATGGATTGCATTATTTATTTGATAAAGCGACCGTATTGGGACAACCGTGTGTGGTTAATTCTAGTGTTGGAAGTTATGGCAGTGGGCACGATGGTAAGGATTTATATGCGCAGTTGGTGGCACAGTTATTACAAGCACAACCAGGGCGTGTGCTAGTGCAAGCAGGGGGAAATGCTCGACAAGCCAATTTACATTTAGGCGTAACCCTTCAAAATGATACAGCGTTGACCGCTTTTGCTTACCACCAAGCGGCTCGCAAAACGCATTTTACTTGTTATGCGGATACGGGAGCTTGGTCAGGAGTAGAATTTGATTTAGAATTGCTACATCCGCAAACGGGACAACATTTAGCACAGACTCGTACTTTTCAGGTGCACCGTGACTTTGTATTGAATGGAGGAGTGGGCCACTGGTCAGAATTATTGTTTTTGGATGCCCAAGGGCAGGAGGTGCGCTTAGATATTTATGTGGATCAATACGAAGACGCTTATGCTACTACTATAGAAATCTCTTCCGCTAGTAATTTAGGGCATTGGCAATTAAGAACAATGGGAACTGGGCAATATGATATTTGGAGCGATGAGCCGCATTTAAGAACCTCCAACATGGTTAGGAGATCAATTCCAAAGTATCAAGCGCCTGACAATGTACAAACCATTGTAGGTTTTTGGACTTGTGCAGCGCCTGTGGTGGTGGTGGGTTCCTATCAGAATCGACAATATATTGTTAATTATACACAAGATACGGTCGATATTGGAACGGCTGCTTATCCCGTTGGAGAGATTTCCCAATTTTCGAGTTTAGGGCCTACTCGGACTGGTTTACAAAAGCCTGATTTGACAGCCCCAGGAGGGCAGGTGATGTCTGCGGCTAGTTTGTCCACCTTACAATACCAGCGTGGGTTGAATTTTAGTAACCGCTTGGATGCCGATGGATGGCACTGGCTGAATCGAGGGACGTCTATGGCTGCTCCAATGGTCGCAGGAGCCGTCGCCTTGTTTTTAGAATGTCAACCCTATGCGAATAGCAGTCAGGTATTGCAAGCGTTACAGCAATCGGCTCAGGTTGATGCGGCGGTTTTGACCCAAACGGTTACTTGGCCCAATATACATTGGGGCTATGGTAAGCTAGAAGTAACGCAATTGATGGGGCATTGTTTGGTGCGAGGGTGCATGGATTCTACCGCGTTGAATTTTGATCCATTAGCTACATTGCCTGATAGCAATGCTTGTCAGTATGGATTGTCTGTGCTTACACGTTCTTCTAAGAATACTTGGCGGTGTTATCCCAATCCTATGACGCAAGCGGCGCAGATTGCTTATGAATTGGAACAGGAGGGAGGACAATTTATCTTGTACAATGCCTTAGGGCAAGTTGTTTGGACAAAAGCTTTAACCAATACTCGTGGTCATCTTGTTCTAGAAAGAAAAAAGTTACCAGCGGGTTGTTATACCTTATTCTTACAACAACAGAAAGGTAACAACCAGCTCGCAACTTCAGGACAATTCATAGTGATTTTACCCTAATGGTAAACGTTTATCAAAGGGGCACTATTTCCAGGATGGTCTGCTTAATGGACATTGGATTTAGAAACTAAATTCATGAGGATAACTCCTACAATGATGAATAATAATCCAATAATCCCAGCCGTGTCCAATTTTTCTTTATAAAACCACCAACCGACTACCGCAACCAATACCATTCCTACACCAGACCAAGTGGCATAAACGGTTCCTAAAGCTAATTGGCGCAAAGACAAAGACATAAAATAAAAAGAACCAGCATAACCTAGCAACACGGCTAAAGAAGGCAATAGCACTTTAAATTCATTACTTGCTTTGAGGTTAGCGGTACCCAATACTTCAAATAGAATAGCTAACAAAAGATAGAAGTAGGCCATGATTTATTGCGTAATCCCTTCTAAATCTAATAAAAAGGCATACTCTAAGGCTGTTTCTTTGAACCGTCTAAAGCGGCCAGAAGCGCCTCCATGCCCTGCTTCCATATTGGTATGCATAACCAAGAGATTATTGTCCGTACGCAAATCTCTAAGTTTGGCGACCCATTTGGCAGGCTCCCAATATTGTACTTGGGAATCAAATAAACCCGTTGTAATTAATAAATTAGGATAAGGTTGTGCTTTGACTTGATCATAAGGAGAATAAGAAAGCATGTAGTGATAAGAGGCCTCTTCCTTTGGATTGCCCCATTCATCAAACTCATTGGTTGTTAGTGGGATGGATTCATCCAACATGGTAGAGACAACATCTACAAAAGGAACCGCTGAAATAACGCCGTTGAATAATTCAGCGGACATATTAATAACAGCGCCCATCAACAAGCCACCAGCGCTTCCACCCATTGCATACAAATGCTCAGGAGCGGTATATTGTTCTCCAATTAAATATTGGGCACAATCAATATAATCATTAAAGGTGTTCATTTTGTTGAACATTTTCCCTTCTTCATACCAATGGCGTCCCATTTCTTCGCCTCCTCGGATATGAGCAATCGCCCAAGCAAAACCACGATCCAATAAACTTAGACGGGTCGCACTAAACCAAGGATCAACAGAGGCGCCATAAGAACCATAAGCATATAAAAGTAAAGGCTGTTGACCATTGCACTCAAATCCTTTTTTGTAAACAATAGAAATAGGAATGCGTTGTCCATCTCTAGCGGTTGCAAAAAGACGCTTGGTTACATACTCGTTTGGCTCATGTCCACCAACCACTTGCTGACGTTTTGTCACGGTTCTTTTGTGGGTCAACATATTATAATCATAGACGGTACTAGGCGTAGTCATCGAGGAGTATTGAAAACGTAAATTATCGCTATCAAACTCAGGATTATTACCAACAGAAGCAACATAAGCTTCTTCTCCAAAATCAATACTATGACTGACCTTAGTGGTCTTATTGATAATATTAATGGCCGTTTTAGCATTGGCGCGTTCACTGGTCACTAAATAGTCTTTAAAGACATCAATGTCTTCTAATAAAACATCGTCGCGGTGGGCAATAACTTCTGTCCAATTCTCTTTTGCAGTTGTTTTTTCTGGCGTTTGCATTAAACGGAAATTCTTCGCCTCCCAGTTCGTTAAGACATAGAATTTGTTGCCATCATGATAAATAGAATACTCATGATGAGGGCGACGTTCTGCAAATTGCTTAAAATCTCCCAAAGGCTTATCAGCCGATAAAATGTGATAATCACTAGAAATAGTACTGCTGTTATAAATAATAATGCAGCGACCTGATTTAGAGCGATAAACACCAATATAGAAAGATGGATCATGTTCCGTATAAACCAACACATCTTCTTCGGAAGAAGTGCCTAGGCGATGACGCAACACCTTCTCTGAGAGCAACGAAACTTCATTCTTAATGGTATAAAAGTAGGTTTGGTTATCATTGGCCCAAGCACCACTACCATCTGTATTGGTCAGCTGATCGGAGAGAAATTCTCCTGTTTCTAACTGAACAAAACGAACCGTATAAATACGACGCCCCGTTACATCTTCGCTGAAGGCCAATAGCTTATTATCAGGACTTACACGCAAGGCAACAGCAGCATAATAAGTATGTCCTTTAGCTAGTGCATTGACATCTAACATCACGAACTCTTCCGCTTCTAAAGTTCCCTTTTTGCGGCAGTGAATCGGATATTCTTTTCCCTGTTCATAGCGAGTGTAGTACCAATAACCATTTTGGTAATAAGGAGCAGAACTGTCATCCTTTTTGATGCGTCCAACAATCTCTTTATACAAGGTATCCTGTAACGGATCGGTATGTTTGAGTTGTTGTTCTAAGTAATCGTTCTCTGCATTTAAATAGTCCAATACTTCCTGTGTTTGCTCATCAGGAGTTTCCATGTTTTTTTGCTCATCACTTAGGCGCATCCAAAAATAAGGATCTACCCGCTCATGATTGTGCGTGACAATAGAAAATGGTTTTTTACTAGCAGTCGGTTCAGCTACGGTTATATTCAGGGAGGTATTTTCTTTATTTAACATAGAATTACAAGCGTTTGTAAGAAGACTGTATAACATGATCGGGACGAGCTGTTACAGGGGAGCATACAATAGCGCTATTTGGCTTTTGCGTGTGTTACACGAAATGAATTCTAAAAGTACATCAAATGAATAGTAATTGTAAAAGTTTTAAAGTTTTTTTCAGAAGAATTGTTCGGATACTTCTAGTAAAAAGCACGTCTTATTACTTAGATAAGCCCAATTGTTCAGATACGAGATCTATAACCAATTGTCTATCTTTAGCTTTATGCTTGTAATCTAATTCATTAACATCTAAGACTAGTAATTTGCCTTCTGTGTAATTATTGATCCATTCGTCGTATTTATCATTCAAAGATTTGAGGTAGTTTAAGCTCATCGTTGATTCATAATCTCGGCCCCGTTGTTGTATATGATTGACCAATGTTGGAACACTTGCTTTTAAATAAATTAATAAGTCAGGGGCATTAACCTGTGAGCTCATTAATTGAAACAAACTAAAGTAATTGTGAAAATCACGTTCTGCCATTAATCCCATTTGATGTAAATTGGGCGCAAATATATGCGCATCTTCATAAATGGAACGATCTTGAATAACCGTTTGGGTACCTTTTTGTATTTCTACAATTTGATGATAACGATTGCTCAAAAAGTAAATCTGTAAATTAAACGACCAGCGGCTCATATCGTTGTAGAAGTCCTCTAAATAAGGATTGTCGTCCGTAGATTCGTAATTGACTTCCCAGTTAAATTCTTGGCTTAGTAGCTCGCAAAGTGTTGTTTTGCCCGCTCCAATATTGCCTGCAATAGCAATGTGTTTTGGTTTCATACAATGTTAATAGTTGGATAATGTGTCCGAAAATAGCGCTTTTTTGCAAAAAATGTAAGCCCATACTATAAACGTTACAAATCTTTTGAAGAAGGAGGAAGTAAATGCAAGCGTTCTTGAAGGTGAGCGGCAGTGCGTTTAGCTGCTCCAGGTACCCCTAAATGTTGGCGCAATTGGTCATACGCCGCCAAAATAGCAGCGCGTTGAGGGCCTTCTAATAAAGGAGCTAAGGTAACTTTTAAATGTTCAGGAGAAACTTCTTTTTGAATGCGTTCAGGAACAATTTCTTGATCCATGATTAAATTGACCAAGGCAATAAACCGAACTTTGATTAATCGTTTTGCGATAGCATACATCAAAGGTCCTGCTTTGTAACAAACGACTTGAGGAACATTAAATAAGGCCGCTTCTAACGTAGCCGTACCAGAAGTGACGAAGGCTGCATGGCTGTGTTGCAAAATATCATAGGTTTGTTGGCGAATAAGCAAGACATTGGGTATCGTTGCTAGATATTGTTCATAAAAAGAGGGCTCAATAGAAGGCGCTGCTGCGACGACAAACTGGTAGGCAGGGAAATATTCCACAACTCCTAACATCGCAGGCAACATGCTGCGAATTTCTTGTCGGCGACTTCCAGGTAAGAGTGCAATAATAGGCCGTTGATCCAAGTTCCAAGTGGCTCGGAAATTGGGTTGAGGTTGATGATCTGCTACAACATCAAGGAGCGGATGCCCTACATAGGTAAGACTATAATGGTATTGTTCATAAAAGGCTTTCTCAAAAGGAAGAATAGAGAAAACATGATCAACAGATTGCCGAATAGTTTGGACGCGCTTGGCACGAGTAGCCCAGACTTGTGGAGAGATGTAATAATAAATTTTGAAGCCCTGCTTTTTTGCCCAAGGGGCAAGGCGTAAGTTAAAACCAGAGTAATCAATTAGAATTAAAGCATCAGGCTGAAATTGTTGAATGTCAGCTTTACAGGCTTTGAGTTTGCCTAGGATGCTTGGCAAATGCTTAAGCACTTGCCAAACCCCCATATAGGCCATTTCTCTATAATGTTGTACCAAGGTCATCCCTGCTTGTTCCATTAAATCACCTCCCCAACCTCTCAAAACAGCTTCTTGATCGCCATCTATTAAGGCTTTTACTAGGTAGGACCCATGTAAATCTCCAGAAGCTTCTCCTGCTACGATGTAATACTTCATACACTAGCTTTCGCTACTTTTTCCTCTTGTAATAAGTCTTTTAGCAGGCTGGTGAAATCATAGACATCAGCAAAGCTGGTATACAAAGGAACAGGTGCTACTCGAATAACATCGGGTTCTCGCCAATCAGCGACTACACCACGAGCTGTCAAGCGATCAAAGAGCTCTTTATTACCATTTTTGACTTGGATGGACAATTGACATCCACGGTCGGTTGGTAGGCTAGGAGTGATAATTGTAATTCGATCAGAGTCAATGTCTTTTAGTAAAAATTCTAAGTAAGCGGTCATGAAAATACTCTTCACAAGCAATTGCTGCATGCCTGCTTCTTCAAATAATTCTAAAGAAGCCAACAAAGGCGTCATAGAAAAAACAGGCGCATTACTCAATTGCCACGCTTCAGCAGTTGGCATGGGCTGGAAAGTGTCGTCCATTTTAAAACGAGTGGTTTTGTCATGTCCCCACCAGCCTTCAAAACGAGGAATGTTGCTTTCTTTTAGGTGGCGCTCATGGACAAAAGCACCAGCGATGGCACCAGGGCCGGCATTAAGGTATTTGTAATGACACCATACCGCAAAATCTACCTTCCAGTCATGTAAGGACAATGCAATATTACCAGTAGCATGCGCTAAATCAAAGCCAACTAGGGCACCAATCTCGTGACCAATGGCAGTGATGTTTTCTAAATCAAAGGCTTGTCCAGTGTAATAATTAACCCCCCCCATCATAATTAAAGCAATGCAGTCCCCATTGTCGCGCAGTGTTTTTTCAATGTCACTTTGGCGCAAAGTTTCTTCTCCTGCTCTAGGAGCAAGCTCAATAAGTGCTTCTTTGGGATCTAGTCCATGAAAACGCAATTGAGAAGCGACTGCATATTTATCCGAAGGAAAAGCCGCCTTCTCAATTACAATTTTATAACGTTCTTTGCTAGGGCGATAGAAAGAAACCATCATCAAATGTAAGTTGACACTTAACGTGTTCATGACTACGATTTCCTCTGGCTTAGCGCCTACAATTTTAGAGAGCTTTTCAGGAAAGAGTTCATGATAAGCCACCCAAGGACGCTTTGCCTCAAAATGTCCTTCTACACCATGATTTTGCCAATCAACTAACTCCTGTTGGAGGTATTCGTTGGTTTTTTTAGGTGATAATCCCAAAGAGTTACCACAGAAGTATAAGACTTCTTGACCATTGGATTGTTTTGGAACATAGAACTGTTCGCGAAAATGGCGTAATGGATCTTGTTCATCCATCTTGAGAGCATAAGAACGTGTTGTTTCCACAGTGAAGTTTAAATTAAAGAACGAATAAAAAGGACTATTGCGCTGCCCAAGGATTAGTGGCCCACAAAGATAACTCTGGAATCATTCCTCGGTCATCCATGCTCAAAACAGCTTTGATGCTGTGAGCAACCTCTGTTGGTGTTAATTTGTGGTCTTGTAAATCGCGTTCCTCTCGGTTACTTTGATTGAAGGCCGTTGGAACTTCACTTGGATTGATTTGCAAAACTCTAATACCTAGAGGGCGCAGTTCAGCTTGCCAGCATTGTGTCAAAGCACGCAAGGCAAACTTAGATGCAGCATAAATAGAACCTTGTGCAAAGCCTTTGAGGGCAGCGGTAGAGGCAATATTAATAATATTACCGCTCTTTTGTTCCTTAAAGTTGGGTAAAATTTCTTGTGTGAGCAAGGTCAGGCCAAATACATTCACAGAAAAAACACGTTCAAACTGCTCTAGTGTGATTGCTCCTAAAGGTGCAAACTCTCCAATTCCAGCATTATTAATTAATACATCAATGCCTCCTAACAGCTCAATGGCCTTTGCGGCATTGGCTGGGATCGAATCATATTGCGCGACGTCAAAAGGAAGCCCTTGGCAACCAATATCTTGTGCGACTTGTGCAACTTTGTCGGCATTTCTTCCTGTAATCAATACCTGAGCTCCTGCTTCCGTCAAAACTTCTGCCATAGATTTTCCTAGTCCAGAACTTCCACCAGTAATCAATATTTTTGCTTGTTTTAATTGCATAATAAGAACAATAACTATAGCAAATGCTTTAGATTTCATTTGCTTAATGTCAAAAAAAAGGTTTATTTTGCTTCATTGGCGAAACACCAAGAACGTAATTTTGTTTCAAAGGAAATAAAAATAGAAAGAAGTATGTCGTTTATCAAGTCTTTCAACTAGGGTTAAAATAAGCGACCATGCTCGAACAAAATGCAAATACATTTTCAATACTTTTATTTAATAAAAATCAGTTGTTGTGCCCATGTAAGAATTGTTAAAGTCTTTGTGATGGATGTTTTTTTAGTAAATGAGGTCTCTATTGGAGTTCTAAATAGCTTTTTTCTCTACTTTGGTGGAAAAAAATCCCCAAAACATCTATATTGATGGCGAAAATTTTTGAAGCGCTTCATAAACTTTTTGAGTGGGCAATCCTACAATAGTGTTGTAAGTACCTTCTATTTTGATTATCTTAGCCAATCCAATCCATTCTTGAATGGCATAAGCACCAGCTTTGTCATAAGGTTGGAAGGTTCGAACATAGTAGTCCATTTCTTCTTCTGATAGAGGAGCAAAGTGAACACGAGCAGTGTCAGAGAAACTGATTTGTTTGTCTCCCCCCAGCAGACAAACGCCAGTGATCACCTCATGCTGTCGTCCAGATAGAGCTCGTAAGATGCGTAGTGCATCTTCGTAATCTTTAGGTTTGTGAAAAATCGTATCATCTTGTAGGACAATAGTATCCGAAGCTAAAATAACAGTACCTGGTTGGAGCTGTTCACGCACAGATGCAGCTTTTTGTTCTGCTAGATAAATAGGCACTTCAGAATTGGGTAAATCATCAGGGAAAGATTCCTCGATGTTTTGTTCTACAACCTGAAAAGAACACCCTAGTGCTTTTAATAATTGGCTACGACGAGGAGATTTAGAAGCAAGTAATACGGTGGGCAATTTAATAGACATAGTATATGTGATATGATAATTTAATGTTTTTAATAAAATGAAAAAGGGTGATTTAAGAAAAAAAACTAATTGTTAGAAAATTATTTTCTTTCATGACCCAAGAATAAAATGGCTAAAGTTCCCAACAAAGTTGTGTGAAAAGTTAATCATTTACGACATGAACCCTTTTGGGGTATCTGATTACTACCTTTTAGCGACTTCGGTATATAAACCAAATTAATAAACAACTAATAGGAATCAATTGTCCTCAGAATTTGCGCAAAATGCAAAAAAAGTGAACGATTGTATAACTACACCAATTAAAGTTTAAATTTACATTCATGAGATACGATATGGACTGGCTTTTAGAAAAAGTCAATAAAGATGAAAAGATTGATTACCTCTTTTTCTGGGGACATCAACATGACTTAGATAATCCAGAAAAAGTAGATAGACCATGCTTGAGTCAATGGTATGATAACAATTCCTCCTTTACTGTTTTGCATGAGCGTTACCGTACAGGAGAACATTGGATGATGACACACAAAGCACGTCTATTTGATGATGATGAAATGGTTGATCGTATTTTGGTAGCTAGAACTGCTGCTAAAGCAAGAAAACTAGGGCGTTTGGTTCAGCCTTATGAAGAAAAAAAATGGATGGATAATGCTCGTGATATTGTTGTTGAAGGCAATTATCATAAATTTGGACAAAATCCTAAATTAAAAGATTATTTATTGTCTACAGGAGACAAAGTATTAGTCGAATCAACACCATTAGATACCCTTTGGGGAATTGGTTTTAATCGTACTCATCGCTTCGTTGACCAGCCTGCTAATTGGAAAGGAACCAACTGGATGGGCTTTGCTTTAATGGAAGTAAGAGACTTATTGGCTGCCAAAGAATATGAGGCGCCTTCATACAAGTACTAAGATTATTTATGAAAAAGTTTTTGGTCGGTCTATTGGCCGTACTGCTCTTGGGCTACCTAGGAACGCTAGTCGCCTGGTGGGGACTAGCCCTAGTAGCAGCCTTTGTTGGTTTTGCCTTGCATGAACATGGCGGATCCTCCTTCCTGAGTGGATTTTTGGGAGGAGCCCTGTTCTTTGGGCTCTATGCTTATTATTTAGATAGTGCCAATCAAGGACAATTATCCACTATGATGGCAGATGTCTTACCCTTTCATCCATTTTGGCCAACCGCCGTTTTGGGCGGCTTATTAGGAGGTTTGGGGATGTTAATGGGGAAATATACCCATGATGTCTTCCTTGGGGAGAAAAAAGTACCTAAATATAGAGGTAAATATCGTTAATTAGATATTATTATTCGATCTTACCATTTTTGGGAATTATAACAGTAAGAAAAACATGGAATCAATCCACCGCTCTGGATTTGTAAATATTATTGGTCGGCCTAATGCAGGCAAATCTACCCTAATGAATGCATTGGTAGGGGAACGTATGTCTATTATTACTGACAAACCCCAAACCACTCGTCATAGAATTGTAGGTATTGTTAGTGATGACAACCACCAAGTTGTTTTTTCTGATACTCCTGGTTTTATCAAAGAGCCTCGGTATGAAATGCAGAGTAGTATGAATAAATTTGTATCCTCTACTTTTAAGGATGCGGATGTGATGTTATTGGTTGTTGACGTGCAAGAACATTATGATGATGAGAATCCACTTTTTAAGAAATTAGAAGGGGTTAATGTTCCTTTATTTTTGGTCTTAAATAAGATTGATTTAGTGGATGATAGCACTTTAATGAAAAAGATCCTTTCTTGGAAGGATAAGGCTACCTTTACAGACATCATTCCTATTGCTGCGTTGCATAAAGATCAAACAGAAGAACTGATGCAGCGTATTTTGGAGCACTTGCCCGAGGGACCTGTTTATTACCCTAAAGACCAGTTTACCGATCGCCCAGAGCGCTTTTTTGTATCTGAGATTATTCGAGAAAAAATTCTACTGAATTACTATCAAGAAATCCCTTACTCTTGTGAGGTGGTTGTGGATGAATTTAGTGAAGACAATAAAAAGAATCTAGTACGGATTCACTCCACGATCTATGTAGGGCGAGAAAGTCAAAAGAACATTATCATTGGCAAACGTGGGGCCTCTATCAAACAACTAGGAATTGATGCGCGCAAAGCGATTGAAACTTTTATTGATAGTAGAGTCTATTTAGAATTGTTTGTCAAAGTCAAAGATAATTGGCGAAATGATGATCGTATGTTAAAGCATTTTGGCTACAAACAATAACCCTATTGGGTTTCTTCTAGTATTTTTATAGCCTTAAATAAGCCTGATTTCTTTAAAAAGGCTTTCTATTCTGTTTTTATAAATGGTTGCTGGATAAGAGAACTGTAGAGAGTCCTTTTTGTGCGAAAAAAATATTACTTTTGAAGGGTTTTCCCCAAAGAGTAGAGCAAAACACATAAAGATGTTTTGCTAACTTAGAAACTGCTCCTAACCAAAAGTAAAGTATCTTATCAATGACATTTGAGGATTTAGAGTTAGATTATGAATTATTGGATGCCTTGGATTACATGGGCTTTGTGGACGCAACTCCTATCCAAGAACAAGCTATCCCACTTATTTTAGAAGGCCGTGACCTTATTGCCTGCGCTCAAACAGGAACAGGAAAAACAGCGGCTTTTATCTTGCCGATTCTCAATAAACTTGCTGAAAATCCAAGTGCTGCAACCAATACTTTGGTGGTGTGCCCAACACGGGAACTGGCTATTCAAATAGAAAAGCAAGTACAAGGATTTGGTTACTTTGTTGGAGTGAGTTCCATTGCTGTTTATGGAGGAAGTGGAGGAGATGATTTCTCTCAACAGAAACGCGCCTTGACACAAGGGAGCAATATCATTGTTGCAACGCCTGGTAAATTAATCTCTCACCTAAATTTAGGGTATGTCAAATTTGACCAAGTAGAGCATTTGGTGTTGGATGAAGCGGATCGTATGCTAGATATGGGCTTCTTAGAAGACATTCAAAAAATCATTTCTTACTTACCTAAGACGCGTCAAAATTTGATGTTTAGTGCTACTATGGCACCTAAAATTCGTACTCTGGCGAATCAAATTCTAACCAATCCAGAGACGATTAATATTGCATTGGATAAACCTGCGGAGGGGGTCTTGCAAGCGGCGTATACAACTTACGACCGACAAAAAACACCCCTTATTCACAGTTTGTTATCTGATAAGCCAGAGTATGAACGCATTCTAATTTTTACGTCTACGAAACGTAAGGTGTTTGACATTGTTCGTTCTCTACGCAAAGAAGGCTATTCTGTCGCTGGTATTTCTTCTGATTTGGACCAAAGCGAACGAGAAAAGGTTTTGTTAGAATTTAGACAAAAAGCCGTGCGTATTTTGGTGGCTACGGATATTTTGAGTCGGGGAGTAGATATCAAAGACATTAACTTGGTTATCAATTATGATGTTCCAGGAGATGCCGCAGATTATGTACACCGAGTAGGGCGTACCGCTCGTGCTTCTACAACAGGAGTAGCCTTGACCTTGGTAACCCCTGATGATATGTATAAATTTGCCCGTATTGAAAAACTGATTGAATCAGAAGTACCCAAATTACCTTTACCAAAAGAATTAGGCGAAGCACCTGTTTACAGAGCAAAAGGTGGTAGTCAAGGAGGAAGAGGCAACAGCAAAGGCCGCAGCAACAACTACAAAGGGAAAAGCAGTAATAATAATTCGCGCAAGCGCAATAATAACAAGGGTAAAAGTAGCGGGAATAATAATCGCAATAGAAACAAAGGGCGCAATACTAAGAATGTTTCTCGCAAGCCAAAAGATAATTCAAAGAAAGAGTAAGATTAATATTCCCGAAGAAATATCTTTGATCAACCAAGGCTAAATTGATACACAATGAATGGAAAGCATAGAGCTGATCTAACAGCGGGCCTAGAAGTGGCTATTGTTCTCAAAAAAGACCAGAGAACAGGCGCATTAACAGAGGGCTACATTCAAAACATTCTCACTAAAAGTGCCTACCATCCTCATGGCATAAAGGTTCGTTTAAGTACAGGAGAAGTGGGGCGAGTAAAAGAAATATTGTCTTCAGACGATTAATACACTAGATACTATTTATATATCACCGTTTAAGGTCAACTAATGGAGGCGTACTCGCGCTGGTTATTTGGCCTAAAATCCTTCTAATTTATGAACAATCGTTTTATTGTTTTTCTAGTTATTTTTGTAGGAATGGGGCTAATGGCTAATGCCCAGAAAAAAGAATTATCGTTACAAGAGGCGGTGATTGGACAATGGCGTCAATTCTACCCTAAACGTTTATCTAATTTACAATGGCGACCAGATACCGATATGGTTACGTATCGAATCGAAAGAGCAAGTAAGATTGTACAACGCGGAATCAAAGGGAAAACTGTTAATACTCTATTTGATTTAGCGGCCTTGAACAAAGCAATGGGAGAGACGTTGGAGTATATTCCAAGTATACGTTGGGAAAGTAAAGATGCTTTTAGAATCAATCATCAAGGAACAAGAATTACCCTAAGTCTTAATGGTACTGCTCTTAAGATAGAAAGTAAATCAGTAGCTCCTGCTGACGTGGCTAATTTAGAAGCGCATCCTGCCAGCCAACAATTTGCTTATACTAAAGATAACAATGTCTACCTGCAAACAAAAGCAGGAAAAGAGCTGGCTATCACGGCAGAAAAAGATCCTAATATTGTTAGTGGACAAGCCATTGCTCGCCAAGAGTTTGGAATCACTAAAGGTTTATTTTGGTCACCTAGTGGCAGCCATTTAGCTTTTTATCAAAAAGATGAAAGTAAGGTAAGTGATTATCCGTTGTTGGACATTAGCACAACCCCTGGTCAATTGAGAAGCATTAAATATCCAATGGCTGGTCAAGGGAGCGAAAGTGCTAAAGTAGGCATTTACAATGTGAAGGCAGGGAAAATGGTTTATCTAGCGGTAACAGGCCCTAGCGATCAGTATTTGACGAACTTGGGTTGGGGGCCTAACGATAAGTTTGTTTATGTAGCGGTTGTCAATCGTGATCAAAACCATATGTGGCTCAATAAGTATGATGCCAATACGGGAGCTTTTGTTAAGACTTTATTGGAAGAAGAAAATGAACGTTATGTAGAGCCCGAACACGCTGTTTGGTTTTTGCCAACCACTGACGAAGAGTTTTTATGGTGGTCAGAACGTGATGGGTTTATGCACTTGTATCGTTATAATACAGAAGGGAAGTTGCTAGGACAGGTGACTAAAGGAGCATGGGTGACCTTATCTATTTTGGGCTTGGATGATAGTAAAAAGAACTTATTGGTACAAGGAACGGATGCCCTTGGATTAAATACGACTGTTTATTGTGCACCTTTGACAGGGGATAAACCTAGTAAGCGTATGGTGACTCAAGAAGGGGTACACCGTTTTAGTTTGAGTAGTTCAGGAAAATATTTGCTAGATCGCTATTCTACTATTAATGATCCGCATGTTGCTCAGTTGATTAACCTCAAAGGAAAAGTACTACAAGAATTATACAGAGCGGAAGACCCTTATAAAGATTATGCGGTTGCAAAAGCTGAATTGGGAACGATCAAAGCAGAGGATGGAACAATACTGAATACGCGTTTAATCAAACCTGCTGATTTTGATCCTAGCAAGAAATACCCTATTGTAGTTTATGTGTATGGTGGCCCTCATGCCCAAATGATTCGCAACAATTGGTTGGCGAATGCAAGTTTGTGGATGTACCAGATGGCCAATAGAGGTTACCTCGTCTTTACAGTGGATAATAGAGGTTCTTCTAACCGAGGTTTTGCTTTTGAAAGTGTTATTCACAGAAAATTAGGAACGGCTGAAATGTCTGACCAATTAAAAGGTGTAGAATATCTCAAAACCTTGCCTTATGCAGATACCGATAGAATGGCCATTCATGGTTGGTCTTTTGGAGGCTATATGACTACTTCGTTGATGCTTAAACATCCTGATGTATTTAAAGTAGGTGTTGCTGGGGGCCCTGTGACCGATTGGAATTATTATGAGATTATGTATGGCGAACGTTATATGGATCGCCCAGAAGAAAATCCAGAAGGGTATAAAAATACACAACTCAAGAATTTTGCAGGAGACTTAAAAGGCGATTTGTTGTTGATTCATGGAACCATCGATGATGTGGTTGTAATGCAACACAATTTGAGCTTAGTACAAGCTTTTGTCACGAATGGCATTCTTATGGACTTCTTTCCTTATCCGATGCACCCACACAATGTTCGTGGCATGGATCGCGTCCATTTGATGAATAAGGTATTGACTTATATTGAAGATAAATTAGCCCCTAGTAAATAAATTTTCGCATGTAGGGGGCAATTGCATTGCCCCCTACATGCGAGAAAAAAACAACAATGATGGCAACCATTGCACTAGAAGGAATTAAATTATATGCGTATCATGGCTTCTATGAGGAAGAACAGCTTATTGGAGGGTACTATGTAGTGGATGTGTATGTGAATGCCCAGATAGGCCATGCCGCGCGTCAGGATCAATTGGATACCACGGTTAATTATGAAACCTTGTATCGGATTGTAAAAACAGAAATGCAGTATAATTCTAAACTGATTGAGGCGGTTGCTAAGAGAATCATTGATAATATTGTGGCGGTATGCCAAACTGTACAAGGTGTACGGGTGCGAGTAACCAAACAACACCCTCCTTTGGGAGGCGAGGTAAAGCAGGCTTATGTGGAGTTAGACGAGAGCTATGTTGTGAAATGTAATCGTTGTAGTCGCGCCTTTTTATCCCACCAACGTGGCGATGGATGGACCAAACATGGTAGTGTTTACCCAGAAACAAGAGCGATGTTAGAACGAAAATTTGGCCCTAATATTTGTCGCAATTGCCTAGCACCTCATTTTATCAAAGATAGACCAGAATAGAAAGACTACTACAACTTGGCTTACTTTTCGTAAGAATGGATAATAAAAATTAAAAGGACCAATTGACTCCCCCCTAAATAGAGGACGGGATCGCTTATTATTTAAGAAAGAAGTGGTTGGAATGATAGCGATCGTTGACCATGGTTTATTTTAGCAACTTCAATAATACACACAACAATGAAAAGAATTAGTATTTTAATCCTATGTCTATTCACCTCTTTCTCTATGATGCGTTGTGATACGCTTCAAGAAATCGTTGATTCTACCTTGTCTAGCAGTGGGTCAGGAAGCTCAGGACTAAGCAACGATCAGATTATTTCTGGATTGAAACAAGCACTGACACAAGGAACCTCTAAAGGAGTGAAGATGTTGGCCGTTAAAGATGGCTTCTTCAAAAATGCCGCCGTCAAAGTGTTATTTCCTCCAGAAGCACAAAAAGTAGAGAAGACTTTACGTGATGTAGGAGCAGGACAATTAGTAGATGTTGCCGTAGAAAAATTGAACCGTGCCGCAGAAGATGCTGCAGTAGGCGCTAAAGATATTTTTGTCAATGCCATCAAGCAAATGACGGTTAAAGATGCCATGGATATTTTGATGGGATCAGACAATGCAGCGACTAATTATCTACGTAAAACAACAACCAGTAAATTATTTGCTTCCTTTAATCCAGTGATTAAAAATTCTCTTAATAAAGTAGGGGCGTCGGATGCTTGGTCTACCGTAATGACGAATTACAACAAGGTTCCTTTTGTAGAAAAAGTAAATCCAGATTTAGATAACTACGTGACCAACAAAGCAATGGACGGTGTTTTTTATATGATTGAGAAAGAAGAACGCTTGATTCGCAAAGATCCTGTAAAACGTGTGACAGAGATTTTAAAGCAAGTATTTGCGATGCAAGACAAAAAATAGTGCACTGTTTTGTAGTAAAATAACTGCAACGTTCACTAGACAACTTGAAACATTCCTGCGTTTACAAGGGTATAAGCCCTTGTGTTGAAAACGTGGAGCGGAATGTTTCAAGTTTTTTTTGTCCCATAACTTCTTTGTAACTTCGCCCAAGAATTCTCATAAGAGCAGCCATTCATTCTTTGAATCATAGAATCTAGTTATATGCAATTATTACGAGCACTCGCCGTTTGTAGCGGGGCGTTTTTGTTATTATGTACAGAGCCTTTAGTGGCTCAACAATTGGTTCCTGTTCCATTAGAGCACAATACACAGTTATTGGAATACGCTCATGCTAACCCTAGAAGCGCTGCCCGCAATTATCAAGTTTGCCCAGCAGATACCTTAACGCTTCCATTTTTTGATGATTTTTCAGACAGAAATGCCATTTATCCCAATTGTAACAATTGGCAGGACAACCATGTTTTTGTGAATGGAGACATGGCGTATAATCCTCCATCAGTAGGTGCTGCAACTTTTGATGGCCTACAATGGGATGGTTCTCCTTATGATTTAGGAGCAGCATTAGGGGGTGGTAGTCCAGCAGATACGTTGACTTCTCAAGGGATGGATTTAGCAGGCAAAACAGCTGCGGATGCAGTTTATTTAAGCTTCTTCTATCAACCACAAGGTTTATCTGATCGTCCAGAAGTGCAAGATTCTTTTTTCTTAGAATTCAAGAACAACAGTGGACAATGGGTACGTATTTGGCAAGTAGGAGGATTAAGCAACACCGTTTCTGCTTTTGAATTAACACCATTTAAACAGCAGTATATTGCTATTGATAATGCCGATTACCTATACCGTGGTTTTCAATTTCGCTTTCGCAACTTGGCTACGATTACAGGGAACAACGATCATTGGCACTTAGATTATGTCTTTGTAGATGAGAATAGAGCCAACAATGCGGATCCTTCACATCCTACTTTTGGAAGTTCAGCAGATGTTGCTTTTACCCATCGTCCCAAGACTCCTTTAAAAGACAGTCTGACAGCGATGCCTTGGCGCCACTTTAGAGAAGCAACCCGTCAATGGGCGAACGAAGTGACCTTAGAGCAATTTAATCACAACCACAGTCAAGTGGCTACGTTAGACCGCGAAGTTCTGATAGAAGAAATTGATCCTAATAATACTTTATTATTAACAGAACCCATTCCAGCGGTAGGAGCTTATGGTCCTAGTGGAGGGAGTAGTCCCAATCCAGACGACAGCCTAACACATACTATTGTTAATAGTTTTGGGCCTTTACTACCCAATGATAAGACTGTTATCAAAACGACACAGGTTATTCTTAATCCTTTTGGATTTCAGAGCAATCCAATTTATACAACCAATGATACAGTCGTTCGTGAAACGGTCCTAGACAATTATTTTGCCTATGATGATGGCACGGCTGAAACGCGAGTTATTGCCCAAGGATTAGGAACAAAAATCGCGGTAGAGTTTGTGGCTGAAATTGAGGATACCTTACAAGGGATTTATTTTCACTTACCTTATTTTAGAGATGTCGCCAATCAAGGCGATTTTGTAAACGTGAAGGTTTGGGTAGACAGCTTGAGTGATAGCACAGAGGTCTTTTCTAGAGATTTACATCGCTTACAATACCGTTGGGGCTACAATGGCTTTTACTTTGTAGATATGTTGGATTTTTCGGGTAATAAGTTTTTGATTCCAATCAAAAAAGGTCAAAAATTTTACGTAGGTTGGCAGCAGTCCTTTGGTCCATCGGTGCCAGTAGGATTTGACAGAAGTACCAATACCAGTGATAAAACTTGGGTAGGAGTAGGCAATACATGGACACAATCTACTTTAGAAGGAAGTGTTATGATTCGTCCTTTGTTATCCCCCAATCCTAATTTTGATATTACACCAGTGGCTTCTGTGCCAAATGAAGGGACGACGCAACCAGCATTACTAGTCTATCCGAACCCTGTAAAGTCTTGGTTGCATTTAGATTTACAACAAAGCCGTGATAATGCTGTTTACCAAGTCAGCGTACATGATGTGATGGGCAGAATGATTTATCAACATACCTTAGAAGATACAATAGATGCAAGCCAATGGCAAGCAGGCTATTATATTTTAACGTTACAAGACGAAGAAGGGCAATTGATTAGCCAGCACAAACTCATTAAGCATCCTTAGTAACGTGTAACAACTATAGTTTTTGTTGCAGGCTACTTTAATTGATTAACACCAAACATTTACAAGAAGAACAAACAAAGCATGAAAGTAGACATCTTGGCGATTGGCGTCCATCCTGATGATATAGAACTGTCCTGCGGGGGCACTTTATTACACCATATTAAAATGGGAAAAACAGTAGGTTTACTGGATCTGACCTGTGGAGAATTGGGCAGCCGCGGTAGTGCTGAAATTCGTTTGCAAGAAGCGACCAAAGCTTCTGAGCTCATGGGCGCAACTGTGCGCGGCAATTTAGAAATGCAAGATGGCTTTTTTGAGTATTCTAAAGAGAATGTGCTCAAGATTGTAGAAATCCTACGTCTTATGCGTCCAGAAATCATTTTAGCCAATGCTATTTCTGATCGCCACCCTGATCATGGCCGTGCGGCCAAATTAACGGCAGATGCTTGTTTCTATGCTGGCCTGCGCCGAATTGAAACAGAATGGGAAGGCAAAGCCCAGAAAGAATGGCGTCCTAAGACGGTTTACCATTATATTCAAGATCATAACTTAGTCCCTGATTTTGTTGTCGATATTACGCCTTATTTAGATCAAAAAATGGAAATTGTGCAAGCGTACAAATCTCAGTTTTATGACCCTGAATCAGCGGAACCCAATACACCTATTTCGGGGAAAGACTTTTTGAATTTTATTCGCAGCAAAGCGGCTATGTATGGCCGATCTGCTGGATTTACATATGGAGAAGGATTCACGGTAGCCCGCACTTTGGGGGTAACTAATTTATTTGATCTTCGATAACCTAATAACTGGTACTCGATTTAAATCGAGTGCGAGTCCCAACACAACACTATGCACACTGCAACTGTAGAATATTTAGGCGAGTTGCGCCTGAGAGCTACCCATTTAAAATCAGGAGAAACTTTTATTACCGATGCTCCTACGGATAACAACGGACGAGGAGAAGCTTTTTCACCAACAGATACTGTCGCAACATCTTTGGCTACTTGTATGCTAACGATTATGGGCATTCGCGCGGCTAAAAAAGACGTAGATTTACACGGAGCTACCGCTAACGTTACAAAGGTAATGGCCTCTGATCCTAGACGTATTAGTAAGATTATTGTAGAGGTGCGTTTGCCAAAACTCAACATTGATCCACACTTTCAGGAATTGTTAGAGTTGGCTGCGGCTAATTGTCCTGTAGCTAAAAGTTTACATCCTGGTATCGAACAAGAACTTTCCTTTACTTGGTAGGCGAGTGCGCGCTTACATAAATTCAAGAAATTATGCGCTATTTATGGTGGGTACTTATAGGCTTCTTATTGGCAACAACAGTAGAAGCACAAGTCGTAGAAAAAAAATCCAAACAACCGCGAAAAAAAATCGCTGATCCAAGATTTGAGTACAATGCGGAAATGAGGCCTCCTATGGGGTTCTTGATTGATTTTTCTTATGGGGTACAATTACCCTTGGCAGACATGCAAGAGAACTTCAAGTACAACTTCAATTTAGGAGGTAAGGTACAGTTTATTTTATCGAATAACTTGGCTTTTGGTTTAGTAGGAGATTGGCAATTTATAGACGATGTTAAAACCGATGTAGTTGCTAACCTAAGAGAAGAAGAAGGTTTTTTGATTGATCGTTTTGGAGAGTTAGCAGATGTCCAACTGGGGCAACGGGGCTTCTTTTTAGGCGCTAGTATTAGTTATTTAATTCCTCTATTTAAGAAATATAAACGGTCAGGTATTGAAGTGCGTTTTGAAGGAGGGTACCAACAGCATTGGGTCCGTATTCAGGTGATTGGAGGGGATGTTTTTGGTTTGTCCGACGAATATAAGAAAGGATATGATCGAATGACCTCTGGGCCAGCTCTACGCCAATACATTGGTTATCGCCACTTGGATAAAAACCGTTTACTCAATTTCTTTGGAGGTTTTGATATCATGCAGGCATTTACGAAGAATCGTCGAGGGTTTAATTTTGATACAGGGAGAGCTGATACACGCAATCGTATTGATATCTTAGTAGGTTTCCGTTTAGGATTAACAGTACCTTTGTACATTTATACTCCCGATACACAAGACGATATGCGTTTTTACTAGGAGAATCGCTACAATAGTAATTATAAAAAGGAGTTATTCTGATACATTCAGAATAACTCCTTTTTATTGATGGGAGATAGAAATAATTACTTATAATAGTTCTTCTTTAATGTCTTCTTCGGTGTTACTAATTTCGATCATTAATACTTGATCGGCTAAAGATAGGTCCTTGCCTACTGTAATAGGATCAATTAAAGGTGCCAAGGCTTGTAGTGTAATGCCTTTATAATTAGCGTCAATTTCAAAAGAATGAACGACACTTAATTGATATTGTTGGATCAAAAGATCAATGGTACCATTGTCGACTAAAAGTGTTTCTAAATTGCCTTCATACAGCAGTTCAAAACTAGGTAATTTTTTTTTCTTGTTTGAGGCTGAACGGTTTTTGTATAGTAAGGTTTTTGGGTCTTCTAATTGGCTGACCATAGAAGAACTTGCAAAAGGATCGGCTGGTTTGTCACTGCATGCCCCTAGTAACAGAAACATAGATAACAAAGCCAATATAATTGGCAGTAATTGGTGTTTTGTCATGTTGTTGAGTTTGGGTAGCACTTTGGGAGTACTTTGTAGTTGTTTGCTCGAGAATTTACACTAGTTATAATGGGACAGTTAACTAAGCTCTAATATAGACTATTCTTTCATGAATATAGTAGAATGATAAGAAAATTTAAGTAATATGGCAAAAAAAGTGATTTATTCCTAAGAAAACTTCCTTAAATTACCTCTTTTTAAATTTATTTCCTCCAACAAAGTTAACCTATTAGAATATCAAAACATACTTCAGCAATAAGACTTGTTATGAAAATAACATTTATTAAACATAGACTCGTAGAGGTAGTTTAGTTCTCTAAAGATAAATCAGTTAAATAGATTAAACAAAATTAAACAAAAAAATGCCCCAGAGGTTTTCTGAGGCATAGTTGTTTTTTCTAGTAGTAGGGAGGGGGATTTGGCAGTTTAGTATTCAGGGGTATTATGAATGGCTGCCAAAAATTCAGCACGGGCAGCAGCCGTTTCAAATTGACCACCATAAGCGCTTGTTACTGTACTACTGCTAATATCTTTGATTCCTCTAGAGGAAACACAAAGGTGTTTAGCGTCAATATATACAGCAACATCTTCTGTTCCTAAAGCAGTTTGGAGTTCTTTAAGAATCTGCATGCTCAAACGTTCTTGAACTTGTGGGCGCTTGGCAAAATGTTGTACAATTCGATTAATTTTGGATAAGCCAATCACACGACCATTAGAGATATAAGCAACATGTGCTTTTCCATAAATAGGTAAAAAATGATGTTCACAAGTAGATTGCAACAAGATGTTTTTCTCTACTAACATCTCCTTGTATTGGTACTTATTGTCAAAAAGAGCCATCTTAGGTTTATTGGCAGGATTGAGACCGCTAAAAATTTCTTTGACATACATTTTAGCAACTCTGTAAGGGGTCCCTTTTAGGCTATCATCTGTTAAATCCAAGCCTAGTGTTTCCATAATTTCTCTGAAATTATCCTGAATACGTTCAATCTTCTCTTCATCAGATAGATCAAAAGCATCTTTACGCATAGGTGTTTCCAAAGAAGTTAATAGATGCTGGTCACCCATCTCTTCATAAGATTCCAATGTTTGCGCGTCTAAGACGGGGTCTGTTTTACCGTTTTTCATCGTTGAAAGATTTTAACCAAAATTAAATTGGTCTTTTTAAAAAATGTAAAGTTTATACAACATGATACACCATGATTTAATGGGTTATTCGAGAACATACTCTATATCATATTCGTTGTTGTTCCACTGTCTAACTGACAGTTTAACGTTGTGTTCATGAAAAAATAGGATTAGACAAAAAAGTGACAAACAAAGGTTTAGCATTTTTGCTACCTACATGAACCTAATGGACGAAGGTATCAATAACTTTCGACTTATTATAACCTTTATTTAGATTACATTGAAATAGAGCTCTTTTGAAGGGCTATATTTTTTTTACAAATACAGGATTTGCTTTTATCACAGGTTTCTAGAAGAGAGAATGAAGAAAATTACACAAATTTAAATCCCCCTACTTGGATAGCTGCTTTAGAATGCTTTTTTTGTAAGGCATATTGTAATCCATCAATCTAGCTTTATGAAGCCATTTCTACTTAGTTTATTTTTTTCCTGTTGTACATTAGGGCTTTTTGCTCAAAATGGAATCCCTCAAAACGCAGGTGCAAGAGGAGCAGCGCTGTCTAATGCTGCTTTAACATTTACCGACATTAATAGTATTTTTACCAACCAAGCAGGCTTGGGGTATTTAGAACAGGTGTCATTCACGGCCTATGGCGAGCGTCGATTTTTATTCGCCAATGGACTAAACTCTTTTTTGGTAGGAGCGGCCTTGCCCCATAAAAAAATCGGGACAGTAGGATTGAGCTTACACTACTTTGGTTATGGTCAATACAACGAACAAAAAATTGGCTTGTCTTACGCCAAAAAGTTGTTTAAGCGCTTTTCTATTGGTGCCCAGTTCAATTATCTGGCCACTCGCATTGGAGAATATGGAACGGCTCATAATATTACGTTTGAATTGGGAATTCTATCAAAGGTAACCGAGCATTTTCACTTGGCCGCTCATGCTTTTAGCCCCATTCGAGTAGAAATGCCGAATGGTGATGTCATCCCTTCTATTTTTAAAGTAGGAGGAGCGTATATTCCCTCCAAGCAATTGCGTTTGACTGCAGAAGTAGAGAAAGATTTAGAACGGCCTTTAAATGGTCGGTTTGGGATAGAATACCATCCTCTTCCTGTTTTGTATTTGCGTGCAGGGGTATCTACCACTCCTGTAATGGCTAGTTTTGGTTTAGGTTTACACCTCAATGCCCTTCGAATCGATATAGCAAGCAGTTATCATCAAGTTTTGGGTTTTACCCCTAGTCTTTCTCTATCCTATGTTGTAGGAAGCAAAACAGCGAAGTCTCTAGGCGCGCATTAACAGTTGATGACTATCTTTTGAGTAAGAAATTACTTTAGCAGGAGTTTCTTACTCAAAAGATAGCACTGCGTTTTAATTTATTCTGTATTCCAGATTCTAAATTAGTTCTATTATGAAATATTGGATAGCCGCTTGCTGCTTATTTTTTGCTGGAATAGCAACCGCACAAGGCCCTGACGATAACAAGACGGAGGAGAACGAAGTCAACAGCAGTACACAGTTTTTGATTGAAAACTTGGTACAGGAAAGTGAGGGCGAAAGCTTTGATTTTGATACACAATTTGAATACTTGGAAGGTTATCGCCAAGATCCTTTGGATTTAAACAAAGCAAAAGAACAGGAATTAGTGGCTTTTGGGCTTTTTTCTGCAATTCAAATTCAATCCTTGTTGTTGTACAGAGAGCGCTTTGGGCAGATTTTTTCTCTATATGAATTGCAAGGTGTTCCTACCTTTGACCAGCAAACCATTGTGCGTTTGACCCCCTATGTAACGGTCGCAGCCTCCAAAGAAAAAGAGGCGATGAATGTTAAGCGCATGCTTAAATTTAGCCGCCACCAAATATTTGTACGTTACCAACGTGTTCTAGAAGAACAACGCGGGTTTTCAGCATTAGAACCAGGAGAAACAGGAACCCGCTTTTTAGGTTCGCCCGATAAACTCTACGCTCGTTATCGCCTTTCTTATAAAGATCGTCTAAGTTTTGGTGTAACGATGGAAAAAGATGCAGGGGAAGAATTTTTTGCAGGATCAAACCCGCAAGGTTTTGATTACTATTCAGCCCATCTTTATCTTAAAAATATTACTAAAAATATACACAGTGTTGCCTTGGGGGATTTCCAAGTTTTTTTTGGACAAGGCTTAACAATGTGGGGTGGTTTTGGAATTCGAAAAGGAGCGCAAGTATTGGATATTAAACGCCAATCGCTTCCTATTAGAGCGTATACCTCTGTGAATGAGTCGTTGTTTATGCGAGGAGGGGCTGCCCATTTTGAATTTCTAAAAGAAAAGAACTTAGAAGTAACTGTTTTTGGCTCTTATCGACGTAGAGATGCGAATTTAGGGGCGGGATTGGATTCTATCTTAGGGGATTTAAATTTAGATGTTCCAGTAAGTTCTTTACAGGACATAGGTTTTCATAGAACGCCAAATGAAATTCAGGATGAGAATTCGATTGGAAAATTTACAACAGGAGGGCGCTTGCATTATGCAGGCCGTTCTTGGCATGTGGCAGGGAATTTTGTGTACAATCAATTAAGCAATGAATTGCGCCGCGATAATCCTGCTTTGTACCAACAATTTGAATTTGCAGGCAGAGAAAGCTTTAACAGCAGTGTAGATTATTCTTTCCGTTACCGAAATGTGCAATTTTTTGGAGAAACGGCGATCAATGAGCAAGGGGGACTTGCGACGATTAATTCTCTTTTGGTAGACTTAGACCCAAGAGTGAGTTTGGCGGTTTTGCACCGAAATTATGGTAAAAAATATTATACCCTCAATGGAAATGCCTTTGGGGAAAGCTCCCGTGTAGGCAATGAGTCTGGGTTCTATTTGGGAATGCAAACGCGCTTAGGTAAAGGGGTAGAGTTCAATACCTATTTTGATATTTTTGAATTTCCTTGGTTGAGTTATCGCGCTGATGAACCTGTTCGAGGCTATGAAGTGTTTTCTAAATTGTCTTATAGCCCATCCTACTATATTTCTGCTTACGCACAATATCGTTTTGAGCGCAAAGGGCGTAACATTTCTGGGAATACCACGAACATTGACCAATTGATCAATAATGATCGACATAACTTGCGCTTTCATTTTTCTTATGATGTATCTCGTCAATTTGCACTACGCACGCGCTTAGAATTTTCCTTTTTCCAAAATGAGGAATTTAATAAAGGGATGATAGTGTATCAAGATTTGGTGTTTAAACCGAAGAAATTACCCTTGAAAGTTCAAGTGCGTTTAGCGTTCTTTGATACCGATAATTTTGATACACGTATTTATGCGTATGAAAATGATGTGCTTTATGCCTTTTCTGTCTTGCCTTATTTTGGTCGAGGCTTGCGCTATTATTTTAATACCAGTTACAAAATCAATAAGCATTTAAGCCTTTGGCTGCGCTTTTCGCAAACCTACTTTGCTGACCGTACTAGCATTAGCTCGGGCATTGCTGAAATTGAGGGCCGAACACGTTCTGAGGTGAAGGTGCAGTTGCGGGCTAAGTTTTAGGAATGTTTTAGGGGAATTTTGATATAAAAATTGTTTAAGAAAGACAAGTGGCTTAGTTGCGCTGCTATTTCGTAGTTGCCGAGTTTTTGTTGCTTACGCGAACCAGCAAGCTGAGGGCGGGTTGATATTAACTGAACCCAGTTTGCTAGCTCACAAATGATAACAAACAAACTAAAGATCTTTTCTCTCACTCTAGTTTTCTTACCAATACTTAGAGTATTTTAACCATGTATTTCTAGTAGATAAAGAAGGCTTTATTCTAAAAAACAATACTACTAGCTCACGATCAGAGTGTTTTACAGCGCTAACAACCCAATTTACCAACGATGAGAATTATTTCTAGATCAACTGCTTGTGAATTACTAAGCAAGCTCCAATTGGCGACAATGGAAGACAATGCTTTTCGAGAACATCTATGGGAGACAGGATTATTAGCAAGAGAAGAAGAGTACAATATAGTTTTAGAGGGAGCGCTACTTGTTGAGTTAAGGAGGGATCTAAAAGGAGTAACTAATACTTTTTTGGAGCAAGAGTTAAACAAGCACGGAATCGTACTAAAGGTAGTCGGTGCTATTATAGACTTATTAGTAGAATGCCCTTGCTGTCATTCGTATTCCCTGTTAGAGCGTGCTCAACATGATATTTGCTTAGTTTGTAAGTGGCAAGATGATGGTACTTTAGAAGAAGGAGACTACAGTAGCCCTAATCGCCAAACATTGGGTAAAGGGCGGACTAATTTCAAGGCATTTGGAGCTTGTGATCAAAATGCACTCAAGAGTACTAGTGGCATTTCTTTTTTAGAGCGATATCCTATTCGGGATTTATCAAAGGAGTTATAGTGTAGATGTAACATTTTAGGAGTAATCAAAACTTATACAAGAACGAATCAATCCCTTAATTTTAAATTAAATGAAACTATTAGCAAAGTACTCTTTATTAATAACCTTATGCCTTGGGGCTTGTATTTCTGATACTAGTAAAACTATTTCGATAAAGGATGTATTGGGGAAAGGGTTGACGGCTGTTGATTATTCGTTTGGAGATGAACATATTCGAGCAGTGCAAGATCAAGTTTTGAGAGGTGAATACGAAGAAATGAGAGAGAACTGTACTACGAAAACTTCTGATTGGTTGACACAGATGGTAGATGCACTTGCTTTAAACATTCCTGAAGAGTATCTACAAAACTGGTTAGCAAAAGCAAAAGAGAAGGAATTGCCAACTTTAGTATTAGGGGCTTATTATTCCCATAAAGCTTGGGTCGTGAGAGGATATTCTTATGCTAATGATATTGGAGAAGAGGAAATATTAAGCTTTGATGATTACCAAGATAAAGCGATTGAATTATTGACGACTATTCAAGAGAATAAAACCTTATTAGTTGATGCAGCGGCTCGCCTTATTAGAATTTATATGGGTAAGAGCAATATGGAACTTGTGGAGCATTACTTCTTACAATGCCAAGAGTTGGATAGAAATCACCTTTGGTCATACATTCATTATTCAGAAGCGGTTCAGCCAAAATGGTTAGGAAGCTTGGAGGCGTTGGAAAAGTTTATGATAGAATTGCCCAATCGGCAACTTATACAACAAATCATTGCATTAAAAATGATGAATGACTCCTTTCTTGCTAACCAAAATTATGTGGACAAGGAATCTTCAGACTTAAAACAAATCGCTTCAAGACTATTGCAAAAAATTAATCAAGAAGTGGATGAATCAACTCCTTCTACCGTTCAAAAATATGTTCTTTATAACTATATAGCATTTCTGTCGGATGAAATTGGAAATCAACAACTATTGGAAAAATATGGGAAGCGAATGAAAAATAATTATACTTTATATCCAGCTGGAATTGTACAAGAATAAATATACACCCACCATTTTCTATTCTTTTTTCATCTTCTAACCATAAATGGGCAGCTTTAATTGAACGCCTTATTACATAATTGTACTAATCTTTTTTATAATGCCCATTCAATTAATTTTTCTTGTTGGTCTTGTCCTTCTTTTTAGCACGTCTACCCACGGTCAAGATTTATTAAAAGACAACCATACCTTAAAGTTGACAAAGGTTTCGACCAATAAAAAGTATGGCTATTCGGAGAAAAAACCTGTCAAATTAGGAGGAATGAATGGTAAGATCAAAGCCTCCCAATTTTTTGCAGCCTTAAGAGGACCTAATGAGGAGCCTATCAAATACAACAGATTGGGCAGTTGTTGTTTCTTCAAAACACCCAATGCTTTGATTGGCGATAAAGGCTTATTGGATAAATATTCCGTGTATTATGGAGGATTAGAAGAGCCACTAATTGTGTACATTAATGAGTATGATTACGAAGAACCCTTGTGTCCAAAAGGCTTTACTTATCGAAAAGAAGAGTCGGTCAAAGCGACTCAAACAATGGATCCTATGCTCCTGAAAAAAGTAACGGCTTGTACTTCCGAAAAACCATACTTGGTGTATGATGATTTATTGTTGAAAGCTTTAGGTTATGAATATTACGAAGAGGAGCAGTTGGCTCGTATTACTCCTCGTCCAAAGGAAGGCCAAGAAGCATTGGAGCGTTATTTTGAAGAAAAGTCACTAACTGATGAGCGTGCTATTGGAACGCTGTTTATGGTGAGAATTGGATTTTTAGTGAATTGTAAAGGAGAAGCAGGCAATTATTTTATTATCACTAAAGGGAGAGGAGATTTAGAAGAATTGGCGAACCAAGTATTGGAAGTAGTAAATGAGTTGAACATCGAATGGCTGCCTGCGGAACAAGATGGGCAAGCAGTTGATAGTTATCAAGTGCTAGATTTTTCTGTGAGTGATGGTAATTTAAGTCGAGTGGGGATTAAGAAATAACCATTTCATTAAAGAACTTTAATGTTAGGAGCATGCGCTCTACTATTTGTAGTGTGCCTACTTATGGAATGAAAACTAAGGGTTTTACTAAAAAAGAGAATAATTTGTTGTTCTATCCTATCAAAGGGAATTTATTTCTTAGTAATGGATGTTAATGGGCAAAGCATTAGGCCTTATCACAAAAAAATGTGAGGCAATAACAAATTATAGTATTAAGTCATGACAACCCAACTCCATCAAATTCCTTTTTTTGAAGCCTTAAAAGATAGCGAAACCATTCTGTTAGCAGGGGCAGGAGGTGGTTTTGATATTTTTAGCGGCGTCCCTTTATATTTTAACCTGAAGCGCCAAGGCAAAAAGGTCATTTTGGCTAATTTTTCCTTTACTTGGTTGGAGGAAACAACAGCTGATAAAGTGTTTCCTTATTGTTATCGTATTAAGGCTAGCGACCAAGATTTATCAGGGCGTAATTATTTTCCAGAGAAATATTTGCAACAATGGTTTGCTCAAGAAGGAGAACAAGTAGATTTATATGCTTTTGGACGAACGGGGGTGAACCCGCTCCGAGATGCTTATAAATACTTGATAAAAAAACATCAAATAGATACTATTGTTTTAGTAGATGGTGGAACGGATAGTTTGATGTTTGGCGATGAGGAAGGGTTGGGGACACCACAAGAAGATGTCTGCTCCATGGCAGCGGTTTATCAAAGTGGTATAAAAAAGCAGTTCTTAGTAAGCATAGGCTTTGGAATAGACCATTTTCATGGAGTTTCTCATTTTAGATTCCTAGAAAATGTAGCGACTATTGCTAAGGATCAAGGTTATATGGGGCTCTTTCAATTGCTTAAAGAGATGCCAGAGGCACAGCAATATAAAGCAGCCGTAGACTATGCCAATGATAAAATGTTTGGAAAAGAAAGTATTGTATCAAGTTCAATTGTTAGTGCTCTTGAGGGATATTATGGGAATCACCAGAGTACTAGAAGAACAAAGGGAAGTATCTTATGGATCAATCCTTTGATGACTATCTATTGGTGTTTTGAATTGCGTGCAGTAGTTCAGAAGATTGCTTATTATGAATACATCAAAGATGTAAATACTATTGGAGAATTCAATGAACAATTGTCTCATTATAGAGATGCATTGACAAAGATACGAGCTAACAAACAATTACCGATTTAAAAGAATTAGCCTTGAATATCAAGTGCATACAGCCGAAAGTAAAGACCTATTCTCATGATGAAAAATAGCCTGCTTCTTATCTTTTTTGTGTTAGCTACCTCTATAACTGCTCAGCAAAAATATTCTGATACCGCACTTTTAGATAAAGGGAATGCATTGTACAACCTTGTTGAAAAGGACTCTCCTTTGTGCTGGAAAATGCATTTTTTAGATACAATATCCAAAGAACAGGAAGCGGAATGGAAAGCGCTGGAACAACAACGAATGGAAGGCTTAGAGCAAGCCTTGAGTTATTTTGAGCAATTGATAGAGCATTACCCTTCCTCTAGGCTTCTTCATAGGGCTAGAAACAATACCGCTCTAATTTATCGAGAAATAGGTCAAGAGGAGCAGGCGATTTATTACAAAAAAAATCTTAATAGTAAGGCAGACGACAACGAAGATGGTGGGGTTGGTATAGGAATTATGGCAGAGCCTTATGCTTTGTATAAGAATAGAGCATGTAAACAACTAGCGGAAATTTTTCTACAGCAGAAGCAATATCGTCGTGCTTTACAGTATATGAGCAAGACAAGGAAGTATCCTTATCAACACTTCTGTGGGAACGAATATATAGCAGAAGCCCACTATAAGAATATCTTTTACGTCAAGTGTTACACTGGATTAAAACAACCTAAAAAAGCACTTTCCTATTGTTTGCCTTATGCCATTAATCAATTTTCAGAAGAGAACAATATTTTTGCCCGTTTAGCGGCCACTTTATTGCGAGAGCAATACGATCGCACCTATCTATTAGAAGCGTTAGAACAGGCTATAAATACGGCTTATGTAGAGATGAAAAATGGATTGGAGTGGTATTTTATAGATTATATGGGAGAGCAGATAGAAATCTCCTTTTTTACAGTCAAGGAGGAGGAAACGTTAGCAGAAGCAGTAAGAGCAGTAGTGGAATCTACCTATTTTTATGAGTTGTTGAAATTAGAAGACAAACCTTTTTTTAGAAACTAAAAAGGTTCTTAAATCCCATAAATCAATAACTACCAATGCTCTTTTGAATGGCGGAAGACAAAGGGTAGACTCTTTCTACAGGCAAAAGGCGTTTGGCCTCTTTGTATTTCCCTTTTTTTCTAAGTGCATTGATCTTTTTAGTGAGCGGAGTATAGTCTACGATCCGAGTAATCCATTCTGTATTATACGCTTCTATCAAGGATCTACCAATGCCTACCTGAATGGAACGAATAGGGAGTTTTGCATTTCTGAGGGTTCTTTCAGGGTCCCACTGTAAATGTATAGGCGCTTGCTGAAACGCTAAATCCCATTCTTTTCCACTAGTGTAAACGTTTTTGTCAGGATGGGTGAGTATCCCTTTAGAAAGGGCCTGTTCCCAATATGCTCGTTTCAGTTCAATACCTAGAATGTATTCTTGGTTGGATTTGGTGCCCCAATTACTTCTAGCCATCAACCATAGGTAAGAAGGTTTGATCCAAGTCATTCTATGAAAAGAAAAAGGCTTTTCAAATTTGTTGTTGGCGAGGGCATTGAGGGCGATTTGTTGCTTGTACGCTTGATAAACGGTAATTGTATCCTTGTTGTAATGTGCTCTGATTTCTTGTGTTTTTCCTGACATGACCTTCTTTAAATGAACTAAGGAGTGGGATTAGTTTACTTAACCTATTTGACGATCTTTAAAGTTCCTATTGAGACGTTTTCTTAATTCAGATAATGAAATTTTATGAGAGCTTATTGCATTAGTGGTTTGGGAGCAGATGAACGGGTGTATGAAGTACTAACCTTGGATTATGAACTGGTTCATCTACCTTGGATACCACCACTCCAAAAGGAAACGTTGGCTAGTTATGCCCTACGGCTTGGGGAAGGAATAGACAGGACTGCTCCTTTTGTGATAATAGGAGTGAGCTTTGGTGGCTTGATCGCGGTAGAGTTAGCGAAAGTAGTGCTTCCTCAAAAGGTGCTACTAATTTCGAGTATAGAAATTTATCAAGAGTTGTCTTGGGTTTATCGCGGGATAGGAAAATTAGGAATAGTAGGCTGGATACCTGTTTTTTGTTTTAATCTACCTTTTTGGTTCGCTCGATTCTTCTTTGGAACAAAGAATCCTCTGTTGCAAGCCATTTTGAGAGATAGTGATCCTGCTTTTACGCGTTGGGCTATTCAAGCGTTATTAACGTGGAAAAATAAAGAGCGGCCAATTAACAGCTTGGTAATTAGTGGGGAGAAGGATTTATTGTTGTCTAGCCAACAGCCTGATTATTTAATCAAGCAAGGGCATCATTTTATGATCGTAGATCGAGCAGAGGAATTGAGTTGTATTATTAATAAAGAAGCATTAGATAGAGACTAAGATTAACTTCTGTTACAGTGAACTAAAAAGCAGCCATTCCAATAAAGATCGGAACAGCTGCTACTTGTATACATCTTACTAAAAACCCTATTTGGCCATCAAACTAATTTTGATGCCCATTTCATCATTAATAGCCATATCACCTACCTTACTAGATTTGTAAACGATACCCCATTCTGTGCGGTCAATTTTAAAATCTGGTGTAGTTGCTTTTAAGACACCATCTTGGTAGCTCACCATAGCTGGTAAAGTAACCGACTTTGTTTGGTCTTTCATGGTTAAGTTACCAGTGATGTTGTGTGTAGCACTTTCTTGGCCTTCTATTGCTTTTACTGCTGTAATTTCAAAGCTAGCAGTAGGGTATTTGTCTACCTCAAAGAAATCACCTGTTTTCAAATGGCCTTCTAATTTTCCTTTTTCCTCGCCTTCCAAGTCGGTTACCTCAATAGAAACCATGTCTAAGGTAAATTTACCGCCTACCAATTGATCGCCTTCTAAATTTAATGTGCCATTTTTGATTTTCATAATACCAACATGTTGCCCAGCAGGCTTGGTACCGACCCAGTCAATCGTACTTCCTTCTGTGTCCACTGTTAATGCAACAGCTGTAGCAGCAATTTCTTCTACTTTTTGTTCTTCTTTAGCTTCTACTTTTTCTCCTGGTGTAGAGCTACAGGCTACCATAAAAAAAGCACTACTTAAGGCTAAAAATCCTGTTTTTAAATTTTTCATTGTTCTCTTATTTTTTGATTGAGTGGTTGAATATGTTGTAAAGGTAATAAAAACATTGACATTTAATGTCGTTACATTTATTTATTTTCTGTTTTACTAAAATTACCTTCCTACTATAGTATTGTTCTAATAAATTAATAGATGCTTAACTATATTTTTAAGGCTCTTGTTCAATGAAGTGTTCTTTTAATGAAAAAAAGAGAATAAGGGCGGCCTATTAACAATAATAAGTAGTAATAAGTTTTAAAGAATAGCCCCAAAAGAGTTGATTTACTAGAAGAATTGTATAAAAGGAAAGAGCCATCTATTGAAATAGATGGCTCTTTCCTTTTATACAATTGTACTGCTAGTACCTAGATCGCTAAAGCACCCGCTTCTGCTACTGCGTGATCATTCTCGACGAACTTCCACTGACCCCAATCGCACCAATAACTTGTCCATTGGCATCTTTAATCGGTACACCGCCAGGAAAGGTAATCAAGCCTCCATTAGAATGTTCGATGTTGTACAAGGGTTGGCCTGGTTGTGATAATTCTCCAATAACGCCTGTATTCATATCAAAAAAGCGAGCAGTTTTTGCTTTTTTGATAGAAATATCCAAAGAACCTAACCACGCACCATCCATGCGGGCAAAGGCGACTAAATTAGCTCCTCCGTCTACAATAGCAATATTCATTTTAGTATCTAAAGAGGCAGATTTTTCTTTTGCGACAGCAATGATTTTTTCTGCTTGTTCTAGTGTAATGTTCATACTGTTTTCTATTTAATTATTAGAATTTATAATCGTGTGAAGATAGAAAGAAAGCAACAGTAGTGAGTGGTGAATTGTTGATTAGAATGTCTAGAAAAGGGTCATTTTCTAAGAGGGCGTTTCTTAATAGTAATAATATATATAGTGTTTTAAGAAAGGTTATTGGATACAAAACAATCGTTTAGTTGGATGTGTTTCTTTTAGATTAAAGCTATAATAGCATCAATTCGCTTTATAAAGTTTGGTATTAGCCTATTTTATTACTTTATAAAGTGTTGTTTTAAAGAAAGTTCGTTCACAAAAACAATTTACGGATGTTGTCTTAATGTGTGGCTTTATAGAAAATTCCTTCATGTTATCTAGTGATGGATTTTTATAAAAGACATACTATAGAATGTTCCACCTGCGCAATTTTTAGTAAACATACAAACTATCACAATGAATAATTTATTTATATTTATATTGATTTTTTTTACCCAAATAGCTTTTGGGCAAACTATTACAGAAACGAGAACAGCAACGCTCGTAGATGGTGATTATACACTTGATGGAACGGTATATTTGGAATTATTTGATAACGGTTTGCTTGATCTTAGGTTTGACACAGATTATCTGACACAGAGCAATGTATTTGATGTTCATGTTTTTTTAACAAATAATAACAACTATGCGGATCCGATTGATACAACTGGAATGCTGCTTGTTGAAAATATTGGGACTATTAGCGGTCTAAATTATTCGTCAGGTGCTATGACTTTTAATTTGCCTTCAGGAGTAGGTATTAATGATTATCAGCATATCGTCTTTGTCTGTGTGCAATTTGGTCGATTGCATTGGGGAAATGGAGCATTTGGAAACGTTGTCCAAACTACTCTAAATGTTACAGAAGCAACAAATGAAGATGGAATTCATATCTACCCAAACCCAACAAGAAATGGAGAAATAAATGTTCAATTTCAGGACATTCTACAAAATGTTCTAATTGAAGTGTATGATGTCAATGGACAGATTGTATCGAGTGATCATTTTTTACAAAAGGAAGAACACACGATCGAACTCGAACAACCAGGAGCTTACTTTTTAAGACTGACCTCTGACAAGGTATCACTAGTGAAAAAAATCATTCGACTTTAAATTTCAGGCAATAAATAGGTAAAGGGGGAGTCCTGTGTTTGTAAAAACTAGAGGAATCGTGCCCGACTTTATAGGCTAGCCTTTAAACTTTTGTATCATATACCAAATTAAATAGGAGTCCTCCCACCGAAGGGAAGACTCCTATTTGATTTTTTATAGAACACTAAACCAGTGGCTTAGTAATAACGATAACGACGTACTTGAGCTGCGTATTTAGCCAATCGCAATACTTGACGCGTATAGCCATACTCATTATCATACCAAACATAAACGGTAATAGTCTTACCATTTTCACCTACTTTGGTAGAAGGGGCATCAAAAACAGAAGCGGCAGGAGCACCAATTACATCCGAAGAAACAAATTCTTTAGAAATAGAGTACTTGATTTGCTCTACTAAGTCACCATGTAGGGATGCTTGACGCATCATTTCATTGATTTCTTTGACGGTAGTTTCTTTGTTGACATTCAAAGTCATAATTGCCAAAGAACCATCTGGCGTAGGAACGCGAATCGCTGAACCTGTTAATTTGCCAGCCAAGGAAGGAATTACTTTACTAACAGCAGTCGCTGCTCCTGTAGAAGTAATAACCATATTGAGGGCTGCAGCAGAACCACGACGCTCTTTAGCGTTGTAATTGTCCAATAAATTTTGTGCATTGGTATAAGCATGAATGGTTTCCAAGTGCCCATTCGCAATGCCTAAGTTATCGTGTAATACTTTTAAGACAGGAGCAATGGCATTGGTGGTACAAGACGCCGCACAGAAAATAGTATCTTCCTTGAAGTTGAGTTCCCTCTGGTTAATACCATGAACAATGTTTTTAATCCCTTTACCTGGTGCTGTAAATAAGACTTGTTTTACCCCAGGACGCAAGTGGCGACTTAGGCCTTCTTTGTCGCGCCAAGCACCTGTATTATCAATCAAAATGGCTTCTTTGATGCCATACTCGGTATAATCAATATCTTCTGGACTTCCTGCAAAAATTACCTGTACACGACAACTATTGACAATCAATTGTTGGCTTTCTTTGTCTACACTAATGGTACCACGGAATTTACCATGAATGGAATCTTTACGCAACAAAGAAGCTCGTTTGAGCAGTTCTTCATAAGGATTCTTTTTATTCTTAGGGCGTAAAACAATGGCTTTGAGGCGCAATTGCTCTCCACGGCCCATCATTTCAATCAAACAGCGTGCTGCTAACCGTCCAATACGACCAAATCCATATAAAACAACATCTCTAGGCGCAATAACTTTATCCGCCTTTGCATCGTCACCAATAAAATCGGCTAACTCATTGGCGACAAAAGCATCCAAATTGTCCCAATTGTCTCGGTTGTTGATCCACTGAGTGGCTAATTTACCCAAATCAATACGAGAAGGAGCCAAGTCCAATTTAGAAATCGCTTTAGCAATCTCTACACTCATTTGTAAAGTAATGGGACGCTTGGCGTAGTTTTTGGCAAATAGATGATCGTTGATGACTTCCGTAGGACGAGAGGCGTAAATATTGCGACG
>JBOEFW010000116.1:0-3500 GCA_050633105.1 Aureispira sp. | reverse complement strand
CTAATGCCGCGGGCTGTGATTCTATTGTCACGCTGGATTTGACCATTAATACAACAGATGCCACTTTTACAAATACAGGAAATACCCTTACCGCTAACACGATAGGAGCTGCTTATCAATGGCTAGACTGTGATAGCAGCAATGCGCCTATTCTAGGGGAAACAGGAGTTTCTTTTACTCCATTATCAGATGGTAATTATGCACTCGTAGCTATCCAAAACGGTTGTACAGATACATCCACTTGTCTTTTATTTACAGGCATTGGTATTCAACAATTGCCTAGTAATCCATTGATTACCCTATATCCCAATCCAACAACAGGACAATCCTATGTGGATTTAGGGGAAATTCAAGAGGCTTCCATTCATGTTTATGGAATAGATGGAAAATTACTACAAGTTCATACTACGAAGAACACTTCCTTGTATCAACTGGATCTAAAAGCAGCCGCTGGGGTCTATATTATTCAGGTAATAACGAATCAATCTATCAATCATTTTCAATTAATTAAACAATAAACCTACGCCATCTATACCTACGAAGAGGCTGTCGAGAATTTTCATTCTCGACAGCTTTTTTAAATTAAGAACGGATTGGAGACAAACAAATAGATAAACGATATAGACCATCGAATATTGGGAGCTACTTATTTAGCTTATACCTATCAGAGAATTCATAAAATGGATTCTGCTAATTTATTCTACAAAAAAGCCCTACATCATCAAGACTTTATGATTCCTCCTATGTTGGTACAGCCTATTATTGAGAGTGCTCTGGAACATGGTTTTAAGGACATTGATTACAAAGGTAATTTAAACATCAAAATGTCTTTGATCGAAAATACGCTTGAAATTCTGATCCAAGACAATGGAGTTGGCTTTGATCCCAATCAACCAGTGTCTGACAAAAAGCATCTTTCACATGCCATTCGAATTACCAAAGAGCACATTGCTTTATTGAATAAAAAAAGTACTAAAAACATTACTTTCCAAACCACCTCTATTCCCCAACAAGGAACTACCGTTACTTTTAATTTACCACTGGAAGTTGAAGTCGCTACAAGCCATTTATAGATATAAATCTTTAAGGCATTTTTTATCAAATTTCAGTTCATTCCTAACGAATAAACCTTACTTCCTTGCAGATATAGAACAGTTCTTGTTTTTATTTGGATAATATCTAACTTTGTTTTATAAAAAACTTGTAGCTAGTCTTGTTTTTTTTCAAGATGTTTATAATTAAATCCAATAAAATGAATGCAATACAGACCATCCTATTACTCCTATTTATCGGAAGTACTTTAGTCGCTCAACAAAGTAGCCCTCTAGTACAAGCCAATACTTTTATAGGGCAACAAAAAGCTGCCTTTGAAGAAAATAAGGGACAGGTTTGGGGCCCCTCAAAACAAACAGCAACAACCGTTCAATACCATTATAAAAAAAGAGAGACAGATATTTTTATGTTGTCTACAGGCATAGCTTATCAGTTTACTAAGATACACTACCCTGAAGGTTATAAAAGCTTTTCTAAACGTTTGAGTAAGAAAGAAGAAGCCGCTCAAGAGCAATTGAGAAAACAAATTCGCATAGAAACTTACCGCATGGATATGGAATTGGTGAATGCCAATCCAAACCCGACGATTATCGCCGATGGAAAAAGTAAAGATTATGTACAATATTACAATAGGAATGCTCTAAATGTCCACAGTTTCCAAAAATTGATCTATCAGGAAGTCTATCCAGGAATCGATTGGGTTATTTATACAACCGATAAAGGACTTAAATATGATTTCCTAGTACAGCCTGGGGCTGATCCCAAACAAATTCAATTGAAATTCAAGCATCACGAAGATTTGAAAATCAATGCGGATGGTAGTTTTACATTGTCTAATCGTATGGGGGAAATTACGGAACAAGCTCCTGTTTCTTTTCAAAACAATCAAGTCATTAAAACTGCTTTTAAATTGGAAAACGATGTTATCTCCTTTGAGTTCGCTGGTTATAATAAGAATCAGTTGCTTACAATTGATCCTAGTTTTATTTGGGGGACTTATTATGGGGGAACAAATGATGATCAGGGAGCATCCTGTACAGTAGATAGTAGTGGTAATATTTATTTTGCAGGGCGTACTGAATCTAACTCTAATATAGCAATTGGAGGACACCAAAACACCCGAATAGGAGCGAACTCTTTTATTGTAAAATTTAATAGTGCTGGAGTAAGACAATGGGCTTCCTATTATAGTGGAACTACTTACTCTTCTACAACAGATCGAAATGGTAATGTTTATTTAGTTGGTCAAACAGCATCTAACAATAATATTTCATTTAATGGCCATCAGAACACCTATGGCGGTGGAACTCGTGATGCTTTTATTGTAAAATTTAATAGTGCAGGGGTAAGACAGTGGGGGACTTATTATGGGGGAACTCGTGACGATAGAGGTTTTGCCTGTGCTATAGATATTAATGGAAATGTTTATTTTGCTGGTGAAACGAACTCTAGCAATAATATTTCATTCAATGGTCATCAGAATACTACTGGTTCTTTCCGAACCACTTTTCTTGTAAAATTTAATCATGCGGGGGTAAGACAATGGGCTACCTACGGTAGTGGAAACAGGTCACAATATAGTCGTTCTTGTGCTATTGATGGCAATGGTAATATTTATTTAGTTGGTAGCACTCAATCAAATACTAATTTTTCAACTTCAGGGGTGCATCAGGGCACCTATGGAGGTAATGGTGATGCTTTTATTGTAAAATTTAACCCTAGTGGAACTCGCCTTTGGGCTTCTTACTATGGTGGAAGTGATGCAGAAGATGGGGAATCTTGTGCTATTGATGGAAATGGTAACATCTATCTAGGAGGGACAACATCATCTACAAATAACATTGCTGCTGGAGGACATCAAAATACCTATGGTGGTGGAACTCGTGATGCTTTTATTGTAAAATTTAATAGTGTTGGTGTACGACAATGGGCTTCTTACTATGGTGGAAGTGATGCAGAAGATGGGGGGTTTTGTGCTATTGATGGAAATGGTTATATCTATCTAGGAGGGACAACATCATCTACAAATAACATTGCTGCTGGAGGGCATCAAAATACCTATGGTGGTGGAACTCATGATGCTTTTATTGTAAAATTTAATAGTGTTGGTGTACGACAATGGGCTTCTTACTATGGTGGAAGTGATGCAGAAGATGGGGGATTTTGTGCTATTGATGGAAATGGTTATATCTATCTAGGAGGGACAACATCATCTACAAATAACATTGCTGCTGGAGGACATCAAAATACCTATGGTGGTGGAACTCGTGATGCTTTTATTGTAAAGCTTAATAGTGTTATTTGTTCAAATACAACTGGGACAGACACCATATCCACCTGTAATACTTATACATGGATCGATGGAAATACGTACAACAGCTCTAATAACACCGCAACTTTTACCTTAACTAATGCCGCTGGGTGTGACCTGTCTCTTATACACATCT
>JBOEFW010000115.1:0-10880 GCA_050633105.1 Aureispira sp. | reverse complement strand
ACACACATTGAACAGGTCGTTTTGGCCTTGATGAACAATAGAATTCTACGTTACTTGGAGGAGGCAGAGCTTTATGAAGTTGCTCACGATTCGCTCGCCTTACGCATTGCTGAAAAACGCAGTGATGATGACATTGCCTTGCTAGAGGTGCGCCATCTGATTAAGACCCAAAGTTTGCTCAAAGATGAAGCTCGGGAGCTCTTTTCTGAAAAGCAATTGGAGTTTATTGCTCCTTATTTGAAGCAAATCCAATTGAATGCGGAAGAGGCGCAACTTTTAGAGGCCAGTCGGGAACAAGTTGCTCAATTGAAGCAAGAGGCCCATCGAAAAAAATTGCTCTTACTAGTATTGGCAGCTCTTGTCTTTATTATCATTTCTGCTTTTGCTATTTATTCTCAGCAGGCGAAAAACAATGCCTTAGAAGCGAATGAAAAGAATGAGCGCATTGTTGGTGCCATGGATTTTTATGATGACAAATATGCTTTGGCTGTTAATAATGGCAAATATGGTTTTATAGATAAAAATGGAGTCTCTAATCTCAATATTGAATTCATCTATGATAAGGGGGAGCCTTTTGATTCAGAGACGGGGTATGCTGAGATGGAGATTAAGATGGATAATAACAAGTATCAAAAATACTTAATTGATACTGTTGGTAATAGTTATAAGTTGATTAAAATTGCTGATTTTCTAAAAAATAGTGAGACAACTACAACCATTTTCTCAGAAAAAGAATTGGCTTGGTTTAAAAAGAAATTGTCCAAAAGGAAAACACAAAGGGCTACTTTTGACAAAATAGAGTCCTTAGAAAGAGATATAAAATCATCCAATAGTCAGTTAATTAAAGTCCTTCAAAAAGACACCACAAAACTCGCTTTAGATTTTTCGGGGCTGACAAAAACGGAAGTATTAACCCTTACTCAAAAAATGCTAGCCATTCCCGATATCAAAGATAAGGTAGAGTTATTATTTTTAAATAGTACAGATTTAGATACGCTTCCTATTGCTATCTCTGGTTTTAAGAATTTAAAATGGTTGGACCTCAAGCAAACCAATATTACTAATTTCCCTTCTTCTATAAAAGACCTTAAACATCTAACATCCTTTAATCTAAGCTATGTAAACGTTTTTCCTAGAAAAATCACTAGCATTAAAAATTTAAATAGTCTATCAATTTCAGGAACTTTTGGGGATATTCCCGAAAATATAAAACAACTCAAAGAGTTAAAAACATTATACCTTCTTGGAAGTACGAGCTCTTTTCCTAAAAGTATTCTCAATCTTACAAAACTTGAAGATTTGTATATTTATGGAGACTTTGAAAATTTCCCTGATAGCTTAATTAAACTTCATAATTTAATTAAATTATCTATACATGGGCCTTTTAAAACACTTCCTGAAAATATTGGAAAATTATCAAATTTAAAAGAATTAGTTGTTTCTGGGCCTTTTGAAACACTTCCTGAAAACATTGGAGAATTATCAAATTTACAATTATTAAACATTATGGGAGATTTTGAAATATTTCCTAAAAGTATTGGGCAACTCATTAATCTAAAGCACCTAAATATTATGGGAGGTTTTAAAACGCTTCCTAAGGAATTTTATGCTTTAAAAAATATTGAAGTACTACATCTTGAATATTCTCTAAATATAAGAGAAGTTCCTCATTTAAATCTCTTCACTAAGTTAAAAAACTTCCATTACACCTTAAACAAGAATGAGCACTACAATAAAAACAAAGCAATACTACAAGCCTTCCAAAAAGAAAATCCTAATTGCTCTCTTTACATTCAAGACGAAAATGGGGGGTCCATAGATTTATCCAAGGACTAAAATACCAACAAAAATCAACCTACTACAACACCACCAACTCTCCCTCCTTCCAAACCTCCAAGGGCAACTGGCCCTTGGGATGCTCGCCCATCACCATAACACGGCCAGCATTGACGGCTGCCATAAAACCTTTGCCATCACTTAGCCCTAGATAAAAGCCTTTGGCAAAAGACTGGGCAATGACATCTCCGACAGGCGTATTGTAGCCAATGACATGGCAACCTAATTGAGATAAAAATTTGGCTTGGGCACCAGAGTAACAACTGTTGAGGAAGATAATTTTGACAATTCCTTGGAGGTCTTTGAAGAGCAATTCTAACATCTCATTGGTAATGACTTGTGCATAAGCTTTTTCGTCTTCCAAAACGAGGCCTTTATTGAGGCCGTGCCCAGAGAAATGAATGATCTGGGGTTCTTGGTTGAGGCCGCGCATCATTTCTGGGAGAGTTGCCGCAAAAACAGGCAAGAGCCATTCAAAACGATCTCGTTGGCTTCCTTGACGCATCTCTTGTTGGAGCGTACGGTATTCTTTGTTGAGGTCTAGCGATTGGGCGTTTTTGGGGTTTGCGCCCATGAAGAGGATTTTGGCGGTTTTCTTTTTTTCGGAGCCACCACTAGAAAGATCTATTTGAGAAGTATTGATCCCTTGAAATGTTATATTATTTGCTCCTGTCACCTTGTTGACATTCTTATCATCAATAATAGAAGGAGGAGGAACGACAGGAGCCGTTTCTTTTTGATCTAGCTCTATTACAAATTTCTTGAAGCGTGCTAAAAAATCGGACTTAGCGCCGTTATCATACTCCTCTTTTAATTGTTCGTATTCAGGGGTATCAATCCCCAAATCATCCAATTCATCGATTGCATCATAAATCTGCACTTCATCAATTAGGGCTAATATCTCTTTCATACTAATAATTTTTAGTGGTTCAATGCTTTAATTTACTAACAAGATAGCAGAAAGTATATTTTTAGGTTTAGAAAAGGTTCTTTTATAAGACTTCACTTTACTCTATGCCAAGTAAGAATGCGACCACAAAACCCCGTGATTACCTAGTCGATAAATAATAATACAGTACTCCTATCGTTTAATAGTACCATCTTGTATTGTTCTACTTTAGTTGCTATAATTTTTTTCTTTATCTTGGAGATAATAGTCCTATCTCCTTCTCTAAAACAGTTAACAATGGCTGCTCGAAAATTATATGCCCTTCTGGTTGGAATCAATGAATATAAACGATCCTTGATTCCAAGTTTAACAGGCACCCATAAAGATGTGGCAAACATACAAGCCTATCTGCAAAACACCTATAGAGAAAGCTTTGAATTAGACCTTCAAGTCCTACAAGATGAAGCCGCGACTAGGGGAAATATGATTCAAGGGATAGAACAACATCTTGGGCAAGCCAAGGAAGGAGATGTCGCCTTCTTCTTTTTTGCAGGGCACGGCTCTTGGTTAAAGAGAAACGAATTCTTTGAAGCCTTAGATTACAACAGCCAAGAAAAAACCTTGGTTTGCTACGACAGTCGTACTTCAAAAAAGCATGATTTATCAGAAAACGAATTGCTGGTTTTATTCAATTATGTAGGAAGGAACAAAGCCACGCTTCTTGTAGTTATTGATGCTGCCCATGCTACTAAATTTGAATCGGCTCCTTATCAAACTACACGGCTCTTTGAAGGCATTGCACAACCTAGGAAATTAGAGCATTACTTGTACGATACGACTGTTAAACAGAATAAATTTTATTATTACAAGGAGTTTCTAAAATACAAGGAGCTCCAAAACAAGCCTGCTCCTTCTTATGTTTGTTTCTCGGCTTGTGATCGACTAGAATATGCCACAGAAAACGAAAACGGCGGTTGGTTCACCCAAGGGCTAATCCAAGCATTAAGCAACAGTCAAACGCCCCAAACCTACTTCCAAGTATACAATGCTCTATTGAGTGCAATGGTTTGTTATCCGATTACGCAAACGCCAATTTTTGAAGCGTATAACAAGTTTGATGTCCATAAAATATTTCTTACAGGAGCACCTTCAAAAGAAAAAAACAAACGTTTTAAAATCACTAAGGCCCCTGATCAAACAATCTATAACATTCAATTTGGAGCACAATTAGGCTTTCCTATAGATCTTCAACGTTCTATTTCGTTTAACTTGTTTGCAGAAGAACAGGCCAAGACAACTGTTGGAACGGGAGAAGTACAGTTTTTAGGAATGAAAGACAGCCCCATTCATCTTTCTCTCCCTTCTATGGGTTATCAAGATCATTATTGGGCAGAATTATTAGATTTTACTTTGACACCTTTAACCGTTGGCTTTACAGGTTTTCAGGAGGATTTAGATCTTCTAAATCAATACTTACAACAGCAAGACATTGCTCCAGTACTCTTTGTGCCTAGCACCATTGATACGCCGTTTTATTTGAAATGGGAAGAAGCAGAAACTTGCTATAAATTGTATGAGTATGGACGTCCTGTTTTCTTATTAGCATTAGAACGCGCCACACTTGACGATCCTAATTTAGTAGAGCTGTTATTAGATAAACTAGCACACCTCCATCAATGGCGAACCACTATTGCCTTATCCAACCCTAAGTCCGCTCTTCCCAAGGAAGATATTACACTTAAATTTACCACCCCACAGATTCATAATACAACAGACATACAAGTAGTCTACACCCAAAAAGGAGAAGATCATATTATAGATTTAAAAAGTGCTAACGACTATCCACAAAAGGAATACAGCAAAGTTATTTTAGCGATAGAGGAAGAACGATCGATTAACTATGACATAGACCTTATGAATACTTCTTTTTTGGAGGACTATTATGTCGCGTTTCTTTTGATTAGCGCCGACTATGGCGTTTTTCCCTTGGCAATGAATCTCCCCTTGGCTCCTCGGGCTTCTTTAGAAAACATTATTGATCCCAACTATGGCTCGTTGTCCATCCTTCGAGAAAGTGATACGGCTTTAAAACACTACTTAAAAGTTATTGTTAGTCGAGAAAAGCTCCCTACTATAGAGGGTTTTATGTTATCAGAATTGCCTTTAGAGGAAGTATTACAAGATCAACTTACTTCTAGAGCGGTAGCTCCTGAGCGTGCAAAAATCTTTGATTGGCAAGCCTATACATTAGCCATTTGTTTAGAAAAAAAGAGCGAAGACACCAACTCTCTTCCCAAAGAACTCTAGGGTTATTTTTTACTCCTGTCCCTCTTTTTGCATTAAAATTCATCAACATCAAGTTACATTTTATGAAAGTTCTACTCTTCTTTTTGCTCTTCAGTGCTTCTGTTACGCTTAGTTGGACAACAATTCCTCCAACCCTTTCCTCTTCTCCGTTGACAGCAGTAGCTCTTTCTCAGTATTTATTAGAAATGAAAACCAATTTTGACTGGGCACCAACTACGCTGTTTGTCAAGAGTGAGGAGGCTGCTCAAAAAAAGTTGTTGCAAAAACGTTTTGGTTCGACAGAGGTCTTGGTTAAAACAGAAGCAGAATTGTTGGATTATAGTTTGCAGCACGCAGGCAAAACGTTGTTATTTCTTACCTTAGAAGTAGAGCAAGAAAGCTCCCAAAAAATGGCCGTTTATGTCATGAATGAAGCACTTAAAACCATACTCAAAGATGGCGTTCCTACACCAAAAGACATAGAAGCGCCTCTCGGTAGAGCTTGCGTTTTGTATTATAATACGCAATTGGATTATCAAGGAATTGATTGTTTACTGTTGCCCAACGACCCTGAGCGCAATTAGGGTCTTACCTCCTACTCTATAAAAAAGGTTATTTGTACAATTTTTTAAATCGCTCTACTTGTTTTTGAACAACAGGGCGCTATCTTTGTCCTCCTTCCTTTATGGATTCCTTCCAAGGCTTGTCCTTAAAAATAAAAACAATCATCAATGAGCAGTCCGCGTTTAGAACAACTCCAAGCATTCTTAGCTAAAACTCCAAAAGAGCCCTTTATTTTGTTTGCGATCGCCAAGGAGCATGAAAAGCTCCAACAACTCCCTGATGCTTTAGAATATTACGAGCAGCTGCGGCTGGATTCGCCCGATTATGTAGGTACTTATTATCATTTAGGAAAGCTCCTAGAACAATTGGGACAAGAGAAAGAAGCTTTTTTTGCTTACAAACAAGGAATAGAGGTTGCCAAGGCCGCAGGAGACAACCATAGTTTGTCAGAATTGGCGGGTGCAAAAATGGAACTAGGAGACGACGATGATTTTGAATAGCACCCAACCTATTCCTGTTTCTTTCCGTTTTTTGGAGAGTAAGCCCCGCTCAATTGCCTCTACCAATCGTAGTCTGTTACTTGTTCTTTTGTTCTTTCAAAAGAAGTTTTACTTGGCATTATTATGGGAGCCAATTTCTACCTCCAAGTAATAAGGAAAAGCTTTTACAAATTTAGGCCTTATTATTAACAAATGTTTTTATAAAATCGTACCTTCGCAGCTATGCTAAAACAGAAAGGAATTTTTTACGGCTTCATTTTAAGCCTTATTGTACTTTTTTCAAGTTGCAAAAGCAGCTTTGAAACCTTACGACTCTCTAATGACACTGACTTGAAACTCAGTAAGGCTTTTGAGTTTTATGAAGCGGAGGATTATCTCAAAGCACAATACCTCTTTGAGGACCTAATTGGAGAAGTTCGTTTGACAGATAAAGCAGAAAAAGTGTATTTTCACTATGCTTACACACATTATCATTTAGAAAATTACACTTTTGCTTCTTATTATTTTAAGCAGTTCTCTTCTACTTACCCAAATGGAACGTATGCAGAGGAAGCTTTATTTATGAGTGCAGATGCCTTTTATCGCCTCTCTCCTAGTTATCGTTTGACACAAGAAGATACGAAGAGTGCCATTGAAGGATTACAGATTTTTGCCAATACTTACCCAGAAAGTGAGAAAGTGGCCGATTGTAATGAACGTATTGATAACTTGCGCACCAAGCTGGAACAAAAAGCATTGAGCAGTGCCAAAGGGTATTTTCAACGCAAGCGTTATCAAGCAGCCAGACATTCTTTTAAGAGTTTGTTGGTTGATTTTCCTGATACACAGGAAGGAGAATACATTCGTTATATGATTATCAGATCGGATGCAAAGTATGCCCAACAATCTATCTTGGCTAAACAAGTAGAGCGTTATGGAGAAACATTAAAGGCTATTAATACGTTTAAACAACGTTATCAAGATAGCAAGTATGGCAATGAGATCGCCAATATTGAAACAGTAGCTACTAACAAAATAAAACGAATTCGTAATGAACATTAATAGAAATAACGAAATCAAGCAGAAAGCTCAGGGAATTAATCCTTACATCGTTGCGCGCAACTTGGATGAGATTTCTGCCTTGGGTGGTGGTAACATTTATCAATCGCTTAACATCATTGCTCGCCGTGCTAACCAAATTGGTGTAGACCTCAAGAGAGAATTACACGCCAAATTGGATGAATTCGCTTCTACAACAGATACATTAGAAGAAATTCACGAGAACAAAGAGCAAATTGAAATCTCTAAGTTCTACGAGCGTCTACCGAATCCTAGTATTATTGCTTTACACGAATTTTTTGATGGTAAAGTATACCACCGTTTCAAAGAAACGGAAGAGTAGTACAAGATTACTTGTATACCACTAAAAAACCAATATCCTGACAATTACCTCGCTGGTTGTCAGGATATTTTGTTTAAACCTCTTGCTATGTCTCTTTCTGGAAAAAAAATATTGGTGGCCATCTCTGGTAGCATTGCCGCTTATAAAATGGCTTCCTTCGTTCGGCTATTAATTAAGGCCAACGCAGAAGTTAAAATTGTTATGACTCCTGCCGCTCAGGATTTCATCACCCCTCTCACCCTCTCTACACTATCTAAGAATCCTGTATGGAGTGATGTACACTCTGGCGAAGGTTGGAACAACCATGTAGAATTGGGCTTGTGGGCCGATGCCTTATTGATCGCGCCTGCCACAGCCAATACCTTAGCCAAAATGGCAAATGGTTTGTGTGATAATTTATTGTTAGCCGTCTATTTATCCAGTAGATGCCCTGTGTTTATTGCACCTGCTATGGATTTGGATATGTGGGCACATCCTGCTACGCAGTATAATGTAGAGCGGTTACAAGGCTTTGGTAATCATTTGTTGCCTGTCGAAGATGGGGAATTAGCTAGTGGCTTAGTAGGCAAAGGACGCATGGCAGAGCCAGAAACCATGCTCCAACATTTAAAAGATTTCTTTCAGGCGGCAACCCCACAAGCACTTCTTGGAAAACGTGTACTGATTACTTCAGGCGCCACCCAAGAGGCCATTGATCCTGTGCGCTTTATTAGTAACCATTCTACAGGGCGTATGGGAGCAGCGCTGGCCGAACAAATGGCAAAAGCGGGTGCCACTGTTACTTTAGTCAGTGCCCAAAGTGCTATTTTACCTCCTGCTCATCCACGGATTACGATTGTTCCCATTGTCTCTGCCAATGACTTGCATCAAGCCGCGGCCCAATATTTTGCAACCGCAGATATTACTATTTTAGCAGCAGCCGTAGCCGACTATACCCCTAAAGAACAAGCCAAGCACAAGATCAAGAAGAAGGATGGCCCTTTGACAATTGCCCTGACACGCACAGTAGATGTAGCGGCGACCTTGGGTCAACAAAAAAGTGTGCATCAACTTTTAATTGGTTTTGCTTTGGAAACCAATAATGCTTTGGAGAATGCCCTTGGCAAATTGCAACGCAAAAACTTTGATGCCATTGTTTTGAATGATTTATCAGATGATGGAGCTGGCTTTGGGCATACGACTAATAAAGTTACCATTATAACCTCCAATGGACAGCAAACTAGCTATCCACTCAAGAGTAAACAGGCTGTTGCGCTAGATATTCTTGAGAAAGTGATCGAGTTGAGTACAAATGCCTCCTAAAAAGCTGTTAAAGTTTGCCTTTTGAGGTACGTTTCGTGCTTTTTTTTCGTTTTTTAATATAGCTCCTCTTTCTAGTCTCTTTTTTTGAAGAAGATCGTATTAGAAGAAGACGTTTTTTAACTAGCTTCAGAATTACAATCCATTATCATGCTTAAATTATCGATTCTTGCTACTCTTTTCTTATTAATAACTGTTCAAGCGGTAACGGCACAAGAGTTCAATACCCAAGTTACGGTCAACACTCCTAAGATTCAGTCGGTTGATCCAAAGCTTTTTAAGAACTTTGAAACAACAGTAGCGGAGTTTATGAATACGCGAAACTGGTTGGAGGATGACTTTGAAGCCAATGAGTTAATTGATCTCAATATTGTTATTACCATTAATGAAGAGGTTTCTCAAACTTATTTTAAAGGAGAAATGACGATCCAAGCGAGTCGTCCTGTTTATGGAACAGGGTATAATTCTGTTTTATTTCAGACTTTAGATAAGGATTTTGAATTTTCGTTTCAAGAATATGAGCGATTAGATTTTTCTGAAAATACATACACTTCTAACCTGACCTCTACCTTAGCCTTCTATGCTTATGTGATTATTGGTTTGGATTACGATTCTTTTTCGGAAATGGGTGGAGAAGTCTATTTACAAAAAGCACAAGATATTCTTAATGCAGTTCCAAGAAGTAAAGTCAAAGGTTGGACCGCCGCAGGACAGATTAATCGTAGTCGCTATTGGTTGATTGAGAATTTATTAAATCCTAGAATGCAGGATATGCGTCGTGCCATGTACCAATATTATTTATTGGGCTTGGATAGAATTGCTCAAGAAGAACAAACAGCCAAAGGTTTAACGTCTATTTTTAAAGCTTTGCAAACGATTGATGCAGCCAACCAATCCAATCCCAATTCTATGTGGGTACAACTCTTTTCTGATGCCAAAAAAGATGAGATTTTAGAATTGTTTCAAGTCGCTGATTTTAATACCAAACGGCAAGTTTATAGTATTATGGTGAAGCTAGATGGAACACGGGCAGAGGCTTATCGGAGTTTATTGAAGTAATTGAGCCCCCTACAATACCTTCTGACAATGCCTCAAAGAATTGCTTATTTAACAGATTTGCACTTAGATGACCAGTATCCTAAAGATGCAGGGGCAGATACTTTTCGCAATTGGGAAATGGCCTTGCAAGACTTGACTACTCGAACTGTTGATAAAGTAATTGTTGGAGGTGATTTTGGAGAGCCTTCTACAACCAGTTATTTTTTCGAGAGTTTAGCGGCGTATTCAGATTTGCATCTTACGTTGGGCAATCACGATCAGTTTGCCAATATTCTTTCCCATTATCCTAGAGCACAACAATACCAAGAACAAGGGGGCCTTTATTATTCGTTTGTAGAAGATGGCTATCAATATATTTTTTTGGATAGTAGTTCAGGGCAAGTGCCTCCTGCCCAAGTAGAATGGCTACAAACGGCCTTAACAGAGGCCTATCCTATTTTGCTCTTTATACATCATCCCATCTTTGGAATCGACGATTCTTTGGCCGATGTTATGTTTCCTTTGAAAGGAAGAGTTTCCTTACAGCAAATTCTTTTAGATAGTGGATTGGATATCTCTATTTTCTGTGGTCATTATCATCTTCTAGACGAACAAAAACAAGAGAAGGTGCAACAATTTATTACGCCTGCTATTTCTGTCCAATTTGACACACAAGCCAAGCACATACGTTTCCATGCTAATAGCTTTAGTTATAGAATTATTGAGGTCAACAAAACAGGTATTTGGTCAGAATTAATCCAGTTCAATACTTAAGATAACCACCGCCTCCTCATATGATCCCTCTACAGTGCTTGACAAAGTTCTTGCTCGTTAGTAATTATCTTCCCATCTGCTTTACCTCCAAAAACACCGTCCATACCTAGATCAGGAATAGTATTAATAACATTGGTTGTTTCTCTTGCCAATTCTGTGGTGGTTAGCGTGTTCTTTTGATTGACTAATAAGAATTTGCAAGAAATAAGTGGTGTATTTCATGGCTAAAACTTATAGTGAATTGGTGTGACTTAATGCAGTGTAACAGAAGTTAATTTAGATTTTAAGTAGATTGTTTTTTCTTTTTGTCATT
>JBOEFW010000114.1:0-1184 GCA_050633105.1 Aureispira sp. | reverse complement strand
CAGGTTAAAATCACGAAAGCAGGACTTACATATAGCAGGAAAAGAAAAGTAGCTATATTGTTGAATGAAAGTAACAATATTTGACGAAATAATAGACAATCGTGAGCTAGGGAAGGTATGGCATGACTTGCAAGAAGTACTTACAATAAGTCTATTTGCCGTGTTAAGCGGAGCAGAAGATTATGAATCGATAGCAGAATATGGGCTAGAAAAGGCTGAATTTTTGAGCAGTTTTTTAGAGCTAGAAGGGGGTCTTCCATCGAGTAGCACATATGCTAGGATTTTTCGACATTTAGATCCAGAGTTATTGAATGAATGTCTGAAAAAGAATGCGGAAGAGGTATTAAAAATACAAGAGAAGTACTTGTTAAATATAGATGGAAAAGTGCTTAGAGGAACAGCGAAGAAAGGGAAACGGAATAGCGGGATCTGTATACTAAGTGCTTGGGCAGCAAAGGATAATTTAGTTTTAGGTCAATTAAAAGCATCAGAAAAGAGTAACGAGCGAACAGCGATACCAAAGTTGTTAGAACAGCTAGATTTGGAAAACGCGATAGTAACGATAGATGCAATAGCAACGACGAATAAAATCGCCAAGCAAATAGTAGAAGGAGGAAGTGGGAGAAAAGGAGGGGACTATATATTGGCGCTAAAAAAGAACAAAAAAGGACTCTATGAGGAAGCGGTAGACTGGTTAAAAAGAGACCGAGAAGATTTTGACCGAGAGGAGCAAACAGACTATGTAGGAGGCAGAATAGAAAGACGCAGTTATGTTGTTTGTAGTAATTTAGAGTATTTGAGTGCGACGGATTTACTTCCTCATAGTAAATCCATCATAAAAGTGAGTAGTGAGCGGATGATAAAAGAGAAGATACAAAAAGAAGAGCGGTATTACATAAGTAGTTTAGTTGTTGCCGCTTCCCAATTTGCAACATACATAAGAGGGCATTGGAGTATAGAAAACCAACTTCACTGGCAATTAGATGTATCTTTTAATGAAGATAAGAGTCGAATAAGGAAAGATAATGCTCCTGAAAACATGGCGGTTATGAGAAAGTTAGCCTTGCAGGCATTAAAACAAATGACCGATAAATCTAGTATTAAACGGCGACGTTTAAAAGCTGCTTGGAATAATGATTACTTAATTCATGTTATTCAAAACGCCTTTTCGTGATTTTAACCTG
>JBOEFW010000113.1:0-19777 GCA_050633105.1 Aureispira sp. | reverse complement strand
GAAGTACATTAATGGTTAGATAATTAAGAAAACCTGTCATTGATTCTAGGCCGCGCAAACCACCAGAACGGCCCGCTGCAATTCCCACTAATGCTGCTTTTTTGCCTCCATGAAAGGATGCCGCATACTCTCGAATAGAACAGGCATCTATAAAGAGTTTGAGAATGCCAGGAATACCTCCATTGTATTCAGGAACGACAAAATAAATCTTAGATGCTGGAATTAGGTATTTATCTTGGATTGCTGCCAACGCTTTGGATTGTCCTTCAGGACTGTACATGGCTTGATGCGCAAAATCAGTAGGTAAATCCTCTAGACTAAAAAACAATACTTCTTCGTTGCTATTAGCTTTTAGTAAATCATAGATTTTATTAGCAACTATTTTTGTGCGGTTATTTTCTCTATTGGTACCTGAAAATACAGTAATCATACAAGGTGTTTTGTAATGGGTAATAATGGCTGCATTTATAATGCAACGTTCAAAGAGCAATAAATGAAGGCAACGAAGATATAATTAATTAGCTTTTGCCCCATCTCTTACAACAGTATTCTAAGAATATAGTTGAACGAGGCTGTAAATAGTCTCTTCTAGTTCTTGCAAAAGTTCATTTCGAGAACTTTGTTCCAAAAAACGCTATTTCTTCGACATTTTTTGTACATTTCATAGCTCTTTAAACGGCACTAAGTATTCCATTGTTGAACCCACAAGTTTTAAATTTTATGCGCATAACCTATTATGGACACAGTTGTTTTTTGGTAGAAGTTGGTGGTCAGAAACTCTTATTTGATCCCTTTATTACTGGAAATCCGCAAAGTGCCACCAACTCAATTGATATTAGGACCATTAATCCTGATTATATTCTATTATCCCACGGTCATGCTGACCATGTCGCTGATGTAGAGAATATCGCTGAACAAAGTGATGCCTTAATTATTGGTGTGGCAGAAGTGGTGAGTTGGTATGAGAAGAAAGGACTGAAGGGGATGGGAATGAATACAGGAGGTCGTCGTACCTTTGATTTTGGAAATTTGAGAATGGTAGCAGCAGTACATTCTAGTTCTTTTCCTGACGGAAGCTATGCTGGAAACCCTGTAGGTTTTGTTATTTCTAATGAATTTAGTGGTACGTTTTATTTTGCAGGAGATACGGCTTTGACCTTTGATATGAAACTTATCCCTCAACTCTGCCCCCGTTTAGATTTTGCGATTCTACCAATAGGAGATCACTTTACAATGGGGTATGAAGATGCGATCATTGCCAGTAATTTTGTACAGTGTAACACGATTATTGGTTGTCATTTTGATACCTTTGATCCTATCAGAATTGACCACAGTGCCGCTAAGAAAGCATTTACACAAGCCAATAAAACGTTGTTCTTACCAGAAATTGGAATGTCGTTTAATATCAAGAAAAAAGCCTAAACGAAGAACGTTTAGGCTTTTTGATATAAAAAAGTGGAAGCGGATTGCCTTAAGCAATGACACCAGAACCAATCAATTCATCATTGTCATACCAAGCAGCAAACTGGCCTGGTGTGACGCCGCGTTGAGGTTCATCAAAGATGCTGTATATTCCTTCAGGAGTGGCATAAAGCGTTGCTTTTGTTAGGTTTTGGCGATAACGAATTCGTGTTTGTACTCGTCGTTGTTCTCCAATAGCCAAGGCTTTATCAGGCCGCACCCAATGGACGTCAGCAGTAGGGACTAAAAGTCCTTTTCTAAATAAGCCAGGATGAGCACCTTGCCCTGTATAGATAATATTGGCTTTGGTATCTGTAGCCAAAACAAATAAAGGTTCCTTGGTTCCTCCGACATTTAAGCCACGACGTTGACCAATGGTAAAGTAATGCGCTCCATTGTGTTCTCCCAACACCTTTCCTAATGCTGGTTGATAAGAAGGGGCTTGGCTAAGCAAGGCCAAGGCTTCTGGAGTTCGGCTTTCGCCAATAGCAGCCAATTGTTGTTGCTGTTGGACAAATAAAGGAGCATCTTTGGCTAACTCTACAATCGCTCCTTTTTTGGGCTGTAACTGTTGTTGTAGAAAATCAGGCAATTTGATTTTACCAACAAAACATAAGCCCTGAGAATCTTTCTTATTAGCGGTGATTAAATGTTGTTCAGCGGCAATCTTTCTAACTTCTGATTTTTGTAAATGGCCAATAGGGAACAAGGCACGAGACAATTGTTCTTGGTTGAGTTGACACAAAAAATAGCTCTGGTCTTTGTTCTGGTCGGCTCCTGCTAACAATTGATAATAGGTTTCCCCATCTTTTTGTAGTGTCCCTTTTTGGCAGTAGTGGCCTGTTGCAACATAATCCGCGCCTAATTCTAGGGCTGTTTTTAGAAAAACATCAAATTTGATCTCGCGGTTGCACAAGACATCAGGATTTGGGGTACGGCCTGCTTGGTATTCAGCAAACATGTAATCTACAATCCGCGACTTATACGCTGCACTCAAATCAATAGTTTGAAAAGGAATTCCTAAGCTCTGGGCAACGATTAAGGCATCATTGCTGTCCTCAATCCAAGGACATTCTGTATCAATAATCACAGAGTCATCGTGCCAATTCTTCATAAAGAGACCAATAACTTCATACCCTTGTTGTTGCAATAAATAAGCACTAACACTAGAATCTACACCTCCTGAGAGGCCCACTACCACACGTTTCATGTCTTTTTTTGATAATTTTTTAATGTTGAACCAGCTCTATTGAACTGCGTCAAAAATAACCTCTTGCAAAGATACCTCAATAACAGGAGTTTTTAGAACAGGAGTTCCACAAAAGTGATTCTTTGACAACTTGATAACAAAATAATAGATTTACCACCGTGCTTCATGTTCTTCCATTAACCCGTAGCCTTGGAAATTGTGCCATTTTTCTTGATGGTAGAGTTGGCCTTTGATGGGGCCAAAAACTTGTTGGAATTGACTTTTTAATACTCGGAGATTGATGTTTTCTTGGCGCAAGCCATCTGGTTGTAATTGTACTTTTAATTGCCCATCTTGGGCTTGCATTTGCCAGGCCTCTTGAAGGGGAGTGCTCGGATAATGATAATCCATACTCCCTAGGCGTGTAATGTTATCGCCTAGCCACAATGCATTTTCTAAATCTTGATTAAAACCCTTCACACTGTTAATACCTATTGGAGTACCATCATCTAATTGCCCCATGAAGGAGGTCCAATTCCAACGCGTATGTCGTGGCGGATATCCTTTGGAATAATCTAAACTTCCTAGTGCTTCTTGTTCATATAGCTCTTGTCCTTGTTGATAATAAATTTGGGTAGGTAAGAGTAAGTTTTTATAGGTATAATGAAAGGGACGCTCTTGATCAGAAGGACAGAGAGCACTGATGCCCTGTTTTTCTTCTCTAAAACGGAGCTGTAGGCTGGTCTTTTTGTGGTGGTAGGACAATTGCCATTGCCCTTGCTGTTGTTGTATTTGGAAAGGGCCTAATTTCCAAGGTTCCTTCAATGCTCCTCCAAAGTCTCGACCAAAGCCAAAAGGGCGGCTGTATTCTTGTTCCCAATATTGGTCCTTTTGTCGATGATAGACATAACAAAACGCTTTGGCTAAATAACCTGCATCAACCATTGCAAAACCAACAACAAGATCAGCGGTATATGCTCCAAAGAAAATCCAAGCTTTTCGTTGCCATCGCCTTGGACTTAACCAACCTTTCGTACCATCCCAAGCGTTTGTATTAGTATCCAAAATATGCGCTTGATACACTCCATAAGGAGGAGTGTTATTTTCAAAAACAAAGTTGGAAATAGGGGCAGCTATCTTTTTTTGCTGTATCTTCATAAGAGCAACAATAATTATTTTTGGAGTGTGAAATAGAATATATAAGCACTTGACCCCACCTAGATGTTTATATTCTTGAACTATTTATTCAATGTGACGTACCCTTAAAGGGCTGTTTCACTGATCTAAAGATAACCTTTCATTGGAGATGCTATACAAGTTCCTCGCAAAAAAAATAGGAATGGTACGGGCATTGCTGCAATTTTAGTAGCACTTATTTTTCTATTGGGCAGGGTGTTTTTAGTATTTTACCAGCATCAAAAGCTATAATCTTGCTTTTTATTACCTCAACTTTGATATTACTATCATGAACTATCGCCTCTTTGCTCCCTTTATCTTCTGTCTGTGTCTAGCTTTGTTGCCACTAGATAGTCTTCGGGCTACACATATTGTTGGTGGAGAAATGACTTACACTTGTTTGGGAAACAATCGCTATGAAGTCGCCTTAACGATTTTTAGAGATTGTGAGAATGGTAATCCTAATGCTTATTTTGATGACCCAGCTTTTGTGGGGATTTTTAATGCGCGAACGGGAGCTTACTTAGCAACAGAGCAATTGTTTTTTAGTGGACAAGATGATACCTTGAATTTAGCAGAGGTAAACCCTTGTTATACCCTAAATGATGATGTTTGTATTCATACAACAACCTATCGCCGCCAAGTTTCTCTAGGGTTTACACCAGATGGATACCACCTAGTTTACCAGCGTTGTTGTCGAAATAATGTTATTACTAATATTGTGCTCCCAGGAGCAACAGGAGCAACATATGATGTTGTTATTAGTGGAGTCGCATTGGCCTCTTGTAACAGTAGTCCACAGTTTAGAGATTGGCCCCCTTTCTTTATTTGCCAAGGGTCTTCTATTAATTATGATAACTCGGCGACAGATATTAATGGGGATTCTATTGCCTATAGTCTTTATGCTCCTTATCAAGGTGCTAGCACGGCCAATCCTGTTCCAAATCAGCCCCAAGGGCCTCCCTTTTTAGCGGTCAACTGGATTGCACCTTATGGTACCAATAATATGTTAGGAGGAGGAGCCATTGATCCTTTTCGTATTGATCCTGTAACAGGACAACTCTCAGGCACTCCGCCGAATTTAGGGATTTTTGTTGTAGGAATCTGTGCCAAAGAATATAGGAATGGGCAATTGATTGGTGAAGTGCGTCGAGATTTTCAGTATGAAGTAGTGGCCTGTACACCTATTCAAGCTCAATTTACGCCAAGTGTACCTATTTGTAATACCTCGCTTTCGGTTGCTTTTAGTAACAATAGTAATTCTCAAAATGTTAGTTTTGATTGGAATTTTGGAGATAATTCTCCTATTGTACGAGCAGCAACTCCTACCCATACTTACCCAGATACAGGAACCTATATCGTGACTATGATTGCTGCCGCTGATCTATTTTGTGTGGATACAGTAGAGCAACAGGTCCAAATACAATTGGATGGGGCGAATATTACAGCCGCTCCAGCACCCGCTTGTGAAGGAGACACGGTCTGGCTTAGAGCAACCAATGTATTGTCGGCCTATAATACAATAACGAATTACCAATGGTCACCCAATAACTTGATCTTGGCAGGGCAGGGAACGGATTCTGTTTATGTTGTTGCGACAGGGAATATTAATCTCTCTGTTACAGGAACAAATAATAACAACTGTACCGATGTTGCACAAGCAAGTATTGCTATAGAAGAAGTAGAAGCGGAGTTTGACAGTGTGCGTTTTGATTGTAACTCCACTTTAGCTGTTCCTTTTAATAACAACAGTCTTTCTGTGAACAATGGCTATTTGTGGGATTTTGATGGTTTTGGTACGTCGAGCTTGGTGACCCCAACCTTTACCTTCCCAGATACAGGGCGTTATTCAGTTACCTTAGTGGCAGGTATTGGAGCGCTTTGTCAAGATACGTTTACCCAAGATATTTATATTCCTTTAGATGGAACATTAGTTATTTCTGGCTCACCTACGCAGGTGTGTAGAGGGGATAGTATTTATATGAATGTGAGCAATGCTTTAGTTGATTATAATAACATTGTTTCTTACACTTGGACACCCAATGGCCCGATTATATCAGGGCAGGGAACCGATTCTATCTTGATCGTAGGGACGAATAATACAACGTTTAGGGTTGTTGCTTTGAATAATAATGGCTGTCCAGATACGGTGATTTTACCTTTGCAGGTTTTCCAAATTACAACCGAATTCACCGCACCTACTATTGCTGCTTGCAATACATCTTTAACGTTGCCTTTTTCTAATACAAGTATTGATACCAATCAAGTGTTTAGTTGGGATTTTGGAGGAACGGGAACTTCTACCCAAGTGAACCCTACCCATGTTTTTCCAGATACTGGGCAATACGTGGTACAATTGATTGGGGGAATCGGCAGCCCTTGTCCTGACACTTTAACACGTTTGATTGATTTGCAACTGAGTGGTTTAGATTTGGAATCGTATGATGTGGAATTGGTTTGTTTGGAAGATACCGCCACCTTACGGGTCAATGATTTATTAGGAAATTATAACAATAGTACTTTCACTTGGTCACCTACAACCAATATTATTTCGGGGCAAGGAACCAATGAAATTACCGTGCTGGCGCAAGGTGATGTCACTTATAGTGTCGTAGTGGTGAATGATAATGGTTGTCAGGAGACTGCCACAGCGAGTGTGAATACTTCTACATTGTCTCCTCCATTGAGTATTGTAGCTGTTCCTGATAGTATTTTCTTAGGACAAAGCTCTCAATTGAATGCTACTAGTGACCCTAATTATACCTACAATTGGGACATCAATCCAACCTTAAGTAGCACCGTTGTAGAAGACCCTGCTGCAACTCCTAGAATTACTACTACTTACTACCTCACGATTGATAATCAATCTTGTATTAATCGTGATTCTGTTACTGTTTTGATACGACAACCTATTTGTGGAGCACCATTGGTTTTTGTTCCAAGTGCTTTTTCACCAGACAATGATGGTAATAATGATATCTTAACGGTAGACGGAAATAACATTGCCAGTATGACCTTACAAATCTATAATCGCTGGGGAACCTTGGTTTTTGAAACAAATGATCAATCTATCGGATGGGATGGGACACATCAAGGAGCTGCTTTGCCGCCTGATGTGTATGGTTACTACTTACAATGTACTTGTGATGGAGGCGACAGTGCCTTATTAAAAGGAAATATTACCCTATTGCGTTAGTCAGGCAGAAGGGAGCTTGTTTAAAGGCAGGAGATGATGTATAAGGACAGTAACCTTAGTTTTTATGTTCTACTTTTAAACAAGCCTCTTAAATGGGGGAAATAGATTAGTGGGGCAGTGTAGTGGGGGACGATGATTTTCAGTACAATAAAAGCTCACTATAAATACTAGTCTATGAACAATCAAACTACAAAAATCCTCCTACACAGTTGTAGGTTGATCCTGCTATTACTGATAAGTTTTAGTGCGCAAGCAACCCATATTGTTGGAGGAGAAATGAACTATCGTTGTTTAGGAAATGATCGATATGAAATCTCTCTGACTATTTTTAGAGATTGTGACAGTGGTGTTCCCTTTTTTGATAGCCCTGCTTTTATAGGGATTTATGTAGGGCAGTCCAACAACTTGTTTACCCGTGTAAATATGATTTTTAATCCAGGGGTTAATGATACTTTAGATATTTCTTTGCCTGATTCCTGCTTAAGAGTAACCAGTTCCGCCTGTATTCATACCACAACCTATGTAGATACCGTTATTTTGCCTTTTAATCCTGCTGGATATACCGTCGCTTACCAGCGTTGTTGTAGAAATATAGGCATTGTCAACATCCTTGCTCCCAGCCAAGCGGGAGCAACCTATTGGACTTTTATTTCCTCGCAAGCATTGCAAGTGTGTAACAGTTCTGCCGTTTTTAGCGAATGGCCACCTGTTTATTTGTGTTCAGGGGTGCCGATTGCCTTGGATCAATCGGCATTTGATGCTGATGGTGATTCCTTAGTGTATGAAATGTGTGTTCCTAGCGATGGTGATTTTCTTTTAACGGCTAGGCCCAGCCCCGCCAATCCACCACCTTATCCCACGATTACTTGGGCTTCTCCTTACTCGACCAATAATATGTTGGGAGGTCTTGATCCTTTGCGCATCAACCCTAGCACTGGATTATTAGAAGGGACTCCAAGAGCAACAGGAGTATTCTTAGTAGGGCTTTGTATTAAAGAATATAGAAACGGTATTTTGATCTCCGAAACAAGGCGCGATTTTCAACATATTGTAGGGGTTTGTTCTGATCAAACAGTCGCTTCCTTTGAGGCGGTAAAACCTCCTTGTAATAATAATCTTTTATATGGATTGAGAAATACAAGTAATGTGTCTAGAGGCGCTTATCGCTGGACGATTGATACCTTAGGAACGCGGAATATTCCTAATCCTAGTTTTAATTTTCCAGATACAGGTTTGTACACCATTACTTTGATAGCTGGTTTGGGGACCCCTTGTTTAGATACGTTTCAACAAACGATTAATGTACAATTAGAAGCCGTAAATTTGGCCGCTATTCCACCTACTTCCGCTTGTACTGGAGATACCGTAACTTTAAGGGCCAATAACCGCAATGAAGGTTTTTCAGATAGTACCATATATACTTGGAGCCCCGCAGGGGCTATCCTAACAGGGCAGGGGACCCGTACCGTTCAAGTTGTGGTCACTCAAAACATAAGTATAGGAGTTACCGCTTTGAATAGTTTTGGCTGTAGTGATTTTACAACAACCCAGATTAATGTGCAAGATAATCAGGCCAACTTTAATTTTACATTGCCCCCTTGTGATAGTACACTTGATGTGGTTTTTCAAAACCAGAGCAGTAGTACGCCTATTAATAGCAATTACCGCTGGACGTTTGATACTTTAGGAACTGCAACCTCTACGAATGCCGCCTTTAGTTTTCCAGATACAGGTGTCTATCGAGTTAGTTTGATTGCGGGTAGTGGCTCTCTTTGTCCAGATACGATCAGTCAGTTGGTGAATGTTCAGATTCAAGCTGTTCAATTGCAACGCTTGCCAAATGTTACCTATTGTTTAGGCGATACCTTTAGTTTGAAGGTGATTAATCAACTGGCTAGCTTTACCAATTTTACCAATTATAATTGGCGCTCTATTGTTCCTCCAAACACAGGCCAAGGAACAGATTCTACAACATGGACAGCGAATAGCTCTTATACCATTCGATTGAGCGCTACAAATAGTTATGGTTGTCAGGATAGTTTTTTGATGACAGTAACAACGTTAGAAGTGGAAGCGGCTTTTGATACCTTGGACTTGGCGTGTAATACTTCTTTAAATATCCCTTTTGTTAATAATTCTAACAGTAATTTTTCTCCATTAGGTTATGAATGGAGTTTTGATGCGTTGGGGACGAGCACGGTAGCCAATCCTAGTTTTAGTTTTCCAGATACAGGCAGTTATGCCATTCAACTGATTGCAGGAGTGGGCAGTTTGTGCCCAGATACGGTGGCTTTAGATCTTTATTTGCCTTTGTATGGGGTGGATTTGCAACCACTTTTAGCGTCTACGATTTGTGAAGGAGATTCCGTTTGGTTGCGAGTAGAAGATGCGTTATCTGCTTATTCTAACAGTATACAATACACTTGGTCGCCCAGTTCAATTGTTAATAGTATGCAGGGAATAGATTCTATTCTAGTGCTCCCTAATACGACCACAACCATACAAGTTCGGGCGATTAATAGCCATCTGTGTGAAGACTCTACGGCGGTTCTGATTACGGTCAATAAAGCAGAAGCGGCCTTTGATACCTTAGATTTAGTTTGTAATACCTCTTTAATGGTGCCGCTAGTGAATGCCTCTACTAGTAATTTTGCTCCCTTGATGTATGAATGGACGATTCCTACGGTGACAACTTCGACCAGTTCAGATCCTACGATTATCTTTCCAGATACAGGGAATTATACCATTCAATTGATTGCAGGAGCAGGCAGTTTGTGCCCAGATACTTTGGAAGTGCCTATTTATATAGCTTTAGAAGGGGTATCCTTATCCGCGCCAGATGATACTGTTTTTTGTAAAGGAGATACCATCGAATTGACGGTGACCAATGCTTTAGATAATTATACGGATACGGTTATTTATAGTTGGTTGCCTAGTGCGAGTATTATTAGCGGAGCAAACAAAGACACCGCGTTGGCGTTTATCCAAACTGATCAAACGTACACCGTTATTGGACTCAATAGTCATGGTTGCCGAGATACTACTCGTGCTATTGGCCGGATCTTATATCCCTCTCCTGTATTGAATATTACGGCAAGTGCTGATAGTATATTTGTTGGGCAGCAGGTGGATTTATTGGCGACCAACGATGCTACCTATAGTTATGATTGGCGACCTGATACGACCTTGAGTAGTTATACCATTTATGATCCTACTGCTCGTCCTCGACAAAATAACTATTACTATTTATTAGTAGAAAATACCTTGGGCTGCACTACCTTAGATTCTATTTTAATTATAATCAAAGAACCAACTTGTGGCTTGCCCGTCGTGTTTATACCCAATGCCTTTTCGCCTGATGGAGATGGTCATAACGATGAACTGTTGGTGAATGGAAATAACATTACTAGTATGACACTATCTATTTATAATCGTTGGGGCGAACGTGTTTTTGAGACCAAGGATCAAAACATAGGTTGGGATGGACGTTTTAAGGATAGTATTTTGCCCCCTGATGTGTATGGTTATTATTTGCAGTGTGTTTGCGATGATGGGAGTACTTTGAGAACCAAAGGCAATATTACGCTTCTTCGTTAAGAAGTAGGGGCTGTTATGAGTGTAAGGCTAAAAATCTACTGCTTTGAAATAAAAGTAAAGACTAACCATATATTTAATATACTACTAGGAATTGTTTTGTATTTTTGCATTCAATTTAAATAATTGTCATGAAAAATAATAGATCATTTTGGGGGGCGGGGATACGGATCGTCGGATATCTTTGTTTGTTCTTATGGAGCCAGCAAAGCTGGGCTACACACATTGTAGGAGGAGACATGACCTATCGTTGTTTAGGGAATGATCAATATGAAGTTTCTATCAACATCTTTAGGGATTGTGATACAGGAGTGCCATGGTTTGGCGATTCTATTTTAATTGAGCGTACGTTTGGCTTAGGGGGAACCGTAGTAGATCGATTTACCATGTATCTAAGGCAAAAAAATGATACCTTACCGATTACTTCACCAGATAGTTGTTTGATTATTAATACAACCGCCTGTATCCATACCACCACTTATATTGATACGATTGAATTGCCTTTTAATGCCACAGGTTATACGTTAGCTTATCGCGTTTGTTGTCGGAATCGAGACATTGTTAATATTGAAGACCCACTTTGGACACGAGCGACTTATTGGACCTATCTTCCTCCTGAAGCTTTGCAGGCTTGTAATAGTTCTCCTGTTTTTAACGAAACGCCTCCAGTCTATATCTGTGTAGATAAACCATTAAATATTAATTACTCCGCTGTCGACCCAGATGGTGATTCTTTAGTGTATGAATTGTGTACACCTACAGATATAGATGTTAACACTAGTGGTTTTCCACCTACTTCTGATGTAGGAGGAATTGATTGGAAACCTCCTTTTTCTAGAACAAATATGTTGAATGGGCAAGATAGTATGACTATTGATCCACAAACAGGTATTGTAAGAGGAACACCCAATATTCTAGGCATCTTTTTAGTTGGAATTTGTGTGAAGGAGTATAGGAATGGTGTTCTATTGTCCATTACAAAACGAGACTTTCAACACTTAATAGGCGATTGTAGGGAATTGAATGCGGCTGATTTTGAATTCTCAAAACCTGCTTGCAATACCACCCTCACCTATAATTTTAGAGATAGGGTGCAGTTGACTTCAGGAAGCTTAGCTTGGCAATTTGATACTTTTGGTAGTAGCAATAACTCTGATCCTAGTTTTACCTTTCCTGATACGGGGAGTTATGCGGTGCAGTTGGTTGCAGGAGCAGGGAGTTTGTGTCAGGATACGATTACCAAAATAGTAGCGGTACAACTGGATGGGGTGGAAATTAGTGCTCAGGGAGATAGTTTGCGTTGTGAATTGGATACGATGTTGTTGACGGCGATCAATGAATTGTCTACAGATACGGATAGCCTCCGTTATCAATGGTCACCAAGAACAGGAATCTTAGGCGTTAGCAATACCGATACCCTACATGTTTTTATACCACAAAGTCAAAATTATCAAGTAATTGCGACCAATAATTTGGGCTGTAGTGATACGGCCTATACGGCGGCTGTGGTGGTCTCCCGAGCTCCTGTACTTACGATTACAGCAAGTGCAGACAGTATTTTCCTAGGGCAACAAGTCAATTTGTTCGCAACAAATGATGCCAGTTATAATTATGTTTGGACCGCTAACCCGACACTGAGCACGACGACTGCTTATGATCCAACCGCTCGACCTTTGCAAAGTACATCTTATTATTTGCAAGTAGAGAATACCGAAGGTTGTATGACCATAGATTCTATTCAAATTTTAGTAAAGGCGCCTATTTGTGGTTTGCCTGTGGTATTTATACCCAATGCTTTTTCGCCTGATGGAGATGGTTACAATGATGAATTGAGAGTAGAAGGGAATAACATTACCACCATAACTTTAGCCGTCTACAACCGTTGGGGCGAGCAAGTTTTTGAAACCCAAGACCAAGGAATAGGCTGGGATGGACGTTTTAAAGGCACAGATTTACCTCCTGATGTATATGGCTATTATTTACAATGTACCTGTGATGATGGCAGTACTTTAAAAACGAAGGGAAATGTGACGCTTTTACGTTAAAAAAGTAAGGATGTTAGAAGACTACCATAGGGGGAGTACAACTAAGACCCTTACCTAAAAGGCTTTTAGTATTAATGATTAGTTAATTAATCTTGAAGTGGTATGTAAGGTATCGCTTGTCATCCATTGTGTTAAGGCATTGATCGTAAATGCTCCACTCTGTATTAAGTCGGACAAATCATTTCCATGTTGTATTCCTTGCATATGTATGAAACCTTTTATAAAAAGATGTTCTTTTTGATGATAAATGCTATTGTAGAAAACATGATTACATAAATAATTACCAGCATTATTACTCAAAGATGCGCCTACTAATTTACCTTCTGGGTAATTGGGTAATATTTTTATCAATTTCCCTTGAGCATTATTAATCATAGTAGATAGGTAATCGGCAGGTAAGTATGTTGGAAGAGCATGAGGACCATTGGATTGGACATAACTGTGTGCGGGGTAATTGCCCTCTGTATCTTTTATATGACCTTGAATATTGTATGCTTTTGTTTCTATCTCTATACCAGAAATGCTAGTATTAAGTCCAAAACTAACTAGAGCATCTGGGGCAAATGTTTCTATGTATTGGTTGATAATGGGCCAAGAATCCCTCCAATTGACTGGTATCTCAATGCCTTTAATTTGAACGCCATTTAGTTGTTGGCCATCAAGAGCTTTTGCAATTTTTTTTGTAGGATTTTCAAATCCATTAAAATTTTCAAATCCTGTTACTAGTAGTTTCATAATCTAATTATATGCAAAATTAAATAAAATCATTTTGAAGGCTCTATACTTTAAACACCTCTTTGCCGCTTTAATTTTTAGAACTTACATAACAAATGTACAACAACCGCTTAATAGACTTATTAGAGAAAATACTAGTTTTATAAAAGTAAGAGAAAACCCTAAAGCCTACCTTAAGTTTAGGAGTAATATTAGGTAATGGAGAGGAGAGATTTATAATGTATTGAGCAGGAGTAATAAGAAATCATATAGCCTATGAATACACTTATTAAGTACTCAATGGAGCAATGCTGTAGCGATTGCTAAACAAGAACCAAAAAAGAAAGGGAGAGAGCAAACGTAGACGTTACGCCTCATAAAAAACACGCGTAACACGAGCACTAATATTAGTCAAAATTTCATAAGGAATGGTCTGTAAGGCCTCTGCTAACCGCTCTAAATCCGTTACGGTTTCAAAAATAATGACCTCATCACCAACTTGTACTAAAGGCAGATGACTGATGTCTATAAAACACATGTCCATACAAATATTGCCCAAGGTAGGCGCCATTTGCCCCTGTAAACGCACTTGTGCTCGACCATTGCCCAAACCTCTCAAGAAGCCATCCGCATAACCAATAGAGAGTACCGCAACACGGGTTGCTTGCGTGATTTTTCCTTGGCGGCTGTAGCCAATACTATCTCCTGCTTGCAAAGTTTTGATTTGTGCGACTGTTGTTTTGAGGCGTAAAACAGGGCGTAAAGAAAGGCTTTTGTCCAACCCATACAACCCAATCCCTAAGCGCACTAAATCAAATTGATGCTGTGGATATTGAGCAATGCCTGCGGAATTGAGTAAATGCCGTAAAGGTTGCTGGGGCAATACCTGAAGCAATTGCTGAGAACATTGCTCAAACAATTGAACTTGTGTTAAGGTAAAGGCTTGGTGAATAGGATCGTCAGCAGCTGCTAAATGAGAGAAAATACCCTGAACCGTCAAAGTTTTGGTTTGGGTAAGTTGTGTGCAAAGCGCTGTAACCTCTGTGGGGACAAAACCTAGGCGATGCATGCCTGTATCCAATTCAATATGGACAGGATAAGGAGCGTAAGTGCTGTTTTCTAAGAACGAAACAAACGCTTGTAAGCTGTCAAAGCTAAACAAGGCAGGTTCCAATTGGTGTTTGCACAATACCTCAAACTCATGTGGAGCTGTATTCATCACCATAATGGGCAATTTAATCCCATGTTGGCGTAAAGCCACCCCTTCATCTACATAAGCCACGCCTAAATAATTGATGCCTTGATATTCTAATAATTGGGCGACTTCATGGGAGCCACTACCATAAGCAGAGGCTTTGACCATAACCATCAATTGGGTTGATGGTTGTAAATGAATTTTATAGGCTTGTAAATTGTGCGAAAGCGCTTGTAAATCTATTTCTAAGGTAGTGCCATGTAAGTTCTTTTTGAGCTGATCGACGACTTGTTCTAACTCAAAAGAACGCGCTCCTTTGACCAATATATACTCTTGTTGAAAAGGTAGGGATTGTTCTAGAGTGCCTAAAAAATGGCTTGTTGTCTCGTAAAAAGTAGCACTTGGTAAGGCCTGAAAAAGGGCTTGATGCTGTTGTAAATCTTGGCCGATGCCGATTAATCTATGAATTTGATGTTGCTCTAATAATTGAGCGACTTCTTGATAATCTTGTGCATGGTGCAATTCTGGCAAATCAGAAAGAATGAGTGTTTTGTTCCAAGGACTATTGCTTGGTAGTTTTTGTGCTAGAAAGTCTAAGGCAATTTTTAGACCTTCCACATCATTATTATAACTATCATCCACCAAATAACATTGTTGTTTCCCCTGTTTAAATTCTAAACGCATAGGAACTTCTCGGAGCTGTTGGAGGCGTTGTTCTATTGCAGGTAGTGGCATCCCCCAATACAGCAAAAAGACCAATAAATGAAGGCAATTTTCTACGGCGGCAGCATGAATAAAATGAAGGTAAAGCTGGTGTTGTTTTCCTTGCCAAGTAAGGACTAGGCGTGTTGTTTTTCCTTCTTGATATTGTTGAATCGGAATGGTCGCATTGGCGTGGTTGCCCCAAGACCAAAGTTGTACTCCTTTGGGTTGCCATTCTTGTATGGTGGTATGCACCAAAGTTTGGTCGCTGTTATAAATGAGGGCTTCCGCTTGTTGAAAGAGTTGTAGTTTTTCGCGGATTTTCTGTTGAGTTGTCTTGAAACCACTATCGTGTGCCGCACCAATATTGGTGAAAATTCCCCAGTTGGGTTGAATGATAGCCGCTAATTTTTGCATTTCACCAACTTGGGAAATACCTGCTTCAAAAATGGCCAATTCATGTTTGGGGGCGAGGTTTAAGACAGAGAGTGGTACTCCAATTTGAGAATTGTAGCTTTTTGGACTTTTGAGGACACGGCAATCTTGCTCCAATAATTGAGAGAGCCATTCCTTGACAATAGTTTTGCCATTGCTCCCTGTAATGCCCAAGACAGGAGGTTGGTGTGGAGCAAATTGCGTTCGGTGATATTGAGCAAAAGCTTGTAAAACGGCAAGAACATCCTTGGCGATCCAAAAATGAGCTTCTACTAGCATTTCTATGGGGTGGTCTACCACAAAATAGCGGACTCCTTGAGCATACAACTTGGAAATAAAGTTGCGGCCATGTACGCGTTTCCCTGGCAAGGCAAAAAATAACGTTTGTGCAGGGAAAATAACACGGCGACTGTCTACAACAGCCATTTTATCGGTCCAGAAAGGATGACTAAAATCAATAGAGGGCATAGGGCTTAGTTGGTGATGGACACAAGATAAGAACTTCTCTTTATAAATGGAAGGTGATTTGACGGTGTCTCTAAGCCTACTATTTTTTAAAAAAAGTAATTTTTTATTAAACTCATTTCTTTTATCATGTGAATAACATTAATAGAGGCGAATAATATTAACACAATTAGTAAAGGTTCTTGTGTCAAATGGATAATGGTAATTTTTTAAGACTTGGTTGAAGGGGCTGTTGCTGATTTCTAACAACTCAAAAAAGGAGTCACTAAAATAGAATACTATATTTTGCCTCTTTTGGAGTAGTAAAAATACAGCTCTGTTTTTGTCTTTTACAGGAGAAATGATAAATGCAAATGCTCTCTGTATAACTGTAGAGTAATAATGTATAAATGTTGTTTGGGCAAGAGGAGGGAGGGCAGCAATATCAAAAAATCATAATGTTTCTTGTATCAGAAAACAAGGTTTTTTTGTGTTTACCTTATTGTAAAGGCGACTAACTACTTAATAAAGGCTTAGAAATGGTGACTCTAGTTATAGAATTGCGCAGATTTTTATAAAACACTGTTGCTGGTTAGTTTTTATTACAGGGATAATTTGCCTACGTTTGAATCCATATTAAAATTACGAAAGCCTTATCCTTTCCAATAAAAATCCAGCTAATTGGGCCTAATCATTATGGCTTGAAAGTAGCAAATTCTACGATCAATTAAAGGTAGTCAGGAAAAGACGTTAGCAGCAACCAACAGTGCAAAAAAATAAGCAACTCCTATGACAGAACATAGAAGCTGCTTAAAAGAAAAGGTAACCCATAAGGATTTATTGCAAGCCACTTAAGTAAGAACCTAATAAATCTTTAAATTGATAACCTTCTGTAAAGCGATCTTTGCTGAGTTTTTTCTGTTCTACCAAGCCCCATAACACAAATTCCATCACAAAGTAACGATCTTGATCTTGCAAACTAGGCTGGTATTTGCTGACTAAGGCCACCAAAGGTTGGATACTGTCTAACTGTTGGCGATATTCCGTTTCTGGTAAATCATCCAAGAGTTCAAAGTCGCTGTTCTCAAAGAAATACTCTAGTACATCTTGATATGGACTCACTGCTTTTGGACGCTCTAATTTACTGATCTTAGGAAAGAGGTGCGGGAAAAGACTAACAACTGCTTCTCCAATTAAATTATGAGCTACACCAGCAGCACCTTCTTGCTCTCCTTCATAAACCAACTCTACCTTACCCGTAATCGCAGGAATTACGCCTAAAAAATCACTCATGCGCAAACAGGTTTGCTCATCACCTGATTTAAGTGATCGGCGCTCCGCAGCACTCAATAAATTCTCAAAAGCCGTAATACTCATTCGTGCACTGACACCACTTTTAGCATCAATATACTCGCTTTCTCTCGCCTCAAAACTGATTTGTTCTAGTAAGTCTCTTGACAAAGATGGAACATGAATATTGGCCGTTTGACGAGAATCATTGCGGGCTTCTTGCTCGGTAATAATACGAGCTGTTTTGATATCAGCAGGATAGTGGGTGAGAATTTGAGAACCAATTCTATCCTTGAGAGGTGTCACAATACTTCCTCTGTTGGTGTAATCCTCAGGATTGGCCGTGAAAATAAATTGTACGTCTAAAGGCAAGCGCAATTTGAATCCGCGAATTTGAATGTCTCCCTCTTGTAAGATATTAAACAGCGCAACTTGGATGCGTGCTTGCAAATCAGGCAATTCATTGATAACAAAAATACAACGATTGGCTCTTGGAATCATCCCAAAATGAATCACACGATCATCGGCATAAGATAGACGTAAGTTGGCTGCTTTGATGGGATCTACATCCCCAATTAAATCAGCTACGGTTACATCAGGTGTCGCTAATTTCTCTGCAAAACGCTCGTCTCGATGTACCCAAGCAATAGGCGTCTCATCACCATGCTCTGCGATGGTATTGGTGGCAAACCTAGAAATAGGATTTAAGGGGTCATCATTGATTTCTGATCCTTTAACAATGGGCATCCACTCATCCAAAAGCCGAACCATCAAACGAGCTAAACGCGTTTTGGCTTGACCGCGCAAACCCAATAAATTAATGTTGTGACGAGATAAAATGGCGCGTTCCAATTCTGGAATAACGGTATTCTCATAGCCCCAAACTCCTTCAAAAACAGTACTTCCATTTTTGATGTGGGTAATTAAATTGTCTCGTAATTCATCTTTGATACTGCGACTTTGATAACCAGCTGCTTTGAGCTGTCCTAAGTTGTGAATGGAGGTATGTTCCATGTTTCTATTTAAAATTTATGGTGTCGATTGCGAATTCTTATACTAAATAATCAACGAACTATTAAATGAATTCGAACTCCTAATAGAGGAGAAATTCGACTCCATGGTAGTGGTTTCTTATTTACCGTTATGTGATAACGAATTTGTAGCTTTATAGTTCAAGGGAGGTGAAAATCTGTAGGTGCATTAAATGATTGATTTTTATTATTCCGTAACAATGAAATGTTAGCGTTTTTTTAATATTTTAATAGCGTATTTTATTTCATTTTATCAAAATCAATAATCAAGACTGCGATGAAAAATTTATTCAGAAAATTGTTTGCAAGCATTTTAACTATCGTATGGTGTTTATTATCTATTACTTCCTGTACCGAAGAACGACTAGGGGAAGGTGCTGTTGTTACACTTGATCCTATATTGGGGATCGAAACACATCAGATGAATCAACTAAAAGGGAAAACAGTTCTGGATGGCCATAACATAAGTTATGATGTAACCGCCAATAAAGGCGATTATTATGTTCAGGTAATGTTGGACGACCATAGGTTAGAAGCGTGGATTAACTTTACTAAAGAAACCTTAACGCATGATGGTCACAAAGCAGTGTTAACTGCCAAGCAAAAGGAAATTTTATTAAAATTTACCAATCGTTTTGGGGAAGCCTTGGTAAATAGTAAAGACAATACGATTGCTGATTTTGAGATTGGCAGAATGGAGTATAGCTTTTTGCGCACCATGGAATATTGGTCTCAAGCACCACAAGGTTTTGTGCACAAACAGGAGGTAATGACCTCTAATGTAGCGACCACGGCTAAGGGGACAGGGGATGATGGCATTACCTGCATTAAGAAAAATAATAACTATACATTAAGATTTACAGATAGAAACAATCGAGTTATCACAACAACCCGCAGAGCAGGGTATGATGGAGGGGGAACCTATGGTTGCATGGGAAGATGTGGTGCCAACTGTGGCCGATGGTGGATTCCTTCTGCTTGGACCTTAGATTGCTTTGAGCACGACCAGTGTAGCTTAGATTATAATGCTTCTGGTGGCGCGAGTCATCCCGATTGCGGGGATGAATACCTAGAATCTGCCGACGATTATATTTGGGGGGTGCTTCGAGGCTGTAGAGGTTAATTCTTACACAGTGTAAAACTACAACAATAGAGAGTGGTCAATATTATTGACCACTCTCTATTGCTTTTCTAGACACTAATTAAGCACACTGTAACAGAAATTAATTTTAAAATATAATGACTAAAAACTTTGACACCTGCCATGGTTTTGGAAGGGCATTGGAAGGAGCTGGATAAGCGAAC
>JBOEFW010000112.1:0-18501 GCA_050633105.1 Aureispira sp. | reverse complement strand
TTTAATTTTTATTCCGTATAACTTATCCTTGTCAGTTGAAATGATATAATCATTTCTATGTGCTTCTCTAATTTTCATTTAAGTTTTCTTAATTAAGTAAGCCGTTGTATCTTTTATCGGAATTGTTTCGGTTTGGTCTTTCTACTTGCATTTTCTGCTATTTCAATAATTCTTTTTTGTTTAGTTTCCTCTTTTTTTGCAAGAACAATCCAGCTTAATAAAATTTTCTTTGCAGATTTACTTAAACTCTCGTAATATTCTAAAGCGCCGTCTCTTTTGTCAAATTCTTTCTTTAAAGCTTTTGGAAGGATTAGTGCTTCTACTTCATCCATTATAAACCAAGAGCCATTTTTCTTAGCTGTTTCAATAGCTTTATAACCAGCTTCTTGGATAAGATTTTTTGAAGTTAAATATTTTACTTTATCCTTATTTACCTTAGACCAAACACTATTAGGTTTTCTTTTGCTAAAATATTGAATATACCTTTCCGCATCAATTGTTTTTTTAGTGCTATCTATCCAACCAAAACAGAGCGCTTCATCAACTGATTCACTCCAGCTTATAGAAGCCACCTTTGTGGATTTTTTATAAAAAATAAGCCAAACAGACTGTTTTAACTGATGATTTTTTTCTAACCAGTTTCTCCAATCTATTTGACTTATCGGGTAATATGTTTCTATTTCTTTCTTAGACATTATGTTGTTCTAACCATTTTAAAATCGCTTGATTAGTTTCTTCTGGTTTCTCTTGTTGAATACAATGTCCGCAATCTAAATTAATTACTTCTGCATTAGGAACAAAATCTGTTAAGTTTTCAGATTTAGGAATCATATCCTGTTCTCCATATACCATAAGTGTAGGATGTTGAATAATTGGATTTACATCTGCCAATAATTGCCAGTTTCTATCAAGATTTCTATACCAATTGATACCTCCTGTAAATCCTGATGTTTCGAAAGCAGAAACATAAACAGCCAATTCACTTTCGTTCATTATTGGTTCTCCAAGTGGTTTTGCTGCTCTTGCAAGGTTAATCATTAACATTCCTGGTTCAGGCATTGCAGGTGGCACATTCTTACGAAACAAGTTACTAAGGAACTGATGTTTATTTTCATCCAATATAGCATCTGCTACTCCTATTTGACGATTAAAGTGAACAAAATAGTTATCTGCTCCAAATATTTCTTCCATCCATTCAATCCAAGGTTTTTCTCCTCTTTGTTGATAAGGTAAAGCCAAGTTTATTATTTTATTGACTCGTTCAGGATATAGTAAAGCAAGACTCCACACAATATTTGCTCCCCAATCGTGACCTATAAAAGTGGCCTTTTTATATCCATAATGATCAAGTAGAGCAATTAAGTCTTCTGTTAAATGTGTAATATCGTATGCTGTAATTTCAGTTGGGCAAGATGATTTTCCATAACCTCTCTGATTTGGAATAATAACGTGATATCCAGCTTTGACAAGTGCAGGAATCTGAAAACGCCAAGAAAACGCATTTTCTGGAAAACCGTGACAGAGTACGATTGGTTTACCTTTATTCTGTTTACCTGCTTCAAATACTTCAAGTTCAATGTCATTGACTGAAATCATAGTGGGACTTGGAAAGGCGATTGAATTATTTGTTTTGTTCATTACGGTTGTCATTTTTTGTTTATAAAGGATTGTAATGCAAAAGTAAATTCAGTCGGTGACAGCCTTATGGCAAGGGTCAAAAAGAGTTAATGATATTTGTCAAAATATTCTTGTAAAGTCATATTATGCGGTTCAAACTTTTCTGTTAAAAGTTCCATTTTTTGAATTCTATCTGGTCTAAAAAACCTAAACTCATTACGTAAACGACACCACGCAACTAAATACCAATTCTCGGAATTTAATATTGCGAAAGGTTCTATTATTCTGACAGAAGCAGAGTTCTCTTTATTGATATATTCTATTTTAACAAGGTTGTAATTGGTTAAAGCATTTTGTAAATCGGATAAATTGTTACTATTCCTTTCTCGATTTATAACTTGATGGTATTGGGTTCTATTTGCAAGTAGGTTTGTTTTGTCTTTTAGGGTATATTTTAAGATTGATTTAATTTTATCACTTGCTTCCGAGTAGTCCTTTACAAATGATGCATCCTTACTATTTAGTACTAGCTGTTCTGCAAGAATTAAAGCGTTTGCTTGTTTTTCGGTAAACATAACGGGTGGGATTTTATATCCTTCCATTAATGTATACCCCTTTCCTTCCTCTGTGAATACAGGAACACCAGATTGTTCCAATGCTTTTATATCTCTGTAAATGGTTCTCTTACTGATGTCAAATTTATTGGCTAATTCCGAAGCAGTTACAATCCGTTTAGTCTGTAATTGAATTAAGATAGCTGTTAATCTTGATAGTCTATTTGTTTCAGAATAATCCATTCTTCAATGCAGTTATTGTTTTTTAATGGCTTACAACGTTGAAGTTTACTGTCGTTGAACAAGGGCGTTTAGCCCTTGTTCTGGGGAGTGCAAGCCTCAGCGTTTGTCAGGAATGCCTTTGGCTTTCCCGACTCTGCTCGATTCGACCGTAGGGAGGATGGATTTGAACGGTTTGTATAAGAAATATAGAGCAATAAATAAACGCAATCATTTTGATTTAGAACTTAGCTAAATATAATGTTTTGCTTTTATTTTTCACTTAAGTGCAAAGTTTTTTAAATAAAAACATACGTTTGAATTACTGCCGTGTAACAGAAGTTTATTNNTTTCAAGTGGACTGGGTTTTACTTTTTGTCATTAGCTGCGCTGCTAGCTAAAAAGGTCTAGGGCCAAAAGGCGGTTCGCTTTAAAGCGGCTTACAAGATACATCGTATCTTCCAATCAGATCGCTCCGCGAGTAGCTCCTTGCTATACCCTTCCAAAACCGTGGCAGGTGTTAAAACTTTTAGTGATCGTATTTTTAAATAAATTTATGTTACAATACATTAATACCAAACGCCCTATGTTTTTTTATACCTTGTTAGGTTTTCGTACTTCTTTTAATCGAAATTAAATGTTTCCTTTATAGTCTTTGAGGAAAGTAAATTCTTAATGGATTCTAATTTATCAGGGCTTTGTAAAAAAGGATGCTCTTGATATAATTTTTGATATTCAGAAGTTATTTCACCTTTATAGGTTTCTATTTTTTTATCTATTACTTTGTTGATGTTAGCAATAGTATTTTTCTGAAAATGTAAATTTATTGGATCAACAAATCCCATTTTTATAAATCCCGCTGTTTTTCTTACACAACGGCAAGGGTTGTTTTTGTTAATAAGACCACATTTGTTGTCCATAAAATTGTAGAGTTGCTTTTTTGCCCTATGCAGTTTAACTCTAAAATTTTCTTTTGAAATTTCCATTATTTCGCTACCAATGAGATCTGTAAATTCAAATAATTCGCCAATTATATAAATCAGTCGCTGTTCTCTATCAAGACATAATAACATTCCTTTCATACAACTAATCATGGCTTCCTTTACCAATAGTTTATCTTCAACTTCGTAAGAATAACTAGAAAGAGATTCATTAGGTAATTGGTCAATTCCTTGTCCAAATTGTTCAAATGTTGGTGAATGGGTTTCATATTTACCTCTTTTCATATTCAGAAAATGGTTTTTGACAATCCGATATATCCAAGTTCTAAAACTACTTTTTTGCTTGAAGGAGCTTAATTTAACAACAATTTTTATTAAAACTTCCTGTGTTAAATCTGCTGCTTCATCTTTGTCACCTACAAAAGTTAGTGCGATATTATAAATCCAATCTTGATGTTTTTTAATAAGGCTTTCTAATGCTTTTTTATTTCCTGTTAGAGATTGCTCTATTAGAATGGTGTCTGAAGTTTTTATGTTGATTAATTTAGTCATCTTATAGCTTTAAAAATAACATTTTGCCTTATTATAGGCAAAATGTTATTAGAATGATATTACTTATTCATTAAGAATTGTCCGTGTGGGTTATCTATAACCATTAACCATTCTCCGCTTTCTTGTTTCCTTAAGATAGCAACAGAAAGCCCACTTTGTTTAATCTCTGTTCCATCTGGTGCTTTTGCAGTCATTTTCCAAGGTGCAATATGAGTAGCAATGTCTCCAGAGATAAAGACTTCGTGACCACTATAAGTAAAAATTGGATTTGCCATTGACATTCCTGTAAACATTTCTCTTAAAGTCTTAGGATCAGATATTGGTGATTCAGGCTCAAATACGACCACTGAATTAGATTCATAACAAGACATAACTTCGTCAATATCTTTGTTTTCAAAAGCTTTTGTCATTCTTTCGATTGTGTTTAATACATTTTGTTGCTCTACTGTCATTTTTTTTGTTTTATGTGTTTGTGCGTTAATAGTGATAGAAGTCATACAGAATAGTATGAACAGTGATAATTTTGATGGCATTTTGTAAATCATAAAGTTTCATTTTTAATTAATAACGCTTGCTTTATGACTTAGACACAATCAGGAGATGACTGTTACAGTAGAGGGCAATGTTTTATAAAAAAAGCTTGTTTTTGGGTAGGAAGCCTAACAGCGTTGGGGATATAGTCTGTTATTTTGTTGTGAGAGCTTTAGCACATTAAAATAACGCTGAGGTTTACCGTTGTTGGGCAATGGCGATTAGCCCTTGTTCTAGGGAGTGCTTTTGGTGCTTCTCTAAGGAGGGGGAAGCCTCAGCGTTCGTAGGGAAGATCGAAGACCTTCCCTACGAAAAATGATGAAGGATATCCCTAGTTTTGTGCTCTTGTGGCGAGTTCACGGAGGACAAGGGGGGTGTCCTTGACTCTGTTCAAGTCGATTTGGCCGTAGGAAGGATGGACTTGAACAGTTTGTATAAGAATAGTAAGGGGCTAAAGTAGTTGCTACTGTCTAATTTAATGGACAATAATACTAATATACACTACCTTTTAGATTTAGCCCTTATTGTTTTTATATAGTGTTACCAACAGTTTTTAATACTATTTAATGATGTTCCATTCTTTACCATTGTACACAGCAAGGTTTTTATCAGAGACAGACCATAGACCACTGGGGCCAGTAAATAGTTTAAAAGTATTAAGTTCATTTGTACTCTCGATAAATACCTCTAGTTTTCTGTCCTTTAATCGCAGTATATTTTCAGTGTTAGAAAAGTAAACAGAGTCTCCAAAAGAACAAACAGAGTCTATACCATAGTCAGAAAGCTCATTCTCTAGTTCTTCCCATTTATCATCTCTACCTATCAAGATTGTTCCCATCTCACTACCAATGTAAACTTTGTCATCTAACACAGCTCCATCTAATAATATATCTTCCGTTGTGGAATCAACTTCTTTCCAAGTCCCCCCTTTATTTGTCCAAATAACTCCTTCCCAACCAAAAGCATATAATTCTTTAGCGTTAAAACCTGTAATGTTTTCGAAACTACTAGGAATTGGTTCACCTTTCATAGCTTCAATACTTATTTCTTCCCAATGTGCGCCTACTTGTTTAAAAAGATAACGATTGGTACCACCTACATATAACTCTCCACCAATAACCTTAGAAAAACGTAATTCACTAGGTGGATCATCTTTATCTTCTTCAGTTGCATAAATATTAGAGAACGTGTTCTTGTTTTTATTAAGTTCTAAACAGGTTCCTCCTAAATGGGCTATAAAGATACTATCTTGTTTTGCATTGCTGCAAACTCCCTCAGGAAGCCATTTTACACTACCTAAACTAGACCAACCATCATTTGAGTTGTAAGTTAGAAAGGTGGTTTTAGGGTTTTTTCCTGGATCCATTCCAAATGGATGGGCAATCATTATAAGCTCTTTATTTGGTAATTCAGCTCCTGAAACAAACGTAAATTTAGATATATCGATTTTTTTATTGTTTTCTGCCATAATTATTTAGTGTGATAATTGTAGGTAACAGCGTTTTGTATATGAAACGTAGTGGATTTATAGGGACTAATCTTTCGGAAAGCAATATACTTAATTAAACGTAAAAACGATTCAGGCTTGCACCTGAACCGTTATTTTTTATAGGCGTTGTTGTGCGTTTGTATTTTTTACGCTCAATTGTTGTCGTTTTCTTATTCTCCGTGATACATATTAGAAAACATTTTAGCCAATTTTGAAGGAGCTTCTTTCCAAGCATTAAACATTCCAAGCCCCATATTGTCAGGTACAATATCCAATGTTCCAGTTTCTACTTCGCTTAGAATTGTTTTAGCAGTTGTGTATGGGTTTCCCATTCCTTCCATTTCACTACCTTTGTTCATATCGGTATCAATAGCTCCTGGATTGACAGAATGAACCGTTATTCCTTTTTTAGCTAATTCTATTCTAACGGATTGTGTTGCCGAAAGCAAAGCAGCTTTAGAAGCAGCATAACCTGCTATGAATGGAAGTGGAGAATAAGCTGCAATAGAAACAATATTGATTATTCTTGCAGGCGTATTTTTTTCTAAAATCTGGGAAAAGGCTCTCATCATATTTATAGTCGCGAAATAATTGACCTCCATATCACGGATTTTACCCTCCATATCTCCCTCTAAAATAGTACCCGAATTTAGAATTCCTGCATTATTAATAAGAACTTCTACGTCTTTTGTTTTTTCTGCAACGTTTAAAATTTGAGTATTATCGGTAATGTCTAATTCTAATGTTACGACTCTTTTGTCTCCAAAATCTGGCATCTTGTTTAAATCTCTGGAAGTCGCATAAATTTTCCGTGCTCCTTTTTCTAAGGCCGCTTTAACGAGTGATTTTCCAATTCCTCTGTTTGCTCCAGTAATTAAGATTACTTTATCTTTCAATGTTTGCATATTTTGTTTTTTTGATTAATTTTTATGATGCAAAAATACATTGACGCTTAAGCTTATAAAACCCGATACTTGCGGTATTATGAATTGGGTTTAATTTCAATTGTTCTAAAGGTTAAATTTATTCTTGGACTTTTTACTTTTTTGGTTGGTGGCAAACGGTGAAGCCAATTTGTTTGTGTTTTACCTTTCATTACCAATAAACTACCTTTTTCCAAATTCACGGAAACGGTTTGTTTTGTTTTTTTGTGTTTGAATAAAAATTTGCGTTCTGCTCCAAAACTTAATGAACCAATAGCTCCGTTCTTTTTCAAATCTTTTTCGCCATCACTATGCCAAGCCATTCCTTCGTCTCCATTATGATATAAATTAAGTAAACAAGAATTAAATTTTTCTCCTGTTTTCTGTTCTATAATCTCTTTGAGTTCTAAAAGTTCTTTAGTCCAAGGTAGCGCTGATTTTGTAGTTTTAGAATAGGTGTATTCAAATGCTTGGTCACCATACCAAGCTACTTTTCTTTTTGTGATTATTAGTTTTCCAAAAATGATTGCTTTGTCATGCTCCCATTGAATCTTCTGTAATAATTGATCGAAATAATGTTGAGAATTTTCTGTGTTTATTACTAAACCATAATAATTTACTTCTCCATCAAAAGGTAAGATGTTCGATTTTGGGTCTGTATTAAATAAGTCCATTTTTCCAAATTTTGTAGTCGGCTCGTAAACAATGCCCGCAGGGTCTAAAGCCCAATTCTTTGGCTTGTTCGATAGTTTTGAAAAAAACACGGTTTTTGATTTTCATTCTCTTACCCGATTTACATTGTAATGTGCCATAAATTTTGAGCTTAAGATTTCCACCATAAACGATTTCTTTTCGTTTTATTCTTTGATGAAGCTCGGTATTATCAATATCTTTATGTTTAATCATTTTATTAAGTAGTTGCTTCATGAAATATAACACCTAAAGTATGGCGTTCTCCAGTAATTACTTCACTGACTCCGTGTTTCATATTTCCTCGATAATAACCTCTTGTTCCTTTTATTGGTCGAAAATTGGTAGTAAAAATGAGCATATCTCCTTTTTTAAGTCTTAAAACAATGGCTTTAGATTGTGCTCTTGGTGTTTGTTGTGTCAAAACAAATTCTCCGCCTGTGAAATCTTTATCTGGCTCGTTTAAACAAAAAACGCATTGCATAGGGAAGTATACATCTCCATACAAATCTTGATGTAAAGTATTGAAGCCGCCTTTTCCATATTTTAAAATCAAGGGTGTTGGTTTTAATTGATTATTTTGATGGCATTGAGCTTGTAATTCTTCTAAGGTATTGGGAAACGTTTTTTCAATCTTTAATACTTTCATCCAACGATTTGCGATAGGCGAAAGTTTTGGATATATCATTTCTCTTATTATTTGAATGATTTTGGGAAGTGGGTAATCGAAGTATTTATATTCTCCCAACCCAAATCGATAGCGTTCCATTACAACCGTTTTTCGATATAGATTTTCATTCTTGTATGCTTGTATTAGTTTGTTGCATTGTTCATTTGATAGAATTTTGGTAATAATGGCATAACCTTTTTCGTTCATTGATTCAGACACCGCTTGCCAATCGGTTGTAGAAAGTTTAGTTTTTAAATTATCCATTGTTATACAATTATATTTGAAGTGTTCCCTTTTGAAGCTTCCCAACCAATAATGGCTGTTTTCCGAGTTGTTCCCCACATATAACCTCCGAATATTCCTGTTGATTGAATTACTCTATGACAAGGGATTAAAAAAGCGATAGGATTATTTCCGATAGCGGTTCCGACGGCTCTTGCTGCTTTTGGTTTTTGAATAAGTTTGGCAATATTACCGTAAGTTGTTAAATTTCCTGTTGGAATTTTCAAAAGTGCTTCCCATACTTTTAACTGAAAATCGGTTCCTTTTAAGTGCAACTTTATTTTATTAATCTTACTCCAATCTTGTGTGTAAATCTGCAATGCATTTTGTTGAATTTCGTCTGTTTGTTGAATGAAATTCGCTTTTGGAAAGCGTTTTTCTAATTCGGAAAAAATAATTTTTTTGTCGTCTGAAAAACCCATATAACAAACTCCTTTGTGCGTAGAAGCGACTAAGATTCTCCCAAATAAGCTTTCTGTGAAACTATAGTTTATAGTTAGGTTTTCTCCTTTGTTTTTGTATTCTCCAGGTGTCATTCCTTCAATTTTTACAAATAAATCGTGTAATCTACCTGTACCAGAAAGCCCTGTTTGGTGAGCGGTTTCAAATAAAGTCGTTTGCGAATTTCTCAAAATTTGTTTTGCGTGTTGGATGCTTATAAACTGTAAGAATTTTTTGGGGCTAACACCTGCCCAATCAGTAAACATTTTCTGAAAATGAAAAGGACTTAAATGAACTTTTTTTGCAATTTCATTAAGAGTTGGTTGTTTGGTGTAGTTCCGTTGGATGTATTCAATAGCTTCCGCTATGCGCGTATAATTTATGTATTCTTGCTCCTTCATTAAGTTTAATTTTTGTAACAGCAAAAATGGAATTAATTTAACTTCTATAAAACCCGAAACTTGCTGAATTGCAGGGACCTTGTTTAGTTCTTACTTTTAATCCAATGAAAGCAATGGACGAATTCACCCAACTTCTCCTTGAAGTTGTTTAAAAATAGCTTTCATTGAACAGGAACCCAGCTTGCTAACTCGCGTAAGCAACAAAGGTTCGGCGACCACAAAGTAGCAGCGCAGCGAAGCCATTTGTATTTCTTAGACAACTTCCTTCTTAAACATGATGCTAGAAGCACCATTAAAAGTAATAAGACGATGGTACTACATTTATAAGGAGGCTGCCTTCTTATTTAACGCAACTCGAATAAATTATTCTAATCCTTGCAAGATGGATAAGGCTATTTTGTCAATAACAGCGCCTTGTAGCGATAGACCTGATACATTGGATAAGGTAACAACAGCTTGTTGTTTGTTTTTGTCTAGGAACATAGAAGAAGTATATCCGCCTGTTGCTCCATTGTGAAAGTAATATTCTTGTCCCTCTTTCTTTAGAATTAACCAACCCAAAGCTAAGCTGATCTCTTCATTGTGTTTAAAACTGATCTGCTGTTGGCGTTGTATGGTGGGGGAGTTGGCTTTTAAATGGGCTTGTGCAAAAAGACTCAAATCCTCCACAGAGGACAAGATGCATCCTGCAGGAGCCAAGACATCCCAATCCCAGTTGGGCACTGGCTTTCCATCTACTCCTAGACCTTTGACCAATCGCTCTTTTTGAACTTGACTAGCACGTGTGTAAGTGTCTTTGAGCTGTAAGGGCTTAAAAATTAATTCTTCTAACAGTTGCTCATAAGGAGTTTTATAGACCCTGCCAAGAGCATAACCCAATAGGCCAGCTCCTAAATTAGAATAAGCAAACTGTTGCGCAGGGGGATGCTCTAGAGCTAATTCTTTGGTCATATATTGTTCTAAAAGTTGCTCCTCATAAAATTTGTAAGGGTTGTTGAGGTGTTCCGATAGTAGTAGGAACATGTTTTCAGGAAGGCGGGGTAGGCCACTGGTATGATTGGAGAGTTGCTCTAGGGTGATTTTAGGTCGGCCTTTGAGTTTAAAAGGAACAAACTTTTGGAGACAATGCTGCGCTTTAACTTTTTGATCAACAATAGCTTGGGCGAACAACATGCTGGTAAATATTTTAGTGATGGATCCAATTTCAAAAATGCGGTTCTTGTTTTCTATCTTTTTATAGCCTTTCTCTTGCAGAATAAAACCATGGTATTGGATGTCTTCTCCTTGAATAATAGCAATGGCTAATTGGCTGTTCTCTTTCAATTTAGCCCCTAGTTCTTGGACAATATCTGAGGGGGAATTAGATTGGCCTAGGGCAAGAGCATTTGAAAGTAACAGGAGGGATAAAAGGACGTGTTTCATTGGAAAGGTGGTGCTGGTAAATTAGGAGGAGAAAATTATTGACTGCTAGTAGGATTTTTTTCTCTTTTAGAACGGTTGATGTTTTATGCGGGGCGTGTTCTAAAGTAGTAATACATTTTAAAATATTCTACTTCTTCTTCAAAGGAGTACTTATAGAGTTCTAATTAAGCAGAAAAAGGCATGAGAGGAGGTTATAATTTATAGAGGTGATAATTAAATTAATTATTTTTATTTCTATTTTTTTTAGAATTTTACAAAAAAAATAGATTATAAATTTGAAGTTGTTATTTTTGTACTTATATTGCTGTAAAACTTGCGATTATAAAGGGATTTTTGTCCTAAAAATTATTCTTTTATAATGATTGGTAATGAGCAGTATTTTTTTGTAACAACACATATAAATTAAACAAACAAAATAAAAATACAATGAATAAAATAGAGGTATCTAAAATGATTACTGGTATTGTGTCTTATTTAGGAGAGAAGCAAAAGAGAGGAGAGCCTTTACAAGATTTTATCTCACAGTTTGATGAAGGAACTCAGAAATGGCTCCATATGCTTTTTTTTACAAAGGATGGTGTAGAAAAAGAAACTTTTCAGACATGGAAAGAGAAGCTAGATAGTAGTGCGAGAAGAGAAGCTATTGAATCTTTATTTAAGGTGAAACTAGAAGATGAACCTAGGGTTACTGTTGGTTTTATTAATAAGGTTTATACAGAACTTACTATAGCTAATCAAAGAGAGGGGGATACTGGCATAGAAAATATAATTATTACAGGAAATAATAGTGTAGGTATGAATCGAGCAAAGAATAATACGATAACCTATGGAACCAAAGATAAATAAGAGGTAATATGAATTAAAGCCAATTAGGATGACATAACACTTTTGTAGAAAATTACTAACAGTAGCTATTAATTAAGTTGAAAATATAAATATTATGAATAATTTTATGCGAAAGCCTTGGTGGAAAGCTTGGTTAACTCCTACTAGAGGAGTGAGTTTGTTTGTTTATATCATATTCTTTTTAGCGAGTGTATGGGCAACTAGCCAATCAATTAATGGGACCTTAGAATTTCCTCAAATCGTAACCTTATTATTGAGTGCTGGGATTATACTGGCTGCCTCTTTATTTCTGGGTATGATTAAAAGCACACAGGCTAATAGGTATTTGAGAGCAGAGAAGAAAAAAGTACTGATAGGAACATTTATCTTCTTATGGTTTCTAATGTGGATGATTAGCCTATTTAGCAATGTTCATAGTTTTTATTTAGTAGGGGCATTGGATGATATACAAAAGAAAGAGCTAAATGAGGTGAATACAAAGATTAGTCTTTTGCTTGAAAGTACGGAGGAAGTCTTTGAGAGAATGAAGAATGCTCTTAGTTCTGATGTTCATACTCAACTTGTAGAGATGAAAGGCGAAATTACTAATAAGGGAGATTTTGGCTTAGGAAGTGTTGCATTGCGAATTATAAATAAAATAGAAAAATTATTAGAAACTACTATTGAGCCATTAGATCCAAATGGACGAGGATATAAAGCTCAAGTCCAGTTAGCTAAAGATATGACGGATAAAATTATCATAGTCCTAAATAAACGAATTCAAGATGTTGAAGAAAAAAAAGAGCGAACATTAGCTTTTTTAGCCAATGAAAAATTAGAAGAAATAGAAATAGAATTGGAAGAATGTATAAGGAGTTATAGCTCAAAGAATTCTACCTCGATAAAAGAAATGCTTAGTAAGGCTTATGTCGTTTACAATAAATGCAACCAGCATGTTCAAACTCAACTAAAGAGCCCTGTACATGGGGTACAATACACGCTGGAATTGGAAGCCTTACCTCCAGAGGTAGAGAGTACTCAGTTAAAACATATATCCAATGGTTTAGCGAATGCTTTTCGTGGAACAAAGTATGATTTTAGTAGAATCATTTGGGCGTTCTTTTTTGCCTTAATTGTTGATTTAGCCTGTTTTGCCATTGTATACTTCGGAATCCTAAGTGAGGAGGAGAATTAATTATAACCTATAAACTATAGCAATTATGTCAGATGAAAATAATGGAGAAAGAGATCCAATGATCCCTAACGATCCTAATAATCCTTATAACGTTATACCAACAGTTTTTCCTAATATTGGAACTGTTACTAAACCAGTAGTTGTATTCTTTGGCCCTAGAGATGTAGGGAAAACAGTAGTGCTAATACGTTTGTCTATTTATTTACAGAATCAAGGAGTAAGGGTAGAACCTGTTGAGGATTTTAGATTGGATGAACGATATCCATCTGTTATTAATTCTTATGTAAATGCTCTTCGAAATGCTCATTTTTCACCACGAAGGACACCTAATAATGACTGTATGTTGTTAGATATTCACCATGCAGGAAAACATATTTGTCATTTTTTGGAAGCTTCTGGGGAAGATTTTTTTTTTCATAAAGAGCCTAAAAATGAGTATCCAAATTATTTAAATCAATTGTTTAATTCTAAGCAGCGAAAGGTATTGGTTTTCCTTTTTTCAGATAATATGTTTCCACGGCAACAGGGATCTGCTAATGCAACAGGAGATTATGCTAAAAAGATTAGCAGCTTATTAAATCAAGGAGCGATTGATCCCAAAAGAGACTCTTTGATCATTTTATATAATAAGGTAGACGAATCAAAATTTATGCAACAAGGCACCTTAAATAGAAAAGATCTACAGGATAATTTTTTTAGTAGATATCCTATCTTAAAATCTTTCTTTTATGACAAAGGGAATAAGTATAAGAATACCACTTTTGTGCCTTTTTCTTCTGGAATTTTCTCCAAGATAGAAGGTGTAGATTATAAAGCATGGGCACATTCTAAAGATAAATATCCCAAGGAGTTATGGATGGCTATTTGGGATTTTGTTCACCTTGGAAATAATAAGTGGGGTTGGTCTGACTTCATAAATAAGGAGGAAAATAATAACAAACCCAATAATGAAAATAGTTCTCCAACCACTCATGAAGACAAACCTGTTATTAGTAAGGCATTGGGAGCAGTAGTTATGATTATAGTAGTGGCTGTCTTTTTCTATTATGCATTTTTGTAAAGAACAAAATCTAAAACAATGGAAGCTGTAGAATTGATATTTTTAGGTGCTCCTGAAGGTGGTTTTTCTGCTTATCCTAGGAAAGGGGTAGGACTGTTTAGAGACTATGATAACAATTATAGTAATCAAGCTGATTTTTTCGAAATGAAAGTAATTGGTAAATATGTTATCTATGTTTATGGAGTTAATGGATTTGTTACAAAGTTTGGAGGCAGAGGGGGAAGTAATTTTAGCATTGCTTTACGCTTAGAAAATAAGGTGTTTACCAACATCAAATATGCCTATGAATGTTTAAAAAAAATCTATCAGCAGATTAAGCGCGAAGGGAAAGTTTTTGAAGAACGCAAGAATCAACTAGGTTTTTCCATTACTGATATGGAGGATGGAAGAACTGTTTTTGAGCGATGGAGAAGTTATATCATTAATGATTTTGCATTACAAGAAAAACAACTATTTGAACCCATAAGAGCGATTAAGGGAAGAGGGAAGAAGGAATATTTTCATCCCCAAGAAGCCAATAAAAAACTATTAGATGTTTTTTGGCAGACAGGTAGTGTCACACTATTCCCCTCCAAGCCTTTTGAGGAGACAGTTCTTGTGGAGAGTGAAGTTGATAGGGTGTTGTCTAAAGCTTTGATTAGTTTGCATGTACAGGTGAGATCTATTCAAGAGAAAAGAATTAAACCTCTTACAAAGCAAAAAAGCTTGGACTTAGAGCATATTAAAGAACTCCAAACGGTGTTTGTTCAGTTGGAGGGTATTTTAAAGAAAATAAAGTCTACAATCAAAGGTTATAAAGGCCAACAGTTTTCCACTCAGCAAATGACAGAACTGAGGAAAATAGTGGCTCAGATTCAAGGAGCAATAGACAAAACTAAATCCTCTAAAAAATGGACAAGCATTCAAGAAAATACACAAAAACAATCCCCTACTTTTTCTCCTTACTTGGAAGACTTAAATAATAAATTTGGACAATTAGTAGCAACTAGTACTGCTTTAGAGAATAGTTTGAAGGCGAATACTTCTAATAAAAAAGAAAGTAATAAAAAGCCATGGTATCAAAATGCTGTCTATAAGCAGATAGGCTTTGTTTGTGCTGTTGTGTTGGTTCTTTTTTGTGTGGTAAAGCCAGCAGGGGAATGGATGAAGACATGGAATGGAAGTGATAAAGAGGATAGTTCACCTAAGGAAGGAAGTAGTAAAGAGGATAGTTCACCTAAGGAAGGAAGTAGTAAAGAGGATAGTTCACCTAAGGAAGGAAGTAGTAAAGAGGATAGTTCAACTAAAGAAGGAAGTAATGATAAGGCAGGGGATTTTAAAGGTACCACATATTATTTGAATATAGATTCTTTCTTGTCTTATGCTGCAAAGGAAAAGCTAGTAATAGATAGTGTTGATGAATTTGGAGTTTACTTGATACAATTTTTGGAAGAAAAATCTACGTATTTAAAGAATAGATGTTCTAATCTGAATAATCAAGCATTTTGGGAGGCATTGCGCGCAAATAACAAAAGTTCAATAAACGAGCTTTCAAGTAAAATAAAGCGTGATAAGAATAAAAATAAAAAAACATCAATTTTGAATAATAAAGCTTGGGCAGTATATATAAAAGGTGGTGTTAAAAAAATTGGATTTATACTTCTAAAAAAAGATCAAACTTGTCCATAAATCATCACTTACTATGCTTGAAGCTTGTTTTAAAAGAGGGTGTTCCTATAAGAATAGGCTACGTATAAAGGGAGCTCCCGATCAGATTAGTTGCCGACTGTGTGCTACATGTAACCAATGGTTGCCTCTATCAAATCCTAATTCTGCTAATAGTCAGAAGCTTGATCGTTGGTACAAACGAATTATGAAAATGGGTTGGTTTATACTCCTTATTTCTATTGGTAAAATAGGGTATGATTATAATAGACGGCCGATTTATACAGGTGGAATTTATAAATACATTACAAGCAAATCCTTGGATCAGAGGCTTGTTGGAGTGTATATAGATGTAGGAGAATTTCAAGAAATGGAAATTGATAGAATTCTCAATACGACAACAGATACTATTTCCTTTTGCTATACTCTTAAGGGAAATGGTAATAGTGGTAAAAATAAGTTGGGATGGATCGCTATTAATTCTCAACAAGTATATTTTGAAAACAAAGGCTATGGAATAATGACAGTTAATTCTCCTATAACCTTAACATCTAATAACAATGAATGGGAATTTCGTAAAAAGAAGTAATAGTGGGTGGTTATTACCCTTATTTGTAATACTATTTTTTTGTCAATGCAATGGAGGGCTCCAAGAAGAGTTAAAAAAAAGAGAGGCGACTATCCACGAATACCAGCAAAGAGAAGAAGAAGAGGATCTAATTAAAGCTTCTTACATCAAAGACTTAGATAATATTAATAATAGACTAGATACTGCTAGAGTTTTACAATCTATTTTCCAAAAGAAAGAAGGATTGAGTTCTAGGAAAGAAGCTTTAGAAAAGATTGAAATTACGCTTCAACTACTGGACTCTATAGAAGTAGAAACAGATACAATGTATATCGCTTCAGCTGAGGATTTTTTTGTAAAAAGATCATTTGATGCGGCTCATACAGAATTAATACAGCTTAGAACATTTTATAGAGAGGTAAAGCATTTATTAAACGAGGCAGAATTGGAAAATCTCAACATAAAGCAATTACTGGAGGAAGCTAACAGAGAAATTGAGCGAAAAGGAGTAGTGATTGGCCAACAAAATAGACGAATCGTAGGCTTAGAGAGGAACGTATCCACCATTTCTACCAGTAATAAACAACTCAAAAGTGGACAACAGCAGTTAGAGGCGGATAAAGAAGCATTAAGAATAGAATTAAAAGGAATTGCAAGGCAATTGGAAAATACTAGGAGCAAATTGACAAGCGAAAAGCAGGCCTTGGCTGAAGTCTATTATGAAAGAGCAGAAGATTTGATAGAGCAGTTTAATAGAGCTTTAATCAAAGGGGATAAGGCCAAAAGAGCAATTAAAGAGGCTTATCAAGCCCTTCAAAAATCTAGTGCCCTAAATTACTCCAAAGCTGACAATAGATGGAAGCAAATTAAAAGGCTAAAGAAGTACAACAAGTATTTATAATAACTACTCCTTTTTCTTTTATCAAGGAAGTTATTGAGCTTTTAAAAGAAACCACTCAACTAATAAAATTGTAGATAAATGCCTAAATCTATCACTGAAAGAATACATAATGAAATTGCAAAAGGTCATACGAAAGAAGCAATACAGTTAGGGTTGAATTACACTCGTACTCACAAGAAAAAATTTCATAAGCATTTTGTGTCTTTCTCTGCACAATACAATGAATGGAACGAAGCTAGAATGTTGAATGTAGGAGCTCCAATGACCACGTTAAATAGAATTAATCTTTCTGTTTATACAACGGCTGAAGAGTTAGAAGAAAGAACAAAAAGAAAACAAAAGACCAAGTATTCAAAAATACAACAAGGGCAAATTGTAACGCTAGAGAATGCTAGGAGCTATGGATTTATTAAAGCGAACTCATCGTCTTATCAGAACAACATTTTTTTTCATTATTCAAGGCTCAAAAAACGAAAATCTAAACCTAAAATAGGGCAGAAAGTATCGTTTCAAACAACTCATTATCAAGGAAAACTTGTAGCAATAAATGTCGCTCTACATGATAAGCCTTCTTCTTCTAAATTTATGAATAAAACAGGAGATTATGTTAAGTCTTCTTTTGTAGAGCTCTACAAACTGATCAAAACAGGTCTTAATGATAAATAGCTAATTATTAACAATAAAAACTCCCATACAAGCATGAAAGCATCCAATACCATTTTCCTAGCCCACGCCTCAGAGGACAAACCTTTTGTGCGGAAACTTTACAAAACTTTAAAACAAAATGGATTAAACCCATGGTTTGATGAAGAAGATTTACCACCAGGAGTAGATTGGAATCGATATATAAAAAAAGTGATTCGAGAGGCTAAGTTTTTTGTGATCTGTATCTCTAGGCAAAGCATTCAGAAGACAGGTTATGTACAAAAAGAAATAAGAACAGCACTAGGCTACTTTGAACAAAAACCTCCTGATACCTTCTATTTAATTCCAACGTTGATTGATAATATAGAACTACCAGATGTTTCAGTAGGCACAATCAATTTAATAGATTATCAAGCGGTCAGATTATTTCAACCAGGAGGGACAACAAAGTTAGTTCAATTTTTGCAAAAGCAAATGAACTTGATTCAAGAGGTAAAAAAAAATGAAAAACCAATGTTTGATGAGATTAGAGGAGAGGTCGCGGCTGGGAGACTAGATAAAGTATTGAGATTGTTAGAGAGTTATGTAAAAAACAACAGCACAGATTACTTGAATAATGTTATTCTGATCTCAGCACGGTACAATCAATTAACAAGTAATCATTTGCTTGGAACAATGTCAACAGAAGTTTATACCATGGAATCTAATCGGGTTATTTTCTCTGTGTTAGAGTTATTAAAGATCTTAGAAAAAGAGGCGGTTGTATAGTGGTGTAATAGATTTGATAGAGAGCAATCCATATTATGGAGAGATAAAAGAATAGAGCTGTATCTATCTGATAAATAACGAATTAATCTTATAAAGGGAGGCATTGGATATTTCCAATAGCCTCTTGTTTTTATGATGGAAAAGCAGGTTAAAATCACGAAAA
>JBOEFW010000111.1:0-1884 GCA_050633105.1 Aureispira sp. | reverse complement strand
GTGGAAGGAATGAATGAAGGAATCAAACATACGTTCCGTATTACAGAAGATCAATTTGCACAAGGCGAAAAAGACTTGATCAACCACAAATCGTATTATTTCTGTGCTGTAGCTTATGCACACAATGAATACAGTAAGTTTGAGCCAGATAGTGTGTTAAATGGAGCAGCAAATAAAGCGGGTCAGGCAACACCTTACTTACAAGGACGTAGAAACTTTAAGATTTATACTGCTATTCCTCGGATTAACGATACGGAATATGATGGGGTAGAAATTAATACGGAATATGGAGATCGTCCAGGAATCATTCGTTTGGATGGTCAAGGAGTAGGCTCTAAGCAATTCTTAGAGATTACGAACTTAGGATCGATCAACGATCAGATAATCGATCAACAAAATGTTGGACGAATCGAGTATGCAGCGGGTCGCTCACCAATAGATATCAAAGTAGTAGATCCATTGCGTGTAACAGGAGGGACGTACAATTTGTATATAGGCGATGAAGATTTTGTATGGACAAAAGATAGTACAACAGGCGTCTACATGGCGATGAAAGATAGCATGGGCCTATTAGGAGATTCTATCTATTGGGCCTTGACAGATGTAAACGATCCAACCAGTTTATGGACGTCGTTCCAGACGTTGGAGCAAGACATCGAGCAATTTATCCCAGATTTGGGTATTTCAGTAAGTGTCCAACAAGCGCCTCGTCCAAGTGGACAAGGAGAAGATCAAATAGATGGGAACAGTGGAAGTATAGGAACAGAGCTAGTATATTCAGACAGCACGACCTTTGGAAAATGGTATATTGGGGTAGAAGACGGCGAAGGGATTTTCAATATGATTAAGAACGGAGCAGGTGAAGATGATGAATTGTATGATCCAGGAAAAGACTTCTCAACAAGTGAAGGAGGTTGGTATCCGTTTATGCTATGTGATGGAGAATTGCGAGCGACGAACTATTACTTCTCGTTGATGAATGTAAGCTCATCAGGAGCACGTTTCCGTAATGCGTCTTCCAACTTAGCATCTAGTGTACGTGATACAATGTTGACGGCCTTGAATAATGTGAACATAGTATTGACAGAAGATGAAAGTAAATGGAGTCGCTGTATAGTAACAGAGACGTTTAACCGATATCATGGTTCAGGATATTTAGGAGCAGTAGCCCCATCAAGACGTCGTCAGATGACTTGGAGAGGATTTGCAAAAACAGGAGCGCCGACCTACTATTCTAGAAACAAGGACATGAGTATAGATTCTACAAGTGTAGGAATGTCTTGGTTCCCTGGGTATGCGTATGACGTAGAAACAGGAGAACGGGTAAACATCTTCTTTGGCGAGAACTCCTTGTATGATGGAGTAATTTTACCAGAAAGTTTGTCGCCAGGAGTAAGTACCGGAAATGACATGGTTTACAATCCAACGTCTACCGCGTTTGTAGGAGCGCCAAGTTTTGATGAGAATGTACAATTCTTACGTTCAGTATTGGGAGGTCAGCACATCGTATATGTGACCCGTCAGCCTTATGATTCATGTCAATCAATGATTGATTTGTACAGTAATATATTTCCAATATTCTGGCCAGACAATAAGATAGTCCCAAGTATGGATGTAACCTGGGCCTCAATGTCGTTGTTAGCACCAGGAGTAAGTATGAAAGGGAACATGGGCGAGATTCCCCCAACAGACTTAACGGTAAAACTACGGGTGAATCGTCCATATGAGAAAGAAAAAGGGACGAATGAGAACTTAGGATATCCTTTATATGAGTTTACGATGGATGGATTTGCTCCAACAAAAGAAGTAAAAAGTACAGCGGAGAGTGCCTTGGATTTACTACGAGTAGTACCAAATCCATATTATGCTTATTCCGAGTATGAA
>JBOEFW010000110.1:0-13337 GCA_050633105.1 Aureispira sp. | reverse complement strand
CTTCCTATACCCTTCAAAAACCGTCGCAGGTGTTAAAGCTTTTGGTTATTACATTTTTAAATTAACTTCTGTTACACGGTAATTAATAACAGCGCAGCTAAGTTTTTACATTTACATCAATCAATAGCCTACAAGACCTGCAAAATATCAAAACGTTGCCCATGAAAGAGCACATCATTTCCTTTGATGTAACGGCCAATATGTTCCAAATTAGGTTGTTTGCGCTCTTTTTCTACTGCTGGGCCTGTGTAACGACTTTTGTCGCCTCGCCCCAAGCTAAAGACCTGAATGGTTTGTTCCCCAATACTATAGCGGCGAACCGTTTGGGGGCTCCACAAGCGAAAAAAATCAAGCTGGTAATCTTTCTCTAAACTGTTAAAATCCGTAAACTTAATGGTAGTTTGCTTTTCGACCTTTAGCAAATCTTTTTCTTTGAATGCTACACGGCAACGTTCTTTTTCATAACCCGTTTCCTTAGAATGAGCATAGAAAGCGACCGCTTCTTCATCCATTAGGAGTTCCATAAAACCACAGCTTCGATCATAATGACAATAACCAACAGATTCTAAACGGGCCTCCTGAAAGGCTGTTAAGGCTTTAGCCGCATCATAAGCTTCTTGAAAAAATGGACGTAAAGCTTCTTCATAATCCTCATCCAATATGTCTACACGACCAAGGTCCTCTTGCAAGGCAAAGGTGTCTGCTTGCTGAATAAGAACTTTAAAGGTGCCTTTCCAACGGACTTCCAGCGTGCTTTTCCCATTGGGAACACCGCCAGGGACACCACCTCCCATTTGCATCATTTGATTGCCAGGGCTGGTTAGATAGCGATCCAGTTCTACTTCCAAGACAATTAATTGGCCTTGACTGCTTCCCAAAGGAAATAAGCTGTATTGATAAGCGGCACTACAAGCGAAGGCGCTAACCACAGGTATTATTAGTACAAAACAAACAGCCAACCAACGTTGTATCAAAATCATAGCAAAAGAATTAAAAGTAAGTACAATTAAAATTGTTCTTAGAGTAGAGCAATACTCTGCCGTGAAAATACGGGATTTCTAAAGGTAAAAGGATTAGTCGATCAAAAAAACACGGATTTAAGATTCATAGAATGCGGGATTTGCTCAAAAAAAGTAGATATTGGCAAGGCCAACAAATCAATTACCAGTTTAGTTTTTAGTTTTAGACAAAGGCGACTTTTGTCGTCTCTTTTTCACATTAAACGATTGATAACCGCATGCCTAAAGACAACATTTTGGTCATTGGCTCTCAAGGGCAAATTGGTACTGTTTTGACAGAAGCCCTTCGTGAGCGCTATAGCAGCAAGCAAGTCATTGCTTCCGACATCAATAGCCCCAAACAAGCCACAGATGGCCCTTTTGAACAACTTAATATTCTAGATGGAGACGGCCTACATCATTTGGTAAAGAAGCACAAGATTACTCAAATCTATCATTTAGCAGCATTGCTTTCGGCCAAAGGAGAGCAAAATCCTCGCCAGACTTGGAATGTTAATATGAACGGCTTGTTCAATGTGCTAGAAGTTGCCCGCCAAGAGAATTTAGATAAGGTTTATTTCCCTAGCTCTATTGCTGTTTTTGGAGGGCAAACGCCCAAGAAAGCTACCCCACAGTTTACGGTTTTGCAACCAGAGACTATGTATGGAATAACAAAAGAGGTAGGAGAACATCTAGCACAGTATTATTACAAAAAATTTGGAGTAGATGTCCGTTCTTTACGTTATCCAGGACTAATTAGTTACCAGTCGTTGCCTGGTGGAGGAACAACCGATTATGCGGTAGACATCTTTCATAAAGCCGTGGCAGGAGAGGACTTTGACTGTTTTTTAGAACGAGATACCGCTCTTCCAATGATGTATATGCCTGATGCTATTCGTGCAACCTTAGAATTGATGGAAGCACCTGTTGATAAACTCTCTATGCATTATGGTTATAATGTGCGCGCCATGAGCTTTTCACCAGAAGAATTAGCACAAGAAATTCAAAAACACTTGCCAGCATTTAAAATCAGCTATCAGCCTGATTACCGCCAACAAATTGCAGAATCTTGGGTGGAAAGCATGGATGACAGCTATGCTCGGAATGATTGGGGCTGGCAAGAAGAGTATGACATGGCAGCGATGGTCAAAGATATGCTATTGCACTTGAAGCCATCTTCCTAAGATAAAACAAGCTACGCCAAACGCAAATTAAAACACACAGGTTTTCTAACCTAAAAAATACACCTTATGTTCAATGATATACGTTCTTCTTTGCAAGAAGAAATCAAAGAAATTAAAGAAGCAGGCCTTTATAAGGAAGAGCGCATTATAGTGACGCCCCAAGCGGCTGATATCAAAACCCAAAATGGGGGACAAGTACTTAACTTTTGTGCCAACAATTACTTGGGATTGTCTTCTCATCCTGAGGTTATTGAAGCCGCGAAACAAGCCATTGATGACCGTGGTTATGGTTTGTCTTCTGTTCGTTTTATTTGTGGAACACAAGACATTCACAAAGAACTAGAAAGCAAAATCGCTGAATTTCTAGGGATGGAAGATTCTATCTTATATGCGGCTGCTTTTGATGCCAATGGAGGCGTGTTTGAACCGATTTTAGGAAAAGAAGATGCCATCATTTCTGATGCCTTGAATCACGCGTCTATTATTGATGGGATTCGTTTGTGCAAAGCGGCTAGATTCCGTTATCAACACAACAACATGGCTGATTTAGAGGAGCAATTGAAAGCGGCACAAGGCGCGCGTCGTCGTTTGATTGTCACCGATGGTTCTTTCTCTATGGATGGTACGATTGCTCAATTGGACAAAATCTGTGATTTGGCAGATAAATACAATGCCATGGTGATGATTGATGAGTGCCACTCTACTGGTTTCTTAGGCAAAACAGGACGTGGAGTACACGAACACCATAATGTAATGGATCGTGTAGACATTATTACAGGTACTTTAGGAAAAGCCTTAGGTGGTGCTTCTGGTGGTTTTACAGCAGCTCGTAAAGAGATTGTAGATTTATTGCGTCAACGCTCTCGCCCTTATTTATTTTCTAATACTGTAGCGCCATCTATTGTTGGAGCATCCATTAAGGTATTGGATTTATTAAGCCAAAGCACAACTTTGAGAGATAAACTAGAAGACAATACGCTTTATTTCCGTGAGAAAATGACCGCGGCTGGCTTTGATATTATTCCTGGCGAACACCCAATTGTACCCATTATGTTGTACGATGCAGTGTTGTCACAAAAAATGGCGGCGCAACTCTTGGAAGAAGGCATTTATGTCATTGGATTTTACTACCCCGTGGTACCTAAAGACAAAGCTAGAATTCGAGTACAGTTGTCTGCTGGACATGAGCGTGCTCATTTGGATAAGGCCATTGCTGCCTTTATTAAAGTTGGTAAGAATTTGGGAGTGATTTAGAATAAAAGATACTCTGTGTAAGAAAATAGACTCGTTTCGGCTCTCTACTTGTTTGGATAGAATAAAACAGATAGAAAGAGTCGAAACGAGTTTTTTAATAAAAAATAGCGTGGAAGAACTACTTTTTGAGCAAGAACAATTAGACGACATTGCCGCAGTACAGCAAGTTATTCAAGAAGCGTTTGCAGGGCTTGAGCACAGCGACCAAAAAGAACACCTATTGGTCGCCCGCTTGCGTAAAAGCCCTACTTTTATTCCAGCACTATCCTTGGTCGCTCGACTAGGAACACGGGTGATTGGTTATGCTTTATTAACACCTGTACAGATTGGGTTGGAAGAGGAACAAAAGGGGAGTCTAGCCTTGGCGCCTCTTGCGATTACGCCTGTTTATCAAGGCAAAAAAATTGGTACTTACTTACTACAGGCAGCGCATCGAAAAGCGTTGGAATTAGGTTATCAACGAGTAGTCGTGTTAGGGTCCCCTAATTATTACCAACGAATAGGGTATAAAATGGCTAGTGCCTATGGAATTCAGATTCCTTTTGATAAAACAGGTGCATACAGCCTTGTCCTAGAAATAGTGCCGAATGCACTGGAGGGAGTACAAGGAACTGTTATTTATCCCAGTGCTTTTTATGCGTAAGAAGGTTGCTTTTTTCTTGACTAAGAAAAAAGAGGCCATTCTAAGAATGACCTCTAATAAAGAATTTTTGGGGCAAAAAACTATGGATTGCCAAATAGATTGGATGACAAAACAGTAGCAGGGAATCCTAATAGCAATATTAAAAATTTGTTTTTAGGTGACAAGATTAAGGTAGTTGCCAGGTTGTAATGGTCTCTCCAATTTCAGTACCTATACCGTTTAGGATAGAAAGGTGTTTTTCATTTTTAATCACTTTTGCTGTCGATTTTGGATGTCTTTCTGTAGGCAATTGATCAAAGGCTATCACTTTTTTAGAATCAAAAAGTTCATCATCTTGGCCAATAAAAAGGCCATAGGGCTTGGTGATTTTGGCAAAATCTTCTTTAGCCTTATAAGGTGTAGTCGCATTTGACATGCACACTGTTAAAGCTGTTACGATAGAAGGGGATGCTTTCAAAACTTCCTTGGGATAATTGAAAAACACAGCATAATCATTTAAATTTTCTAGACCATCTGATTGCGCATTGCTGATAAATTTTGAAATGTCCAGCTCAAAAAAGGTAACCGCATCTTCTCGTGCAGTTTCTGCATTGTCACCTAGGTAAGGAGAAACGAAAATGTATCCATCTACATCTGTTAAACCTTCTTGGGTACTGTAATTTAATATTGTACCTCCTCCTGACGAATGCCCTCCAAGATATAAAGGTTTATCTTTTTCTTTAGTAAGATCTAGCAGTTCGCTAATGTCTCGGTATACATGATAGATAGAAGGTGCATCGCCTCTTCTTCCTGCTGATTCACCATGACCTCTTAGGTCCATTAAAATGGTTTTAATTTGGTGCTTTTCACTAAGGGTTTGAGCTAATTCTAAATAGCCTAATTTACTATTAGCTCCGCCTCCATGAATAAATACTAGACTGGCAATGGCTTCTTCTTTGGGATTAAATACATAATAGGCTATTTGAACGTTATCAAAACTATTGAACCTTTTGGTTTCATATTGATAATTGGCGGGAACGTTTTTTTGGTGAATTTCGTCAAATGAAAAATACTTCTTTTGTGCAAGTAAGAATAATGGGAGGAACGAAAAGGCTGTTATTAAAAGATTGCTATATAATTTCATACTTTGTGTTTTTAATTAAAAATTACGTTACAAAAATATGGGGCTTTATAATGTTAATCGTCCGAGATGATGATTTCGGACTCATTTGATCCGTCTCTTTTAAAATAGAAGTGTTCATACACCAGTGCTTATATTAGAACGAACAAGATTCAACCTGTGCAAATAGAAAAGTCAATTGTAGTCCTGCCTTTTAAAAATATAAGTGCTAATGCCAATCAGTACTTTGCTGATGGTGTTACGGAAGAATTAATCAATGCACTTAGTGGAATCCCAGAATTAAAAGTAACGGCAAGAACATCAGCATTTGCCTATAAGGATAAATCAGAGGATATTCGAAAAATTGGCAAAGACTTGAAGGTGACAACTGCCTTGGAAGGAAGTATTCGTTTAGCTGGCAATAGGGTAAGGGTGTCAGCACAGTTAGTTCGTACGCAGGATGGATTCCAGATTTGGTCCGATAGATATGATTTGAATCTTAAAGATATCTTCGACGTTCAAGATAAGATTTGTTTGATGATTGCTGATCAAATTCGCGAGCACTTCGGCCATTTTATAATTGAAGACCATCTAATTGCTTCTACTACTGAAAATATGGATGTGTATTCAACTTTTCTGGAAGCTAGGTATTACCATTTAAAATGGAATTTTGATTTTTTCGACAAGGCTATCACTTTATACAAATATTGCATTGAACTAGATCCTAATTTTTATAAAGCACATTTTGGATTGGTGAATTGCTATGGTTTTCTAGCTACATGGGGAATCATGGATAGAGAAGAAGCGTTGAATAAAGCTAATTTCTATTTTGCAGAGGGATTCCAACTAAATAACAATAATTTTGAGGCTTATTTAACAATAGCTAATAAGGCATTGTGGGTAGAATGGAAACCGAATAAGGCTTTGAACCAATTATCTCAGGCTTTATTTCTCAAACCTAATAATCCTGAGGTACTAGAATCTTCTGCTGAATGCTATTTAGCGCTTGGAGATTTTGAGAATGCCATGAAATGTATTGATCGAGCAATTGATGTCAATCCTTTGTCTGCGAATCATTTTTTCATAAAAGGTAATATCTATTATCACAAAAAGCGATTTAAAAAAGCGTTGGAATTTTTCTCGATCTTCTTACTAATGGATCCAGATAGGGAAATGGTTTATCAAGTAACGGCTTTGATTCATGTCTTAACAGGAGATAAGGAAGCACTTGATGGGTTAATTGAATCTAACAAGCAATTAAAAGAGGCTCATTTTTTCAAGCCATTGTATGAAGTTATTCAGAACCAAAACCCAATGCCAATTAGGGAGTTAGAAGAAAGTTCAGATATTTACTTGCCTTGGAAGTTCTGGTCACTTTTATATGTTGGAGATAAAGAAAGGGCGCTTGAACAGCTCCATATTGGAATCGAAAACAAGTTAAGTCAGTATATCAATTTTATTCATGACCCGCTGAATAAACCGTTGAAATCAGACAAAAGGTTTTTAAAATTAGTGGAGCAAGTGTTTGATAAACCGCAAGAAATGACATTGGAAATTGAAAAAAACAAAAAACAATTAATGTCTCTTCAAGATCAAATGCGATATACAACAAAGCTGAACCAATTAATGATAGAAAATAAAATTTACACAGAACCATCTCTCTCTTTGAGAAACTTATCTGCCAAAATGGATCTTAATACAAACAAACTCTCTTGGTTAATCAATGAAGTTATTGGTAAAAATTTTAATGAGTACGTGAACAGTCTCCGGATAGAAGAATTTAAAAAGAATGCACTAGAGCCTAAATATAGTGCTTACTCACTTTTGGGGCTAGCCTTAAATTGTGGCTTTAACTCTAAATCTGTTTTCAACGATTTCTTCAAGCGATCAGAAGGTATTACTCCTTCAGCTTGGTTGAAAGCTCAGAATAACACAAGTAATTAGGTGCAAAATATAGTTGGCCATTATCAATAAACCAACAAGCAATATTGAAAGTAAGAATGCAGTACATTTGACCTCCCAATGCAAATGTTGGAGTTGTTTTTATTTAGAAAACCTTAGCGAACGCCTTCCAATTTTTTTTTGCGGGCTTTCCAATTGGTCATATATTTTTCTTTGAGGCGGTAGAAAGCAGGAGAGTGGTTAGGAATGATCAAATGACACAACTCATGCATGACCACATAATCTATACAATAAGTAGGGGTTTTTATTAAGTTGATGTTCAAAATGATTTTGCTGGGGTTGCCAAGCAGACAGCTGCCCCACCGCTTATCAAAAAGAACACTTATTGGTCGCCCGCTTGCGTAAGAGTCCTACTTTTATTCCAACATTATCCTTGGTCGCTCGACTAGGAACACGGGTGATTGGTTATGCTTTATTAACACCTGTACAGATTGGGTTGGAAGAAGAACAAAAGGAGAGTCTAGCCTTGGCGCCTCTTGCGATTACGCCTGTTTATCAAGGCAAAAAAATTGGTACTTACTTGCTACAGGCAGCACATCGAAAAGCGTTGGAATTAGGTTATAAACGAGTAGTCGTATTAGGGCCCCCTAATTATTACCAACGAATAGGGTATAAAATGGCTAGTGCCTATGGAATTCAGATTCCTTTTGATAAAACAGGTGCATACAGCCTTGTCCTAGAAATAACGCCCAATGCACTGGAAGAGGTAGAAGGAATGGTCATTTATCCCAAAGCATTTTATGAGTAAAGCAATTAAAGAAGCCATTCTCAGAAGGACCGCCCTAATTGCTTTTATTATAGAAGTTACTTAAACCACGAACTACAAGGGAAACGCTCCTTACCGTAGGGATATAATTGAGCTGCCTAGAAAAATAAAATCAGCATCACAGTAGGAACTAGGAATAATTAAACGACTGTTTATTGAGCGGTGTTTTTTATTCATAATCAATGATGTTTTGAAGAAAGATTAGTAGAACTAACAGCGGAAACGATTAACACCCCACTTATTTTATCTAAAAAAGGTTGAATTTTTGACAGTATAACTTGGCTAAGAGCAGGAGAAACAACTGTAAAAAATAACGAATTATTACTAGTAGGCAACAAGCCATCCAATTGTTGTTCTCCTCTTTTAGGCCCCTTACTTTTATTAATTGGAAGAACCGTATAACCTGTAACCCCCAATGTTTCCAGATGTTGTATTAAAGTTTCTAAGTAAATATCAGAAAGGATGATTTCTATTTTATTATAAGTAGACATAAGAAATGTTTGATTGAATGTTAAAAAGGAAGCAATTATTCGATCCGTTTACCAGATAGATTGGATGGCAAAGTAGTAACTCGGAATCCCAATAGCAATATTAAAAGTGAAGGTAATGCCCAAGGTCATAGGGAGCATAATGCTCATATTGGCTTCAGGTACTGCCAAACGCATGGCCGCAGGTACGGCAATGTAAGAAGCACTAGCCAGCAAAACCGTTTGGAGTAGAGCATCGCCAATACTGTAATCCAGCACATAACAAATTCCAATACTCACGGCTCCCGCAATGCCTGGAAAGATCAACCCAAAAATGAGTGCAAAACCCACATTGTTCTTAAGCTCTTTCATACGTCTAGCGGCCACTAAACCCATGTCCAACATATACAAAGACAACATACCTACAAAAATATCACTCACAAAAGGCGTCAATTCATCCTTACCACTATTGCCCACTAAGTAGCCAATCAACATACTCCCGATCAGCAAAAAGACAGAACCATTAAAGAATGCCTCTTTGATAATATGCCCATAATGAAGCCCCTTGCTTTCTACTCCTGCTTCTTTCTTATTCATATTGATAATAATCAAACCCGCAATAATAGCAGGGGATTCCATAAGCGCCATTCCTGCGACCATATAACCACCAAAACCAACTTGTTGGGTCTCCAAAAAAGAAGTTGCCGTTGCAAAGGTCACCGCAGAAATAGAACCGTAAGCAGCTGCAACAGATCCTGCATCGGCATTGGAAAACTTGCGTTTCAAAATCAAATAGGTGATAAAAGGAAAACAAAAAGAGGCCAAGGTACAAACTAAGATCACCGTTATTACTTGCAGGGTAAAGCCGCTTTCATACAAATGCTCGCCGCCTTTGATGCCAATATCAAACAAGAGATAAATCCCTAAAAACTTACTAATGGCAGGTGGAATGTCTAAATCAGATTTGACTAAAACAGCTATTACACCTAGAAAAAAGAACAAAACAGGCGCGTGGCTAAAATTTTCTAATATCGTGTGGATATTCATGGTAAGAATGGATTGAATAGAATAGGAGAGGCGTAGCTGTTAAAAAACAGCCGTTACCAATCAAAAAGATAAAAAATAGAAGAGTAGACCTATCTCAAAGAAATAGGCAATTAATAGCCACACGGCATTAAGGCTAGAGCAAGATGCTTAGCAGTAGAAATACTTAAATGAGTGTGACCAAAGAAGGAGACGACTTCAAAAAGGTAAGCAGTCCCCTACAAACACTAGAAGCCTAGTGTTAAGGATCAACAATCCAACTTAAGCTGTTGAAAGAGTAAGTACAACTTATTTGGGGAAGCCGTCGCTGTAGTGTGAATACTAGCGTGTATAGTGTTACTATCATTTTTCCCTAAAAAAGAAAACAGCTTACTGGGAGTCCAGTAAGCTGTAAGTAATATAGAAGTTGTATGGGTATCGTCGTCGCCATCTCCGAATTCATAATCGGTCTCGGCGTCTATTTCTTTGTTCCATTCACTCCATTCTTCTTCCATTTCCCCTGCCCAATAAGCGGTAGAGGGAAGTGCCAAGTTGGCGGTCATTAACAAAACAACAACCAACAAGCAATATTGAAAATAAGAATGTAGCTTGCTTGATTTCATAAGGTCAAATGTATTTCATTTGTCATCAAAATGCAAGCATTGGAGGTGTTTTTATTCAGAAAATCTTAGCGAACGCCTTCCAATTTTTTTTTACGCGCTCTCCAATCGGTCATGTATTTTTCTTTGAACTCATTAAATATAAGAGCTAATTATTACTCTGTGTTAAAAATTTAATCACTCACAGTTAAAAAAAGAGTCATTTTTTTCTTCTTTCCAAAAGACTTCTCTATATTTGTACTATTAGTTCTTTGAATGTTTCATCTCGATCAGATAGATTGGTTATGATTAATTAACCGCGCTTCTGCATTTTGGTAATACTATAAAACTAGTATTTATCAGATAAAGAAGTTGCAATAGCAACAATGTTGTATGTTGGGCTATTCTTTTCCCAAAGCATCTCCTCCCCTAGAAATAGAACAGGAACAGCTTATTATATAAAGTGCGTTTATCATGAACTACGAGACACGACTAATTCTATCTGTGTTTTGTAGTTATATAAATGCATTATTTTTTACTAAAAAAATAATAAGTGATGAAAAATCAAAAAAACAATAACTCTTTTGACGAGTTATCGAAATTTATTCAAAAGAACCGTAGTTCATTGTCGGTTGAACAGCTAAATGAGCTGGAGGAATTAGAAATTCTTGCTAAGAATACTCAGAAGAGTACAGATGTAAGAACGAAGAATACAATAGGAACAAAGTTATTATCTTATATTCTAAGACAAGAAGCATATGAAAAAATCAAAGAATTTATAGAAATGGTTTTTGAAGAAATAGAATAATTATTGTGACCTTCTATGAGTTGAAATACTTACTTAAAGCTTACTGTTTTAATACTTCGGTTTTTGATTTATAGAAAATACCAGCTTCGCTAAGCCGTTTGATCGACGCACTTTACATTATTCACCAATCAAACTATTATCATGAGATTAGGTAATGCTATTAAGCAGCTTAGAAAACAAAAATATTTATCTCAGGGGGAATTGGCAAAAAAAAGTAATTTATCTCAAACTTATCTATCTCAAATAGAAAACGATAAGAAAGAACCTACACTTTCTTCCCTAAAAGCAATTGTCACTCAATTAGAGACTTCTTTACCTGCTATATTTATATTGGCATTGAATGAACAAGATATAAGGGAAGAACATAGAGATAAGTATGAAGACCTCCAGCCTCTGTTAGAAGAAGCACTGAAAATAGTGTTATGATAAAATCAAAAAAGAAATTAGTCTACCAATATTTCCGAACCTCATTTGACGTTATAGATAAGATTCTAAATGATTTTGATAAGTGTTGCAATGTTTATTGGAAAGAAAAAAATGGAAACCCAAAAGGAAGGCGTATTGTTTATGTAACAGATAGCGCTCTGAAAAGATTACATAAAAGAATACTGTATGATATATTCTACAAAATTGAATTGCCTTCCTGTGTAATGGGAGGAAGAAAAGGCTTTGATCATGTAGATCATGCACACAACCACAAGGGAAGAAAATACATCTTCCAAACAGACCTATCAAATTTTTTTCCTACTGTTAAGAGTATTGATATTAAGAGGGCGTTGAGACGAGAAGGTTTTTCTAATCCTAATACCAACTTAATTACTGAATTGACAACTTATGAAGGTGTGCTTGCTCAAGGATTTGCCACAAGTCCGTGTTTATCTAATATTGTATTTAAAGAAGTAGATCAAGAAATTTTTGACTACATAAGGGGAAAGAAAATTCTTTATACAAGATTTATAGACGATTTTGCCTTTTCTTCAAATATAGATATGGAACAGCATATTAATGCTATAATTAAAATTTTATCTAAAAATGGGTATGAAATAAGCAGGAGGAAAACTTCTTACAGAAATAAAAGAGCTAATATCACGGGAGTAAATGTAGGTAATAATACAATCAAACCTAAGAAACTCTTTATGGATGCTGATGAACGTAATTTATCTATGGAACAAATAAATGGAAGAAGAGCTTATCAAAAGTATGTGATGACACATAAAAAAAATAGCAAACAAGAATAGGTGTTTGTTTATGACAAAAAAATATATTGAGGGTTACTAAATGATAAACCTAATAAGCCACCCGCTTAATTTTATTCCCGTCCTTGGGGCAAGTATCATCAGGCGTAATAATCAACATACCTTCCTCTAAGCGAACATTCCCCACATAGAAATCAACTTGCGTAACAAAATGCATAAGGGGGAGATACCTGTTTTGGCGATAGATTTGGCTAAAATAATCGCATTCACAAGCCGTATCGGGAATGTCGCAAGAATTGGAGCTCCAATAGATGGTTTGATCGCCTATAGAGCGAGATTCTTTGAAGGTAGATTGCCCTGAAGCAAATAGGAGTAGGACTACCCACACCATCAAAAATAAATAAATAAAAATGATGTAGGCACCTATTAATTGGATACGCTGTATCCAGGTTGTTTCCTTATAATAATATACCCAAAATTGGAAGAGGTAGAAGAGTCCTAAAATAGCAGACAAAGCAAAAAGAGCCAATAGGAGGATTTCCCCTCCATTGGCATAAGGAGGAGTAAAGGTTATTTGAAGAAGGGCTATACTACATATGATTAAGAAAAGCAGGTAGTATAAGGGGCGGTGGTTTAGTTTTCTCAAAATGGAGTGGCTTTTTTATTGGAATAGAAATAAGGAAAGCGCAAGCGTCCCTTATTCTAACAAGCCTTCAATTTCCTCTAATAACGACAATAAATCGCGGTCGGGCTCTTGGTGTACATACTCATAGGCCGCCTCAAATGGATCAACAGGATAAACGGTTTCAGGGTTCTTACTAGAAGGAATAAACACGACATAATGCCCATATTGAGGGGAATCAGGTTGTTCATTGACGCCCCATTCTCCTTTGTGTTGTAGGCGAAAGTATTGGCCAATGGCATAGCCTAAACGAGGGCTGAGCCATTCCCGCGCAGGATCATCCAGCCATTCTTCGGCTAGCATGGCATCGAATTCTTCTAGGAAAGTGGCTAGTGATGGAGAATGGTGGTAAACTCGATCTGCTTCTTCATATTCGGCGGATTGGGCCAATTCTATTAAGAGGTTTTTGCCCTCTTCTACAAACTTAGGTAATTGTTTTCTACGTTCTTTGATAAGGGTGTAGGTGATAGCCATGTTATTGATTATGTTCTTTTGATAGGAACGGGCGACTGTTGAGGCCGTTTTTGTAAGGCCTCCCAATCGTTGAGATCCATGATTTTTTCTAAGCGATACCGCAATTTTTTTCCAGAAGCTAAGGTGCGATCATAAGCGACTAAGCCCAAGCCTTGTGCATAACGGCTGTATTGGTGAAAGTC
>JBOEFW010000109.1:0-10658 GCA_050633105.1 Aureispira sp. | reverse complement strand
CATAACCGACTGTTGTTAGAGTGGCAATTGCCCACCAAAAAGAAGCGAGAATATTAGGGAAAAGCTCTGGTTGCTCCTCTCCTTCTACATACCACATAAGGGTAGAAGAAACCAATAACAGCACAAAAGTTACAAATAGAGTAATCCCCAAATCGTGCCGTTTTTCACTAAACACATCTGCTACTACTGTAATAGAATTGGTAAAGGAATTCATTTTGAAAATTCTCAACAAACGAGTAATTTTCAAAATACGAATAAAACGGAAATCACTTTTACTAGCTCCAGTAATAACTCCTGTTAAGCCCGCCAAATGGAAGAAAATGGGAGAAATAGCAACTAGATCTACAATTCCCGTCCCAGAACTAATGAATCGCCAAGCAGACCTTGACCAAGATTCCTCTCTCTTATATTTGTAATCTGCAGTCCAAACGCGCAACAAGTATTCTACTGAAAAAATACACAAGGTGACGTTCTCAAAATAATCAAAATAAGTGCCATAAGCAGCACGTAAATCACTAAAAGATTCCAGTACAATGGTAATAATACTGGTTAAAATGAGCAAAGTAATAAAAATCTCGAAAGCTTGACTTGCGAAATCTTGTTCTTCCTCGTTATCTACAATGTGATATATTCTTTCCCTCAATCCACGTTCTTGTGACATAATAGCGACGGCTTCTGCGATATAGTTGACGATGTAACAAGGTACAAAGGTTCCCAAAGATTACAAAACGCTTTTGTTGTATTTTATTTTGTAAGACCTACAAGAAGTCAATAGTTGCACCACCAAACACTTGTGATAACAGATCTAATTCTTTACTTTTCAGCGTTATCGCCCTTATGAATCACTCTCTTAGCTTTTAACCAAATTTATTCCTCTATGCTTAAGCAGTTGCTTATCTCTTTTTTATTTTTTATTGTACNNTGCACAGCACAAGACTAGTGGCTCCGTCATAGATCAAGAAACAGGCAGTCCTTTGGCTTTTGTAAGTTTGATTTTTAATGGCGATCCTCATTTAGGGACCACAACAGATATTGATGGGGCTTTCTATTTTGAACATTCTGAGCCTCTAGACAGCGTCCGCTTAAGTTATGTTGGCTATGCCTCACAAACTTGTTTTTTTACAACCCAAAAAGAAGCAATCGTCCTTCGTTTGCAAAAAACGGATCTCGCCTTGGAGGAAGTGGTTGTTTTAGCTGGAGAGAATCCTGCTTATAGAATCATTCGAGAAGCAGCACGTCAACGGCAACGTCATAATCCAGAACGCATTCCTACTTACGAGTGTGACAGTTATCAAAAACTACGGATTTACGACAAAAACAATGCGCCCAAACAAGTTAACAATCCACCACCAGCAAGTGATTCTATAAAAGACGACCAACGCATCGATTTTTATTATGCTATTATAGAAGTCCTTTCTAAAATCAAACAAAAAGCACCTGATTTATACAACGAGCATATTCTAGCTAGTAAAATGACAGGCTTAGAGCAGCCAACTTTCATTACAGCGATTAGCGAATGGCAACCGACCAATTTTCATCGAGAAAATTTTCTAATTCTAGACAAAGAATACCTTAATCCCATTGCAGGAGGCAGCATTAATTGGTATGAATTCCGATTAGAAGACACCTTGTATCAAGGCATAGATACCGTTTATAAAATTAGTTTTTTTCCGAGAAAAGGAAAGAACTTTGATTCACTCAAAGGTGTTTTGCTCATCAATACCAATGGTTATGCCATTCAAACCGTTNNGTGTATAAGAGACAGTGGTTATGCCATTCAAACCGTTCGAGCACAACCTGCCAATAAGCCTAAGATTTCCCTACGGATAGAGCAACAATATGCATTTGTCAACGATCAATATTGGTTTCCTCAACAACTCAATTTTGAAATCACCCTCTCTCCTAATGTCAAAGACACCTTCACTGTGCAAGGCAAACGTTATTTGAGAGCCGTTAATTTTGACCCCCAACTACGCCCCAAAGATTTTAACTTTTCCAAAATTTCCATTGCTACCGATGCGCATCAACGAGACAGTAGTTTTTGGAAAAACCAACGCATTGCCGCATTAAATAAGAAAGAAAAAAAGACCTATAGAATATATGAAGAAGTCATGAGGCAACCAGGGGCTTGGTTTCTTAATGCCATGGCTAATAGTGTTAATGAATTAGAAGAAGAGCGGGTGCAACTAGGGGACATCTCCCTCAACTATACACAATTATTAGAAGCGAATGCTTATGAGCAATTTCGACTAGGCTTAGGGCTCTACACCAGTTATAAATGGTGCCCTTATGTCTCTGTTGGAGGTTATTTTGCCTATGGTTTTGGCGACAAAAGTTGGAAATATGGCAGCAGTCTTACCATTCGTCCTAACCCACTTAAGGATATGGGCTTTCAAATTAGTTACCTCAACGATGTCTTGGAACCTGCGGCGATCATTCAAAACAACCACAGTTTATCTAAAAAAGTACTTCCTGCCCAAAGTTTTATTCGAAGAAACATTCTCAACCAAATGGATCGGGCAGAAGAAATAGAAATTTCTGCCTACAGTCGTTTTGCGCGCCATTTCAAGGCCCGTGTTTTTGGAAATTGGAGTTATCGCCAGCCTTTATATGATTATGCCTACCAACGAGGCGATGAAACACTCAATAGTTTTCGTCTAGCACGCATGGGTTTGCAAGTCCGCTTTTCTTACAAAGAGCGCCTAGTACAAATGGGTTCTACCAGCATGGCTTTGACCAATCGCTATCCAACAATTTATTGGAGTTACACTAAGAGCTTTGATGGTTTCATGGATGGTCAATTTGATTATCATAAATTATTATTTGGAGTAGAGAGTAGCTTTTTTGTCAAAGGTTTTGGACGTACAAGTAGTTTGTTGCAAGCAGGAATGGTTGTTGGAGAAGTGCCTTATCCGATGCTTTTTAATGGACGCGGCAGTTACCAAAAGAACCGCCTTTTCTTAGTACTCAATACCTTCCAAACTATGGGGCCCAACGAGTTTGCCAATAGCCAATTTGTCTATGGTTTTATAGAACATAATTTTGGAAATTTGCTCTTTCAATTTGGCAATTTCAAACCTCAACTCAAACTGTATCAAGCCGTAGGGATTGGTTGGCTAAACAACATAGAATCCCACAAAGGTTTAGCATTAAACGACATGCGCAAAGGTTACTTTGAAAGTGGTCTTATGCTCTCTGACATCATTCGATTACCCCTTCTCAATATTGGCTATTTTGGCTTAGGTGCAGGTGTTTTTGTCCGCTATGGCCCTTATGCCAATAATACACTCTTAGAGAATTTGGTTTATAAAATTGATATGACCACTTCCTTTTAGAACGGTTGTAGCAACATATAATTGCCTTGCTTAAAAGCGTTTATGCTCACTTAACTATTGGATGCTCCAAAGAACATCCAATTAGAACCAACAGGCGCGCCAATAATATAATTTCAAAAACTAGCACAGACAGACTTGTCTGTCTTAATTCATTTGCCTACCTTGTAAAAAAGACAGACCAGTCTATCTTTATTTAAACAAAAAAACTATTGAGAATGTACGACATGAAACACCTAACAAAATTAGGTACACTAGGAAAAAATGCCCCTGCTGCTATGAAAGCTTTTCAGGAATTTGATAAAGTAGCACTAGAAACAGGTGCTATTCCAAAGAAATACAAGGAGTTGATTGCGCTAGCAGTCGCCTTAACCACCCAATGCCCTTACTGTTTAGAAATACATAAAAAACATGCTGTAGAGGCAGGGGCAACTCCAGAAGAGCTAACAGAAGTTACTTTTATAGCGGCCGCTTTGCGGGCAGGAGCAGCGGTAACACATGGTTTACATTTGATGGATCAATAACGCAAACGTGTGTGTGATTACAACAAAGTGCTCCTCCTGTTAATAATAGCAGGTGGAGCACTTCTTACATATAGGTCCCTATTAGAATAAGAACAACAACCTTGTTCATTTTTAAGAAGACAAGGCCGCTTTTTGATTTTGAGGAAGTAATTTTTGATAACGTTCTAGCAAACGCGTAGCAATACGAACATTACTATAATGCTCTTGTAAAAAATCTACAGCAGCAGCACCTATTTGAGGTAAGTTTTCAAAAGACTCTTGACAATAAACCAATGCTTTTACAAATTCATCTACAGTATTCGCAATCAAGACTTCTTTCTGGTCTTTTGCAGCTATTCCTTCTAAGCCTAAACTTGTACTAACAACCACTTTCCCTAATGCCATCCCTTCTAAGATTTTGACCCGCATTCCACTTCCAGAGAACAAGGGCACCAACATAATTTCATGCGCTTGAATGAATTCTCCTGCGCTAGGCACTTCTCCGTGAATGGTCACATTTGGCCATGTCTTTTCTAACCAAGCAGCAGGTGTATTTCTCCCTGCAATATGCAACGTTGCTTGAGGTTTTTGTTCCAATACTTTAGGCCAAACGTTCTCTAGGACCCATTCCATTCCTTCTGTATTCGGCATCCAATCTAAGGACCCAATAAAACAGCAGCTAGGATGTTCTTGGGGTCGTTTTTTTTGATACGTATAATCTTGCAAATCCAAGCCAATAGGCGCCACATGGCTAGGAACTTTACTGCCTAAACGTTCAAAGAAATTCAAATCTCGTGCAGTAATTGCCGCTAACAGATCATAACGATTGAGTTGTTCTAATTCAAAGTTTTTTAGACGATTGGTTAATAATTGGAGGTACAGTTTCTTAGGGCCTAATTTTGTATTCTCTGTGATTCGTTTCCAAATTTCATGCTCTACATTATGAGAACGCATCACCACTTTTGCCTTAGAATGTTTCTTTATAATATCAATATAAGGGGCTAAATACAAAGTTTCTAATTGAACGACATCGTAATTGGTAGTCGTCAATAAAGTAATTAATTGTGCCTTAAATTCTTCTGAAACAAAGCGCGCAATATGATACGACTCCTTGGTAAATAAATTCAAAAAAGCATCTTTTGCCTTCAAACGATTGTCTACCTCCACCAAATGAATGGCTTCATAGTGTTTAAAATCTTTCGGTAAGGTATTGTAATCAAAATAATGCTTGCTGGTATTCATACTCAGTAAGGTCATTTCTGCCCCTAACTCATGCAATGCTTTTGCCAAATAAGTGACAGCAATGGCCTCCCCATCCTTAAGTGGATAAGGAAACTTTTTGCACAACTGAAGAATTTTCATACGTTCCTGTTTTTTAAGTATCTATCTTGTAAAGACCAGATGTTGCCCTTCAGAAAGTTCTTCATTGTATTGGTAATCTTCCATATCAAACCCTTTCAGTTGTTCAGGATTTTCTAGGCGATTTTTAACCGCATAATGAGCCATCATACCACGAGCATGTTTGGCATAAAAAGCGACAATTTTATACTTTCCGTTTTTGTTTTCTTTGAAATCTACCTTCCAAAGTGGGCTGTCTAAGACCTTTGTATCCACGGCTTTAAAATATTCATTAGAAGCCAAGTTGACTACGGATGTAGGTGCTAGACCATTGATATACGTTGCAATTTTAGTCCCCCAGAATTCATACAAATTCTTACCCTTATCATTCGCTAACTTCGTGCCCATTTCTAAGCGATAAGGCTGCATCAAATCCAATGGCTTCAAAAAACCATACAAGCCAGACAACACACCAATATGTTGTTGTGCAAATGCTAAATCTGCCGCATCAAATTCATTGGCTGCCAAACCTTTATAAACATCTCCTTTAAAAGCTAAAATAGCCTGTTTGGCATTTCTTCTATCAAAAGGAAGTTGAAAGGTTTTATAGCGATCGACATTTAACTGCGCGATTTTTTCGCTGACCTTCATGAGTTGCTGTATATCCTCTGTCTTCATAGGACGAAGCAAATCAATCAAACGTTGGCTTTCTTCCAAAAAATTTGCTTGTGTATGGGTAGAAAATTCGTTGGGATTAAAATCTAAGGTTTTGGCAGGAGATAATAATAAGAGCATAAAAACGATTATTATAAGGCAATGCGTGAAAGAAATAATGACCAATAGATAGTACTCCCGCAAAAGTAGCCTTTTTATAAGAAAGCAACTCTTAATTCTCGGGGATTCTACCTGACCTCTTCTCAACTCTGACCCCAAGCTGACGAGAAAGCAAGGATTGCTTGGCTTGTATTAGGGCAATTTGCAATTATTTTCTACTTTTATGCACGCCACTAGCCGATTCTACGTTCTTGTTATAGTATCAAGAATTTTATAGCGCTTCATCAAACCATTTTATGTATAAGAATAAGAAAGTTGTTGTTGTATTGCCTGCTTATAATGCCGCAGAAACCTTGGAAATGACCTACAAAGAAATCCCTTTTGATCTAGTAGATGAGGTCATTCTTTGTGACGATGCAAGTAAAGATCATACCGCAGAAGTTGGTCGACAATTGGGCATTCAACACATTATTATACATCCTGCCAACAAAGGATATGGAGGCAATCAAAAGTCTTTGTATAACAAAGCTTTAGAAATCGGGGCTGACATTGTTATCATGCTCCATCCCGATTATCAATACACTCCAAAATTGATCCCTTCTATGGTCAATGTTATTGGAGAGGATCTTTATCCAGTGGTTTTGGGTTCTAGGATTTTAGGCAAAGGCGCCCTCAAAGGTGGCATGCCTTTGTACAAGTACATCGCCAATCGCTTCTTGACGTTTTCTCAAAATCTTTTGGTTGGTTACAAGCTGTCTGAATACCATACGGGCTATCGCTCTTTTAGTCGGGAAGTGCTAGAAACCATTAATTTTAATGCCAATGACGATGATTTTGTATTTGATAATGAGATGCTTTCTCAGATCATCTATGCAGGTTTTGATATTGGAGAAGTGACTTGCCCAACCAAGTATTTTGAAGAAGCCTCGTCCATTAACTTACAACGCTCCATCAAATATGGTTTAGGGGTATTGGCCGTTTCTATTAAACACTTCTTTAATAAAATTGGCTTGCTAAAATCGCCTCTATACAAACGCTTAAAATAAGCGATTAGCATCAGCATTTTCTATGTCGCGCCCTAACACACCTTCTACTCCTTCTATCAAAGAAAAGCAAGAACTGCTGACTATACAAGAGCGGTTAGTGCCTTTTCATGCTTATATACTACCTGTTTTTGGAGTAGTTGCCGCCTTCGTTGGCCCTTGGCTGTTGGTTGGGCTGTTGTATTTGGTGTTGCAATTGATGGCCTAATTCTTCCTAAAAAGAAAGCATCCGTCTCTTTTTTATTGAAGAAAGAGTTAAGGTTTTTATAGATGGCTACTTTTACAATCATCAAACAATGGGCAAATGCGATTGCAGCCGTTTCAATTAACACATTTGATTTTTAAAAAAATTTTAACCTTCTTTCAGGAGCCTTTCGACACTGTCTTCTTAGACAATTATTAGGTCCCAAAAAGATGAAACGTAAAAAAGTATACAATTATAGGTAAATAGCATACAGTAATTTCTAGCGCAATCACGATTTTTGTTTCTCATAATTATCAAGCAAACACGTAAGAAATGAAAGAAACAATAAAAGTTGAAAAGATAAAACTCTCTCACCGAAAAATCTATACAGACATTATAATAAATGCCCCAGCTGCGCAAGTATGGAACGTTTTAAAAGACACAAACGCTTATAAGAATTGGGCAGCATTCTTAGTAGATATTAAAGGAGAGTTGATTGATGGAGGGAAAATTACAGCGCAGTTTCAGCTCAATCCATCCAAAGAGAAATACAACACGATCGAACATACCATTCAGGTAGAAGAAGGTACAGAATTTTATTGGGCGGAAGAAGGCCCTATGGGAATCTGTGATAACCATCATTTTAAAGTGGAGAGCATCAATGAGGAGACTTCTAAGTTCATTCAAAGCGATGAATTAACCAAGGGGGCAACATGGTTTTTAGGTAATCTTTTGGCAAAAACATACGCCAAAGGCTATCAAGCGTTTAATAAACAATTAAAAATAGAAGTCGAGCGTAGATTTAGAAGCTAAAAAACTAGTCCTTAGAAAAACACTTCAAGTGTTTGAAAAATAACAAAAAGTAGGGCTCTTGGAGTGTTTATCGAAACAATAAAAAAATGAAAAAAATAGTTCATATCAATAATATAACAGAAGTACATCAGTTTTTAGGGCTCGAAAAACCTAAACATCCTTTGATTTCTGTCATTCCTTTTGGTAAGGAACAACAGTCTATAGCGGTCAATAATTTTAAATATACATTTGGTTTATATCAAATCAGTTTAAAAGGAAATTGCCCCTTTGTCATTACTAAGTACGGTAGGAATTCTTATGATTTTCAAGAATGCTCTTTGATTTTCACTGCTCCGAACCAAATTTTGGAATTCAATAAAGACTATCAAACAGATGATACGCATTGCTGGACATTGATTTTTCACCCCGATTTAATCAGAAAATCAGAACTAGGAAAAAAGATAGAGCATTATTCTTTCTTTTCTTATGCAGCGAATGAAGCCTTGCATCTATCGAATGACGAACGAAAAACGGTAACTGAAATAACAAATAAAATAGAGCAGGAGTACAATAATAACATAGATGCGCATAGTCAAACCCTGATTATTTCTAATTTAGAGTTACTACTCCATTATTGCGTGCGATTTTATGACCGCCAGTTTTATACCAGAACTAACTTAAATCAAGACATTGCACGAGATTTTGAACAGTTATTAAAGAATTATTTCAAGGAAGAAAAACAATTAGATTTAGGCCTTCCATCTGTTCAATATTGTGCCCAATCAATGAACCTATCTCCAAGATACTTAAGTGATTTATTGCGCAAAGAGACAGGAAAAAGCACACAAGAACACATCCATCATTATATTATCGAAAAAGCCAAGAACCGATTGTTGAATTCCAAAGAAAGTGCTAGCGAAATTGCTTATGCTTTAGGCTTTGAATATCCTCAATATTTTAGTAAGATGTTCAAAAAGAAAACCGCCATGACTCCCAATGAGTATAGGCAAAATTTGAATTAAGAAAGAGTTGTTTTATAGGTGGCTACTTTAACAATCATCAAACAATGGGCAAACACCATTCCTCCCGTTCCAATTGTTAATATCTCATTTGCCCAAAGCTAGTTCTCTCTTAAACCGAACATTGATCGATACCATAAACCAAGCAATACGCTAGAGAATAATAACCTGTTTGAATTTCATAAGATTGTTTTTGCAAAAAGCTCTTACCTCATGGAACAATCATACAAAGTAAAGAAGTCGTTTAAAAGGCATTAAGATAGATTACTCTTACCCACCCCACCTTTCAGGTAACACCACTCGTTTACGATATATCCAAACATCATTAGGTTATTTTGGTAATCCAACTTTTGCAAACATCTCCTACTAATAAGAATAACCGTCAAGCGCTTTGGTAGTTTAGCTTTTTAGTATCAAGAGTATTATAAGAACTCTTCTTGATAGACAATTCAAACCAACTCACAGCAATGAAATTCATGATTTTTATTTATATTTTATCTTGCATTATTTCACTCAATGCCTGTAGTAAGAAAATTGTTAAACTTGACAACAATGAATATAAAGGTGGAGCATTGCACACTCCACTTCCATTTAACATTTTCCCACATGAAAACAGTTATAGCCTGTCTAGTATTTCTGATTCTCTACTAAAAAATAAGCTTGATGATAATATTGAGACTATTATTTCAACACAAAATATCAATGGCATTTCAATGTCCATTCTAATTCCGAATAAAGGAATCTGGCAATTGAACTCAGGGTACATCGAAATTGGAGATAGTACTTTAGTAGACTCCACGAGCCTTTTTTATTGGGCAAGTGTTAGCAAGTTAATTACTAGTACCATCATACATCAGTTGATTTTAGAACAAAAATTAGAGGCAACAGATAAATTGTCCAAATGGTTTCCCCAGTTTGAGCAGGCAGATGAAATAACAATCAAACAACTATTGCAGCACACGAATGGAATCTATAGTTTTAATAATGATTCAACCTTTCACTTCAGTAATAGATTTCACGCTCCTTCAGAGTTGTTAGGAATATCTTTATCAGAAGATAATTTATTTTCTCCTGGAGAATATTGGTCCTATAACAATACAGGTTATCTTTTATTAGCACTAATATCTGAGGATATTGAATCAAAAAGTTTTTCTCAAATAGTGCAAGAAAGAATTTCCGCCCCACAAAATCTTTCTTCCTTACAAGCATTAGCCCCCAATGAACAACCAGCTAATTTAGCCTTAGCACACCATCAAGGGCTTCCTGTTGAAGCCCATTATTCAACGCCCTTGGGAGCTGGCAATATTGTTGGTAGTTCAAAAGATATGACATTGTTTTTTCATGCATTACTCACAGGTAAATATATTCCCATGGAATCTGTACACAACATGCTTGGAGAGTTATATCCTATGTTTAACGCTGGACAATATTATGGAGCAGGAATCATGTTGTATGATTTTAACGAAATCAATAATTCTCCCAACCAATGGATTGGACATAGCGGAGGGATTGAGAACTATAAGGCAATTTTAATTTTCGACATCAAAAAACAAGTGATGTGCTCCCTATCCGTTAGTCAAAGCATTCCTGTAGAGGCAATAGCCTTAAGCATGCTCAATTTAATTAATGAATAAAACTACTCTGAATACACTGTAACAGAAGTTTATTTATAT
>JBOEFW010000108.1:0-2362 GCA_050633105.1 Aureispira sp. | reverse complement strand
TATTCGGAGGTCGCCGTTTGTTGTTTTTTTGCCAGCTTTATTGACACGTTTTGAAATAGAATTTAGGAAATTCTTTCCTAAATTGCGGCACGATATGCCCCAACCAACAGTGGGCCATTTATTATTCCTCTAATCCAAATTTATACTATGAAACGTACTTTACGCTTAGGTTTCTTTTGCTTAACCTTGCTATTTGCGCAGAATTTGATGGCTCAGCCAATGGGCTCATCACATACTGTGCCGATTTCGATCGTCGAAACAGGCGGTGTAAATCAACCAAAGTTCCAAGCTAGATTCACTTTTGACACCGAGGCTGAAGTTCTCGCTGGTCACATGAATGCAGACGGCAGCGACATCCGCATGTCGACAGATTGTATTGGAAGCGATACTGTTCAGTTTTTCATCGAAAACCACATGAATACAGATACTACTGTATTTTGGGTACTCGTTGATGGATTGAATGCGAATGACACCATGAATCTTTTCATGTCTTTTGGCGATCCATCTGCAACGACAATGAGCGATGTTGACATTTTTGATGGACCACACTCATCTACTGATAGTGTAATTCCGTCAAGCACAAACAATGTTGTCTCTAACTCTAGCCGTGGATTTATCTTTACGCCTACAACAGAGATTCTCGTTCACCACTTTGGTAAGCGTGAGCCAACTGGTACAACTCGCTTTGTAACACTTTGGGATGTTTCCAGTCAGACAATCATTCACCAAGACACTGTTCCTGGTGGATCTGGAAGCTATTACTACCGCGAATTGGATACTTCTATGTGGCTTGCACCTGGTACCAACTACATCCTTTCTTTGTTCCAAGGACAAGGTGATGGATATTACTATGGCACAAGCTCTCAGTCTGGTAGCCATATCACTTATGGTGGTAGCATGCGCTATTGCAACAGCTGTACAGAAAACACCTATCCAACTAGTACTTTGACCAATTACCACTACGGTACACCTGACTTCTGGTACTATATCAAAGATTTGCCGACATCTGCACCTACAGTAAACGTAGGTACAACACAAGGCAGAATGATGGCCAATGCTGGAAGCGACACAACTGTTTGTGCCAATGGCTATATGCTCAATGGCTCGATTTCAGGTGGGTCTGGAACCTTCGACTACCTCTGGACGCCTGGAGCTGGTTTGAGCGATAGCACAATTGCAATGCCAATGGCTACTTTCTCCGGAACAGCATCTTATGCCTTGAGTGCTACAGACAGCTATGGTTGCGTTAGTAATATCGACACCGTTAACTTGATGGCAAGCGCGCCTTTGATGGTCAGCCTTGGTGCAGATACTAGCTTCTGCGATGGTGGCTCAGTAACACTCTCAAACTCAGGTAGCATGGGAATGTATATGTGGTCAACTGGTGATACTACACCAACGATCACTGTAAGTACTTCTGGTGATTACTCAGTCGTGGTAACTGACTCTTTGGGTTGTGATGGTACAGATACAGTCAATGTAACTGTGGCACCAGCACCAGCGCCAGCCTTTACTGCTTCTGCTAACCTTTTGATCGTTAGCTTCACTGACAATACTGTTGGTGCTTCGACATGGGCATGGGACTTTGGTGATGGCAACACTAGTAGCCAGCCAAACCCAAGCAATATCTATGCAGCCGCAGGTACTTATGTTGTCTGCTTGACTGTTACTGATGCAATGGGTTGTACGGGTACAACTTGCGATACACTTGATGTCATCGCGGTTGGAATGCAAAACGCTTTGTCTCCTGAGACAATTGTTGTTTTTCCAAACCCTTTCACTGGCGTAGCTAAAATCAAGGTTACACTTCCTGCAGCCGCAGAAGGTAGCTTGAGCTTGACCGACATCTACGGTAAGCAAGTTGTTGCTGTAAGTGAGCAAGTATTCGCTGCTGGACGTCATGAGTTTGAATTGAGCTCTGAAACTCTTGCAGCAGGTGTTTACTTCCTGAATCTTTCAACTGATTTAGGAAAAGTGACCAAAAAGGTGATTATCAAATAATCCCTTTCCATCTGTAAAATTCAAAACGGCGATCTCTATTCGGAGGTCGCCGTTTGTTTTTGTCTATGCCTTAATTATTGTTCGTGAGCATAATAGTCAAGATGTTTTAGTTCATGCTCAACCATCGCTTGAAGATAAAAACTTGCTGAGGCCCTCAGAAGGTTGAACTCCTACCCTTGATCAAACCTCTTTGAGAAATCAATATGAAGGATCGATAGGGTTAGGTTGGATTCTCTTTTGTCTACATCTTCGGCTCACTTTGGTTCTTTAGGTAGCTTTCTTCCTCAATAAGAACCAGGAGATATCATTTCCAATAAAACGCAAGCAATCTTTGATTCTACAAATAATCCTAACGCAAGAA
>JBOEFW010000107.1:0-1167 GCA_050633105.1 Aureispira sp. | reverse complement strand
AAAAAAAGCGTGTTAATACCATTAGGTATTAACACGCTTTAATATAACTAAGAGAATAAAAAAAAGAAAAAAGAGGGCAGTGACCTACTCTCCCACCTACTGGCAGTACCATCGGCGCTGAAGGACTTTACTACTTTGTTCGGAATGGTTAAAGGTGTTGCCCCTTCGCTATTGCCGCCCACTATTCTTTATCTTGACGAATCAAGATTTTATCTCTTTATTTTCTTTTGAACTTTATCAGTTAACATACTTTGGAGAATAAACAGCTGCTCATAGTTTGATTTATGTGCTTGCTACTCGACTTGCGTCAAGCGTCTTTTTGTTGTCTTTTCTATTTCTCCTCGTAAGGAAAAATAAAATAGAAAGCTTTCGGGTCATTAGTATTGCTCGGCTCCCTAACACATCACTGTGCTTCCACCTACAACCTATCTACGTCATCATCTTTAACGTCCCTTCATGGAATACTCATCTCGAAGTTGGCTTCGCGCTTAGATGCTTTCAGCGCTTATCCATTCCGAACATAGCTACTCTGCAATGCTCCTGGCGGAACAACAGATACACTAGAGGTTCGTTCAACTCGGTCCTCTCGTACTAGAGTCAAAGCTTCTCAATATTCCTACGCCCACAACAGATAGAGACCGAACTGTCTTGCGACGTTCTGAACCCAGCTCGCGTGCCACTTTAATGGGCGAACAGCCCAACCCTTGGGACCTTCTCCAGCCCCAGGATGTGACGAGCCGACATCGAGGTGCCAAACCTCCCCGTCGATGTGAGCTCTTGGGGGAGATCAGCCTGTTATCCCCGGAGTACCTTTTATCCGTTGAGCGATGTCCCTTCCATTCAGAAACACCGGATCACTTAACCCTACTTTCGTACCTGTTCGACTTGTTTGTCTCGCAGTCAAGCTCCCTTGTACTTATACGCTCTTTGCACGATTACCAACCGTGCTGAGGGAACCTTTGGGAGCCTCCGTTACTTTTTAGGAGGCGACCACCCCAGTCAAACTACCCACCTAACAATGTCCCCCATAGGGTTAGTCTCTAAGAAATTGAAGGGTGGTATTTCAACAACGACTCCATCAGCACTAGCGCACCAACTTCTCAGTCTCCCACCTATCCTACACATCAATTACTCAAAGACAATGTTAAGCTATAGTAAAGGTTCACG
>JBOEFW010000106.1:33491-33634 GCA_050633105.1 Aureispira sp. | reverse complement strand
AGCCCCCATATTAGCCCAATTGATATTATCTGTAGAGACTTGCCATTGTAAATCCCCACAATAATTACTCATATTGAGATTAAAGTTTTGTCCAGAGCAAGTACTCGTTTGACTGGCACTGGCTATCCCTGCATTAGCGGTAT
>JBOEFW010000106.1:33151-33290 GCA_050633105.1 Aureispira sp. | reverse complement strand
GATTACCATTACCAGCTTGTGGGTAGAAAGTATGAGTAAAGTTGGCATTGTTGTTATAATTGCCATTGATACCAGCTGCATCATAAAAATCACCACTACAAGTCGTATCGTTATTAGACAAGCCAATTTCATAACAGTC
>JBOEFW010000106.1:0-32968 GCA_050633105.1 Aureispira sp. | reverse complement strand
GCTATCCCTGCATTAGCGGTATTGCAACAGCTAAAGGTAGCTTCCCAACCACTTCTAACAACGCTTCCATCAGAAGTAAAAGTAAAGGTTAAACTTCCATCGGGGGCAAAAGAAGTTAGATTAGGAGGAATAGATGTTCCAGAGAAAGTACCAAGGACAACACCACTTGTATTATTACCATTATAAACAGTTAATACATCTATGCCACTTTCAGTATTGAAACTGGAAAAGTTAACAGTTAGTCGATTACCATTACCAGCTTGTGGATAGAACGTTTGTATAACGCTGGCATTATTCCCATAATTACTAGTTCCACCACTATCATAAAATGTTCCACTACAGGTTGTATCCGTTTGGTTGCTGTGGGTGTAAGTTTGAGCCTGTGTTCCCAAAAGGGTACAACAAAGAATTAAAAGAGTAGAAAAAAACTGCTTCATTTGTATTATTTTTTTGTTATAAATAGTTGAAAATAGGGTGTTGAAACCCCAAAAGAATAGTGGGAACTATACTAGATTTTATCTTAGAAAAGGAGTATCAAAAAGGGGGTTTTAAAAGATCTGCTATTGATTTTAGGGAGGGTGGATTAGGTGGTTTTTAGGATTAAACTGCTGCAAAGATAATTCAATTAATGGATAAAGTCAAGGCAAAATTATGAGGACAACACAAAACCAAACTTGCGACTCTAAAAAAAAAGCTTACATTTGCAGCGCACACTATTATAATATAGGCGCAAAAAAGTGGAAATAAGCGTTAGCGTAGCAAAAAACAGATTATAGTTCTGTCAAGACAAAACAAAAAAGCTACTCCTGCGTATGTATTACTAGCTTTAAGCATTTTGGAATACTAAAAAACAGCGTTTGCACATGGCAAAACACTTACTTATTGTAGAGTCTCCTGCCAAGGCTAAGACAATTGAGAAAATTCTAGGCAAGGACTTTACAGTCAAGTCCAGTTATGGACACATCAGAGATTTAATCAAAGATTCAAAAGATAAAAAGGCCATTGAAATTGACAATGGTTACAAGCCCAATTATGCCATCTCATCAGGCAAACAGAAGGTGGTCAAAGAATTGAAAGACTGGGTTAAAAAGGTAGATGAAGTTTGGTTAGCGACGGATGAAGACCGCGAAGGGGAGGCCATTTCTTGGCACCTAGCGGAAGTCCTCAAATTACCACTCGATTCCACCAAACGTATTTCTTTTCGAGAAATCACTAAACCTGCTTTGCAAAAAGCCATTCAGAACCCTGGAAAAGTAGATGTAGACTTGGTTAATGCCCAACAGGCACGCCGTGTTTTGGATCGCTTGGTCGGTTTTGAATTATCTGGGCTTTTATGGCGTAAAGTACGAGGTAAACTCTCCGCTGGACGCGTGCAATCTGTTGCCGTTAAATTAGTGGTAGAACGTGAACGAGAAATCAACGGATTTACGGCTAAGCCTTTCTTCAAAGTAGCGGCTGTTTTTGAAGTCGAAGGAGGAAATGGTAAAAAAGTAACGTTCAAAGCGAACTTGAGCAACAACTTTGAGACAGAAAAAGAAGCACAGCATTTCTTGGAGCAATGTACACCTGCTACTTATAAAGTAAAAGACATTGCTGTGAAACCTGCTTACCGTAAGCCCGCTGCTCCTTTTACAACGTCAACATTGCAACAAGAGGCCAGTAGAAAATTAGGCTTTTCTGTATCGCGTACGATGTCTGTTGCACAACGTCTTTATGAGGCTGGACACATCTCTTATATGAGAACAGACTCTACGACACTAAGTGAAACAGCCTTAGCCGCACTAGCAGAGACGATTGAAAAAATGTATGGTGAACAATATGTCAACACCAAACAATATAAGAGCAAGAAGGCAGGCGCACAGGAGGCACACGAGGCCATTCGTCCTACTTACGCAGAACGCAGCAGTATACAAATGAATGTAGACGAAAATCGTCTGTATGAACTCATTTGGAAGCGGACCGTTGCTTCTCAAATGGCTAATGCTAAACTGCAAAAAACAACCATTAATATTGGTATTTCTACGGTAGAAACAGCCAAATTAGTAGCGGTTGGTCAAGTGTTAGAATTTGATGGTTTCTTGAAGGTTTATTTAGAGTCCAAGGAAGAAGAAGAGGAAGAGGACAATAATAACACGGATGATAAAATCTTGCCTCCCATTCACAAAGGGCAAATCTTAGATTTACAGACATTAGAAGCAACAGAGCGCTTTACTCGTCCCAAACCTCACTACACAGAGGCTAGTTTGGTGAAGAAATTAGAAGAGCTTGGTATTGGACGTCCATCTACCTATGCCCCTACGATTAGCCGTATCATGGACCCTAATAGAGGTTATGTGGTTAAACAAACCCGTTTAGGGAAAGATAGAGACTATAAAGTATTGACCCTACAAGGCCAGCATAAGAGCATTGCTAGCGTCGTTAAAACAGAGCATACAGGGCATGAAAAAAATAAACTGTTTGCCAGTGATTTAGGGATGCAAGTGACTGATTTCTTGTCAGAACACTTTGCCTCTATTATGGAATACAGCTTCACGGCAGGTATTGAAAATCAGTTGGATGTTGTAGCCGAAGGGAAAGAAGATTGGGTGAAAATGCTGGATACAATTTACAAGCCTTTTCATGAGTCCGTGACCGATACCATGGAGAATGCGGATCGTGTTACAGGAGAGCGTATTTTAGGCAAACATCCTAATTCAGACTTATCTGTTTTGGTGAGAATTGGCCGTTATGGTCCGATTGCTCAGATTGGAACAACAGAAGAATTAGGAGAAGACAAACCACAATACGCCAACCTCAAAGAAACACAATCTATTGAGACGATTACCTTAGAAGAATCGTTAGAATTGTTTCAATATCCTAAGACGATTGGAGAATATGAAGGGAAAGAAGTAATTGTAAGCGAAGGGCGCTATGGGCCTTTTGTGAAATATGATGAAGCTTTTATTTCGATTCCAAGAACAGAACCCATTCATTCGGTGGATTTGGAGCGTGCGATTGAGTTGATTATAGAAAAACAAAAAGCGGATGCTCCAATAGGACATTATGAGGAACTGCCAATTACGAAAGGGGCAGGTCGTTTTGGACCTTTTGTGAAGTGGAAAGGTTTATATTGTTCGATTACTAAAGGTTCAGGATTTCAATTAGAAACAATCACAGAAGACGAAGCGATTGTTTTGGTGAAAGCCAAAATAGAAAAAGAAGCGAATCGTTATATCCACAAATGGGATGATGAAAACTTGTCGGTGCAAAATGGCCGTTGGGGACCCTTTATTAAAATTAATAAAGACCGCAAAAACTATAAACTGCTGAAAAAAGACGGGACTAAGATGACACCTGAAGAGGCCAAAGAAACCACCTTAGAATATGTCATTCAGCAAGTAGAAGAGCAAGGTGGAGTGCTCAAAAAGAAAAAAGCAGCTAAGAAAAAACCTGCTAAAAAGAAAACCACCAAGAAAAAGCCAGCTGCTAAGAAAAAAGCGCCAGCAAAAAAGAAGACGACTAAAAAATAACCGTCCTCTAAAAATGATTCAGAAAGCCTTAGCTTTTTGAATCATTTTTCTTTTAGAGCGCAATGCCTTTGCGCCATTACTTAATAAGGAAGGTTGCGTCAACCCATTAATAGAAAAATAAAAGAATCTTGGAAGAATAAAGAGTGAAAAAAGATTACTTTTCCTAACTTTCTGAAAGTTATGGGGCATTTATTTGAGGCCCTTTTGTCAATTGCTTCATCCTTCTAATTTTACAATACTGCTATGAATACGTTATACCATTATTATCAACAACACCCTGTTGTTTTTATTGATACTCGAAAGAAAGTTGTTGGGGGAATTTTTGTTGCGGTAGGGCAGAAGGATGAACGCGGATGCCATCGAGGCAATGCGTTTGCACATAAGGCTTTGGCTAGTGGGCAGGCAGCGTATGCCTTTATTAATGATCCTGCTTTAAAAAAAGCGCAAGCAGATGATCCTCGGTATGTTTTGGTAGAAGATGGCGAAAAAGCCTTACAGGAACTAGCACAAGCACACTTGAAGCAGTTGGATTGTAGGATTATAGCGATTGCAGGATCCAATGGAAAAACAACTTTTAAGGAATTATTACATCAGATACTCTGCAAAAAATACCACGTTTTCTCTACACAGGGAAACCTTAATAATCACTTGGGAGTCCCTTTAAGTGTCTTGAGTTTGACGGCAGAGCATGAATTAGCCATCTTAGAATTAGGCGCCAATCACTTAGGAGAAACACGTTTTTTGGCAGAGTTGGTACAACCTGATTATGGCGTAGTGACCAATTGTGGGAAAGACCACTTGGGAGAATACGGCTCAGTAGAAAACATTATAAAAGCCAATAAAGAATTGTATGATGTATTGGCAGAAGGAGGTAAAACTGCTTTTGTCCAGCAGGATAATGCCTTGTTATTACAAATGGCGACCGCTGTACAGAAAAAAATAATGTATGGAGGGGCAACATCGACACAAGCAACTGTAGTAGAAACCCCTTTCCTAAAAATCAACCTTCAATTGGGAGAAGAGGAATGGAACATTCAAAGCCAGTTATTTGGTGCTTTTTGGATCGAAACTTTATTGGGGGTAGCAGCTGTTGGACATTATTTTGAAGTGTCAGGAGTGGCTATTAAAGCAGCGATTGAGGCGTACCATCCTGCTGCTTTGCGCTCTGAGCAAATTACTTGGCAGAACCATCGAGTCTTGTTAGATTGTTATAATGCCAATCCAAGTAGTATGCAAGTGTTTTTGCAAGCGATTCAAGAGAGTAATTTGCAAGGTAATAAAGTGCTAGTTTTAGGCGAAATGGGCGAACTAGGCGCTTATAGTGCGGAAGAACATCAAGCCCTACTAGAACAAATAGCCTGGGAGCAATATCAAACTGTGTATGCTTTTGGAGCAGCTTTTTTGGAAATTAACTTACCAAAACGAGTTGATTTTAAGCATTTTCTAGATCGAACGCCTCTAAAAATAGCATTGGCAGGAATAGATGAGCCTTCCTCTATCTTTGTGAAAGGCTCTCGAAGCAATCGCCTCGAAGCGCTCTTTCAGTAATTTTAAGCGTTCGCCAAACGCCTTTCTTTCCATGTTTGTAAACTGCCTAGCATCGTCACTTTTAGTGTAAAGCGTGATAGAATGAACAGTTGACTGATGCATAGAGAAAGTAGGATAGTAGTGAAATTATTCACCGTAACTGCTTTGTAAAGGTAATAATTACCTAAAATTAAGAGCAGCCACAAAACACCATTTAAGAGGTACAAGACATAGGCTTTCCAATCTTTAATAATAAAAAAGAAAGCAGGCCATAACGCTTGAAAAATCCATTTCTTATCTCCTGCTACCAAAAAGAGCTTGGTATAATCTTGCCACAGAAAAAAGAAAGCAGCGACCAAAATATAGAGCGGAGCGATCCATTTAAAATTAAAAGCAATAGTGGCCTCATTTTCTAAACTAAAGGGAGAAAGACCATTGGACGTTGTATAAAACAGGAATAGAAAAAGCCCTAGTACTAAACTGTGGATCAAGAGGAAATAAAAGCTTAGTCGCACTAACCGCCAAAAGAAAACTACGCTTTTTCCCCAGAAGAAAGCAGGAGCATACTGCTTAGGTTGTTCCGTTACTAGCGCCAAAATGCCACCAGTGGCAAAAATCAATGAAAGCATAGATAAGCCTACTACAAGAACAGATTGTTCTAAAATAGGGGTGAATCCTGTCCCATACGCATTCTTAAAATCATTGAGTAAAGTATAATCAAACCCCTTAATCATTTCCTCTACCAATAAGGAATGCCCAACGGTGGTTTCCAACAAATAGTGTAAAGGGTAGGCCAATAGAAAGGCCCAAGCAGCCACTAATAAATAGCAAACAAAGATGGCTCTTTTATATCGCCAAGCTTGTGTGAATCCCTGTCCCAAGGCTGATAAACAGCTCATAATTTCTTGTTTTTTAAAATATTCATTTGTAAGAAAGAACCCTGTTAAACAGCACTAGATTAACAGACTCAAAGTAACCATTAGACCTTCCATCCATGTAAAGAAGGAACTGCTGTAGCGTAACACACCTGCTGAAGTAGGTTGTAGAGTATAACTGTTGTTCCAAACATTTTTATCAAGGGGAATCTTGAAGGCAGGGTCAATATGAACAGAGACGATTTTTCGACTGCTCACATAGGTGAAATCATGGCTGCGGGCTCGCCCATCCCAATGTTCTAGAATGCTACTGCCATCATCAAATGTTATGCGCACTTCTTGAGGAACTTGCAAACCTCCCAAGCGATATAAAATTGTTTTCGCTTGATATTCTTTGGTATCCTTTCCTAATGGAAGGCGCGCTTTTTTCCAATCTTCAAAGTAACCAACTGGCTCGTCTATTTTATTATTACTAATACTGTGTACGGCATAATCACAGGCTGTTGTTTCATAAATCACTTGGTCTAGATAGTCATCAATGGCAACCGAAAATTCCGCAGGATGGTGTAGGCGTACTTGTTCTTGCACCACTGTAATAAAATCAAGACGACTAGGGTGCTTAAATTTCCAACGTTGAAAATATGTTTTCATAATAGCCTTAAAACAAGGTGTTCCGACCAATCCTTCTAGGGTTGCTAGACTCATTGCTCCCTTCCCATAAAAAATTTGACGTTGGCCTCCATGTTTAAATTGCCAACTGGTTTGGCTCATGGGGCCAATGTTGATGTTGTCAGAGTTTAAAAAACGCCCCCGTCTATATTCCATGGAGCCAATGTACCAATCTAAATATTCCCAGTAGAAAACGCCCTTAGGATAAAATTTGTCCATCATTTTAGCCTCAAAAAAGGCAGTGAACCCTTCATCTAACCAAGCTTCTTCTTGCTCATTGGTGGAGAGCATTTGCATAAAATACTGATGAGTGAGCTCATGCATAGTTAAGGTCTGTGTCGTGCGAACATTGGGTGGTAATAAACAGAGTGTTGGAGCTGTAAATAGCGTAGGATATTCCATGGCGCCAGAGAACAACCCATAATAAGGGGGGCTGACAATGGTGAGACTTGGATAAGGGTATTTTTCTAGGTACTCTTCAAAGAAATCTAGGGTATGAAAAGCGGCTTCATAAAAGCGTTCTTTATTACAAACATGCTCTGGCATAATAAGCAACTTCACATCCACGCCTTTCCAATCGCGGTGCAGTTCCAAAAAGTGTGGGCTTGCGGTCCACGCAAAATCAATGACATCTTCTGCTCGATAATGAACGATTTTTCGTTGTTTTTGCTCTTTACTACTCACTTGATAACCACTTCCTCCTACAACATAGCCCAAGGGAACATCCATCGTTACATCATAAACCCCAAATTCTCCATAATACTCTGTTTGTGGGTGATATTGATGACAATTCCATTGCCCTTTTTTGGCAAATCTTGTTCCTGTCGGTTCATAAACGCCTAATTTGGGGTACCATTGTACCATAAAATAGTAATCGCGGTTATACCCTGTTCGAATAGAAGCCTTAGGGATGCTAGATTGCCATTCCATGGTAAGAGAATAACTGCTGTAAGGCAGAATAGGCTCTACCAGTCGTATTTCTAAGACCGTATGATCGTCTGGGTTGGCTACATCAGGATAGATAAACTGTATGCTATCAGCAGGTAAAATACCTGTTGCGGTACGTACTTGTTTAACGTGGATATAAGGCCAGTTGCCTGCTTCCAAGTCCTCTTGACTTTTACTAATAAAAACGCGCCCTCCATTGCGCATAAAGAGGGTCTTATTATTTTTAAAAGCATTGTAATAAAGATGAAAAGGCATGGTCCAGATGGTGTCTCCAGATGGATTGTTAAAGGTCAACACTTGTGTTGCCTGAACTTGTTTTTGAGTGGTATCTAGGACCAGATCAATGTTATAATTGGCCGTCCGAGGAGAAAGAGCTGTAGCGGTTTGTTGTCCAAAACTATCATTCATTAGGAAAAAAACTCCTAAGAATAGCCAGAAAAAATAAGCGCCTTTAGTGGTCCCAAATGGTTGGGCCGAAGAAAAAACTATCATAACAAAACGGGGGTTAAACGACTTTAATGCTCCCAAAATCATATGTTCTAAAAAATACTAGTCGATAGACTAACTACATTCGCCTTATTTTTATAGGTGTTGAGCAGTAAAACACAAATATTTGATGGTAATGGAATGGGTTGTTTGATAAAAAAACTTAATTTTGAAGCTATTTCAAGCAAGATATTACCTTTCTAATCAATTTAACTATTTAAGGAAAGGATTACTCTTGTCGGAACAATTTTTTATCCATTCTGTTGCCACCCTTTTGTGGGAATGGAAAGATACTTCTTGTTTTAGATATTTTATAGCAATTTAACCAGCTGCTTCAATTAAACTAATCTTATGAAACGAATCACGACTAGTGTTCTGGCCTTTTTGTTGGTAGCATTGACGATCCAAAGTCATGCACAGTATACTTACCAAACAGTAGAGGGAGATCCTTTAAATGCAAAAGTTTATACTCTAAAAAATGGCCTAAAGGTCTATATGAGTGTTTACAAAGATGCCCCTCGCATCCAGACTTTTATTGCTGTGCGAACAGGATCTAAAAATGATCCAGCTGATGCAACTGGCTTGGCACATTATCTAGAACATATGATGTTCAAAGGAACCAGTAAAATCGCTTCACTAGATTGGGAGAAAGAAAAGGTATTGCTGAAGCAAATTTCTGATTTGTATGAGAAAAACCGTACAACTACTTCAGAAGAAGAACGCAAAAAGAATTTAGAAGCAATTGACAAGATTTCTAATGAAGCAGCGCAATATGTAGCAACCAATGAGTATGATAAAATGGTTTCTTCTTTAGGAGCCAAAGGAACGAACGCGTACACTTGGGTAGATCAAACAGTTTATGTGAACGATATTCCAAGTAACGCCCTTGATAAGTGGATTGCATTAGAAGGAGAGCGCTTTAGTGAATTGGTTTTGCGTTTATTCCACACCGAATTAGAGGCGGTTTATGAAGAGTTTAATATTTCTCAGAACAACACGCGTCGAAAAGTAAACAAAGCGGTTTCTAGTAGCTTGTTCCCTAAACACCCTTATGGTACACAAACCACTATTGGTAAAGGAGAGCACTTGAAGAACCCTTCTATGGAGAAAATCCACGCTTACTTTGATACCTACTATGTGCCCAACAATATGGCTATTATTTTGTCAGGTGATTTTGACCCAGACGAAGCGGTAGCTGCGATTGAAAAGCATTTTGGAGAGTATGAGCGCCAGCCTGTTCCAGAATGGAAACGCCCAGAACAAGCACCAATCACACAAGTGATCCAAGAAGAAGTAACGAGCAAAGAAAGCCCTACTATTACTATGGCGTGGCGCTTGAATGGTGTTGGAAGTGAGGATGCTATGAAAGCTCGCTTAATGGATTTAGTCTTGGCAAATGGTAGAGCTGGTTTGATTGATTTGAACTTGGTACGTGCACAACGTACAGGAGAGCAGACGTATTCTTACTTGCAGTCTTATGATGATTACAGCCAATTTGTTATGGCTGGACAGCCTAAAGCAGGTCAAACACTAGAAGAAGTACAACGTCTTTTATTGGCCCAATTGGCGAACATCAAACAAGGAAATTTCCAAGATTGGTTGTTAGAGGCGATTATTAATAATGCCGAATACAGCGAAATCAAACAATTGGAATCCAACTATGCACGTGCAAACAAAATGCTAGGCGCTTTCTTATACAATCAAGAATGGACAGAGATTGTTAATTATTACAAGGAATTGCGTAAATACAATAAGGAAGATATTATTAAGTTTGCCAATGAAAAAATCACCGATTACAACTATGTTGTTGTTTATAAGCGAGAAGGTAAACCAAGTGATATCTACACAGTAGAAAAACCTCAAATTACACCTGTAGCAGTAAATAGAGAGGCTATTTCTGATTTTAAGAAAAATTGGGATGGGATTGCCACAACAGATTTATTGCCTTCTTTCTTAGACTTTAAGCAGCAAATCCAATCTACTAAGTTGAACAATGGAGTAACATTGGATTACATTAAGAATCCTTACAACAAAACGTTCTCGTTGAACTATATCGTAGAAATGGGATCAGAGCACGATGAGCTCTTGCCAATCGCGATTAAGTACTTACCTTTTTTAGGAACTGACAAATATACTTCAGCAGAATTGCAAGAAGAATTCTTTAAATTAGGAGTTGATTTTAATGTTTATGCAGGGGCAGATGTTTCTTATGTCACACTGAATGGTTTAGAAAGTTCCTTGGAAGAAGGAGTTAAATTGTTTGAGCATATTTTGGCGAATGCCAAGGCAGATGACGAAGCGCTTAAAAACATGATTGCTTCATTGAAGAAGAAGCGTGTTGATGAGAAAAAAGAAAAGCGTTCTATCTTGTACAATGCGATGTATAGCTATGCTCGTTATGGCAAAGAATCACCATTGATGGATCGTATGACACCAGCTGAATTGGATGCTATTAATACCGCAGATTTGGTTGATAAAATTCATGGGTTAACTTCTTACAAGCACGATATTTTCTATTATGGTAACAAAGATGCGAACAGTGCTTTGGCGATTTTGAACAAATACCATGAGGTACCTAAGACATTGAAGCCGATTCCAGCAAGAAAAAAATACAACGAAGTAGCAACAGGAGAAAACAAAGTAGTTTTTGTTAGTTTTCCTGATATGACGCAAGCAGAGATCATGTTGATTTCTAAAGGAACGGAGAATTTTGATTTAGAAGAGAATATTAAAAGTAAAGTATACAATCAATACTTTGGTAGTGGTTTATCTTCAATCGTTTTCCAAGAAATTAGAGAATCAAGAGCTTTAGCATATTCTGCTTATGCAGTTCACACTTCTCCTAATGAACCCAACAAAGCCCATTATTATCGTGCATTTGTAGGAACACAGGCAGACAAAATGAATCAAGCGATTCCTGCTATGCAAGAAATTATTGAGCAAATGCCTGTTTCGGAAGACTTGATGCAAGCAGCAGCGGCAGCTTTGACAAAGAAATTGGATTCTGAGCGTATTACAAAGAGTAACATCTATTGGACTTACCGCGCGAATAAGAAAAAAGGATACCTTCGTGATATTCGTAAAGATTTATACAGTCATGTAAGCCTTTTGGCAAAAGACAAAAAAGCTGCTGTAGAAGCAATCAAACAATTCCAAGAGGAAAAAGTAAAAGGCCGTAAATACACCTATTTGGTATTGGGTGATAAAGACAAAATTGATCGTAAATTCTTAGAATCCTTAGGGACAGTAGAAGAATTTACTATTGAAGAAATCTTTGGAGAAACACCAACACGTCCTTAATTATAAAGCAATCAATAAGCAGAGGTAATTAGACAGAACTAAACGTTTAATTGTTTTGAATGCTTACGGAAGTATAAACGACTAGGGGTAAGGCGCTAAGATGTCTTATTCCTAGTTTTTTTATGTTGAGAACAAAGTGTAAAAAAATAGAGGCGATAATTGCCTAGCAATTTAATTATAAAGTAGTAAATTCGCCTTCTCAAACTATTAGGAGCTTTTCTAGTGGTTTATTTACTCAAAAATGGCTGGATATAATTTCACATAGAAGATGGAATGCCGTTTTATCTAAACAATCAATAAAATAACGACTTATCTTTATGAAAAGTATTAACCTGTTCGCAGCTGCTGTTATGGTTTTGGGACTATTTGCCTGCAACAATGAAAACAAAAAAGTAAAATCTCCTCAGTACGACCTTTCTTATGCTTATGGTTCTAAGATGGGAGAAGCAGTATCTCGCTTTGGTTTGTCGGAAGATGAAAGAAATGCCGATAAATTTGCAGATGGTTTCATGAAGGGGCTAGAAGGTGATTCTTTAGAAAACGTAGAAGCGCAAGAAGCCTTACAAGCACGTCTTTCTCCAACAGGAAAAGAATCAGAAGGACAAGAAGCCGCTGAAAAGATTGCTTATTTCATGGGCTTGAGTGCAATTAGCCCTTTGGCACAGGAAGTAGATGTACCTGCTAGTGATTTTGACAAAGAAGCCTTTGCAGAAGGTTTCCGCGATGTTGTAAAAAGCGATTCTTTGGAGCTAGACACTCCTTACAGAGACAGTATTTTCCAAGCGTACATTGAGCCTAAAGGACAAGCGTACCAAGATAAGATGAAAGCTAAGGCAGAAGCAGAAGGACAGATTAACATCGCTGCTGGTCAAGCATTCTTAGAGCAAAATAAGACAGAAGAAGGCGTTGTTACTACTGAAAGTGGTCTACAATACAAAGTGATTGAAGAAGGAACAGGGGTACAGCCTAAATTAGAAGATCAAGTATTGACGCATTACCATGGTACTTTGATTAACGGAAATGTTTTTGATAGTTCTGTTGATCGTGGAGAGCCAACTAAGTTTGGTGTTAACCAAGTCATCAAAGGATGGCAAGAAGGAATTCCATTGATGAAAGAAGGCGCAAAATACCGTTTCTTCATTCCTCAAGATTTAGCTTACGGAATGCAAGCACCTTCTGCTAAAATTCCTGCAGGCGCTACCTTGATTTTTGATGTAGAATTAATCAAAGTAAATCCTGAATAAGGTATTGCTTCTATTTAAGCAGAATAAAATGGAGTTCTTGCCTTAGGTGAGAACTCCATTTTTTGTGAACTATTAAAACTTGTGAATAGGTATAGACTAATATAAAATAAGAATTATGCTGTTGCTTCTGCTATGGAGGATTTTGATTAGTCATTTGGCACCAATGGTAGGAGTATCTGCAGATGATTTTGAAGAAAACAGCCTTAGGAAAGGCTTTGTGGTTTACAATATAAAGTCCTCTAAGAAGGAACAGAAGTAAGGCCTAGGTTCAACCTTAGTGAAGAAAAACAAGGCTAGATAGAGGGGGGAATGAAAGAAGGCGCAAAGTATCGTTTTTTTATTCTTCAAGAGTTAACCTATGGATCAAAACCTTATCATCTCTTTTAAGAACAATTATTAACAATAAGGAAGCCCTTAAGCACCAAAAAGGTCCCAAAAGGAATCCTAAGGATAGAAGGCAACGCGTTCTATCTTTTTTTATGCCCTTTATGAACCAGATTCCAATAACCAACCCTTTTATACCATGAAAATCTACCGTTCCCTACTGCTGCTCTTTTGCATTAGTATTTCCCTATTACAAGGCCAAACCTCTACGACTACACAGAAGTTTAGTTACGCCTATGGTTTGAAAACCGCGATTCTTTGGAAGGAGGCCAATATTCCTGAAAGAGAGCGTAATATTGAGCGCTTTATATTAGGCATTCAAGAAGGGTTAAAGGGAGATGTTCCACGTTTTAAACGTGCCCAAGAAGGTTGCGATAAACGGTGGGCTGATAACACAGTATGGGTGGCAGATTTTCCATATCGACATGGAATTGTTTCCTTGACTGTTTTGGCAACAAAGGTCAATATTCCTGTCCATATTTTTGACTTTCATGCCCTTCGAGAAGGGTATGCTTATGGCAGGAGAAAGAAGAAAATTAAACAAACAAAAGAAGCCTTAGAAGCCATTATTAACCAACAATTTCAACCCTATCAAGAGCAGTATAATAGAAGGATAGCAGGGATAGAAGGGACGATTAAGAAAGGGGAAAAGTTCTTAAAGGAGAATGCTAAAAAAGAAGAAATCATAACCTTGGCTAGCGGCTTACAATATGAAGTAGTGGCGGAAGGGACAGGCGCAAATCTTCAAGCGAAAGATAAGTTTAGAGTATTTTATAAAACAACTTTTATTGATGGTCAAGAATTAGAATACTTGTATTCTTCTGATAAGCCACTTATGTTTCAATTTCAAGAAAAACCTCATCATGCTTGGATTAGAGAGGCGTATCCTTTATTAAAAAAAGGAAGTAAATACCGTTTTTTTGTACCTCACGAATTGAGCTTTGGTCGAATGGATACCAAAAAAATTCCAGGAGGATCAGCTCTGATTCATGAGATTGAAGTCTTAGAAATTTTTCCACACGATCAACCTCAAGAAGTAGTTAAAGATCTTGCGACGATTAGTTATGTTTATGGAATAAGAACCGCAGAAATGCTGGAAGTACTTCAAATACCGCAAGAGCAACTAAAAGTAGAGGAACTTATAGAAGGTTTGCAACAAAACCTCTTGGGAGTAAGTGCGGCACAGTATCAACTTGCCAAAGAACACCAAGCCAATTATGTTCGTTATAAGCAGCTTAACCCCAACCGTAATTTATCTTTTGATATTGGAATAACCCTATTACCTACGAATGAAAAAACTAAAAAGTATCCTGTAGATTTGTTCCATTTAGAACAGTTTAAAAAAGGTTTTTTAGCGGTATGGGCAGGAAATAGAAACACTTGGACGACGAGTGAAATGGATAATATGATTGCACAGTATCTCCAAACTTACGAGGAAATCATCGTGCAAAAAGCACAAGAAAAAGACCTGTTTGCGCTACAAGAAGGAAAGGCCTTCTTAGAAAAAAATGCTAAGAAAAGAGGCATCATTAGTTTGCCGAGTGGCTTGCAATATGAAATTCTTAAAGAAGGTATAGGCGCTAAACCTACTGCAACTGATCGCATAAAAGTGCATTATCATGGTACGTTGATTGATGGAACTGTATTTGACAGCTCTGTAGAGCGAGAAAAACCTGTTGTATTAAGCCTCCATCAACTGATCTTGGGTTGGCAAGAAGGGCTTCTTTGGATGAAAGAAGGAGGGAAGTATCGTCTTTTTATTCCACAAGAACTAGCGTATGGCAAGCAGGGACATTCTACTATAATCCCTGCTAGGGCGACTTTAATCTTTGAAATAGAATTAATTAAAGTAAACCCTTTAAACTAGAAATTATTTCTAGTAAAAAACAACCATATTTTAAAAGGAAGAAGACCGTTTAGGAGACTCTTGATAAAGGCAACGGTAGGAGAGTGGAAGAAGGAGAGTGCTTTTAAGAAAATCCTAACAACAGATAGATGGCATTGTTTTCGTTTGTTGTGCCTTGAATGCGTATTTTGGTGCTTTGAAATAGCTTTCTTTTTGTAAACAATAGCTATAAAAAGAAAAGGAAAGGGCACCAATTGGAGCGCAACCTATCATTAATCAGCCAATATTTATAAAAATTGTATTATGATTCCAACCTTAAAAATAAACTTTTGCATATTCCTTTTGGCATTTAGCCTAGGTCTAGCTACTGACAGTCAGGCACAAAAAATGCGTGAAGGAGCAGCGACAGAAACAACCGCCCCCAAAGCCGATAAAGCAACGATAAGTTATGCTTATGGTGCTATGATGTCCAAAAATCTAAAACGTACGCCATTAACGGACGAAGAAAAAGATGTCGATCAATTTATCAAAGGGCTTAAAAAAGGCTTGGAAGGGGATGCTAAAACCTTAGAGACAGCACAGGCCAATCTACAAAAGCGTTTTGGCGCAGGCGGTGCTCCTAGCAAAGAAATTAATGTCATGTATGAATTAGGGGTGAGTTCCTTAGGAGCCATCGCAGCAGAAATTGATATCCCTACTACTGTTTTTGATTACAAGCAACTCAAAAAAGGATATGAAGATTCAGAAGCTGGTACAGCTTCTGATATGACGGATCAAGAAATGGAAGGAATTCTTAATGACTTTTTTGGACCGTATAGTGAAGCTTACAAAAAGAAAATGGAAGAAAAAGAGACACTTGCCGCTCAAAAAGCCATTACAGAAGGGAAAGCTTTTCTAGAGAAAAATGCTAAAAAAGAAGGCGTTATTACCTTGCCGAGTGGTTTGCAATATGAAGTGATTGTAGAGGGAAAAGGTCCTAAACCAACGGCTGCTGATAAAGTACAGACCCATTATCATGGTACCTTGATTGATGGAACTATTTTTGACAGTTCTGTAGATCGTGGCCAACCAGCTACTTTTGGTGTGATGCAAGTTATCAAAGGTTGGCAAGAGGGGATTCCATTGATGAGTGTTGGGAGTAAATACCGTTTCTACATTCCTCAGGAATTGGCCTATGGTCTAAAAGCACCTTCTCCAAAAATTCCAGGTGGCTCTACCTTGATTTTTGATGTAGAATTATTGGACATCAATCCAGGAGAAAAAGAATTGATGAGAACAATTCAAGCAGGACAAGATTTCTTGACAGAAAATGCTAAGAAAAAAGGAGTAGTGATTCTACCAAGTGGTTTGCAATACATTAAAATTGTAGAAGGCGATGGCCCAAAACCAACTCAGGCAGATAAAGTAAAAGTACACTATCATGGTACGTTGATTGACGGAAGTGTGTTTGACAGTTCTGTAGATCGTGGCCAACCAGCTACTTTTGGTGTGATGCAAGTTATTCAAGGCTGGCAAGAAGGCATTCCATTGATGAATGTAGGAAGCAAGTATCGCTTCTTTATTCCTTACGAATTGGCGTATGGAAAACGTTCTCCTAGTGCTAAAATTCCAGCAGGTTCTGCGTTGATTTTTGATGTGGAATTGTTTGAAGTGAACCCTAAATAAGGGCTACTAGCATAAAAAATAAACAAAGAGCCCTTTCAATTTTTTGAAAGGGCTCTTTGTTTTTTCTATTTTAGAACAACACTTTCTCTTCCTAACAATATCGCATGAACATTCCTATATTAATAGCCGCTTGTATTACTAGTTTAGCTTTTGTTGCACACACTTTTGTAGGCACGCAAGAAGCGCTAAAAACAGCCCCTAAGAAACTAAAAACGACCGTAGAGGACAAGATCCAACAACATTGGCTGCAATCGATGGGGGCCTTTCAGATGGTGACGATTGATTTGCTCTTGGTGTCTTTGATTTTGTGGGCGCTTGCGCTTACGAATTGGATTCCTATGGAACGAGAAGTGACGTTATTATTAAGTGCTTGGTTCTTTTTGTGGGGAATAGCTTGGTTGGTACAATTGCTCTTTCTAACAAAAGATAAGAAGGATTATTTGTTATTAGGACAGTGGCTTTTTTGGTTAGTGAATGCCGCTTTGTTGTATTGGAGTGTTTAAAAAGCTTGTCAAGAGTTTCTATTAATTACTTGATGCAAAAAAAAGCCTACACTCCAAACTAGTTGGAATGTAGGCGCATAGATTTTAGAGCAAAAACTATTGTTTGGCTACTTGTACCGTTTTACTAGTTGTTGCAGTTTGAACCTTAACCATATACATTCCTTTTGGAAGGTGACTTAGGTCAATGGTTGTTTCATTAAGCTGTTGAGAAACTAGAGACCCTGTGACATCATAAACCTGCACCGATTTAATAACCTCTCCTGTATAACTTAATTCAACAAAATCTGTTGTTGGATTAGGATAAGCAGTTAAAGTATTGTCTCCTTCATTTAATGTTGAAAATGCTGATTTTTGAACGGCTGTTTTATCTTCTTTAGAAACAGCTTCATTGGATAATCCTGATGGATTGAGACGATTACTAGAACTGCCACTTCCTCCACCATAGTAACGAGGAATATAAGTGATGTTATCATCTGTTATTGACTTAGCAGCAAACCAATTGCCACAGCCAATCCTCATTTCAAGTGTAAGAGTATAGTCGGTTACTAAACCTCCGATTAAAAAAGAAGCTGTTCCAAAATCAGGAGAAAAATTAGTCAGATTATATCCTTGGGCTTGCTGAGTCATAATAGAAGGATCTAGGTTGTTAGGGGCATCAACCGTAAATGTCCATCTATATTCTACATTAGATGTACTAATGTTAGGATCTATAGAAAAGTAATTTCTTCCCCTATAGTAATTAGTAGGGACATCAATATTTGATGCAGAGATTAAAAATGGAGTATTTATAACGAAATTTTTACTATAAGATGTGCTGGCACATAAATTAGAAGTAGTAACCTCAAGATTAAAATTTCCTGTAATTGGAGCATTAAGATTGAAAGAAGTAGAAGGAGTGGAACTAGATTGCGTCAGAGTATTATTATAAGTCCAATTGTAATCGCCATGAGTTCTAGAGTCATAAAGAACCTCTGCTTCAATCTCTCCATTGCATAGATCACTGCTTAGTATCTTTATATCTGTGATAGGGATAGGTTTGCGTATAGCTCTAGTATCCAGTATTTCTGTATATCTATAAGTGCGAAAAGGATCATTTGGAGCATCCATATCATATACATCTGTTTCCAATTCAATACTTGTAGCGCCTGCTGTATGTAGCCCCCAGACAGAGTTATTGGGAAATGCTGGGTCATTATAAGGGTCACCATTATTAATAAGAAGAGGTATGCCTGATGTGGCTCCCGTCCAATTATTAATTTGTCGTCTTATGATAAGGCGACGAGAGTTATATTGATGATGGAATAATAATCGGTCATCACCATTTATGCAGGGCTTTTTAGCTATGTTTTGAGCAGAAATTCCTGTAGGTATAAAAAAGNNTTTTTCATGACTTAATTTTAAATTTTGGTTGAAATAAAAGCTAAACTCTTACCTATGATAGTAGGTATTGTGGGGAATAGAATTGCTATAGGGATGGAATAAAAAATTGATTGCTCTATGAAAAACCTACACCCAAAACTAGCTCTGGGTGTAGGTTTCTAGGTTTTAGAATAAGAATTTATTGTTTGGCAACTTGAATGGTTTTGCTAGTGGTTGCGGTTTGAACCTTAACTAGGTACATTCCTTTTGGAAGATCGCTTAGGTCAATAGTTGGATTAGTAGTGGGATTGTTTAATTGTTGAGAAACTAAGATCCCTGTAACGTCATAAACAAATACAGCTTCAACAATTTTTCCTCCACTATTTAATTCCACAAAACCTGTTGTTGGGTTCGGCGAAGCTGTTAGGCGAGTACCATCTTTGAGGGTTGATAAAGGACTATTGTTGCTGTTGCTTGGATTTGTATTGTTATTAGTAGCCCCTCCCTCTACAGAATGTCCTCCATTAGACATAGCATTAACTGTTTGATGAGCAGCTCTATTATTGTAGCAAGCATTATAACTAATGCCATTAACTATTATATCCTCTGAGAGGACCCAACCTGCACTGCAATTTGTTCTAAAATACAGTTTGATTTGATAATCAATAACATCTCCTGTTGTAATCGTATTGGCCTTTCTTCCAAAATCAGGAGTATAAGAGGTCATCTCTAAACCTTGTTTTGGAATAGGTATAGGAAGGGTTGAAGGAGTACTGTGTGTAGTAAGGGGGATGAATTGCCATTTATATTCTATCCCTGGTGTAACATGATTTATTGTAAAGGTATTTTTTCCAGCACAGTACAAAGAAGGAACAACAATTCTTGGTCTAGCCATATATGGAGGATTATCTACCGTAAATGTTTCTGTGTAATTTATTGTTCCACAGGTATTAATAGCGGTTACACCAATTGTGAAATTGGAATTGATGTTCTGTCCTGTTTGAAGTAGAAGTAAGTCAGGTTCCGTTGTACCATTTGGTACAGCGGAGCCATTATAATACCAAGTATAACTATCATGTGTGGAAGAAAAAGCATCTTTAGCTCTAGCTAAAATTAAGCCCCCACATAAAGAAGTGGATTCTAATTCAATATCTGTAATTGGGGTTGGGCGTCTTCTTACTGTAGCAGATATTCGTCTGGTATTATAATGTGAAAATGCCGCACAGTTAGGCGTATAAACCAATTCTCTAATCTGAATAGGTCTATTTCCATTGCTCCCTTCTACTTTAATACAATACGCCCAACCTGTAGGGGAATCATCATTTTTTTGAGCAAATCCTGCTCCTACCCCTGTACCACAATCATGTATGGTGGCATAAGCCGCAGAACTAATAATCTGGATGCTATTACCATAACAAGCTGTAGTAGGAGCATCTGCTTGCAGGTATAAAATGTAATCTTGATTAAGTTGACATGGACGAAGTTTTCTGATGGGTGATAAGTGACTTTGTGCATGGATGCTTGTTACAATACTGATGAAACATAGTATTGCAACTGATTTTAAAATGTTTTTCATGACTTAATTTTAAATTTTGGTTTAAATGAAAGTTGAATTCTCGTCTATCGTAATCGATAGGATGGGGAACAGAATTATGTTAGTTTTTGTGCTGCAATTATAGCGTCCTATAATTATTAGAGCTCTTACAGCTACAAATGTATGGCAGATTTTTTTTCAAAAAAAGTGCTCCTAAACAAGTGCGTAGATTTAATAACTTGGCGTTACAGGTTTCTTTACAAGTGTGTGTAGTAAGCCTACATCAGCCGTTTTTGTCAGCAAATAATACTTGTTAACTCTTCTATAAATGTCTATATTGGATCCCTTGAAGCAGGAGTATGAATCCTTTTTACAAGAATACAATTAGTTGCCAATTACCTTTTATGAAGCATTTTTTACTTTCTATTTTATGGCTGATCTTAAGTGTATATGTCGCTGTTGCCCAAGATGTCAGTTTTAAAAATTGGAACTTAGAGCATGGGATGCCTAGTAATGAATCTTATAGAGCGATGCAAGATCAAGAAGGGTTTCTATGGATTACAACCGACCATGGTGTTGTTCGTTATGATGGAACATCAATGGAGACCTACTCCACTTTGAATGGCTTGGCAGGAAATACTATTTTTCGAATAGAAGAAGACTATAAAAATCGGTTATGGTTTTCAAGTATGTCTAATGGATTATCGTATAAGGAGGGAGACTCCATCATTATACATCCAGCGAATGCACAAATAAAAAAGATAAGTAGCAATTTAAAGGGACCACTAGATATGGTCGTTGATTCTAATGATATTATCTACTTTACTTCAAAACATGCCTTAGGATATTATAGCGTAGGAGTCAAAGACAGTATCATCTATTTTACGCCACTCCGTCAAGAAGAAATAGGAAGTGGAGCATTATTGTTGATAGATGAAGAACAAACGTTACTACTGACAACGCCAAAATCCTATAACACTGAATCGTTAAAGTATGACATTAAAAAGCGGACACTCAATCTGCAATTGCTCCCTGAAATGCACAGTCCTCCTAATGAAAGATTTCCTATAAGAACGGCTTATCAGGATAAGGATAAACAGTTCTTTTTTACGAAAAAAAAGATATATCAACTTGACGAGGACAAGACAAGGATAATTAAAGAATGGACAATTGAAGAAAGAGATGGAATTAGTGTCATGTATGTAGATAAAGAGGGAGGCTTATGGGTGGTCATTTCTCAACGCCTCTTTTTTTATGGTTCAGCTCCTTTTTATACAAGTCCTAGAGAGCTACGCTTGAATGCTAAGATTGCTACTATCTATCAAGATACGGAAGAAAATTATTGGATTACCACTTTAGACAAAGGTGTTTTTATGATAGTGAACTGGGAGGCCCTTCATTTTTTTGTTGGTAAAGCGAGTTTTACGAAAATAATTCCTTATCAAAACAAGATTTTATCCCTAAAGAAGGGGAAGTTATTCCAAGTAGAAAATACGTTCCCTTTCAAAAGTAAAATCTATCCCCTAAAGATTTGTTGCTTCCGTGATATTGCTTTGTGGAAGGATAAAATAATATCACCAGGAGGGCATATAATGAACATAAAACAAGGAGGGGTAGAATTTAGCGATACAAGCATTTTTAGAAGAATCATGCCGACTACAACGTATTTTGATGAAAAAACAGAGACAATAGTTGTTGGGGCTGATAATGGCTTTGCTTTTATTGATGAGCAATCACAGTTTAAACACATTAATAACTATTGGATTCGTGCTATAGAGAAAAAAAATTCAGAGGAATGGTTCTTTGGAACAAACCAAGGCTTGTGCTTATATAATCGACAAGAACACAAATGGGTGAATTTAGGTTTAAAAGAACCTCTACTCGCTTCAAAGATACTAGCGTTAGGTAATTTTCAAGGCTACTTAGCAGTAGGGACTAGAGGATATGGGCTTTTATTAGTTGATCCTCAAACCCTAAAAATTGTTCAGCATTGGAATCAGTTGGATCAAATTGTGAGTGGTTTTATTCGTTCTATAAGAGTGGAAAATGATTCTGTTATTTGGGTTGGAACAAACCAAGGAGCGAATAAAATTATTGCTTTAGAGGGAGTCGTTAAAGAATCAATAGAGTTGAATGTCAAAAACTATCTGCCTTCTAATGGAGTAAATGATATTCTTATTGAAGAGAACGCAATATGGTTTGCAACGGATGAAGGCATCGCTCATATCCCTAAAAAAGTACTTAATACTTCTGATAGTGAATCTAATATTCCTTTTACTGTCAAAAAAGTATACATCAATGGAGAGGTAGTACCTCTTCAAAAAAAATATGACCTAGAGTATAACCAGCAGAACATAAGAGTTGAATTTATGGGACTTTCCTTTAATGCTTCTAATGTCTTGTTATACCGATACCAAATGCTGAAAAAAGGTCAGCAATCAGCGTATTTTGTCTATACTAAATCAAATACTGTTCATTTTAACAACATTAGCCCAGGGCAGTACGATTTAATTATAGAGGTAAAAAAACAGGATGGAAGTTGGCAAAAAGAAAGAATCGTAATGGCTTTTGTGATTAAACCACATTTTACACAAACTTGGTATTTCCCTTTTTTATTATTTGGTTTGTTTTTGGGCAGCCTTGCAATTTATTTTAAAAACATTCTTTCTAAGAAAAACCTAGAGAAAGAATTAGCGGAAGCAGAGCAAAAATCCCTGCGCAGCCAAATGAAACCACATTTTTTATTTAATGCGATTAATTCGGTTATCTATTTCTTATACCAAGAACAAAAAAAAGAAGCAATAACCTTTCTGCAAAAATTTGCAACACTAATGCGTTTGACATTAGACAATACCCAACACCAACTTGTTCCGTTAGATCAAGACATAGAACATTTACAACTTTACATGAATATGGAATTAGAAAGCTTATCTAATGGAAGTCCATATTTCCATGATTTTAAGATCCAATACTCCGACGATTTAAGCTTAGATGAATGGAAAATACCCCCCATGTTGATCCAGCCTTTAGTTGAGAACGCCATTATTCATGGTTTATCACCCAAAGAAGGCGCCCGAAAGGTATGTGTGTCTTTAGAGGAGGCTAACAGCAGTTTGATTATTCGAATAGAAGATAATGGGATTGGTCGGCCAGCTGCTAAAGAACTGAAAAAACAATTTCTTATGAAGAGTCCATCACATGGGCTAAAATTACTGAAACAGAGAATTAAAACCTTAGATCATCTCTTTCAAATAAAAATTAAAATGGAAGTAGAGGATATTAAAGATGACCCTAATTGTAGTACAAGATTTACCTTACATTTCCCCGCTAATCTAAAAAATAAGCCCAATGCTTAGGACCATACTTGTCGAAGATAAATTTGCTAATTTAGTGCTGCTAGAGACAATGCTTCAACCATATCAGGAGCAAATTGAAATCATAGCGAAAGCACAAACCTTAAAAGATGCCGTTCAACTCATACAGAAATTACAACCAGATTTAGTTTTCTTAGACATCCATTTACCAGATGGAGATGGCTTTGAAGTACTAAATCAAACGGCAGAACAAACATTTGAAGTTGTTTTTACAACGGCTTTCTCTAAATATACTTTAAAAGCTTTTGATGTGGCGGCTGTTCATTATTTATTAAAACCAATTGATGAACAAGCGTTAGGGAAAGCAGTTTCTAGATGCCTTCAGAACCAAAAAAAGAAACAATTAACAACAGAATCAAAGCTTTTAACGCCATCTATCCATTCTGAAAAGAAAATCAAAAAAATTATTATTCCTTCTCATACAGAAATGGTTTTAATCAACTTAGAGGAGGTATTGTATTTAGAAGCCAATAGAAGCTATACCCAATTTTATCTAAAAAATGGACATTCTTGTATCTCTTCAAAGCCAATCGGGGTCTATGAAAAACAATTAAGAAGCACTTTCTTTTCACGGATTCATGATAAGTATATTGTTAATTTAGAATGTGTCACCAGCTATCTTAAAGGACGAGGGGGAGAAGTTATTTTAAGTGGTCATCACTCTTTACAAGTTTCTACTCGACGAAAGGCCCAATTCATTAAAGAATTATCTGATTTCATCTCTGCAACAGAATAAAAAAACTTATTTGTTGTTAAGTCTGGCCTTTATCTTTGGAAAGTATTCAAGGCAAAAAAATGATTCATAACGCAGCTAACTAAAGCTTACAAAACTAAAAACGTGTAAAAATAAAAAAAACACGATTTGCTTTTTAAGCCAAGGGCTTTTTGGTTAGTGAATACGACCTTGTTATATTGGGGCACTTTATTTTTGAAGACGCTAAAAAATACAATATACTCTTATGAACAATACAACTATTTTTCTAGCCATAGTTGTTGTGGCTATTGTTGCTTTGTGGTGGTGGCGTAATAACAACAGTCCTGCTGCTCGTGCGAATTTGTCAGAAACAATTGCAACAGGTACCGCATTCTTAGAAGCAAATGGGCAACGAGAAGGAGTGGTGAGTTTACCAAGTGGCTTGCAATATGAAATACTTAAGGAGGGAACGGGAGCACAGCCAACCTCAGCCGATCGTGTAAAAGTTCATTATCATGGTACCTTGGTCGATGGAGCTGTTTTTGATAGTTCTATAGAGCGTGGACAGCCTGCTACTTTTGGTGTAATGCAAGTGATTAAAGGTTGGCAAGAAGGAATTCCATTGATGAAAATGGGCAGTCAATATCGTTTTTACATTCCACAAGAACTAGCTTATGGTAAACAATCTCCTTCGCATAAAATCCCAGGAGGTTCTGCTTTAATTTTTGATGTAGAACTACTCGATATCAATCCATAAACAAATGTATGCTTACTAAAGATGTTCAAACCTACCTTGACAAAAGTATGTTGTGTTGGTTAGCAACAGTAGATGGGAATCATTGCCCGAATGTTTCCCCGAAGGAACTTTTTCGAAGCGTGAATAAAGATACCTTAGTGATCGCTCATATTGCTTCTCCGCAATCTGTTCAAAATATTCAACAGAACAGCCAAGTTTGTGTGAGTTTTGTGGATGTATTTGTACAAAAGGGATATAAACTAAAAGGGCAAGCAAGGGTAGTGGAGGCTCCAGAAGAAGCTTATCAGGAATACTTAGCTTTATTTCAAGAGGAGTATGGCACTGCTTTTCCAATGGCTGCCTTTATTGTTGTCAAAATTATGGCTGTTGCCCCAATTTTAGCACCATCTTATACTTTCTACCCTGAGACTGAAGAGCAAGAACAAATTAAAAACGCCCTAGAGGCTTACCGAATTAAAGCGTTATTAAAGGAAGTTGATTAAATCCAATTGTTATGAAATACCTACTCTCTATTGTTGGCCTGTTTCTAAGTTTTGTTGGCAGTGTAGCGCAGACTGATACGAGCCGTACGAAGGCTGATAATCCTGCCAAAATTGTCAAAGAAACCAGCTATGCTTATGGTTATAACTTTGCTTCTGATTTGACTACAAATGAGAATTTTGATAAAGCAGAGCGCAGCACTTCAGCGGTACTAAAAGGCCTTAAGGCAGGCATGAAACCCGATTCTGCACAATTAGCAGCTATTGTAGAAGGTTTAATAAAAAGAATTGATTCAGAAGAACGTTCTAAAACTCCTAAAGAGGCTCAGAAGACAGCGTATAATTTGGGTTATAATGCCTTGGGAAATTTGGTGAGTTTATTAGAACTAGAAAAGAAAGATCTTCATTACAGCTGCATTAAAAAAGGTTATACCGATTTTGTAAACGGAAAAACACCAAAGGTCAGTGAGAAAAAACAAACCCAATTGTTAGCGATCTTCTTTCAAGAAAAACAAGCCTTAGCAGAAGAAAAAGCCTTGGAACGCCGTAAAAGCCAAGCGGTGGAGAACTTATCCATAGCAGAGGCCTTTTTGGCAAAAAATGGGAAAAAAGAAACAATTAAGACCACGCAATCAGGCTTGCAATATGAAGTTCTGGAAGAAGGAACAGGAGGACAACCCTCGATCAATAATCGGGTATTGGTGCATTATACAGGGACACTTATTAATGGAAAGGTGTTTGATGATTCGAGAACGCAAGAAAAGCCTGTTGCTTTTGATTTAACGGCAGTCATCAAGGGTTGGCGGGAAGGAATTCCGCTGATGCGCGTTGGTGCCCGCTATCGATTTTTTATTCCACCAGGGTTGGCTTATGGAGCAGGTGGCCCTTATTCTATTCCACCAAATTCGCTGTTGATTTTTGACGTAGAATTAATAGATATTTTTAAAGAAACAGGCCCAGAAACAGCCATTAGTAAATTGAGCTATGCTTATGGGCACATGGTAGGAACAGCCCTACTAGATTTGAATTTTACAGCCAACGAAACAAATGTAGAGCAATTTGTACAAGGTTTTTCCAAAGGTTTTAAAGCAGACCCTGCTACCATACAAGCGGTAGAAAATAGGATTAAAGCACGAATGGCCTCTGGAAAATCTTCTATAGATAAAGAAGTCGCCTTTCAGATTGCTAATGGAATTGGTTATACCTCTTCTGCGGGATTAGTACAGGCAGCCAATGCCCTCCCAAAAGATTTTGACTACCAAGCGCTAGGGGAAGGCTATGAAATTGGCTTACAACAAAAAGACCCTTTATACAATCCAGAAGAGATGGCGAAAGTACTGGAAGCCTATGCGACTTCTAAGAAAAACAACGCCGAATCTGCTCCTGACGTGGCTAATGAATCTGAACGCTCAGAGAACATTAAAAGAGGTAACATTTTTCTACAAGAGAATGGGAAAAAAGAAGGGATTATTACACGCCCAAGTGGTCTCCAATACAAGGTGATCAAAGAAGGAACAGGGGCACAGCCTACTCTCAACAGTACTGTTACTACCCACTATGTAGGTCAATTAATAGACGGAACCGTTTTTGATAGTTCTGTTAAACGAGGTCAACCGGCTAGTTTTCCACTCAAAGCCGTTATTAAAGGCTGGCAAGAAGGTATTCCTTTGATGAAAAAAGGAGGGAAGTATCGCTTTTTTATTCCTGCTAATCTAGCTTATGGCAATCGCGCGATGGGAACAATTATCCCTGCTGGTTCTACCTTGATTTTTGAAGTTGAGTTATTAGAAGTAGAATAGAGGCATTATCGTTTTATTCAAACAGTCATTGGTTAATTCAAGAACACAACAATATGCTTAAAAGTACCTATCTCACAGAGGAAGATTTAAAAGATTTTGGTTTCAAATCTATTGGTAAGAATGTTAGAATTTCTAGTGATGTTAGAATCTATGGACAACAAAATATTTCTATTGGGGACAATGTCCGAATAGATGATTTTACGATCTTATCCGCGACCAATGGCTATATCAATATTGGTAATTATGTCTTTATTGCGAGGAGTTGCCATCTAAGTGGTTTTTATGGAATCGAGCTCCACGATTTTAGTAGCATGGCGGCCAATACGGTTATCTACAGTGCTTCTGATGATTACAGTGGGGACTATCTGACGGCGCAAGCTATTCCTCAAAAATATACCGCCCATATTGGCGGTCCTATTGTGATTGGCAAACATGTTATTATTGGAGCGGCTTCTACAATTATGGGGCCTTGCACCATTGGAGAAGGCTGTAGCCTTGGAAGTATGACGTTTGCTCAAAAAGAGTTGGAACCTTGGGGGATTTATGTAGGTGTGCCTTGTCGGCGTTTAAAAGAGCGTAAAAAAGGGCTGTTGTTGTTGGAAGAGGCGTTTTTGAAAGAGGAACGTGGGGAATGAGGAGGTTTGTAAATATAATAATTGAGCGTGAAGGAGCAAAAGAAATTTTGAAGTCTGCTGTTATAGAACAATTAAGAAGATATAACATAATGTATCCAAAAAACAATTTTGCAATCCCCCACAAAACTATTACCTTCGCAGCACGTTAGCAAAGCATTAGCTTTTTAACACAACAATTGACAATCATAAAAAAAGAAATCAATAATGAGAGAGCAGAGTTATAGCTTGGGAGTATTGTTGGGCAACAACCTTGTCGGACAAGTAGATGTAGAAGGTTTGGACTATGATGCCTTGGGTAAAGGTTTGATGGACATATTGAAAGGAAACGACTTGGAAATGACAGAGCAAGAGGCCAACCAAACTGCTCAAATGTTCTTGCAAGAGTCTGCTGCTAAAATGGCTATGAAAGCACAAGAGTTAGAATCTACTTTCTTGGCAGAGAATGGAGAGCGTGAAGGTGTTATTGTACAACCAAGTGGTTTACAATACGAAATTTTGGAAGAAGGAACTGGCGCTATTCCTACCTTAACTCAAAAAGTAGTTGCCCACTACGAAGGTCGTTTATTGACGGGTAAAATCTTTGATTCTTCGTACAAGAGAGGTCAACCGGCTACTTTTCCAGTGAATGGCTTGATTCGTGGATGGCAAGAAGCCCTACAAATTATGCCTACTGGTTCTAAATGGCGTTTGTATGTGCCTTCTAACTTAGGATATGGAGCACGTGGTGCTGGAGAAGATATTCCAGGAAACGCGACTTTGATTTTTGATTTAGAATTATTAGAAATTACAAAGTAAGCTAGGCGTTTCTTACATACATAAATACGATCCATCCTTGGTGGAATCGTTATTAGAAAATAGAATTCTTTACGAAGAGTTCTATTTTTTTATTTTACAAGATACCTTCTACTTCTAAAACTAAAAAACGGACGCCTAAAAAGACAAAAACAGAGACCGCAAAAGCTTTTTATGGAAACAAGGAGATGTTCCTCCAAAGACAAACGGATTATTCAAAATATCTTTAAAAATGTTTTAGGTATGCAAAATATAGTAAGCACATCAATGCTTTGATTTATTGTTAGAACAGATATAGATCCAACTTCTAAAAAAAGCTATTTCTTTTCTGAAGAAGCCCTTGTTAAAGCAAAAGCAATAAGTTAGCTTTGCGCTCAATTTCAAACCTTATTCAAAACGATAAACTTAACAGGCTATGAAACTCTGGCAAAAAGAAGGAGCGATTAACAAAGAAATTGAACGTTTTACGGTAGGCAAAGATCGAGCACTAGATGTCTTGCTCGCGCAGCATGATATTACAGGTACCTTAGCACATATTACTATGTTGCAAAGTATAGATCTACTCACAGCGGAAGAGCTGGAGACCCTACAGGAAGAGTTACGCCGTTTGTATGGCGAGGTTTTAGAAGGAAATTTTGAGATTCAAGATGGGGTAGAGGATGTGCACTCTCAGGTAGAGTTGATCTTGACAGAGCGTTTGGGAGCTGTGGGCAAAAAAATTCACAGTGGTCGTTCTCGTAATGACCAAGTCTTGGTAGATTTGAAGTTGTATACCCGAACAGAGTTACGCGAAGTGGTGGAATTGGTACAACCGTTATTCAAGCAGTTGATTGCCTTGAGTAATCAACACAAAGAGGCAAAATTGCCTGGTTATACGCATTATCAAGTAGCGATGCCTTCTTCATTTGGCTTGTGGTTTGGCGCTTATGCAGAGAGCTTGGTAGATGATATGCACGCTTTATTGGCGGCATTCAAAATTACCAATAAGAATCCTTTGGGCTCGGCTGCGGGTTATGGCTCTTCCTTTCCACTTAACCGCACAATGACCACAGAATTGTTGGGCTTTGACGATTTGAACTACAATGTAGTATACGCCCAAATGGGACGTGGGAAAACGGAAAAATCAGTGGCACAGGCTTTAAGTGCTGTAGCAACAACGTTGAGTAAATTGGCGCAAGATGTTTGCTTGTACAACAGCCAGAATTTCAACTTTGTGAAATTCCCTGACCACTTAACAACAGGGTCTAGCATTATGCCTCACAAAAAGAACCCTGATGTCTTTGAGTTGATTCGTGCGAAGTGTAATAAAATGATTGCTTTGCCAATCGAAATTGCCATGATTACAACGAATCTAGCTTCTGGTTACCACCGTGATTTGCAAATTATAAAAGAAAGCTTTTTGCCTGTTTTTGGCGAATTACAAAGCATTTTGCACATTACTACTTATATGCTAGAGAACATTATTATCAACCCCACGGCAGTAGAGGAAGAAAAGTACAAGTACATCTTCAGTGTGGACGTAGTTAATAATATGGTGTTGAATGGGACGACTTTTAGAGATGCTTATAAGCAAGTAGGGTTGGATATTGAAAAAGGTGATTTTGAGCCAATCATGGATGTTCCTCACACACATGAGGGGAGTATGGGCAACCTTTGTAATGATAAAATTGAAGAAATGATGGAGGAAATCTATGGACAGTTTTCGTTTAAGAAAATGGATGCTGCTTTAGAAAGCCTGCTGAAAGGATAAGTGCTCTTTTTTAGAAGACAAGTGGCCTTTATTTTACTTAAGGAGTTGATGCAGACCTTCTTCAAGTGGAATAAAGGCCTTTTTATTGCTGCTTATGTGTTTTTTTGCAAGAAATTTCAACTCTAGATAAATTTGTTGTAACCATTTTTTAAAGGAATCATTAGGATAGAAAATAGGCTACTGAAACTACTTTTATCGCTACTAACAAGTATAACGCTCTTTTTATGCTTTTCCTTTCAGGGAACAAGCAACTACTGGACTATTTATTACAACCGTCCTTGTAGGATTCAAGAGAAGTGGAATATGAATTGGGAGGCGGGGACTCACATTTTAAGTTGACTCAGAGAAGTACATTATTTGTCTTTTGAGTAGAGTTTCTAAATTAGCTAACGTTGTTTTCTGATGGAGAGCAGGAGAGAACGATGGGAGGCAAAGTAAAAAGCCTCTATTTTAGTCGTGGAAAAAATAGAGGCTTTTGTTAGAATAAACGTTACTGGCTTGAAGTCAGTCAACCGTTTTATTTATTGCTATTGATGCATTCAAATAGATTTTGGTAGATCTTTTGGTTACGCTTTCTCCAAATATCTGTTTCATCTTGCACTTTTCCCACAGGATTAGGGGTACGAGAAAAAACAATAGGAGAGCTAGCCAACTGTGCCAACTGTTCCTTTTTTACTTCTAGAATAAAAGAGTACCTAGTGAAGTCTGTATAAGTGCCTAATAGCAGCTCAGGAAATGCTTCATTAATCGTTTTGCAGATGATAATGTTATCGTCTGCCAATTTAAGAACAAATTTTGCTCCTTTTTCAAACGCTACACTCTGTTGACCAGAATAGTTGATCGTCCAAAAGAGTTTAATAATTTCCCCTTCCTTTTGTTCGATTTTTAAATCACCATTTCTGTAAGAAGATTTAAAAATACGCTCTCCTGAAGTTTGATCTTTCTCTACACTACATTTTACTCGTTGAGCAGAGATACTTTCATTAAATAATGAAATGAAAATAATTAATAAAATTAAAGTGCCTTTCATCAGTCTTTATAAGTTAAAAATAAAAAAATATAAAAAGGGGGGATTAAAGAAGTATAACAGATCAAAAGCTTATAAATAGGCTCTATAACTCTTTTACTTTCTCTAAAGATAAACCAACAATCTTAGCAATAACAGCTAAACTGATATTTTCTTTCTTTAATTTTCTAGCAATATTTAATTTTTCCTGCTTAGCTTTCTCCTGGGTGTTCTTTAATTCCTTCTGTATCAGCTTAATTGTAGCTTTAGCATCTGAATCTCGTTTTTGAATAATTTCTGCCGCTTCTGTCTGAATACGTTGAGCCGATTCAAAACTAGGAACATATTTTCTGCTTTTTTGGAGTTCTTGCATTAATCCAATATGTTTAAAAGAGACATATGTTTCTGAAGAAATGATTTGATGATCTAATATAGGTATGTTTACAATAATCCCTACTTGGATAAGGCGATTAATGAGATCTTTATCTTGTTCAGAAGGTAGGATGGATCCTTTAGGGGAATGACGATATAAAATGAGATGGGCTGCTTGTTTTTGTAAGGCGAGACTAAATACTTCAACAGGCTCTATGTTATTGTCAACTTTTCTAGAATTGACGGATTCAATAAATAGAATTCGATTCTTTTTATCTAGTCCAGTAACCCAAAAAAAATCTTGCTCTAGTTGGTCGTTATTCTTTTTATAGTGATGGATTTTATTTTCTCGTAATAGGACACTTTGCATAATTCCATATAAATCATCCATGGTTAGTAATTTAATTATCCTTTTTTATAAAAAAAGGAAAAATTCTAATTTAAACTGATAAATTGTACTTTTTAAAATAAAGTGGTTAAAAATAGTAATTTGAATCCTTTTTTTTTAACAAAGATTGAACATAAAACGATTTTATATTTAAATGTAGGTTGTATTTCAAATGATTTTAATTTTTATTTAAATTGTGGGTTTTGACAAATTTGTTTGTTTTTTGAACATTTCTTAGAAATTGGAAAATTGTTTTTATTGTTGCCTCTAAAAGAGGAGGTGCAATTTTACTCTTGAGCAAATATACAGATAAGAATAAGTAGTCAGAAAAAAGATCATGGAGTAACAGCACAGCTAAAACGCATGATTCTAAGCGGAGCACTCAGGAGCGAAGCGATCTAATGGAAAAAGGGAATGTTTTTACTACAGGAGTTCGTAAGTTCAGTTTTGTGTGAACGCCGCAGGCCTCACAGCGTATAACTTTTAGTTCGCCAGGGCTCATGAAGCACATCGCTTTTAGTTTGGTGACTACTTAAAAAAGAGCTTGCTAAGTGGACTTAGCAAGCTCTCTAGAACTTTAAAATAAAAACTGTTCTGACAATTTATTTATGAACTTGTACCTGTTTAGTCCAGCGTTGTTTGGCTGTACTGATTTCAATCAGATACAGACCATTATTTAGGTGCGATAAATTAAAGGTACAGTTTTCTGCTCCACGTTTAAGCGCTCTAGGAGTAACTTCGGCTCCTAGTAGATTGAATACACGAATAGTATAGGCGGTCGTTAGCATACGCTCAAACTGGATGTTCACTGCTCCAGTAGTAGGATTAGGGAATAGGTTATAGCGTATGGGTAACTCTTTAGCAACAGTCTCTAACGCAGTTGTAGTCGCTACATTCGGTCTAGCAGACCTACTAGGTGTACAAAAAGTACGCGCTGGAATTAACCAAGGACTGTAATCATTGTTGACAGAATCACATTGTGTTCTAATAGAAAACTCGTAGCAAGTCCCTGCGTTCAGATTACTTAAAGTAAGATTATTGGTAGTGGTAGTGGCATAAGAAAGTGCAGAGGT
>JBOEFW010000105.1:0-7943 GCA_050633105.1 Aureispira sp. | reverse complement strand
TTTGGTTATTACATTTTTAAATAAACTTCTGTTACAGTGTACTAAATAGAGTACAAGAGAAAGCAATTAAAAAAGAGCTGCCATTTTACATGCTAAATGTCTCTACAAAAGAATATAAATTCTATAAAGAGTTACAAGATCAAGGAGAGCTAGATGGTTTTGTCAAAGAAAATTTTGTTCCAATAGAGAAGGAGTCGTTTATCTATGCGCCGTTGTGAACTATTACAAATAACAAAGCTACTCTTTCTGGGGGGTGTAAGTTAGTCTTCCTGGATACCTTCCTTAATTCCTACCATCAATACCTAGAGGAAATTTGATGGATCTCAATATCTCTTTAAACAATCATCCCGAACAAACGTTTGGTAAAAAGTAGGCAAAAATTTGTTTATCAAACAAACGTTTGGTAAATTAGCCATTGTTAAGAACAAATACCTTCCTAATACCACTTATTCTAAGTATAAATAATGCCCGCTCAAAAAACAACACGAGAAGAAATTATTGAGAAATCCATTCAGCTATTTCGTCAGGAAGGATACCACAAAACATCTATGAGTGATTTGGCTGCGGTTTGTGGCTTGCAGAAAGGGAGTTTTTATCATTATTTTAAGAACAAAGAAGCCTTGATGCAGGCGGTATTAGAACGGTTACACGAGTACTATCATAAGAAGGTGTTTTCCATTGCTTATGAGGCAGATAAAAGTGCAGAAGAGCGCTTTGTTGCTTTGTTTAAGAAGCAAGAGCCTATTATTTCTGCGGATTTTTCAGGTTGCCTTTTTGGTAATATGACGCTAGAAAGCAGTAGTAATCAAGTGGATTTTAGCGAACCTTTAAAAGCTTTCTTTTCTGATTGGCAGGCTGCCTTTCAGCAATTATATCAAGAACAATATGCACCCGAAAAAGCCCTGCAATTGGCTCGACAGAGCGTAGCAGAAGTAGAAGGTGCGTTGATGTTAATGCGCTTGTATGAAGATAGAAGCTATTTAAGATCCGCTTGCGAACGTATTTTGGAACGTTTGCGCCAAGGAACGCCTAGGGGCGCTTCTCAAAAAGAAAATTATTAATACAACATAAAGAACACGCTATAAAAACAGTCACCTGTTTTTAGGACAAACGTCACCCGATAAAGAAATGCTGGCCTTGTTATTGGCGTGTAAGAATTCCTAGAATTCCTTTTTTTAACAACCATTCTAAAATTATTCAGACAAGGATGAGTAGAAGAATCAAAAAAGTAGCCGTCTTAGGTTCAGGAGTGATGGGCTCAGGGATTGCCGCACACCTTTCTAACATTGGTTTAGAAGTCTTATTATTAGACATTGTGCCTTTTGACCTCAAAGAGGAAGAAAAAGACAACCCTGCCGCTCGCAATCGTATTGTAAACAGTGCGCTTAAGTTTGCTATCAAAAATCGCAAGCCTGTTTCTGCGTTTTATGATACCAAAACAGCGGCTCAAATTACTACTGGTAACTTTACCGATAATTTTGAGCAAATCAGTGATTGTGATTGGATTATTGAGGTCGTTATCGAACGATTGGACATTAAAAAAGAAGTTTTTGAGAAGGTAGACAACTACCGTAAGAAAGGTTCTTTGATCACTTCCAATACTTCTGGTATTCCTATTCACTTGATGTCAGAAGGACGCAGTGAGGATTTTCAGCGCCATTTCTGTGGTACCCACTTTTTCAATCCTCCCCGTATTTTACGTTTGTTAGAGATCATTCCTGGTCCTAAAACAGACCCTGAGGTAATTGATTTCTTCAAAATGTATGCTGATCGTTACTTAGGTAAGCGTGCTGTTATGTGTAAAGATACTCCTGCCTTTATCGCTAATCGGGTAGGTGTTTACGCGATGGCTAAGATCTTCCAATTGACAGAAGAATTGGATTTGCCAATCGAAATGGTTGATAAATTAACAGGTGGGGCTATTGGTCGCCCACGCACAGGTACTTTTGCTTTGGGGGATCTAGTAGGACTAGATACCGCTCAAAAAGTAATCAAAGGTATTGCAGAGAATTGTCCAAATGATGAGCAAAAGGAAGCTTTTGCTATGCCTGCGTATCTCAACTTTATGTTGGAAAACAAGTTTTTGGGTAATAAAACAAGAAAAGGATTTTATGAGCGTACTAAGCAAAAAGATGCTTCTGGTCGCCGTGTAAAATTGGGCTTGAACCTTAAAACCTTAGAATATGCTCCAACACAACGGGTAAAATCACCTGTATTGGATGCTGTTAAACAAGTAGATTCTCTAAAAGGTAAAGTACGTACGTTCTTCAACGACAAGTATGCTGATGACAAAGGCGCTCAGTTGGTAAAACGCTCTTTATCGGGTCTATTTGCGTATGTTTCTAATAGAATTCCAGAAATTGCAGACGACATTTATTCTATTGATGATGGTTTGCGTTCAGGATTTGCTTGGAATGTAGGGCCTTTTGAATACTGGGATATGGTCGGTATTAAAGAAGGTATTGCAGCCGCAGAAGCCGAGGGGTACGAAGTTGGTCAATGGGTGAAAGATATGGGAGCAGCTGGTTTTGAAAGCTTCTACCGTGTTAATAATGGCCAACAAGAGTATTACGATATTGATAAAAAAGCTTACCAAGTTATTCCTGGTACAGAAGAATTTATCATTCTAGATAATGTCAGAAACAACTCTGAAGTATGGAGCAATTCTGAATCTACTTTACATGACTTAGGAGACGGTGTCTTGTGTTTTGAATTCCGTTCTAAAATGAATTCTCTTGGAGAAGGTGTTTTAAGAGGATTGGTTAAAGCCATTGACATTGCCGAAGAAGGAGAGTGGAAAGGACTGGTTATTGGTAATAACGCAGAACATTTCTCTGTAGGAGCCAACTTAATGGCTATAGCCATGATGGCGTATGAGCAAGATTGGGATGAATTAAACATGGCGATTAATGTGTTCCAACAGACTAGTATGCGCATCCGTTATTCTTCTATTCCTGTAGTGATTGCAACACAAGGTTATGTGTTTGGTGGAGGATGTGAATTCTCTATGCACTCGGATGCTGTTATTGCTTCAGCCGAATCCTACATTGGTTTAGTAGAAGTTGGTGTTGGTTTGATCCCTGGTGGAGGTGGAACGAAGGAATTCGCGCTACGTGCTGCACAGGAATTTAATGTAGGGGATGTAGAGATTCCATTGATCTTAGAGAAATTTAAGACCATTGCAATGGCATCTGTTGCAACGTCTGCTTATGAAGCGTACAACATGGGCTACTTGCGTCCAGGCGTGGATGAAGTGAGTGTTAATGTTTCTAGAACATTGGGCGAAGCCAAGAAGAAAGTATTGGAATTGGCACCTAACTACACACAACCTGCGCCTAAAAACGACATTTATGTACTTGGTCGTGGAGGATTAGGTTCTTTGTATGTAGCGGCAGAAAGCTTGCGCCTAGGAAAATATGCTTCTGATCACGATATTTTGATTGCTAAGAAAGTAGCCAGTGTTTTATGTGGTGGTGACTTGACGAGCCCTCAAAAAGTCTCCGAGCAATATTTGTTGGATATTGAACGTCAAGAATTCTTAAGCCTTTGCGGAGAGCAAAAGACTTTGGAACGTATCCAGCACATGCTAGAGAAAAACAAGCCTTTGCGCAACTAGAATTGGTGCTTACTGCACCTTATAATTAGATAATTCACGACAGGAAACTGTACGTTATAAAAAATAAAAACAATGGAAGCATATATCGTAGCAGGTTATCGCTCTGCTGTAGGAAAAGCTAAGAAAGGCGGATTTCGCTTTTATCGTTCCGATGATTTAGCTGTTCGTGTGTTAGAACACATGGGCAAAAATGTAGATTTTGATACCAATTTAATTGATGATGTTTTTGTAGGTTGTGCGAATCCAGAAGGGGAGCAAGGTTTGCAAATTGGTCGTCAAATCTCTTTGCGTGCCTTTGGCAAGAGTGTACCTGGTGTAACAGTAAACCGTTATTGTGCCTCTGGCTTAGAGACGATCTCTATGGCTGTTGCCAAAATTAAAGCAGGCTTAGGAGATTGTTATGTCGCTGGTGGAACAGAAAGCATGAGCTTGATACCAATGACAGGTTATAAACTATCTCCTAGTTATGAAGTTGGTTTGAACAGTCCCCAATATGTTGTAGGAATGGGATTGACGGCTGAAGCTGTTGCTGGAAAATATGGCATTAGCCGTGCAGCACAAGATGAGTTTTCTTATCAGTCGCATGTCAAAGCTGCAAAGGCTATTGATGCAGGTAAATTCAAAGATGAGATTGTACCAGTAGATGTACAAGAAGTAAGTGTGAAAGATGGCAAACGTGTAGAAAAAAGCTGGACGGTAGATACAGATGAAGGCGTTCGTCGCTCTACAACAGTAGAAGGATTGGGCAAATTGCGTCCAGTATTTGCACAAGGTGGATCGGTTACTGCTGGTAACTCTTCTCCGATGTCAGATGGTGCTGCTTTTGTATTGGTCATGAGTGAAAAAATGGTTAAAGATCTGAATCTCGAACCGATTGCACGTATGGCTTCTTGTTCTGTAGCAGGGGTTGATCCTCTATACATGGGTATGGGCCCTTGTGCTGCTATTCCAAAAGCATTGGATAGAGCGGGGTTGAAGTTGAACGATATCGATCTGATTGAATTGAATGAAGCGTTTGCTGCACAAGCATTGGCTGTAATTGATGAAGCGGGATTGAATCCTGATATCGTCAATGTCAATGGTGGAGCTATTGCATTAGGACATCCTTTGGGATGTACAGGAGCGAAGTTGAGCATTCAGTTGTTCAATGAAATGCGCCGCCAAAATTCTAAGTATGGTATGGTAACGGCCTGTGTAGGTGGTGGCCAAGGTATTGCTGGAATTTACGAATTACTAAAATAAGCTTTTTCCTAAGGAAAAGTCTAGTAAAATAAACGGTTAGAACTGTCGAGGAGCTTTGGTGCTGCTCGGCAGTTTTTTTGTGGTAGACCGTAAAAGAATAATGTGTAACATATCTTAAGATGTGCTACACATTATTTCCTATTTTAAGTGAGGTGTAAGATGGATTCTTGTTGAGCAGGAGCTTGGTATGGCAGGGTATTCATACTTGTTTCTGCTTTCTTTGGTCTAAATGAAGGAAAAGAAGCTAAAACTCCTCCAATAAAGGCAAATGTAATTAACCAATACGCTGCGTGAATCAAGGTATATTGTATACTTTTTCGTTCTGCTAGGGCATGGATAATAATCGCACCTACTGCAAAAACACCAATGTTTCTAGCGCCATGATACATCCCATGTAAGAACGGGTTCAACTCATCAGGGTGATTCACCCATTTCATTTCATAAGACATATAAGCGCAAAGAACAAAAGAGGCTGCAAAAGTCACTAGTTGACTGTTTTTAGTGCTTGTAGTCTGCCCTTGATCTAATAAATCTTCAGCATCTTTATTGCTCTCTTGGTTTAATAAGCCCCCAAAAACATTAGAATGGTACCAAACAGCACGAAGGATAAGGCTGACAAGGCCTCCAGCTAAACAAGCTAATAATAAATTCATAATTTGTAGTTTTTATACAGTTTTGAAGTGAAATTTCTTACTTAAATTATATAAAAAGTAGTAAACTATTCTAAAAAAAGACCAATTACTTTGTTTTTTCGGCGAAGAGTTAATAACAGTTGATCGGTATTGCTAGATGGATTTTTATAGTGTTTTTTAAAAGATATAATTGTCGAAAAAAAATGAGCTTAATAGGGGATATTTTTTAAAAAAAATATATATTTATTCCAATTGTTGCTCTAAAGCTATCTTTTTATAAGAAAACTTAAAAATGTTAAAATAATTCTTAGTTTTGAGCACCCAAATGTACTTCCCTTGTGACAGGCCTGTTACAAGGGAAGTACTATTTTTTAAACAACTTTAAATAAAACTTAAACCAATAAAATGATGAACAAAACCCTTTTGGCGACCCTTTTAGGGAGCTTATTACTCTTGTGGACTGCTTGTCAAAAAGAAACCAATGCTCCAACGCCTACTAATCCAACGAACACAGGCGGAAGTGTTTATAATCTGATTAAATTTGCGGGAAATAATCAAACAGATACTATTAACAAGGTCTTGAATACGCCTTTGAAGGCAAAAGTGCAAGACTCTTTGGGAGTAGCTATACAGGGGATTCCTGTTACCTTTACTGTTAGTAGCGGAGGAGGAATGCTGAGTGTTACTATAGATACCACAGATGCCGATGGGTTTGTAGAAAGTATCTGGACATTGGGTAGTGATGTAGGGGCTCAAACGGTAACTATTAGTGCTAATGTTACAGGATTGAATACACAAACTTTTTCAGCGATAGGACTTGCTAGAGTTTTACAATCTCCTTACATATATACGAGTAGTTGGGGGAGCTTAGGAACCAGTAATCCTTCTTTGAATAGACCTACAAAAATTGTAGCAACAGATGCTTATGTTTTTATTAATGACAATGGTAACGGAAAACTTAAAAAGTTTGATCACAATGGTGTTTTTCTAGATGCTCTGGATTTTAGTAATCCTTTTTATGTTTATGATAACTTGTTGTATGTTGTTTCTGATACCAATAGGAACTATTTATTAGCGTATGATTTTAATTTGAACTTGGTGAATAGCTATTTATTTCCTACAGCTTTGCCTACCAATGGAGATATTAGTGGCAACAATCAAAAAGCTCTATTAACTAAAAATACCACCTCTCAACCTTTTTTGATGAGTTTAAACTTAATCGCTTTAACGACCAATTCTTTTGGAAATCTAGGGACAGGGGCATTGGCTTTTCAGTGGAATGGAACCTTTGCCGTAAGCTATGAGAATGGAAATTATTTTGTGACGGACGGAGGAAACTATCGAGTGCAAAAACTAGATGCAAATTATGCTTATATGGCAGAATATAGGACAGATAATCACAGTGTTCTCAATTCGCCCAATGTGATGAATGTAAATGCTGATTATACTATCATCTCTAATTATAATAATGCAAGTGATGAGGTTGATTTTTATGACAGAAATACCAATGCTTTTTTATTTGAAATGAGTATTGGAAGTTATTTCAAAAGATCAATTGCTACTAACCAAAACAAGTTATTTATTCTAGTAGATCATCCAATGACAGAGGTTAGAGTCTATACTAAATAAACCAGAAAGAAGTTTTTGAAGTAAGGGAAGAGGCCTACTATTTTAATTCTTCCCTTACTTCAGAAATGACTTTATGTCTGGTTAGAACCTTTTGTAATTTTCCTTCTTAGAATCCAATAAATCAAAATACTTCTTTACGATTCTAACTTGCCTTGCTGATAAGAAATGCTATTTTTTATAGAAAAAATGTTACTTGGGGAACTATTAGAACGCTAAAAAGGTTTACTATATTCAATAAAAACTAATTGAGGATTAAAATTTAAGTATAGAAATTTTATTTTTTACAAGCAAACATAAGTTCTCTTTCTAAAAAAGGGAAAATATATTTTTATAGATCTAAAATTATTCTAATTTTGTTGTCTTAATAGATTAAACTATTAAATCCCTTAATAGACTTTAAAAAAAGTTGTTGATAACCCTTTATAACAGCTTGTAGTCTGCCAAACGTAATATCATGAAACAGTCCCGTTTTATATCTGAAGATTCTTCTTCAGGTTTTGCCCATGTTCCCCCTTTCTTGACAATTCTGCTCAAGAAAATTCCCAAGGATATTTTATCTATTTATAGTCAATTGTAAGCTGGCTGTATGGTAAGGCTACTATTTCGTTGATTTCTTTTTTATGTAAAGTAAAGAATGGACAATAGTTAAATTACTTTTATACCCCTTTATAAAAAAGGGATAGAAAGGCTGTATTTTGACCTCTTTTATAGTTGTCAAATAGGCAGAGCTTTCTCGTTAATGAGCTAAAATAATTGATCTCCTACTAAATAATTGATTACCCATGAGCGTACTGCTTTCTATTAAATCTACCTTAAGAGGGGCC
>JBOEFW010000104.1:0-14595 GCA_050633105.1 Aureispira sp. | reverse complement strand
AAAAGCAGAATTGGCTCGTCAAACGGACTTAGCGGCAGCAAAGAAAGCAGAAGAAGCACGCCAAGCAGAATTTGCAGCAGCAAAGAAAGCCCAGCAACAAGTTCAGATTCAAGAAGCAATGCCTTTAAATACTACAAGATTTGAATATTATACAGTTCAGAAGAACGAAACGATTTGGACGATTCAACGTCGTTACCCAAGAGTCACTTCAAGAGACATTTTATTGCTCAATGATTTGACAACTCGTTCTATTTTGAGAGAGGGGCAGCAGTTGAAAATTCCAGTTCAATAGTTAAGAACTAAGAAAGAGAAATAATAAAAAAGGAATAGCCTTCAAGCTATTCCTTTTTTTGTGCCCCATAGCCAGTAATGCAAGGGGTTGATCATAAGGGGGATAGAAAGTAAGCAGAGAAAAAAAAGTTATTTTATTGTAAAGGGATTATCAGGGATTTTTTAAGAAGTTCAATATAGAGGCAACTTTATTCAATGTTCTAAAAAAAAAGAATTAAATTGAGGGATAAGCCGTTCACCCAATACATTAGCACCCCACATGACAGAAAAACACAAATATATAGGTTTTTGATTTTCATAGGAGTAGAATTTATTATTTTGATAATCAAACCTTATAGCCGCTGCATCAGGTATAAAAATTGTCTTTTAACACAATGCCAACATATCGAACTATTTACCAAGCCGTACCTTCTATAAAACAATTATTGCTTTTTTGTTGCCTATTAAGCCTTTTTTTAGGAACAACTGTACAAGCACAAGAAAAAGTAGAACTGTTCAATAGTTTAGAACAGATAGGTCCTCTCAAAACATTACACAAGACGTTTGACTTAGAAGCAGGAGAGAACCTCATTGTTTCCGTAACTCCTATGAAAGGATTGTTGTGGCGTTTGACCATTGATATTCCTAATTCTGACTTTCAGTACATCAATAAGAAAATAGAAAAATTAGATCGTGCACTGATTACAGTCGCAAAATCAGGAACCTATGCCTTTCATTTTACTAATGGCAACCTTTTTAAGAAAGATTTGGATATTAAGATCTATAAGCAACGAGGGACGGTAGATAAAGATACCTTGTACTTACATGATGTTGTTTTTTCTGCTTTTCGAGATACCATAAAGAAATACAGAGATGATACGATTCCTGTGCCTGATTTGGCAGAGTATGAATTTGTTTTGAATCCTGGGCGAAATTATGGAGCGGTGAGTGATTCAACCATCTTAGAAGAATTATTAAAAGATGAGGAAACAGAATATCAATATGCCGCCTATTGGATTGGTTTAGGGACAGAGTCTATAGCTGCTTATAATGAGCTTAAGGCTAACCCTCCTGCTAATTGGCGAATTATGGGAATCAATGAGCCTTTGATGGCTTATGGCTTAGGAGTGACCAATTTGCTGCCTTTGAGTTCCTCCTCCATTGCTAGGGATGTGATGTTCAAATTTATGAACCCTGAAGAATATAATTCTACAGATCGCAAACCACGCTTGACGCGTCGGGATAAAAGAGGCGATTTTTATGGTCGAATACCCATTAGTAGTGCTAGTAAGTACAAAGAACTATTATTGAGCGTCCGCAATTTTAATACAACAACAGGTATTCCTGTTTATGTCAAATTTGTGAAATTTAAATTGGATCGTGTCTACTTCAATGAATACATTGTTCGAGAACGGGTTCAAGAAGTGTTTAGAGAGAAAACACTAAAAATGCTCAAGCCAGAAGAGGGATAGTTTTTATCCTGAGAATCTGTTTAATAATCCCCCTTTTTACACCAAACTAAATAATATACTATAGTGATGAACTGCGCTATTGCTAAATATTTAAAATACGGCTTTCTATGGGCATTGTGTTGCTTTTGGCTTGTTACGACAGTACAGGCTCAAAAAACGGGCTATATTCAGAGTCGTGTTAAAACTAAATCTCGTCGTTTAGTAGAAGAGCGCGTGAGTGCCTTAAAGAGTAAAGGGCGTATTGGTGCTGTAGGAACTAAACGGGCTCTTAAGAGTTCGTTGAAAGGTGGTCGTTATACCCCTGGAGATAATACAGACCCAACACTGGATGAATTAATTGAAGATCCAGAGAAGCGAGCAAGCTTAAGAAACACCAATAATGATGGTCGTTATGTAGAATTGCTAGGAGAGTGGACAATGATGCCTAGTGACGCTGAGTTGGCCTTGCGGGCACAAATACAAGCGATTGAAGATTCTCTACGTAATATTGATCGGAAGCTCTTGCGTCAAACACGGATGATTTGGGATGATAGTCGACCAATGGTTATCTTTGGATGGCACCCCTATTGGATGGGGAACTTATACAAGGGATATGATTATGGGTTGTTTAATGTTGTTTCTTATTATTCTTATGACATTAACCCTGATCAAGGTGGTCCTCAAAATCCTCAAGTAATCAATGAATTCTTAGCAAGTGATTTTGTGCAGACTGCTCAAGACCAAGGCTGTAGTGCTTTGTTGTCGATTACCTGTCATGGAGAAGAAAATGTGCGTCGTTTTTTAAATAATAATGATGTTGCGCAACGCCGTCTACTAGACTCTTTGGTGTACATTTTGGATTCGACGAATGCAGATGGTATTGAGATTAACTTTGAGGGCGTTAATGTAGAGTTGAAGAATGATTTTTTCCGTTTTGTTAGAACACTATCTACTACATTAACTGCTGCTAGAGGAGATACAAGTTTCATTTTTATGAGTGTGCCTGCTTATGATCCTGATGATGTGTATGATGTAGCGATGCTTCAAAACTTTGTAGATATTTTTATTGTAAAAGGGTTTGATTTTCACGAAACACCCAAAGGCTTGGTAAAACAACCTTCTTCTCCGTTTAATTATAGTCGCTTGACAGAATCTGCGGATGTTCGTTCCTCTGTTGATAAATATATTGCCAACTTAGGCCCTTTATACAGTGCTCGACTAGTCTTGGCACTTCCTTATTCTGGAACGCTTTGGTATACCGATGGTGTAACAGAAGAGGTGTTGGATATGAAATCAGTAACCTTTAACGATATACAGTTTGATTTTGTAATGCAAATTGATAATTATGAACGTTATCCAGGTGCTCGATCGAGTTACGATAGTATGACGAATTATCACTTCTTTAAATATTATGACTACTATAATGTAGATACATTAGCAGGGGATATACCTGTAGATGTGACGTTGTATTATGATGATACTACGAGTTTGCGTAAGAAGTACCAATATATTATTGATAGTCGTCTAGGAGGTGTAGGAGTACAGTTTCTAGGAGATGATGCTGGTTTTTATCGCTTAGAGCGTACCCTTTCTAATGAGTTTATGGAAGTTATAGAACCTGTCAATGAAAAATTGGCAGAGTTAAATGCGAAAAGTAACTTATTTCGAGAGAATGCAATCTATCTATTAGCGGTATTGCTGTATTTAGCCATTTTTATGGCCATTGGATTTTGTGCTGCTTTGTTTAATGTCAAAGTTCGTCAAGCTCTCTTCCAACAAGGTCGTTTTAGGGTTTTCTTTATGCTTTTCATTACGGTGCTCATCCTTCTTTTAGGAGGTTATATGGGGCTATTCAGAGGAACGACCTTGCCTTTATTAGTAGGAGTTGTTTTTGGAGCTCTTATGAGCTGGATTGGATGGAAATACTTCAGTAATAAAAAATCCTTAACCCCTTAGTGTTAATTTTAGAATGCGCTCTAGCAGCGTTGTCTCCTTTGTTATTACCAACAACATGAACCACACAACAAAGACCTTTTCACTGCTTATTTGTTTGTTCTTTATCGCCCTAGCTTTTGAGGCAATAGGACAGTCTTCTCCTTTGTTTAGGGAGGAGTTAGATTCTATTGAGTCTGCTCGGTTAGATCGTCGTAGTGTATTGCGAGCTACTCCTCCTATGCAAGAACGAGTAGATGAGAAAATCAATGAACAACGTCTATTGATGTTGGCCTATGAGTGGTGGAAAATCCCCACAGATATAGAACAACGTCGAATTGACAAGGCTATTAACAGTCGTTATGAGCCTTATAATACTTCTCTTGAAAATTCTGCTTGGCGGAATAAAGTAGGGAAATTTTATAGAAGTACTGGTGACATTAAGCCCAAACAGAACTTAACAATTATGGGTTGGCATCCCTACTGGGAAGGGGATACCTATAAAACTTATAATTACCGTTTGTTGACCCACCTTGCCTATTTTGGTTATGAGGTAAATCCTTTTACAGGTGGATACAGTAACTTTCAAGCCATTCATGACTTCACAGACAGTGATTTGATTATGACGGCACATTTGGATACCTGTAAGGTTTTATTGACCGTTAGCAATAGGGGAGAGGAGAACAATGATATCTTTTTTATGAGTGAGCCTGATGTGCAAACGAATTTAATTGATAGTTTGATTAGTATTTTACAGCGCTCTAATGCTGATGGTATTGATATTAATTTTGAAGATGTTCCTAGCAATCAAAAGAACAATTTTATAGATTTTGTTAAAGATTTGTCTTTTGCAGTACGAGAAGTGGATCACAACTATGTGATTAGCATGTCGGTTCCTATTTATGATAAAGACAATATTTATGATTTGCCACAATTGAAGCCTTGGGTTGATTTATTTGTTCTTGGTAGTTATAGTTTTCATATTCAACCTACAGAGTTGAATGAAGGTCCATTGACACCACTGACGGATATAGACGCTAATATTCGCGCAACGGTTTGTTTGTATGAGATGTATACAACCTTGGATGAACTTTTGGCTGTGCCTTATAGTATTTCGTCGGTTACTTTATTACAAGACTTGGACTATGAAGCTCGTTTACGTGACTCTTTGAATTATTATATTCGTCGTACTTATGCTAATTTAGAGTATGAGCCTTATGATATAACAGATGTTCTTAATACAATAAAAATTACAAGAGATGCAGAAGGCCGTCCGTTATGGCAGAAGCCTGCTATTAGTCGCTTGTTGCGTCGTACAAATTGCATCGGAATGTTGTCTCAGCAAATGCCTGCAAGGAAACAAACAGATGATATCAATTTCTTCTTGTTTGAGCCTCAAAAAGATACCTTGATTTTTAAAGAGTACGATTTATTTAGAAATATTGCTGTACGTGCAGAAGTGGATTCACAAGCATTGGACTTAAACCAATTAATAGATTACTATAAAGATAAAATCGGGAATGACCACTATGGTAGCTTGGTTTTAGGAGTTGCTTACCACGGTGCTGTTTGGTATAAAGATAGAACAGACGAGAAGGATTTTGAAGGATATATGCCTTATAGTGAAATTGTTCGATTGGCAGAATTGGGGCGCGCTAGCATTGATTATGATAAAGCAACCCATTCTTTGGAAGCTACTGTACGCGATTCCTTAGGAGGGGTGTACAAGATTTATTTTGATAACTCGACTTCCTTGGGTAAGAAATTTGATTTTGCTGTTGATCAGGAGTTAGGAGGGATTGGAATTTGGGCCTTGGGAGGAGATTATGCGCATACAGAGCTGTGGGCTACGATTGAGCGTAGTTTTGTAGATAAACGCGTCTGGAACAAAGATAAAGGGATTTATACTTCCGTTACGATTGCCAAAGAAAATAAAATTTCTTATACCATTCAATATTTGTTGCGTCGTTATCGCAATTTGATTTTTGCCACCCTATTTTTTATCACTATATTTATATGTATCAGCTTTGCCTTTTCTGTTTTAGATTGGAAGGTGCGGGATGTATTGTTTTATAGTGGTGCATTTAGGATTTTCTATCTGGTGGTATTCACCGTTGCTCTATTGCTTATTGGGAACTGGATGGCATGGTTCCAAAATAAGATGATTACGTTCGCAATAGGAACGACATTAGGCCTCCTATTAACTTGGGTAGCGTCTAATATTGTAGATACGCGACACAATGAGTTGCCATAAATAGCATTTTAAACGACTTTACTTTTTATAATACAATAGACAAACATGGGAAAGGTTATTGCCAGAGAATTTCTATGGTTTTTTGCGGGGCTGATAGCAGCTATTCCATTGGGCTTGGTATTTCTGTGGTTTTTTGGATTTACAGGCGAGACCATTAATTTGACTGAAATTAAGAAGAACTATATTTTTTGGTTATACCTAATCGGTTGCCTCACCTCTTTTGCAGGCATCTATATCATTCGGTTTATCGGAATGGCCTTAAAATCCTTGACAGCCACGGAAGAAGAAGAAGAAGAGGAATAATTATTAGATGTTGTGATTTGTTCTATATAGAACAAATCACAACATCGTGCTAAACCTTAGCACCACCAAATAAACACAAGCAATATGATCCACGAAGCGGTCTCCGCTATTGCAGGCGAACTCAATCGTTTTTTGCAGAGCAAGCATAATATTACAGAGGAGAAAGTTGTTCTATCTAGTGTCATTAATTTGGATGGCAGTGTGGCTGTCCAAGAGCCAGATAAGATTGTTATGACGCTAGCCAATATAGAAATGGATAAGACACAGAGTAATGTCGGTGGCTATAAGCAAACTCCAAAGGGGAGTTTTAAAATGGTGAAGCCACCTGTTTATATCAATATCACGGTCTTATTTTCTGCTTATTTTACAACAGAGAATTACTTGGAGGGATTAAAGTTTATTACCTCCGTGATTGCGTTTTTTCAATCTAGAGGAGGGGCTTTTTCTCCTCAGAATACGCCTGCTATGAATGGTATTGTAGATCGATTGCAAGCAGAGATGATTTCGCTGGATATGCGCGATTTGAGTAATTTCTGGGGCTCTATGGGGTCAAAATACCTGCCTTCTGTGATCTATAAGATCAAGACATTACCAATCAAACACGAAGTTTTGCTACCCGAAATTCCTGTTATCAAAAAAATATAAGCCTTGTACCGCAATGGCTGTTGCTATTTTTAAGAAAATAGCTGTTGCATAAGCCTCCTATTATTATGTCTATAAGAAATAAAAAAGACGCGGGCAAGTTCCCTAAAATGCAGTTAAATCTCTTAGCGCAATTCAAAGAATTGCTTGACTTTGAGATAAAACATGACTATTTTAGTACAAAGGAATTTCCTGTTGGTAAACTAAGTATGCGTCCAACGGATTCAACCAAGATTGTAATGGCTCAAAATAGCTTGCAGTTTCGGGCACAACCTAGTGGCTTTTTATTAGGTTTTGGAGCAACATCACAATATACGCCGTTGGCAGATAGTACTAAACCTGTACAATTGTCGTTTACTATAGAAATACGGGATGGTAAGTTTATGAATTATACGGATCTGCCGTATGAGTTTGATGATAGAAAAGTATTCTATTTCCATAATAGAGATTTTGATAAAGAGACAACAGATTATAATAACATGTCTCAAGATCGTTTGGTAAGTGCAGAGGATAAAATTGATATTTCTCCTTCTCTATTTACCTATGAGTTTGATGAAGAACAATATGGGACAGAAGTAGAAGTTCAAAATGCCTTAGAAGAAACTGTTTTTTCTGAAATCATGGAAGATGGCGCACAGAATTGTGATGTGATCTTAATGGGGTTACCAGAGGGCAAATATTCTCTTTTGATCAATGGATTGGAAGAAAAAAACTTCTTTTTATATACAGGTTTGCGTCCTTTGTTTGGAGTATTGGATATCTTCATAGACAAAGATGACTTCAGTGACTATAGTTTTTATGATGATGCAGAGGATTTAATCAAGAGATCTTACAACTTGCATTTTGGAGCTAGATCAGTGCGTTGGAAATATGTCTTATTAGAGAATAATACAGAACGCCAACACAAAGAACATGAGATTTATGATAGTGTCAAGAAGAACGACTACTTACCTGTTCCTTTTACCTTAGCAGAAGCAATGGAGTTTGATGGTAGAGAGGTTTTCTCTATTTGGACAGATAAAAAAATTCCTTTTGAAGAAAGGCAACCACAGCGGTTCAAACTAAAGACTAAGAGAGGGAAAAGTGGTGTGGAGTGGATTGTGCCTCTACCTGCTGCTTCTGGAAAGGTTGATATAAAAGTTAATGAAGAAGACCGCTCCGAAGTCTATGCAGAATTGTTAGTCCAACTGTAGGCTTTAAAAGAGGGAAAAACCATAGAAAATAACTGTTAATAGCTATAAAATCCTTGTGTTGGAATGTTTGTAAAAATAACTCCAAATTTTTTTCGTAAAAACAAGGATTATTCCGAATTATTAGTATATTTGTAACGGCTCGGAAAAATGCCTCTGAATAAGGGAATTATAAGAGTCAAAAAAAATCTATTAAATTAACTAAATTTAAACAAATTTATCATGGCAAAACAATATGCAACACCTGGTGTGTATATCGAAGAAAAAGGTGCCTTTTCAAATTCAGTAGTATCTGTAGCGACTGCTGTACCTGCATTTGTAGGTTACACAGGCAAAGCAATGGCTGGAAAGAGAGAAATCACCAACACGCCAATGCGTATTACCTCAATGGTAGAATATGTTAGTTATTTTGGAGCTGCTCCAACAACTACTTTCTCTATCGAATCTGATGGTGATAACTACAGTTTGACTGCTGATCAAGCATCTAACTACAACTTATTCCGTAGCCTTCAATTATTCTTTGCGAATGGTGGTGGTGCTTGTTACATTGTTTCTGTAGGAACTTATGGAAAAGGTGTAAATGCTGCTCAATTGATTGGTGTTAGTAACGGTGGTGGTATTACTGCTTTATTGAAAGAACAAGAGCCTACTTTATTAGTCGTTCCTGATGCTGTATTGTTGGATGAGAACGATTGTGCTTCTGTACAACAAGCAATGATCAAGCACTGTGGTGCTGATACTCGTAGCCGTTTTGCTATTCTAGATGTATGGAATGGTCACAAAGCAAGAACTTTGTTGGATGATGATGTAGTAACTGCTGCACGTGGTCACTACGGTAACAATTTCTTGGATTTTGGTGCTTCTTACTACCCATGGGTAGCTGCTACTGTTGTTAGCGCTGATGACTTGAGTTACAAGAATGTTAGCAATCCTGACAGTTTAGTAGAAGTATTGAACAATGAAGTAGATGAGAATGTATCTGCTGGTTATGTGAAAGCTGAGAAAGGTGATTTGATCAAAGAAGAAATTGCTAAGATCGAAGACGAAGATGCTAACACTCAATCTGTAAGCAACTTGTTGAAAGCAGTTAGCCCAATTTACAATGACATTTTGGGTCAAATCAAAGAATCTTTGAACATCATGCCTCCATCAGGTGCGATCGCTGGTATCTACGCATTAGTAGATAGCTCAGTAGGTGTATTTAAAGCGCCTGCTAACGTAAGCATTTCTGGTGTTAGTGCTCCAACAGTAAACATTACTGCTGAAGAGCAAGAAAATTTGAACTTACCTTTGAATGGTAAAGCTGTAAATGCTATCCGCCCATTCGTAGGAAAAGGTACTTTAGTTTGGGGTGCACGTACCCTAGACGGTAACAGTGGTGACTGGCGCTATATCAGTGTTCGTCGTACAATGATCATGTTAGAGCAATCTATCAAGTTCGCTTGTGAGCCTTATGTATTCCGTCCAAACGACACTAACACTTGGTTAGCTGTTCGTTCTATGATCTCTAACTTCTTGCGTAACCAATGGTCAACTGGAGCTCTAGTTGGTGCATCTGAAGCAGAAGCTTACTTAGTAGATTGTGGACTTGGAACTACAATGACTCCTCAAGATGTATTGGATGGTTATATGAAAGTAACTGTTAAAGTTGCGATCTCTCGTCCTGCTGAGTTTATCATCATCTCCTTCCAGCAAAAAATGCCAGGTGGTGAGTAGAGATTAATTGGTTTTAACGAATCAATTGCGTGAGCTAAAACAAGCTCACCAAAACAACCTTTTTTCAAATAAAAAATATAAAACTTATATATTATGGCTGTTGATTATAGCGAACACCCCGTAAACGGCGCGGATTTTTGGCCTTTAGCTAAATTTGCATTCCGCGTTACGATTGAAGATCTAGTTGAGTTGGGCTTCCAGACAGTAGAAGGATTAGAAGTAGAAATGTCTATTATGGAGTACCGTGATGGTGTTTCAGGTGTACTTCACAAATCTAAAAGACCAGGTCTAGCAACTTACAGTAACATCACTTTGAAAAGAGGTGAGTTTGTTGGAGATTCTCACATTAGAGACTGGATGCACTTGTACCAGTGGGAAAAAACTACTAACCGTACTAAGCGTAGAGAAATCATCATTGAATTGCTAGATGAAGGTGACAATGTAATGATTACTTGGACTGTAAAAGGTGCTTTCCCTGTGAAATTTACTCCTACTGCACTAGATGCTGAGGCGGATTCAGAGGTAGCTGTTCAAGAAATTGAATTAGCTGTTGAATCTTGGACTCAAGATGTATCTGCATAATAATATCGTTTAGGTTCTAGTAACTTAACGTTAAATTATAGACCTAGTGGAAATCTATTTCTGCTAGGTCATTTTTTATTTGCATTATACAGTTAACTTTTGTACTTTAGAGTTGCCTTGTTGTATAGCATTTAAATGACAGATGCAGTTAAGACAGTTGTCTAAATTGAAGCGTATCAAGGCCTTTAGCTACTATTAACAGTAAAAGGTAGTTTTTAAGCAAAATTTTTTTTCTAAGAGTTCTTCATAAGAGCTTTGTTTTTGCTTATTTTTTTTCTGCTCCACCAAATAAAATAACTAAAATGCCAGAAAAACCACTTATCTCCAAGTTACTCCCAGTCACTCTACCTAATTTGGGAACAGATTATGACGACTGGCCTCTTTCTAAATTTTCTTTCCAAGTTAACATTGGAGGATTTACTGGCGCGGTCGCTTTTCAAGGAATGGATGGCTTAGGCGCTACAATTGCTACAATGAAATTTAGAGATGGAAACTCCCCCATGTTCTATGAGCAATCTCGCCCAACATTAACTAGTTATGAACCTGTGACTTTGAAAAAAGGCGTATTTGAAGGAGATACAGATCTATTTGATTGGTTTAGTAATGTATCACAAGGCGCTTTGTTTAGTGACATGCGTACTGTAACTATTAGTCTGAGTGAATTACATGGAGGAGGATTGAAGAACATGTTTACATGGACACTAGAGCGTGCCTATGTAACTAAATTTACCCCCTCAGGTTTAGATGCAGAAGCAGAAGGAGAGGTGGCATTAGAAGAAATCGAACTCACCTACCAATCTTTCTCTATGGAAGCAAGTGGTCTATTGAACATGCTTACTAGTGGTATGGGTTCTCTAGGCACTATTGCTAGAGCCATTCTATAATTCTTATTTATAACAACGCTTAATTTAATAGGCCACTAATATCTAATACTGCACTTCCTATGGATTTATTAAAGAACATAGCTGGCTTCATGAACGAGCCAATTCCGAGTTTCTTTTTTGAAGTACTCTTTATCGAAAAATTTGACCCAAGCGCTCCATTTGCGTTTGCTGCTGCTACTGCTTCACTAGCAATGCAAGCATTAGACCCTATTGCTACTGCCTTTTCTGATGTACAAGGATTAACCGTATCATATAAAACAGACACCGTTAAAGAAGCTGGATGGAGTTCTCCTAGGCCTACGTTTTCTGAAGTTAATAATGATGAATTGACGTTAGTACGTTACCTACGCCCTCGTCATATTGGGGTAATGGGATTTGCCTTAGATCCTATCACTGGTTGGTGCCAAGAAACAATGCAGACCGTTAAAACTTGGGAAAGCCAAGTTCTTAAGAAAGATATTATGGTCTTTATCTACCATCCTATGATTCAGAATCCTTTACCTGTAGGACCATCTTCTTTTCCTGTAGCAGGATTCATGTTGCAAGAAGCTTTTCCAACTAGTTGGGGAGTTAGTGATTTGAGTTCTACAGCAGGAGATGCTCCAATCAAGGAAACAATTAAGTTCAAATACACAGAAATTCAACGTCTGGCAATTCCACCAGCTTAAAAAACAAATAAATATGCCTGTATCTATTAACAAACTGACAGTAAACACTAAAGTGAATAAAGAAGGAGGAGCTTCTGACGCAAAAGACGGAAGCAAAGAAAAAAGTGGAGGTGGAAGTATGTCAAAAATTGAACGGGAAGAACTTATCCAAGATTGTTTAGATCGTGTAGAAGAATTATTGGATTATAAATTAAGACCATAACTATTTTTGGTAATTTATTAAGATGACTAGATAAGTGACCTTCACTTTATCAATCGTATATTTTCTCTATTTAACATCGCTTAGTTCTCTAGTAATAATACAATTCTACTAAGCAACCATTAACGCTACAACACACAATGGCTGATTCTCCTATAAAACAACTTAAAAGTGGTATTGTAAACATAGAGGTTACCTTAGATGGCACCAAAGTACCAGAAGTGATGATGGTACTAGAAGTAGAAGTTGTCAAGGAAATCAATAAAATACCTTATGCCAAAATATTAATCTCTGATGGGAATTCTGGAGAACAAACTTTTCCACAGAGTGATGAATCTATCTTTGAGCCAGGCAAGGAGGTAGAAATTAAAATTTCGCATGACCCTAGTGTAACTACAAAATCGATTTATAAAGGAATTTTAGTAGAACATGGTGTTAAATTGCGCAAAAATGGACTAGGATTTTTAGTTCTCACCTGTAAAGATGAATCTTTAGCATTGACAGCAGGACGTAAAAATAAGATTTTTTATGAAAGTAAAGATTCTGATATAATTTCTGAAATTTTTAAAGAAGCAGGAATTAAAACTAGTGTGGATGTAGAAGCTACAACAGCAACACACAAAAAGTTGATCCAATATTATTGTACAGATTGGGATTTTGTTCAAGCAAGAGCGGATGCTAACGGTTTAGTAACAGTAATTGATGATGGAAAAATTAGCATTAAAAAACCTACTGTTTCTGAAAAAACAGACATCTCTGTTACTTATGGCGTAGACTTGATAGAAATGGATCTGAAAATGGATGCTTCCTATCAATTTGAAGAAGTTCAAGCAAATTTTTGGGATTATACAACCCAGAAAATTGAAAATACAGCTGGTAAGAAACCAACTACTAATAAACAAGGAGATGTGGATAGTGGTAAACTTTCTTCTGTTTTGAAACAAAAAGAATTAGTACACACTACTGCTCCTGTAACTAAAGATGTTATTCAATCTTGGGCTGATGCTGTTTATCAAAGAGGGCATTTGTCTCGTATTCGTGGGCGCCTTAAATTTATTGGTTCTGAGAAAATTATCTTAGGAAAAGTAGTGGAATTAGCTAAGGTTGCTAAGCGTTTTAATGGTGATGGTTACATTAGTAAAGTAACTCATTCCGTTAAAAATGGACAATGGGTAACAGAAGTAGAATTTGGATTACCTCAACGCTCTTATTTAGAAACTTACCCTACTGCTAGTCCTTTAGGAGCAGGAGGAGCATTGCCAGCAATTAATGGTTTACAGCATGGAGTTGTTATTAAAATATTTGGTGATCCTGATGGTCAATATCGAGTACTAGTAAATATTCCTATTATTGATAATCTAGAAGGAGAAGGTGTCTGGGCCCGTTTATCTAATACTTATGCGACTAAGGATTGTGGATTTATTTTCTTCCCAGAAGTAGGAGATGAAGTTGTTTTAGGTTTCTTTGACAATGATCCAACATTCCCTGTGATTTTAGGCTCTTTATATAGTAATGAGAAAACGATTACAACAGAAGAAAGCCATGATCCTGCAGATAAGAATATCTTTAAGGCATTATCCTTTAATAAAGGAAAAATGCGAATGGAATTTCAGGATGATCCTGGTAAGAATCTAGTGAAGATTTTTACAGAAGATAAAATGATGTTGGAAATCAATGATGATAAAGATAGTATCACTATTGATGATCCTGTTAATAAAAATAAAATGGTCTTTGATTCTAAAGGCATTACTATCACAGCAGATCAAGATTTGACAATTGATATTAAGGGAGAAATTAAAGTGACAGGTAAAAAGAATATTGCCATGGAAGCCACTCAAGATATCAAAGGAAAAGGGATGAATATTAAATTTGAGGCCCAAACAAATTTTGACGCAAAAAGTACCATGTTTAACATCAAAGGTTCTGGTACAGGAACGGTAGATGGTGGTGGTATGTTAACCCTAAAAGGGGGAATGGTTTCAATTAACTAAAATAAAAAATAAAAAGTATGGCACCTCCAGCAGCAAGAATTTCTGATATGCATGTTTGTCCTATGGTTACAGGAACCGTCCCACATGTTGGCGGCCCAATTTCTTTAGGATGTATGACCGTTATGATTGGCAAAATGCCTGCCGCAAGAATAGGAGATATGTGTGTGTGCACTGGTCCTCCGGATTCTATTGCTGCAGGTTCAGGAACGGTTATGATTGGTGGGATGCCTGCCGCTCGTATGGGAGATAGTACCGTCCATGGTGGGACAATTGTAAAAGGTGAAATGACCGTTATGATTAATTAAAATAAAGAATATCAAGGTTGTAAGACTTTTCTAAAAAACACTCCTTACAAAAAGCTGAAACTGTACTTTAGTACAGTTTCAGCTTTTTGTATTTTTAGAAAGTAACATTCTTTGTTAGAGTTGTTGCTATAGGTTATTTATGATAGGAGTATTCAAGCTAGATGATTGCTAAACAAGATTAATAGCTGTTTTTATATGGTTAGTAAAT